>JABABI010000044.1:0-11630 GCA_014238335.1 Fuerstiella sp.
GCAGTCCAGATACGCGCCGCGGTAATAGTAGGTCGATTTGTCGTCGAGGGCTCGAATCCAGTAGTCCTCGGGCGTTCCCGGCACTTCATCGACGCTGTTGCCGTGGCCTCGTGGATTGAATGAAAAAACAATCATGTCAGCCCATTTACTTCCTTCACCAAGAGGCTTCATATTCGCGCCATAACCCGGCACACGGATCACCGCGGGGTGAGGACCTTCTGGCTTTGGTATTTCCAGCCAACCGCGGACGTGAATGTTTCCATGACTTCGCATGGTGACTTCAAACACTTCGGTCTCTTCGCTGCTCTTGTCCGGTTGCGGGACGACTTCGAAATCCGGATCAATCGCTTTCAGCTCAACCAGTGAGGTCTTCCAGAAGCTGTCGAAATCATTTTCTTTCGTAAGTTCACTGAGTACGTTCTCGGAGCCCGTGCCAACGCGGTGCCTTTGGGAAACCATCTCACCGCCGGCAAGGGCCATACTGCACTCAACTTCGGCAAACCCAACAGCAGTCATCGGCAATACGTACGTCAGCGTTTCCGCTGCTGCACCGTCGATTTCCAGCTTCACGCTGCGGGCTGGGGGCGCATCAAAAGCAACGGTTTTCACTGACCACTTCAGTGTTGCTGAAAGTGGCTGTTCAGAGGAGTTCCTCACCGTAGCCGTAAAGGTGACCGTGTCGTTGAGTCCCACAAATCCGTCTTCATCGCTGCTGGACAAGGTCAGAATAACCGTAGGGCGCTGAGCCACGACACACGGCGATGAGATGAAGCCTGCGCACACAATGAAACAAGTCATGATCTTTCGTGACATAGAACGCACTGTCTTTCTGCTGAAGTCGTGATCTGTCAACTGGGCGCGGTAAGAATCATCCCTCAACCGAGCAGCGTATCAAACTCCATGTCGCGATCATCGCGAAAGCATATGCCGCATGTTGGTAATTTGAATGTCGTGGGAGTATATGTAAAGCGAGAAGAACGGCGGTTGATTTTGTTTGATTTCCGCCTGGGCGGTATCCTTCGTGAAGGAAAATGATGAATTTGGTGAAGCCTTTGCTGTTTGTGTTGGTGGTGTCCAGCCTGGCGCACGTGAGTCTGGCGAAGACTCCGAATGTGTTGTTCCTGGCGGTCGACGACATGAACGACTGGCTTGGTTGTCTGGAAACGACACCATGTGCCATCACGCCGAATATTGATCGGCTGGCAGATTGGGGAGTCAACTTCACCAATGCTCATACGGCCGGCGTCTTCTGTGCGCCTTCTCGTGCCGCCATCTTCTCCGGGCAGTTTGCGTCCACGACGGGATGCTACAGAACAGCCACGTATTTCTATGATCATCCGCAGATTGAGCCACTCCAGCTGAGCTTTGCCAAAAGCGGCTATGAAACGTTTGGGGCTGGCAAGCTATTTCATCATCCTGCCGGAGCGATTGATCAGCGAGGATGGACCGAATTCTTTCTGCGCAACCAAAGCCAGCGTGAAAGCGGCTGGCCGCTTGATTCGTGGAGTGAAGAAACTCCGTTTCCCGATCCATTTCCCAACAGCATCTACAACCGCGGGCAGGAGATTACAGGTGGCTTGTTTCTGGAGTGGGGCGGTATTCCAAACGCTCGGGAAGAAAAGATGGCCGATACACAGCGTATCAACTGGGCCGTCGAGAAATTGAAGCAGAAGCGAGAGCAACCCTTCTTCCTTGCCGTGGGAATCTACGCGCCGCATTTCCCCAATTACTGCCCGCAGAAATACTTCGACATGTACGATATCGATGACATCCAGCATCCTCCTTACAAGCCGAATGACCTTGATGACCTGCCGCCAAAGATCAAGAAGATCAAAACGGCACGCTCGCGAATTCATCAGAAACTCGAAGGACTGGATGCCATTGAGGACGCTATTCACGGCTACCTTGCCTGCATGAGCTACGCCGATGCCATGATGGGACGCGTGCTGGATGCGCTCGCAGCCAGCACGCACGCAGACAACACAATCGTCGTTCTCTGGAGCGATCACGGTTATCACCATGGCGAAAAAGGCGACTGGGGAAAACACACGTTGTGGGAACGGACTTCCAATGTACCGTTCATCTGGGCTGGTCCGGGAGTGGCCAGGGGCGCCGAAACGGATGTCACGACCAGCCTGATCGACATGTACCCGACGTTCGTGGACATGTGCGGACTGCCTCAGCCACATCAGAAGCTGGAAGGGGAATCAATCGCCGCCACACTCGCTGACCCTGCGACCGCCCAGGATCGCAGCGTGTATCTTCCCCACATGAATCCTGGTGAATACGCCATCATCAATCGAAATTGGCGCTATATCCGCTATGGCGAGGACGGTGAAGAACTCTACGACGTGCAGGCCGACCCGCACGAATGGACGAATTTGGCGGGGCGTCCGGAACACGACAGCTTGAAGGCACAGATGCGTGCCCTTGCGCCCAAGACGTTTGCCGAGCCTGGCACAAAGTTGAATCTGCGCAGGAATCTGGTCATCGAAGGCGAGACCTTTCACTGGGAAGAGAAGTAGTTTGTCAGCGACACTGAGCAGTCTCCGCGGCAACAATTCTGGCTTCGTTGATCACAGCCGCTGCTTCGTCGAAGCACATTGGATTGTCAAACACATAACGCCACGCAGAGCCTCGAAAACATGTGGTCTCAAACTGGAGTTTTGGACCGAGAATCACAGAACTCCAATGCCGCATACTGATCCCATGACTTACTTACGCCGACTGTTGTTCGTTGTGATGTGCTGTAGCGTCTGCGGTGCAGCGGTGGCGGATGACTGGCCGCAGTGGCTGGGCCCGGAGCGAGATTCCCAGTGGCGTGAATCGGGCATCGTTGAGAACTTCACAGAGGCAGGGCCGCAGCTGCGTTGGAAGACGAAGATCGCAGGTGGCTACAGCGGGCCGAGTGTTGCAGATGAACGTGTCTTCGTCATGGACTGGGTTCCCGGTACCGGGGAGTTAGCGGAGTTTCTGCACGAAGGTGCGCCACCCAGCAACCAGAATTTTGTGCGCAAGCGACTGCCGGGAAAAGAACGCGTACTCTGCCTAAGTGAATCCGATGGCAAAGTTCTGTGGTCTTATCAGTACGAGTGTCCCTACAGCAGTGTGACGACCTATGCGATCGGACCTCGAGCGACACCCACAGTCGATCATGATCTGGTTTATACCGTTGGGGCTGAAGGTAACCTGCTGTGCCTGCGGGTCAGCGACGGATGCGTTGTCTGGTCGGTCGACTTCAAGGACCGGTACGGTTTGGAAGTTCCGAACTGGGGAACGGCGTCTTCGCCGTTGGTCGATGGTGACCGATTGATCTGCATCGCGGGCGGCGACGGATCCACCTGCGTGGCTCTGAACAAACGAACGGGCAAGGAGCTATGGCGTGCCATCACGGCGCCAGAGCCGGGATACTCTTCGCCGATAATCTACACCATTTCCGGTCAACGCCACTTGATCGTCTGGGACAGCCACTCCGTGAATTCAATTGATCCCGCATCGGGGGAGTTGTTATGGACCGTTCCCTTTGAATCGACATTCGCGATGTCGGTCGCAACACCACGCATCGAGAACCGGTCGTTATTCGTAATGAGCTACAACCGCAAAAGCGGGATGATCGAAGTCGCACCGGACGGACGGTCCGCAGCGCTGCGTTGGAATGGTGGGCCAAGGACCGGTGTCGGCGGTGTGCACAACACGGCCTTTCTGCATGAAGGGCACATTTACGGCTGCGGTAACGGCGGTCAATACATCTGCGCCCGGCTTGATTCGGGCGAACGTATCTGGTCGACCTATCAACCATCGTCGAGCATTCAGCAGGATTCACAGAAAAAGCATCGACCTGTTTCGTGGGGGAACGTGTTTACCGTCAGGCATGCCGACCGTTTCTTTCTGGCAAACGATATTGGCGACCTGATCATTGCGAGAATGAGCCCGAGAGGTTACGAGGAAATCAGTCGAGCCAATCTGATCGAGCCGACGCACCGGGTGGTTGGTGGTCGAAAATTGGTCTGGTCGCATCCCGCCTTCGCGAACCGCAGCGTCTATCTTCGCAATGACAAAGAGATTCGCTGCTATTCTCTGGCCGCCGCGGACTGAGACCGCAGGGGAATGCGGTTTTTCATGCAGTGTGCGTCAGTTTTATAGGAGAACATAAGATGAGCGTAGTCGTGAATGCTGTGTCAAGCCTTGCACTTCTGGCCTGCGTTGCGGCCCCTGCCCTCGCCGCTGACAAACGTCAAATACCAGTCATTGACATGCAGGAAATGCTCGATACCAGCACGCTGGATGTTCGAGTGATCAAAGACTGGCACGCAGTCGATGGTCCGGTGGCCACAAAACAGAAGATCATCAACATCAGTGTCGGCCATGTATGGGCAGGTCAGGACTACCGAATTCCCGTTCGATTAGTGGTTCCGGCCGACAGAAAGGCGCAGGGCTTTCACCTGACTGGCGGCCATGGGCTGCGTGATTTCCAGAGGGACATACGCGTCAATGGTGTGGATCAGGTTCTGATCGAAGGCGGCGTAGGGCTCGTGCATACTATGGTTCAGACGCTCAACCAGTCGGACCAGGCAAAACTGGGAAAACAGATGGACGACAGGTTCATCGAAACACTAAACCCCCGCTATTCCATTCAGTATTGGGGGTGGCCCGCCACTTTGATGAGAACGATCACCGCGGCATATGCGGAGACCGAGCACTTCGCAAAGGGGAAGATTGCGATGTCAGGTGGGTCAAAGAACGGAGCCACTCCGAGTTCCGTACTCATCCTGGATCCAAGGACCACAGCCGTTCACGCCACGGTCTCGCCGATCTGGGATTCACCGCTGCGGATGTGCGATAAAGCGGCGTGGGAAGAACTTCGGACATTCAATCAACGTTATGTGGAAGGCATCACCGACGACACGGGAAAGGGAGGCCCGGAACGGCTGCTCAGGCATCCATTTCTGGGCGGAACATTCGGGCCGATCTACAACCGTAGAGCCCTTGCAGCAGGCCATAGCTGGGCAGACCTTCAGAGGACTGCGGAGTTAGTGGCGGACCACGTTTTTGTGACGCGAAATCTCAAGCCGCTCAAAACGCGCGATGTCGACATGTTCTTTCATCCCGGGACGCATGATTTCGTCTGTTTCGATCTCGCCTGGGGAGGCAGACACCATCCGCGAATACCGCTCTACCTGCAATGCAATGCTGGTCACGGGCAGAAGCCGCATCCCGCAGCAGAGAAGCACCAGGCCAACAAGTCTGCCTTTCTGCTCAGCCACTTCTTTGACGACGCGCCCGAGATGCTGGAGACGCCAGCGATTTCACATCAGCGGTCTGGCGACAGACTCAGAATCACCGTCCGTTGTTTGCCTAATACACGATCCGAAAGCGGTCGCATCTGGTGGATGTACGATCGTGGTATCGACGGTAGTGCAGCGTACCTCAGAGATAAATTCCCCAATGACCAATGGTCCGAAATGAACTGGGACGACGCGAAGAAAGTCTGGACAGCGGAAATCGAGCTGAAGAAGAGTGCCTCTTTCATTGATTTCTTCAGCAATCAACGAAAGACGTTTACCTACAAATCCGTTGAGTACCCCACCTATCTGTCCAGTCCCTATACAAGAGTGAAATTGACGGGGCCGTGAGCTGTATCGGATCAAACACTGCTACGGGGTGAACAGGAAGGCGACGACGCCGGATACTATCAGTGCCAGCAGAAGGAACAGGAAAATCTTCACGATGATAGATGTCCTGTACTTAATGTGCGGGGTCTGCGCGATGATCTCGTGGTATTCGTCCGAGAAGACCATGGACCCCTTTGCGCTGAAGAGGAGGTACAGGATGTAGCCGTTAATGATTGTCCCTAAGGGAAAACCGAGCAGGCCAAGTGCCGAGAAGAACCCCGTCGGAATTCGAGCCCAGCCTCGCAGGCCCCACAGGCCGAAGGCCGTCGCAAACTGAATGATGCCGATCACTGGAAACAGAAACCACATCGCATTGGCCGTACGGGCACCGGGCGAAAGCAGAAACAGAACCGGTGCAACCAGGCAAAACACTCCGCCAATCATGTAAAGTGTGCCCACGGACTTCACGGAGGCTTCGTGCGACAAATGTGCGTTGCGAATGGCCTCGACCTGCGTACCAGCAAGTTCACTGGCATCGAATGGATTCTCTGGCGCCTGAAAGGGATTGTATTCTTCGGCGTCTGGGTTCTCGGACCGACTCATAATGCCCTTTCACCGTTGACCCTGCGTTTTTGTGCCTGACACATCACGACTCACGCAGGGGCAAAATTCTGGACTGTGCTTCGCACCTGCACCTTGCAGGTGCCACTGGACTGGCGAATCAGCCAGTCTTCCGAAGCCGTTTATAATACACGATGCAACATGACTTGTCACATCCGACTAGGGCTGGAGCAGGCGACAAAATACGTGACTCTCCACCAGCTCTTTGCGAGCGACGGTTTCCGCGGCGTCACTACCGCACCCGACGTCGGTGCATGTCCGGCGATCCCTGCAATTCAATGCCCGGAACGAATATTCGCCAGGAACTGTTCAACACGTTTCGTCAGCAGCTGAGGATGCCTGACGAATGTTCGCACTAACCCCTTCGATGTGGTTTGCGACTTCCGTTACATTGGAGTTGATGTCGCCTGTTGAATGCCGCTGATCACTGACTGATTCAGCAATGGAACTGGTGGTTTCATTGAGAAGAGTCACGGTGTCGCTGAATTGACTGATCGCTTCAACGGCCTCATTCGTAGCGTCGTGAACACTGCTGATTTCCTTCTTGGCATTTCGAGTTGCGCTGCGTGTTTCTTCAGAGAGCTTGCGAACTTCAGCGGCCACGACGGCAAAGCCAGGTCCCGCTTCACCTGCACGCGCTGCTTCAATGGCCGCATTGAGTGAAAGAAGCTCCGTTTGCCTGGAGATGGCCTGAATCGTCTCGACGACCGAATCGATATTAATGGATGATTTTTTCAGCCCCGCAACAATTTCTCTGGCCGGGCTCGCTTCAGCAACAGCGCGATGGACAATTGGGGACGATTCCGGAACCTGTTCGTCGATTCGCGACACAGCTTCCCGGATGAGTCAGCCACATTCTGAACATTTTCGAATGCCGGGGTCGATGCCTCCATTGCCGCAGCCGACTGGTCTGAAGTCTGCTGAGCGGTGTCCGGTAATGCTGTGGATGTTGTTTGCATCTGCAGATGCTGTGGTTGCCACCGACGTCGTAACGTCTTTGACAGTGGTGTCGAAGTCGTCGGCCGGCCATCCGCAATCGGATGGCGTCCTGCTGCTCAACTTCCTCCGACTTCAGCGGTATGGCGTGTGATGCGTCATTGGTGACCGTTGACGCCTGATGAAACGCCCCGTTCATTCTGCGCAACAGCACACGTCGGAAGCGTTTTCCCTGCGCGGAACATTCAAGCACCGCCCTGGCCTCACGGACGAATGCATCGGTGTAATCTAGCAGTGAGTTGATACTGTGAATCATACGAGCCAGATCGCCCTCGGCATCGACATTCAGAAGCCGCACTTCCAAGTCACCAGGAACGGCCATTTCACAAACGTCGGCCGCCTTTTTGACCCAGGTCTGGTGCTCTTTGGTCATCCATTGAGACTACACCCCATCAACCTGCCCGGGTGTGTCGGTCTGGCTTGGTGGAGGAGGGTTTCAGGCTTTGCTGGGGACATGTGTGACTTCTGGTCCTTCTTCTCCAATAATTTCGAGGGGTGTGGCAGTGACGGTAGCTACATGTGCAGCTTTCGAGTCGAAATGCAGGCAATGCTCACGGTCGTTATTCGCCTAGAGTGAGAATACGAATTCGTCGTACTGCACGCCGGCCCCACCAGGGTGCGCCAGCAGCAATTCGTTGCTTGCCTGCATTCCTGCGCGCCAATCCAGATGCGGATTCTCCTCCTGCAGCAGCAAGTCGCAGATCGGGACCGCTTTGTCCACTGCGGCGCGTTCTGGCACGCGACGAGACGACTGGAGTGATAATTGGTTATCTTCCCGGCTGCGTCAAAACTTGGCGTCACGTGGGCCAATACCCAGTAGTGATCGCCATTTCTGCTGAGGTTGATGACGTAAGCAAATATTTCGTTTCCCTGTGAAATCGTAACCCACAGAAGTTTGATGACGCACCTGGGCATGTCCGAATGACGGATCAGATTGTGTGCCTGCCCGGGCAGTTCCTGCTCTGAGTATCCGGCAACTCGCACAAACACCTGATTTGCATAGGTGATGAATCTTGAGGTCGGTTTTGCTGACAATGACCTCATCCTCGCGGAACGTGCGCTCACGCCCGGTCAGTTTAACTGTGGGTCTTCCCATCACTGTCTCTGAATATCTACGACCGAATAGGCGCGGTATGTTTCCTGATCGTGCAACTTGTCTTTGTATGCATCCCGGCTCAAACAGAGCATGCTGAATAGCCCAAATCACCCAGCACGGCACAATTGGATGTATATATCCACTACGTGTCGGCGACTAATCCGGATAAGGCCCGCATTCACAGCAAGCGCGTGCCGCTGACTAAGTCTTTCTGGCCGACAACTCCTGCCGCAGGCGATACAGCTCATCCATCGCCATTCGCGGTGTCATATCGTCGACCTGCATGTTGCGGATCTCATCCAGCAGCGGATCTTCCGGCAGTTCGAACAGGCTGAGTTGCTGTTTCGTCTGGCGACCAGTCTTGCGCTGCGGAAGGGCAGGGCGACCGTCGTCATCGACGTGCTGGGATTCCAGAGTTTCCAGAATCGTAGCCGCTCGGTGAGTCACACTGTGAGGAACCCCGGCGAGCTTCGCCACATGAATTCCATAGCTGCGGCCGGCGGCGCCTTCGATGACTCGGTGCAGAAAGATCACATCGTCATTGTTTTCCTGAACGGACACGTGCCAGTTAGACGCATGTTTCAGCGTCTGACTCAGATCCGTTAGTTCATGATAATGGGTAGCGAACATCGTGCGGCACTGTGTTTCGTCGTGCAGGTGTTCAGTAATGCTCCATGCCAGCGAGATGCCGTCGTAGGTACTGGTGCCGCGACCGATCTCATCCAGAATGACAACGCTGCGTTCTGACGCGCTGTTCAGGATACGAGCCGTCTCAGTCATTTCGACCATGAACGTACTTTGCCCTTTACCCAGCTCATCGCTTGCACCAACACGCGCGAACACGCGGTCGGCAATTCCGATTCTGGCTTCACTGGCAGGTACGAAGGACCCCATCTGAGCCATCACGGTGATCAGCGCTGCCTGACGGATGTACGTACTTTTACCAGCCATGTTGGGACCGGTGATGAGCTGGACACGGCCGTTGGGATTGCCCGCAGAACAGCTCTGCAACGTATCCTGCTCTGATCGTTCAGCCAAGCGGGAGTCCTGTTCTGCGGCATCACATTCGACGCCCAGCCGCACGTCATTCGGCACGAACTCGCCCGCTGACATCAGTCGGTCCAGCACGGGATGCCGACCTTCGCGAATATCCAGCACCGGTTCTTCGGTGATTTCCGGTCGGCAATAGCCTGCCGCTGCGGCCAGCGTTCCCAGACCGACCAGCACGTCGATCTCCGCCAGAGCTGCCGCCGTCGACAACAGTCGAGCAACGTGTTCGGCAACATCTTCTTTCAGCTTGCTGAAGATTTCCTGCTCCAGCGCTTTGCTCTGATCCTCGGCCCGCAGAACCTTGTCTTCGTACTCCTTCAGTTCAGGCGTGATGTAGCGTTCCTGGTTTTTCAACGTCTGTTTGCGAATGTAATCAGCCGGCACTTTGCTTAGATGCGCGCCAGTGACCTCAAGGTAGTATCCAAAGACCTTGTTAAACCCAATCTTCAGATTCGGGATTCCCGTGCGTTCACTTTCCTGTGCCTGATAGGAAGCGATCCACTGTTTTCCGCCTCTGGACAAATCGCGCAGTTCGTCGAGTTTTGCATTAAAACCGGGTCGGACGACTCCACCGTCGGCTACGGAAATCGGCGGTTCATCGATAATGGCATCGCAGATCGCCTGCCGTACTTCCGAACACAGATCTATTCGTTCTTCCAGAGTCCGCAGTCGCTTTGCACTTCGTTCCGCCAGTTTGGTCCGCAGCTTCGGCAGATGCCCCAGCGTCAAAGCCAGGCAGCTGAGATCACGCGGACTGCAGCGCCCGGTTGCAACGCGAGCCGTCAGTCGCTGCAGATCGTACATCCCTTTCAACAGACTCCGCAAATCGTCTCGCAAAGTCAGATGGCTGACCATCTCTTCGACAGCATCCAGTCGCTGACTGATCTGCCCGATGTCCGTCAAAGGACTGGATAGCCAGTCTGCCAGCAGGCGAGCCCCCATGGGAGTGCAGGTTTCGTCAATCACACCGAGCAGAGTCTGCTCACGCCGGCCGTCGCGGATGGTCTGAGTCAATTCCAGGCTGCGGCGTGTCGCTTCATCGATGACCATGTGTCGCTGGCGTCGATAGCTTTCCAGCCGAGTGATATGCAACAGGGCCGACTTCTGCGTGTCGCGAATATATTCCAGCAGGGCCCCGGCAGCTGTGACGGCTGGCGAGTTGTCCTCGACGTCGAAGCCTTCCAGTGTTTTTGTGCCGAAGTGTTCGTGCAGCAATCGGCGCGATTCGTCTTTGGAAAAGCACCATGCCGGTCGACCGGTCAGCACCGGTCCGCCCAGATCAACTCGGGTGACAGGCAGGTCACCGTCGCTGACGGATTCTTCAGGGACCAGACATTCCGCCGGACTGATGCGGGCGAGTTCATCCTGCAGCAAAGCGGGTTCGATTTCAGAAACCAGAAAACGTCCGGTGGAAAGTTCCAGCCATGCCAGACCGATACTGGACTTCGCGGGGGCCATGCACGCTATGAAGTTGCTGACTCGCGGATCCAGCAACTCGTCGTCGGTGAGCGTGCCGGGCGTAATCACTCGCGTCACTTCACGACGTACCAGCCCCTTGGCTTTTTTGGGATCTTCCACCTGATCACAGATGGCTGCTCGAAACCCCGACTGGATCAGCTTCTGCAGATAATTGTCCAGTTGATGATAGGGGAACCCGGCCATCGGGATCGGATTCTCGGACGACTTGTCGCGACTGGTGAGCGTCAGCCCCAGTACTCGGGCCGCGTTCTGAGCGTCTTCGTGGAACAGTTCGTAAAAGTCACCCATCCGGAACAACAGAATTGCGCCAGGATTCTCGGCCTTCACCTCCCTGTACCGCTCCATCATGGGGGAAAGCTTGGCCGTCATTACACCTGCTTTTCGTCCGGGAACAACATGCTGACGCTGGTGCGATCGTGAATGCTGCGAATTGCCTGAGCAAACAGCGGTGCGACGGAAATGACTTCAATCCTGTCACACAGTGGCTCCACCGGAGATTCGATGGTGTCTGTCATGAACAGCTTCTTGATCAGACTGTTCTGCATTCGATCGGATGCCCCTTTCGCCAATACTCCATGAGATACGGCTGCGTAAATATCTTTTGCACCGCGTTGTCTGAGAACGTCGGCCATGCTGCACAGCGATCCGCCGGTCGTGGTGAAGTCGTCCACCATCAATACGTTGCGGCCGTCAACCTGTCCGATCACTTCCAGAATTTCAGCCTGCTCGCTGTGGTCGGGACGAGTCTTGTTGCCGATGACAACCGGCACACCCAG
>JABABI010000044.1:11638-63470 GCA_014238335.1 Fuerstiella sp.
AGCCTGCTCGCTGTGGTCGGGACGAGTCTTGTTGCCGATGACAACCGGCACACCCAGCAGATTGGCATAAGCGGCTGCGGACTTTGCGAAGCCGGCATCGGGACTGCAAACCACCAGATCATCGATATCCATGGACTTGATGTGTTCGCAGATGACCGTGCGGGCATACAGGTGATCTACGGGTACGCTAAAGAAACCCTGAATCTGCGGGCTGTGCAGATCCATGGTCAGCACTCGATCGGCACCTGCGGCTTCAATGGCGTCGGCGCAGACTCGAGCACGAATGGACACCCTCGGCTCGTCCTTTTTGTCTCCCTTGGCATAGCTGAAGTACGGAATCACGGCCGTGATGTGCTGAGCACTGGCTCGTTTCAGTGCGTCAATCCAAAACAGCAATTCGACAAAATTGTCGTTGACCGGATAATGAACGCCCTGAATGACAAACGTGTCCCGCCCGCGAACATTTTCCAGGATGCGGACGAAAACGTTCCCTTCACTGAAAACCTGTGCCTGGCATGGAGTCAGGCGGACTCCCAGGCCATTGGCGATTTTCTGTGCAAAGACGGGGTTGCCCGATCCGGCCAATATCGCGAGGTCGCCCTGCGGAGCCTGAAAATGCTGAAGCCGCGGACCCTGACGACTGTCCGCTGATCCTGAATCCTGGTTCATAAATGACCTGCTGAAGAAAGGTCGATGCAATCGACCTTCATGGCCGTCTTCGACGGTCTTGGGGCGCTGCTGCTCAAAAACTGCCGGTCTGCTCCCGCTGGTCGCTGCAAAGTGCGCGAAATCGAGACTTATGTTTCCGACAGACCCTGAAATACACGTGTGAAAGCGCTAAACAACGCCAAAAACGATGTCTGGCATCTTATCGCTGGCAGGAATGAACTCAAGGCAGCCGTTCGTGTCTCTGAGAATTGCGATTGACGACAGACAGAAGTTTGGAATCCGGGCGCTGGGGCTTAGAATCGCGACCGCGGAGAAACCTCAATCGGCGGTGCCGCAGCCTGATGTGTGTCACTGGGTTTGGCAGTAGCACACAATGCTCGGCTCCTGCTTTTTCACCACAAAGATATGGAAGTATCGTGATGAGCAATCGCATTTGGAATTTTTCTGCCGGGCCAGCTGTGCTGCCGGAAAGCGTATTGGAAGAAGCTGGCCAAAACCTGCTGTCGCTGGGCGATACGGGCGTCGGGATCTGCGAACATTCGCATCGCGGCAAACCATTCGTCGCCGTTGCTGAAGAAGCAGAATCTCTGTGCCGTGAAATCGCAGGCATCCCGGACAAATATCGAGTGCTGTTTCTGCAGGGCGGGGCGTCACTGCAGTTCGGCATGGTGCCGATGAACTTCCTGGCAAAGGATCAAACGGCCGACTATCTGGTCACCGGAGCATGGGCAAAGAAAGCGCTCAAGGAAGCAAAACTGTTCGGCAATACACACGTGGCCTGCAGCAGTGAAGATGCGAACTTCAACTATATCCCGTCCGGGATGAACTACAGCGATGCGCCACGCTACGTTCACTATGTGTCCAACAACACGATCTACGGCACTCAGTTTAAAGCCGAGCCCGCTGGCTTCAGTAATGACGCTTTTCTGGTCCGCGATGCCAGCAGCGAAATCTTCAGCCGTCCGATTGACGTGGCAAAACACGGCATCATTTACGCCGGAGCTCAGAAGAATCTCGGCCCCAGCGGAGTAACACTGGTGATCATCCGCGACGATCTTGTGGAAGCCGGAAGCCATGAGCTGACGTCAATGCTGCAATACCGGACTCATGCCGGCGCCGATTCGATGTTCAACACTCCACCGACATCCGGAATCTATCTGATGATGCTGGTCTTCCGCTGGATCAAGAAAAATGGCGGACTGACAGGAATGCAGACTCGCAACGAAGACAAAGCCGGCCGATTGTACGAATACCTCGACAAAAGCAGTCTGTTTCAGGCCACAGCAGAAAAGGACAGCCGTTCGTTGATGAATGTCACGTTCGTCACCGGCGATGCCGACAAGGATGCTGCGTTCCTCAGCCAGGCAGAAGCCAAAGGCTTCAGTGCATTGAAAGGCCATCGCAGTGTTGGCGGCATGCGAGCCAGCATTTATAATGCATTCCCAACCGAAGGCGTTGATGCTCTGATCGAGTTCATGAAGGAATTCGAGGCGTCTGCCTAGTGCTTTGTCAAAGCCAGGAAGTGGGGTTGAACCATTCGCAGGAAAACGGGGCCAGACAGCAAAAATACAAAGCACCCTTCGGGCCGTTCCGGTTTTTGGTACCTGACCCCGTTTTCCTGGCCAACCCTAAAACTTAGTTCTGACAAGGCACTAGTTCCCGATAACATCGTTTTCCGAACTCTTCGATTCCTGACCCAGGTCGGTGTATGAGAGCCGGGGCACTGATCAGCAGCAGCGTCCTTCGCCAGAAGCCACGCCCCTGCCAAACGAACGTCCACTCCCCCATGACCGACACATCCCAGCAGGAACACGACGACGAACCCTCCATCGACCGTCGTTCGGCGGATATCGGCATCATTTGTACACACGGCGACGAGATCGCGCCACTGTTGAAGGTGCTCGACCGTCAACGCAGATACGTTGATCAGGGAGCGACGTTTCGCGGAGGATTCCTGGACGAAACGATTCGGGTTGCTGTTGCCGAGGCCGGAGGCGGATTTGCGCAACATCGCGCGGTCACTCAGACGTTGATCGACGAACACCATCCGGCATGGATACTATCCGTCGGATTCGGGTCGGCATTGATTGATGAACTCAACTTCGGCGATGTTTCTTTGGCCAACGAATGCTGCGACACACACGGCAACAGTCTGTCCGTGAAATGTCCCATCCCGGAGACGAAGCGAGTCCTGGTCAGAAAGCACGCCGTGGCGGACTCCCATCCAAATTCAACGGCCGACAAGCTTGCGCTGGCCGAATCGACCGGAGCCGCTGTTGTCGACACCACCAGTCTGGCCGTGGCTCAGGTGTGCGCGGACGTCCCTGAGGATGCACCACGAACAAGGTTCCTGTCCATGCGTGTGGTTATCGACGCTGCCCATGAAACAGTACCGGGCAATGCCGCGAAAATGCTGTTCGAACCGTCAATTCATCAGCAGGCAACAGTCATCGGAAAGCTGAAAAAGTGGTTCCAACGAGACCCCGAACTCGTTCCCTGGGAATCTCGTGCGAACGAAGCCGCCATTAACATGAACCGATTCCTGGTGAGCGTCATCCGGCGACTTGCCGAAAAGCTCGATCGAACTCGTATCTGACGCGACCGCAGTGCCCCGGCCGCGTCACGACTTCGTGCGGTCGTGCCCCTTGAACAGCTTGCGTTCGATGCGAGGACTATATGGGGTCCACGCCGAGTCCTTGTTCATATCGTCTTCGATGCTGCGAGTGAATTCGTGCAGTTTGGCGTCGAGATTGTCGATGTGATGCAGCACGATGGCTTCCGGAGTCATGGGCAGTCGCGGACTGCCGAACTCCAACGTGCCATGATGACTGAGAATCATGTGCTTCAGTCGCAGCACGTCTTCACCATCAACCTCACCGCCGCCCAGGTCCGCACGAACCAGCTGCAGTTTCTCATTCAGAATTTCGATCGCGATATTCATGTGTCCGAGCAGTTGGCCCTCGTCCGTGTAAGCCAGCGTGGGGTCCCACGACAACTCGCGGACCTTTCCCAGATCATGCATCAGCACTCCCAGCAGCAGCAGGTCGCGATTCAGGTGCGGATAATGATCACAGATACGGTCCGCCACTTCGGACATGCTGACCACGTGTTCGATGAGTCCGCCCTGATAGGCGTGATGGGCCTTTACGCCGGCCGGCGCGGCACATAGGGCATCGACAAGTTCTTTGTCCGTCATAAAGCACTCGGCCAGTGCCAGTAATTTGGGGCACTTCAGCGATCCCAGCAGTTCTTTGAGCCGGTCCAGCAGGGGCCCCACATTTGCCTGCGGTTGCGCGTGATAGTCGTCCATGTCGTAATTCGCATCGGGAGCTGTGTCGATACGTGTGACAATCATCTGCAGTCCGCCCTGATACAACTGCACCTTGCCCCTGACGTGCACAAGATCACCGGCGTTGATGTGCTGCATACGTTCTTCCGAGACATTCCACATCAGTCCGCTGACAACACCGGATTTGTCACGGAGCGTTGCCAGCAAATACATATCGGCGTTGCGATTGGCCCTCAACTGCTTGTCAGCGAGCAGGTAGACATCGTCCACGGCATCTCCGTCGGACAGATCTTTCACAAATGTACGTGGCATTTAGCGACTTTCACTCAAAACCAGGGCCGACAAATTGTTGTCGTTGATCAGTAATACTCACGACAACAGGTTGCCGAACGGAGGATCTTAGAAGTGCCAATGGCTTCCAACAACCACTTTGCCACTGCATCTGACAGTCTTTCCGAATCCCCCGCGCTTTCTCACGTTTGCGGCAACCGAAGCTCTGCTAGAATTCCCGCCTCGATTGCCCGGAGCGGCAGATCAAAGGCTGACAACACCAGACACACACCCGTCCTAACCCCATAGAATCACTCCGACATGCGCTGGTCTCAGACATTTATCCCTACGATGAAGGAAGTTCCTTCCGACGCCGAAGTTCCCAGCCACCAGCTGATGCTTCGAGCCGGGTTGATCCGTCAGTTAATGGCCGGAGCCTATACCTTCATGCCACTGGGCTACCGAGTTGTCCGCAAGGTTTCACAGATCGTCCGCGAAGAAATGGACCGGGCCGGCGGTGTCGAGCTGTTCATGCCGGCCATTCAGCCGATCGAGCTGTTTGAGCGCACGGGACGCAAAGAAGCCTTCGGCAACGTGCTGTTCAATTTGGAAGCCAAACGTGGTGATCGAAATCTGCAGTTTGCTTTGGGGCCGACTCATGAAGAAGTCATCACGGACCTGGTTTCGCGCGAAATCAAGTCTTACAAGCAACTGCCGATCACGCTGTATCAGATTCAGACTAAGTTCCGTAACGAAGAACGTCCTCGTTTCGGTGTCCTGCGGACCAGTGAGTTCCTGATGAAAGACGCCTACAGTTTTGGCGCGTCCATGCAACAACTGAACGAAGCATATGATGCGATGTACAACGCGTACTGCCGCATCTTTGAACGCTGTGGTCTGGAGTACATTCCAGTCGAAGCAGAAAGCGGGCCGATCGGAGGCGATGCATCTCACGAATTCATGGCTCCCGCCGACAACGGTGAAGACTTTGTGGTCAGATGTTCGGGATGCGACTACGCCGCAAACCAGGAACGAGCAGACACGGGGCGTTCCGCCAGCATTCCGCCGCCGGTGGCAGATGCGCCCAGTCCGCAGAAAGTCGATACGCCAAATGCCGGCACGATCGAAGACGTCAGCAAAATGTTGAGCGCCGATCCAGCGACATTCGTCAAGACATTGATCTACTCGGTTTCCAATGGTGACCCGGATGAAAGCAGCGACGAAAATATTCCGCCGAAGGCGGTTGCAGTGCTGGTTCGAGGTGATCACGAAGTGAACGAAGGCAAGGTCCGTCGAGCGCTGGGCGCATCGAGACTGGAACTGGCCGACGAGGCAACGATCGAAGAACTTACCGGAGCCCCCGTCGGGTTTGCCGGGCCGGTCGGCATTCAATGTGATTACGTGGCCGATCACGACGTCGCATTAATCAAGTCCGCCATTACCGGAGCGAACGAAAAGGATGCGCACCTGACTGGAGTCATTCCCGGCACACACTTTGAGCTGACCGAAACTCACGACCTGCGAAAAGCGATCGCCGATGATCCCTGTCCAAGATGCGACAGCATGCTGGAGATTGTGCACGGCATCGAAGTCGGCCACGTGTTCAAACTGGGCACCAAGTACAGTGAATCACTGGACGCCGTCTTCCTGGACCGGGAAGAAAAGAAGCACCCGATCATCATGGGCTGCTACGGCATCGGCGTCAGTCGAGTCGTTGCCGCGATCGTGGAAACCTGCCACGACGGAGGTGGCATCATCTGGCCGAATTCCGTCGCTCCGTACACAGTGGAACTGATTCCTCTGAACATCAAAGACGAAGAAACGATGACGACGGCCAACAAAATCTATGATGAATTGTCAGCAGGAGGAATCGACGTTCTGATGGATGACCGCGATCAGCGTCCCGGCTTCAAATTCAAAGACGCGGACCTGATCGGCCTGCCCGTGCGAGTCATCATCGGCGGCAAGGGACTTAAAGAAGGTAACGCCGAAATCAAGCTGCGAACAGATTCTCAGGCAACCAAAGTACCGATTGGTGAAGCCTGTGACTACGTCCGAAGGATTGTGTCCGCAGGCTGACTGGCGTAACGCACTTCCGTTCCACGCCCGGTGGTGTAAATGATTCAGTCAATCTGCGATTCGTCTGTGTTCAGGAACAGAAACGAACCCAGCTTGGAACTTGTCAGGACGTCAATACGACTATCGCTATTGACGTCCTGAACCGCAATCTGCACGCCAACACCGGAATTGTGGTCGATCAGGTGCGGGACGTATTGAACTGAACCGTCAGCATTCCGTTTCAACTGGAACCAATACACAACGGGATCTGCATTCGGTTCGATGTCGCCTGTCGGACCGTGCGCCCAGCGGCGTTTGCCGGTGATGATGTCCTGCAGACCATCGCCGTTGATATCTGCCAGCGCCAGTGCATGCGGCTGAGTAAACGCAACTTTGTACGTGGCCAGCTGCTCACGGTTCCCCATGATCAGTCGTTCACGAAACGGACCAGTGGCATCCCCCGTTTCATTTTCGTACCACGCCAGCCCCCATTCGTGGGCGTGAACCGCAGAAATCACGTCCTGATCGCCGTCCGCATCCACGTCATACGCAAACATCTGTGCGCCGCCTCGTTCCTGACTGAATCTCAGTCGATGAAACTTCCAGAGTGAATTCACAGACGAGGATTCAGAGGACGCGCCGTCGTTCACGGTGATCGATGCGGGCGGATGCTCATACCAGCCGTCGTTGATGATCAGGTCGAGTCTACCATCACTGTTCACATCACCGACGCCTTCACCATGATAAAACTGCGGCCAGTCTTCATCCTCACCAATCGGCGTAAACGCCCACGGCTCGGCGGGTGTTTCCGGATCCGGCTGGATGTAACCCCACCGTCCGTCCCAGTGACAGATCAGCTGGGGAACGCCGTCGCCATTCAGATCGGCCAGAGTCGGCGACTCACCACGCACGCGTTCGAAGGCAAAATGCCTTTTCCACAGAGCAGCGGATTCGCCGGGATTTTCGTACCACATGGCGGCGTGTTTGTGCACTCGACCGAGCACCAGAATGTCCGGTCGGCCGTCTCCGCTGAAGTCATGAACAAAACTGAACATGCTGTTGCTGGGACTTTCTTCCAGCGGCTGCAGCACAGGTTCGTAAAATGCGTGAGCTAATTTGAAGTCCGGCCCTTCGTACCAGAACGGTCCGGCGACAATGTCCGGGCGACCATCAGAATTGATGTCTGCCGCCGTAATTCCGTCGCAGTAGTACTTGTCCGTCAGTACGATCTTCTCAAAGTCCACCGCCCGTGAGGAATTCGAATACGCCAGGACAGGCAGGACTAAGAGATAAAGTGTTCGCAAACGCATGAGTCCATGAACTCTTGAATAAGATGTGGTGCAGCCTGCCGAAGATCGCAGATTACCGCGAAGGCATGCACCGATTTCCACAATCAAGCTGCCGGAACAATGGCGCCATGACGACCTGTGATCGGCCATTCATCTTCACACAAGCCCTTCGATCGGATCGCCAAAGTAGATGTTGTGCGGACGATTGAGCTCGTCCTTCCAGGTAGCAGTCTCAGGAATCCCGAGTGCGCTATAGATTGAAGCCGCCATGTTTTCCGGCTTCTGCGCGTCGGACGCCGGGTACGCTGCCTGCTCGTCGGACGAACCAATCACGTTGCCACCGCGCACTCCACCGCCGGCGAAAAACAACGTCTGGACGGCTCCCCAATGGTCTCGCCCCGGCTCCTTGTATTCTTTTTCCAGGAGCGAAATTTTCGGTGTGCGGCCGAATTCTCCTCCCATCACGATCATCGTCGAATCCAGCAGGCCGCTGCGACCGAGATCATCAAGCAGTGCCGACAACGCGCGGTCGGTCGGAGGCAGCAGCTTTTCTCGCAGTCGCCAGAAGGCCTCGCCGTGTGTGTCCCATGCTTCGTTGTTGCCAAGATTCACCTGAATCATCGGGACTCCGGCTTCGGCCATACGGTAAGCCATCAGCAACGACCAGCCGAACGTGTTACGACCGTATCTCTCCTGAGTCTTTTCGTCAGCGTGATTCACATCGATCGCTCGGCGTATTTTCTGACTGGCCAATAGTGAAATCGCCGATTGCCGATGCTGATCGTAGAGTTCACCAGTCGCCGAGGCCTCCAGAGCGGCTCGCTGCGCGTCAATGGAATTCAGCAGACTCAACCGTTTGTCGAATCGCGTTCCGTTGATGCCCGACTGCAGCTTCAGGTTCGGCGCCTGAAAAACGGTAGGCGTATCTGATGTGGGGGTCTTCTTCGGCAGCTGATGAAATGTGTACTCCGGGTACGCTCCGCGCCAGAAGGGATCACCATATTGAGTGGCGCCGATGATAAACGGATCACGATAATGCCCCATGGTGCCGCCATAGGCACCGGGAATAACGCCACCAGACCAATGCACCAGGCGTTCCGGTAACATCACGGCCGGCGGCAGATTGTTGTGTTGCGCCGGCACGGCATCACCAACGATCGACGAAATCGAGGGCCAGTCCGTGGGACGCGGCAGACGATCACCCTTGAATCCCGGCGCCGTCGAATGCCCGGTGAGCATGTAGTAGTGGCCGAGCGTGTGCCCGTTGGTCGGATGAGTCAGTGATCTCACCAGCGACCACAGATGACTGCGCTGAGCCAGCAGCGGCAGATGCTCGCAGATATCGATGCCGGGCGTGTTTGTGGCGATCGGATTGAATTCACCACGAATTTCCGAGGGAGCATCCGGTTTCAGATCAAAGCTGTCCTGCTGCGCCAGACCTCCCGACAGAAAAATGTAGATACACGATTTGGCTCTCGCTGTCGTCGGAGCGGACGCTACCGCATTGGCGGACTGCAAACCGGCCAGATGGTTCATCCCCATGCCCAGCAGCCCGATGGCACCGGCCTGCACGGTCGTTCGCCGAGAAATAGTCGGATGAATCCAGGAAGCTGCAGACACGGCAAGGTTCCGGTAGGGTAGGGGTCAAACAGACTAACTTTGACGCGGAGGGTCGCTTAGATGGGCATACACACGATAAGAAGGTACTTCCGCAGCACGTTTTCGTCAATTACTTCTGCCAAAACCGACTGGAAAAAGCCCCAACGTAGGCTGCGCAGCTTTGTAGGTCAGGACCTGTCCTGTCGATGACGGGCGCGCCAGGACAGGTCCGGGCCTACGTAACTCCGTGCACGACTCAACGGATGACAGATACGATCCAGCTCTCACTATCGCACAGCGGCACCGGAGTTCCCGAGCGTCAGCTCGATTCGGCGGGCGGGCCGTCCCGTCTTGGGAAAGGCCGGCCATGCGACGCGACCTTGCTGCAGATCGTTGCTGCGGTGGCGACGATGCTCGGGCAGGAAGCGTTCCGACTGCTGATCGTCGTAGATACTGCGACGACCCCACAGTTGTGCCAGACTGTCCTGATAAAGCAGACACCATTCCGCCGAACAGGCTTCCATCGTTCGGACGGAGTTCTTGCGTTCACACTCAATCAACACCAGATCAGGATTCTTGTACTCCAGTGCCTTTTTCGCATCGAAAGGGCCGGACGAGGCTTCTCGGTAACGAACGTGCTGCGGAAGATCGCCCAGAATGAAGTCGAAGTACATGTCGATGATCGGCTGCGGGTAACACGTGCGAAACCAGCCATCGAAAGCGATTCTCGATTCCGGACTGCTGTCGGCGAACACGGCCAGTGCATATTGAGCCCCGTTGAAAGTGACAAGGACGTTGCCCTCCAGCCGATTGTCCGCCATAAACGGCATCGCTGACACTGCATGGTAGTCTCTATTGACATTCAGCGTCGCCTGTCGCGGAAACTGAGCACAACTCAACACAACAAACAGCATCAATGCAACGGCGATACTGCCCATGCTGCGCTGACCATCTGGCGACGGATGTTGTTCGGCCGCCCTGTCTTCAAGCCAGCCAAACAGCTGCCGCACCACCGATTCGATGTGCGGGACGAGAACGAAACTGCCCATCATCGCCGCGAACGGCAGATGACCTTGGTGTTTGACGGCCTGCCATGACAACAGCGACATGACGATCAATCCTGGCCAGCGACGTGGTTCGACTGACTTCTTCAGACACAGGAAGGTGCCCAGAGCGAAACACCAGAACAGCAAACCATCCACTGAGAACAACGGGAGGGGTGCCCATCCAGAAATTTCAGGCCGTGGACGCCCCAGCGAAGACAGCATCCACGTATGAAGTTCATAGCCGTAGGGATTCAACATACACGCCGCGACGGTAGCAGTGAACAGTAGCGCGTGATGACGAACTGTCGGCCACAGTCGACCATCACGACAAAGCCGCAATTCGAATCCATCCAGTCCCAGCCACGCCATCAGTATCGCCACGCCGGCAAGGTAACCGCCGTGAGCGGGTGGACTGACAGTGTTTCGATTTCGCAACACCGAAAAGTCGGCTTGAGTTAGGACGGTAGCCGGCTCAAAAACGTAAATTTTGTATGCGTTTTTCGACGCGAGACCTGAGATCTCGGATTTTCTGGACGAAGACGAATGACAAACGAGTCCCTTGAAGCTTACACCCACCGTCAGATTCCCATCACAGCCGCAAGGGGTGTCCCGGTCATTGAAGCAACGGCAGATGGTGTTGAATTGTCCGCTCCACTGGCACCAATCATCGGGAAACGGTCTTCGGTGGAAGCGCAGCCGCTGCCGCGACTCTGGCAGCATAGACCCTGGTCCTGCTGCGCATGCGAAACGAAAACCCGACAGGCAAACTGGTGATTTCACGCAATTCAATGCTGTATCAGAAGCCCATCATCGCTGACTTCACGGCCGCTGCGGGTGCTGACGAACCGAATACCTGGGATAAATTCGTCGATGGAATGACGCGCAAGGGGCGGGGTCGCCTGCAGGCCAAATCGCGTCTGTTGCTGAATGACGATCAGGTCGCTGAGGTTGAAGGACAATTTGTCGCGCTCAATCATTGACCATCGCTGAATTCAATGGTCCAGGCGACTGGCGCATTAACGACCCTTGACAGCGTTGAAGCTCCGCCTGTTAATTGCGTTTTTCAGCCGCGAATTCTGCCGGTCCGCACGTAATTAATCTTCCTGGCACCTGAGGTTTCATTCTGGTGGAATACGTGCCGATAAATCTGACTGGGGCGGTTTTGAAGATTCTGTCAGTTACAGACGCCCACGCTGCGCCATCCACCAGCATAGGCGCAGCGTCGAGAAAATGCTGGCCTCCCGATATCAGAGCATTGTTCGCTGAGACCTGACGAATTCACGTCACGGTGAACCTGGGTGCAATTCCTGATTCGGGCTCCGAAATTGGGCCAAACATCAGAACAGACATCGTCATGACTGATCAGGAAAAGATTCAACAGCTGGAACAGCAACTTCAAATGCTGGATCAGCAGCTGATGCAGACGCAGAAGCTGAGTTCTGTGGGCGCTTTGGCAAGCAGCATCACACACGAATTCAACAATATTCTCACGACGGTAATCAACTACGCGAAGATGGGCGTTCGGCACAAAGACGCGAAGACTCGAGACAAGGCGTTCGACAGAATCCTGTCCGCAGGACAGCGAGCGACAAAAATTACGACCGGCATGCTGGCATACGCTCGCAATACGAGTGATCGTTTTGAACCGTGCGAGTTAAACAAGCTGCTGTCTGACGTAATGGTCCTTGTGCAGAAGGACCTTCAGATGCACCGGATCGGAGTAGACGAAAACATTCAACCGGGCGTATGGGCACTCGTGAACAGCAGTCAGATTCAGCAAATTCTGATGAACCTGATTGTCAACGCCCGCCAGTCAATGGACGAAGGCGGTCGTCTGCGTTTGGCCATTCGCGACAATCCGGAAGACGGCTGGGCAGAGGTATCGGTCGGGGACAGCGGCTGCGGGATTCCCAACGAACAGCTGCAAAAGATTTTCGATCCGTTCTTTACAACAAAGAAAACAGACGCCCGTGGCCAGGGCGGCACAGGCATCGGACTATCGTTGTGCCGCAGGATTATTGAAGCCCACAAAGGCCGTATTCGCGTGGAAAGCGAAGTGGGCAAGGGCACGACATTCACGCTCAAGCTGCCTCGCTCAGAATCTCCGGCTGGGCTGATTGATACGTCGGCGGCATGACCTTCCGGTTTCGGAACAGGCCTGTGCGTCCGTTACGACGTTGCTCAGCGGCTTAGAGAAGAAGACCCAAAGCCCCGGTCCTACCCAGAAGGCCGGGACTCTTTTTTATGTCTTTCAATTGCCTGCCGCACCTTTGGCGATACCGAACAGCAGCATCGTTGATGTCTTGTATTCGTCACCGGGTTTAAGAATAGTCGTCGGAAAAGTCTTCTGATTCACCGAATCGGGGTAGTGCTGTGTTTCCAGACAGACCGCACTGCGGTGAGCGTAGGTTTTGCCGTCTTTGCCCTTCTGACCTTTCAGGAAATTACCGGAATAGAACTGAATGCCAGGTTCCTGGGTCAGGATCCGCAGGGTTCGGCCGGATTCCTTATGTCGCAGGGCCGCAGCAAAATTGTAGTTTTTGTCATCCGGTTTGGGGTTCAGCACAAAGTTGTGATCATATCCGAGTGCTGCTGTGTCGGTCAGTTTTTCAATGCGTGCGCCAATCCGTTTTTGTTTGGTGAAATCCAGTGGGGTACCGGCAACGGCCACGATTTTTCCAGTCGGAATCAGCGTGTCGTCAGTGGGAGTGTACCTGTCGGCGTTGAGCTGCAGAACGTGGTCCAGGACAGTTTCGCTTCCGGCACCGCCGAGATTGAAATAAGCGTGGTTCGTCAGGTTGATCGGCGTCGCCGCATCGGTTGTCGCCTTATACGTAATATTGATACGGTTAGCGTCTTTGGGCACGAAGAACGACACCAGAGCCCGGACCGTGCCCGGATATCCTTCTTCGCCGTCGGGACTCTTGTACCGGAACCGGACTCCGTGTCCGCTGTCATTGCTATACGGCTGAGCTTTCCACACAACCTTGTCCAGACTTCGTCCCGCACCACCGTGCAGATGATTAGGCTCGTTGTTGATGGCCAGGGAATAATCTTTCCCGTCCAGCGAAAACTTACCGTTGGCAATACGGTTACAAACGCGGCCGGTCGTGCAGCCGAAATACTGGTTGTCTTCCGATTCATAACCAGCCACATCGTCCCAGCCCAGAATCACATCCTCGGACTTTCCATCTTTGTCGGGGACATGAATCTGTACCAGTGTCGCACCTCGAGTCATCACCTTCGCAACCAGACCTGTGTCACTCCTAAGCGTGTAAAGTTCAACAGCTTCACCGTCTTTGGTCTTGCCGAAATCAATCATTGCAGGTTCATCAGCCATAGCAGAATCACAAACAATCAGAGTCAAAAGGAGGCACATTCGAATCATTGAGTCACAACCTGAAAAAGGAGGCCGGTGCTGAAGGAACAGACTGGTGTGTCAGTGTACCGGATTCCTGATCGTAACGTCTCCGACGACCGAACACAGCCAGTTGCGGGCAAAAAAAACGACGGTTAGGCCCTCGCACCTATCCGCGACGAAGCATTTCGACGTGGGGAATCCCGTCAATGGGATGCTCGGGAGTGTCCGTCACAAAACCATAGGCCGAGTAGAACGGCTGCAGGTGAATCTGCGCAGAGACACGGACCGCCATGCCAGCGAAGCGGTCACGACAGAAATCAATACTTTGCCGCATGAGTTCATGGCCAAAACCACAGCCGCGACTGTCAGCGCACGTCACAACGCGTCCAATCGACGGTTCCTCAAAGCGTTTTCCGGGCGGTAACACTCGAAGATATGCCCGCAGAGCGTGATTTGCCGAATCCGTCCCACAAAGATGAAAGGCGGCCTGATCATGATTGTCGATATCGTCGTACGCGCACTGCTGTTCGATGATGAAACTCTGCTGTCGCAAGTGCAGGATCTGATACAGCTGATCGCTGCTCAATTCGGAAAATACGTGCCACGCCCAGTCCAGCTTCGGCGGCGGTACCTGTGGCCTCTGTTCATTCATCGTCCGTTGTTTCAATGACGTAGTCTTCACCGCTGAAGGTCACCACATCTCCGTGTATCAGCTTGCGGCCACGTCGAGTTTCCGGGTCACCGTTCACCAGGACGACACCGGATCGAATCACGTGCTTGGCTTCGCCACCAGAGGCGACAAGGTCGGCCAGCTTGAGAAACTGATCCAGTGGAATTTTTTCTTCGCCATCGTTCGGCTGCTCTGCCTCGGACATTGCGGCACGTCTTTCACTGAAAAAACATGTTGAATCGAATGCAGCCGTGGCAGAGTGACAAATACACAATGGAGGACATGCCAATGACCGCTCGGGCCGGTATATTCTGTCACCGAACGATTCATCACGCTTAAGGTTAACGAGTTTATTTCATGGAAATCAGGAATCTGTATTTTGCCGCAGCTGTCAGCCTGTGCGGCGTCACATTCGGACAGGCTTTACATCCGACCGGCGATGCCGTCATTCGCGCTTCGTATGCCGGTTCAGAAATCGTGATTACGACGACATCGCGTCTTGCCGGAGCCATCGATTCTCTGACATGGGCTGGTCAGGAATTCATCGACAGTCATGATCATGGGCGGCAACTCCAGTCTGCATCAAACTTCGACGCCGGGTCGCAGATGATTGGAGAGACATTTAACCCGACGGAGGCGGGTTCACGATTTGACGGTGCCGGTCCAGCATCAACCAGTCGTCTGTTGCACCTGATCGCTGAGGGCAACATGCTGCAAACGACCAGTCAGATGGCATTTTGGCTGCGCCCCGGAGAAAAATCGGCCGGGAACCCTGCAAAAAACACGTCGGAACTTTCGAATCACTTGCTGACAAAACGAGTGACAATCGGCTACCGCGACATGCCGAATGTGCTGCAGTACGACGTAACCTTCGGTCTGCCCGTGGACGAATCTCACCGTTATGCACAGTTTGAAGCAGTGACCGGATACATGCCCCAGGAATTCAGCCGCTTCTACACATTCAATCCGGAGCAAGGAAAAGCCGAACCGCTGTCTGATGGTCCGGGTGAACAATCCAGGCCCGTTATTCTGTCTACTCAATCGGGTTTACACGCGATGGGCATCTATTCGCCACAACAGCCATCACCAGGCTTCCCGCAAGCCGGATACGGTCGATGGCGATTTGTTCACCGAAAGGTTGTCAAATGGAACTGCGTTTTCCGAGTGCGCAACAGCGACGGAGTTGAACCGGGAAATTATTCGTTTCGCTGTCTGGTTATTGTTGGAAGACTCGATGCTGTGGTCGCCGGCATGCTGAAACTGCAAAAGGAAGCCCGATGGCGAGCACGCTGAAAGTCGCGTCATCACCGGTAGCGATGCTTTGGCATGCCGGGCACGACTTCATGGCGGTTGTGCCGTCGTGTTTGTAAATTGTTTCAGATGTCAGAGTTCTCACCACATGTCGGATTTGTTTCATGAACAGGATAATTGCGCGCCACGCCCTGGTCCTTGCCTTTGCAGCCGTCGTCATCGCCGGATGCAGCGACGCACCGGCCCCGTCTTCAGGTTCTGCACCGGATGCGACACCTTTCGCATCCATTCCGCGAATCGCGCTGGTGATGAAATCGCTGGCGAATGAATTCTTTTCCACCATGGCTCAGGGGGCGGAAACCCATCAGGCCGCCAACACGGAAAAGTACGAACTGATCGTCAACGGTATCAAGGACGAAACCGACCTGAGCGGCCAGGTGTCCCTTGTCGAACAAATGATCGCTCTGCAGGTGGATGCCATCGTGATTGCTCCGGCTGATTCGAAGGCTCTGATTCCCGTGCTGCAACGAGCCCGCGAAACGGGGATCGTTGTCATCAACATCGACAACAAGCTGGACGCAGAGGTTTTGTCAGCCAGCGGAATATCAATTCCGTTCGTTGGTCCGGACAACAGGGCGGGAGCTCGCAAAGTCGGCGATCAGCTGGCGTCGACGTTGCATGCTGGCGACAAAGTGGCCGTCCTCGAGGGCCTGCAGACATCATTCAACGGGCAGCAGCGAAAACTCGGTTTCGAAGAAGCCATGAAAGCCGCCAGTATCAGCATCGTGGATTCGCAGTCAGCAAAATGGGAGATGAGTCTGGCCAATCAAACAGCATCAGGCATGCTGACTGCCCAGCCTGAATTGAACGCTGTTCTGGCCTGTAACGACAGCATGGCACTCGGGGCATTGGCTGCGGTGAAGGCGGCAGGTCGACTCGCAACTGTCAGGATCGTCGGTTTCGACAACATATCTGCCGTTCAACAGGCGATCCGCGACGGAGAAATCCTTGCCACCGCCGATCAGCACGGCGACCAGTTAGCCGTCTTCGGCATTGAATATGCGCTGGAGGTCATCGCCTCCGGCAGCGCGCCAAACGACAGGGAAACTCCGGTGGATCTGGTCACCGCAGACACTCTGGCAAAGTGAACCCACGTCGTTTCTCAGTCACTTCTGCGAGTGATATTTTTCAAGGTACTTGTCGCGCAGTCGAGTGTGACGGCTGGTGAGTTGCACGCTGCGGCCCTGAACAAATGCCCGGGTCACGTGAGTCTTAGTCTCCAGTGGATCACCCGTTGTCACGATCAGCGTTGCGTCTTTACCGGGTTCCAGTGAGCCAACTCGATCTGCAATTCCAAGAATCTGTGCCGGATAAAGGGTCACGGACCGCAGAGCTTCGCCGCGCCGCAGGCCATGAGCTGCGGCCGTGGCAGCATGATACGGCAGGTTTCTGGTGTTCCACGTTTCGTTTCGATCCGAACCGGAAATACAGAACCGCACGCCCGCCTTACTCAATCGCCCTGGCAGTGTGTACGCCACGTCGTACGGTTCGTACCGCCGCGACGGTTTGCGGTGAGTGGAATCAATGATCACGGGAACGTCATATTTCTTCAGCAGGGCGGCACAGTATTCAGCATCGTGCCCTCCAAAGATGATCAGTCGAATTTTCTGTTCCACCGCGAATGAAACGGCTGCCTGAATCTCGGCCGCTTTGTGTGCGATCGCCAGAACGGGAACGTCACCAGCGATGACGGGAAGCATCGCATCCAGACGAATATCAAATGCCTGGGTGCCAGTGTCAGCGTTCCGAGCAGCCTTGTAGGCTCTTGCGTCGTCGAAGAGTTCTCTCAAAACCTTCAGCCCTGAACTTTCGCCGGTCGACGGAGGTGACGGCCAGTTGACAACCATCGCCGCAGCTGTTTTCAGAGTCATGTCTTCATAGGTCCAGCCGTCCAGCTGCATCACGGAGGCCACACCGCTGACTCGTCCACCACGGGGTGCGGCAACGGCAACCAAAACGCCGTTTGCGCGTGTGACCGGAATGATTTCACTGTCGGGGTTCACGCTGACGTTGGCCCGAACGTTGGGGTTGATGCTGCCAGCTTCGGAATAATCCCGACTGGCCCGCACGGCTGAAACTTCCTTCAGTCCAATCTGAGAATGGGCTTCAATCATACCGGGATAGACGTGTCGTCCCTGCAGATCGATCACTTCGGTCTTCTTCTTTAATGGCACGTCATGGCCGATTGCCGTGATGCGTCCGTTTTCGAAGACGATCGTGCCCTTCCTGATCGTCGGTCCGACGATCGGATGAACGTGACAATTTGTCAGTGCAATGGGCCGTGTCTGCGGCGCGCCAGGGATTTCGGCATTCGCTCTGCCCGTTGACAGCAGCAGCAATGCGCTCAAACACAACAGCAGTCGTGTCTGAATCATGGTTCCGACCATGTGAGGGAACCGGCACGATTTTGCAAATTCTGTGTTAGTCGTCATAGGAAGTTTTCAATGGGATTCAGAGTGACCATGTTCGTCGTGGCCGTGACCATGAGCATGGCAAAACTCGTCGTGACGAGGCCACAATGCACTCGGGTCATCATCATCTTCACCAACACCGCGCATATCTTCGCCCGATGTCAGAATCTTCTGGATCAGAGTATTTCGCATCTCGGCAATGCGTTGTCGGTGAGCTTCGTCCTCACCACGATCAAAGTACAGAGCACCGTCGATCCACGTTTGTTCGCAACGAGTAAAATTTGACAGCGGCGGCCCGTTCCAGACGGCAAAGTCCGCGTGTTTGCCGGATTCCAGTGAGCCCACGTGTTGATCGATTCGTAGCTGCTTTGCTGGATTCAACGTGACAAACTTCAACGCTTCTGCCGGTGGAATGCCGCCATACTTGACTGCCTTGGCTGCTTCCTGATTCAGACGCGTCGCCAGTTCCGCATCGTCGGAATTGAAAGACACGACAACTCCCGCCTTATGCATCATCGCACCGTTATAAGGAATCGCGTCGTACACTTCGAACTTGTAGGCCCACCAGTCAGAGAAGGCAGACCCCATCGCACCGTGCCTCGCCATCTCATCAGCGACTTTGTAGCCTTCCAGAATGTGCTGGAACGTGCCAATCGTGATTTTGTACTCGTTCAGAACTCGAATCAGTGCAAGTATTTCGTCCTGCCGATAACTGTGACAGTGAATCCAGCGATTGCCTTCGACAATTTCACGCAGCGCATCCAGTTCCAGGTCTCGCCGCGGCGGCAGTCCCCTGTGATCCTTCTGCCATGCGTCCATGCGTACTGCATATTCCTGGGCAGCCTGAAATGAGTCGCGGAATATCTGCTGGACACCCATGCGCGTCTGTGGATAACGAGTTGTGTATTCGTCGCCCCAGTTACTTTGCTTGACGTTTTCACCAAGTGCAAACTTAACTCCGGTCGGTGCTTCTGAGAATTTCATCTTCTCGCCAGTGGATCCCCAGCGCAGTTTGATCACCTGGTTCTGACCGCCTATGGGATTGGCCGACCCGTGCAGGATGTTCGACGTGGTGACCCCACCAGCCAGTTGCCGGTAGATGGAAATGTCGTCGCAATCAACGAAGTCACCGATCCGCACTTCGCACGTAACGGCCTGAGTCGATTCGTTGACACCGCCGTCAGTGGCCATGTGGGAGTGACAGTCAATGATCCCGGGGGTGATGTGCCGGCCTCGAAGGTCGACGATTGTCGCGTTGTCGGGGACCAGCAACGTTCGTCCAACGCCGATGACGCGACCATCATCAATCAGAATCGTGCCTTTTTTTATCACTCCTTTCGGACCACACGTCCAGATCGTGGCATTGGTAAACGCCGTCAGCCCTGCGGGCGTCACTTTGGCGGACCGGCCGTATGCGCCCAGCGGGAAATTGACTTCAAACGACGCGGGCGATGGCGATTTCTCTTTGTCCTCGGTGTCTTTCATGCCGTCTGATTTTTCGATTCCGCTGATTCGCAGCACCGATGCCATTGACGTTTGTCCGGTCGGCCAGACGACGTCGCCGAGTGCCACGACGTCCATCTTCTTATCAGACGGCATTTCGCTGAATATCAGCGTCATGCGAGCTGCGCCCATGCCACCGAATTTCTCGGCGTCAAATTGTCCGGTGGCCGTGAAGTCTCTCAGCTGAACGTGTTTCAGGCTGACGATGTCCGTGGTGTCCCTTTCGGTCTCCTCCTTCTTCTTACCGCCGGCCTCTTTCGGCAAGTCTTTGTCCTCACCGGTGGTCTCTTTGATCGGAGACAGCGAGATTCGACCGCTGAACTTCTTTCCGTCCCGTTTCAATTCCACGTACAAGCGATCTGCAAAAGCCGAGGTCTTCTGCAGACGGACCTCGTACACACCCGTGAGATCCGCCCGTGGGGGGGCAGCATGCTCGAAGCGTTCGCCCGCCACCCACGTTTCCACGACTTTCGTCTTCTGGTCGAAGACATCGCCGTCCGTGATAACAAAACTGGCCAGTTTGCCAGGCTCGACTGTTCCCAGCTGGTCGGAAACGCCGAACAGTGTGGCCGGCGTCAGAGTCAAAGCTTTTAACGCTGAATCTCCGGCCAGCCCTCTGGCAACGGCTTTGCGAAGCTGCTTGAGAAAGTCATCCGTTGACGACAATCTATCGGTCGTGAAGGCGAAGTCGATCCCGGCAGCGGCAACGCGAGAGGGATTCTCCGGAGCGACATCCCAGTGCAGCAGTGATTCCAGAGTGACGTTGGCCGCACTCTCCGCCGTGCTGACGTTCGGTGGTTGTGAAAAGTTGAGTGGCAGGATCACGGTGCGATTGGTCGCAGAAATTTCTTCCAGCCGACGGTATTCATGTCCACTGCCGCGGACGATCACATTCAGTCCAAATTCGCTGGCGAACCGGTCCGCGCGCAGAAAAAACAACTCGTTCGATGTTTCGACAATGATGGACTGCCGGCCGCTCAAGACCGGCTGCAACGCGTTCAAAGCATCGTTGCGCTCGGGTCGCGGCAGTTCCGGCTGAGCGTTCGCCGCGTTCCATGCGTCGCGGTACCATTGGGCGTCGTAGATCGTCTGTCGGGCCAGTGCCACAGCCCCCATGGGCGATCCGGGATAATTTTCTCTGTCTCGTTTGGCGACCGTCAATTCGAGATGCTGCGCCACGTCGTCACTGAGAATCGACTGATTGGGGTCACCCGATCCCGTCGCAACAACTGCGCTCCGGCCTCGAACAACTCCCGTCGACGGTGCGCGAAGCTGAGCGACGATACCCTGCATTCGCAGCTGTTCATTTTCCGAGGTGCCGCCGGACTGCTGCGCCACGGATAACTGCGGCGTTACGTTCGAATTCCAGTGCCGAGCCGTTCTGTTCAGGCCGTCTGAGGACAGCTTGACTTCCGCATAAGCGTCGATGAAGCCGGCGTAAACTGTCTTACCGGTCAGATCGATCAGCCGTGCGTCAACCGGTGGTGTACCTGCTGACGTTACTGAACTGACCTTGCCGTCGCGAATGACGACGGTTGCATCGTTGACGACTTCGCCAGGACACACCACAACCGTCGCATGCCGTAACGCCCAAACGTTAGGAACGTTTTTCCGCAACCCGACATTTTGATCCGACGACTGAGCGGCGGCCATTGAAACCGCGGGAATCAGTAGAAAGACAACGGCCCGAATGAACTTCTGCATGATGACTCTCAAGGAGCGCAAAACGGAACTGAACACGGGAAGTGGTTTCAATACCAGCACGCACCGACAGCAAGTGACCGCCATAGTTTTCTCGCAAGTTTGTTTCACTCGCTGGCGCTCCGTGCGTGGATTTTGTGGTTTCGTAACCGCATCTAACAACCCGGCGGAAATTCGTCACCCGTGTGCATGCGTGGCATGTCGCCCCAGACTAGCAGGGAATGATGACTTGTTGCCATGATTTTTGTGGAAAGAGCAGTCCCTGCGAAATCGTCGGACATGTGAGGTGTCACGACACGACCAGGTAAACACCGACAATCGCCAGAACCGTGCCAACCACAGCAACGCCGGACACACGGTGGCCGTAGAAGACCCGAACCAGCGGAATGGCAAACAACGGAGTAGTGGCCAGTAGAGTGATGGCGATCGACACCGATGCGTGTTTAAAAGCGACCTGGCTAAACCAGATTCCGAGCCACGTCCCGACAATCACGGCGGGCACGAACCGCCGCAACAAGCCGAAGTCCACAAGCTTGGTCGTCACAGATTTCAATTGACCCAAAGCTGCAACAACAAAGAACGCGCCCACCGCCGATACGGACAAACGAATCAGCGATGCTTCGACGGGATCGCAGTCCTCCATGCCGATCTTCGAACAGACTGCTCCAACCGCCTGGCAAATTGCTCCAAGAATGCCGGCGGTGACTCCCGCAACGGTCGATCCTGGGAATAGTCCCGGCGATTCGTCGGCAGAACGTCCGTCGGACACAACCCAGACGATTGCGCCAGTTGTCACAAGGATGCCTACAGCAACCGTGACCGTTACGGATTCGTCGAGCAAAACGTAGCCCAAAACCGCAGCAAAAATCGGAGCGGTCGTCGAAACGATGAGTGCCTTTCGCGGACCCAGAATCTGAAGGCAACGAAAGTAGCACGTGTCACCGATCATGATGCCGATCACGCCGCTCAGGCTGAGCCACGACCACGCATGGCTATCTGCCTGGAATATGTTCGAGCCACTGAGCGAAGACATCACATACAGCTGCAGCAGGAGGATCAGACTGGCAATTACGTTTTTACCGAGATTCATCCCCCACGCGGAGAGATTTGTTTTTCCGTACAACAGACTGGCCGCCGCCCAGAATGCCGCAGCGGCCAGAGCAGCTATTTCACCTGTTCCCATTTATGGATTCGCGACGTGGTTCGTTGATTGACGTGTAGGACGATGCAGGAAGCCAGTTTACAACTGAATCAGCCTCGTGACCAGGATCCGAATCGGGGTGCGGTCTGTGGCAGGTTTGTCAATTGGACGATGCGTCAGAATCAACCTGCCTGAACTGTCGGAACCATCGGAGCAGATTGCCTTACCGACAGCCTGCTCAAATCAGGCCCACGTCCGCCAGACAAAAGACTCGCTGTACCCTCTGCGCCAACTGAAACGATTTCAGTGACGAAATCTGCAAATCTCAGCCGGCCGGCTGCTGTTCCAGCCGTTTGGTCAGGATTGCAATGGTGAAAATTGCGATATTCCATGCAGTGGACGCGCTTTAGCGGATATGATGGATAAATGTGTTCACGTGCCTGCCACAACTGACAGTTCTCAGCGAAGGATGTATTCCTGTGCAGACAAAACACTTCCTGCTTCACGTCACATTTTCGGTAGTTGTTCTATTTTCTGCCGAGGCGATGGCTCAGCTGGGGCAGATCGGTGGTGGCCAGACTGCAACCGGTGGCGGCAATGCTGCAGCAGAGGTTTCTGCAACCACTGGTGGTGGCACAACGGAAGGACTCGGTGGACGTACGACCGAGGGGATCGACGGCAGCGGGCAGGACGGTGGTGTTGCCGGCAGCAACACCAGAGAAACCTTTATCGGCAGCAACCAAACGGGCAACTTTGTCGGCGGTGCTGTTGCCACCGACAATGGAGCCAGTCGATTATTCCGTGCCCTGGCAGAAGCCAGTGTGCCCACAGGCGGAAATCAGCAGACCGGGACGCCTCGAAGCATTCCCACGTCATTGAGAATTGCATTCAGTTTTCCGTCACCAACTTCCGGTTCGGGCCTTGCCCCCGCTTCCGGCTTCGCGATAGAGCGTGTTGCTCTGCAACGTCCGGAGTTTCGCAATGTGTCAATCAGTGTTTCCCGCGGCGGCGTGGCTGTTCTCGACGGTGCGGTCAACAATGCCGCGGCACGGCGACTGGCGGCCAACCTGATTCGACTCCGGCCTGGCGTACGGAACGTGGAGAACCGTATTCTGATCGCTGCTGAATAGCACGACGTCGCAGTTGCTCTTCAATGTCACACGCGGCACGTATTGGCGACGCCAGGAACTGGTTCAGAACTGTGCAGTGGCCCGTGCCATTCGCCGGCGTACTTCTCGCCGAGTGATCACCTTCCGCATCGTGAATAGCGCCAGCAGCCCGATTCGGGAAAACAGCAGGCGAGACCGTAGTCCGCGCAGACCACCGGCATGTTCATATTCGATATATTCGTGAACCTCGGTTGAGTTCTCACCATCCGCCGCGAACGAATGAGTGTGAGTCCAGAACTTCATCGGACCTGCAACCTGTGTGTCGGTAAAGCCGGAAGTGGACACGCTGGAATGCATGGCCTTCCACCGAATCGGAACGGGCCCCATCCACATCGTAAAATCATTGATCGATTCATCGGCCAGCGGTTCAAACCGGTGCACCTGCATGATCATCAGTGGGGGCGTCAGAGTCTTCAGGATTCCCGGTTCGAAATGGAATGCTGAGACTACGTCCACCGGCGCGTCGACAGTAAATCGAAAATCGAAGACCGGCATCTGTGACTTTCGCAGAAACGACTACCGCGGCAACAGGTTATTCGCAGTAACTCAAGGCCATCAGGCAATATGCCGTCACCAGGTTCGGGTCACCTTCATACCAGCGGTCGGCCGGATTCGTCCACTTGCCGTTGGGTTGCTGCAGCTCGGCAAGCCGTTCCATCAGTTCGGCTTTCCAGTCATGAGTGTTGCCCGCCGCGTCCTGGAAGCTGTCCTGATCAATCACATCCATCGTTTTCGCGAACGTATGGAAGTAATAATACAGGCCCTGCCGTCCCATGCCCGGGTTTTCGGCAAGTGTGTAGTTCTTTCTGATCCAGTCCGTCGCGGCCTGAACACGTTTATCGTTTTTATCAAGCCCGGCGTAGATCAGACTTTTCAATCCGGCGTAAGTCATGCTGCCGTACGATCTCAGACCACCGTTTTCGGTGACACCGGCCTTCGAATCGCCACCCGCCGCAGGTGTGTAGTAAAAGCCGCCATCGCCGATCTTACCGGCGAAAATGGTGTCGTTCCCAAGACCTTCCAGATTCTGAGTTCGCGACAGGAACATCAGAATTCTCTGCATGGCGGGGTCATCTTTTTTCATGCCCGACTTTTTGAACGCTTCCAGCATGAACTGTGTGTTGGAAAGATCAGGTCGCTGATGGCTGCCGTAACCACCTCCACCAAATGCGGGGTCCGACGACTCGATGCCTTCCCCTTCATCCCACTGCAGCCCCTTCAGAAATCCCTGTGCCTTCTTAATGTGTTCGTCATAATGTCCACCGTTGTTGGCTGCTGACAGTGCAAGCACCGTGATGCAGGTTTCGTAGTTTCGATGCAGGCTGCCTTCCGCATAGAACCCGCCGTCTGCCTGATGGTGGCTCAGCAAATTCTTCAGCCCCGCGGCAACAAGGGGATTTTCCGCAGGCAGTCCGGACCGCAGCAAAGACGTGGTGACCAGACCCGTGACACCAACCATTCTGTCCTCAGTCCACGATCCATCCGTGTTTTGCGTCAGGCGGAGGAAACGGACCGCTTTTTCACGCATTGCTGCCAGATCTGGGGCATCAGCCTGCAGACAGCATGGAAACAATAGCGGCAGTGTCAGACACAGAAATAGCTTTCGCATGGTGGCGTTGCCTGGCGATGTGAGGTGTATCGAAGTCCGAGAGATCCTACGTTTTCTGTTGGTCCGGGTCTCGCTGACCGTGTAGACCGCAGCAGGGACAATTCGTTATTCTACCGGAAAGTCCGCTCGGTCAACCAGAATGCTGTCACAGCTGCTGACGATCACCCAGATTTCAATTCTGCACAGGCATAGCTGTACGAAGCTGCAATCGATCGTCCGGATCTGAGTGTTCACCTCATACTGATCGCTGCAAACGGGAGTTAATTCGTGGAAAAAGACCCCAGTCCACTGCCGCTGATTTCGGAAAACGACTGCAATCCCGTTCCAGTCTTCAGTTGCCACGTGATTCTTACCAAAGTTGACGATGGCCAAGTGTCGGGCCGCGTCGCCAACCTGGACGGTATTGTCGTCAAGGGGTCATCGGAACGTGACGTATTGAAGGCGATTGTCAGGCAATTCAAAGTGGTCGTTCAGAAGTATTCTGACACCAGCAAGGAAGTTCCGTGGCTGGACGCCGCGGCTCCGGAAGTCGGTGAATTCGAGCGATTCATCCCCGTACATCTGTAGTCGTCAACGAATTGTTGTCGATCCCACGATGGCGTCGATAATTCCGTCCCAGGTGTAGGTTGTCGCTTCGACAGCAACAGACAGGCCCGCCGCCTTCGCAGCATCACTCGTAACGGGACTGATCGTCCCAATTCGTGTGCGCAATAACTGCGGACTAATCTGGTGTACCGTTAACAATTTCGCAAACTGCCGAGCGATGGACGGGCTGCTGAGCCCCACCCAGTCCAGCGCATCTGAGCGTATCAGATCCACGATATCCGCATCGAATTGCTCGACATCATCGTTGCGGTAGACGACGACTTCGTCGACCGTCGCTCCGGCAGCCGTGAGCGCCAGCGGCAGCACATCACGACCGCGACTGGCCCGGGCCCACAGGACACGCTGTCCATCCACATGCGGACTCAGCGACTTCGCCAGCGCTTCTGCGCGGAACAAATCCGGAACGATCTCGGCTCGCAGGCCGCGGGCTGCAAGTGCGACGGCGGTCGCAGAACCGATGACCGCAATCTGCAGGTGGCCAATCCGTCGCACATCGCGACCCGTCTGCCACAGACGATCAAAGAACGCCACGACTCCGTTGACACTCGTGAAAATCAGCCATTGGTAGTTGTCCAGACGGGCCAGAACCTCGTTGGCTGTCGCAGCCTGTTCCTCGTCAATAGCACGGATTTCGATCAACGGCATCATCACAGGCTGACCGGACAACGTAACGATCCTGCCGGCGATGTCGTCGCTCTGGTGGTTCGGTCGAGTAATCCCGATACGCTGGCCGAACAAAGGACCCTGCTCGAACCACGAACAGGCCCGTCGTAAGTCAACGCATTCGCCAACGACAATCAGGGAAGGTGGACGAAGATCGGACGCCGCCACGGCAGCGGGCAGCTCAGCCAGCGTGGAAGTGACAACCTGCTGCTGTGGCAATGACGCCTGACAGACAACAGCCGCCGACGTGTCTTCAGGTTTTCCTTCGCCGATCAGCCGGGTACAGATATCCTGAACGCGGCCCAGCCCCATGTAAAAAACGAGGGTCCCTGGAAACGAAGCCAGTGCAGCGTAGTCAAGTCGAGGTGCGTCACGTGACGGATCTTCGTGCCCCGTAACAAAGGCGACGGCCGACGCGATGTCTCGATGGGTGAACGAAAATCCGGCGTATTCGCCGGCGGCGGTCGCGGCGGTAATTCCCGGAATAACTTCGAATGGAATGTCGGCCGCCTCCAGCGCCGCCACCTCTTCACTGCCGCGGCCAAAGACATACGGGTCACCGCCCTTTAGACGAACAACAGTTTTCCCACTGCGAGCTTCCCTGATCAGGCGTTCGTTGATTTCCTGTTGCAGCACAATGCGACCACCACCGACCTGGGTTCGAGCCGTTCTTTCACAGGGACAATCAGTCAGACGCAGCAGGAGCGGATTTGCTAGTCCGTCGTACAACACAAGATCCGCGCAGGCCAGGACATCCCGGCCCCGCAACGTCAACAGCCCAGGGTCGCCCGGGCCGGCTCCTACCAGGAAGACTTTTCCGGTTCTCATGTTGGTCATCTCTCGATCAGTCCTGACTGTTCCCCTCGGTCGCTCTAATCGGCTGCTTCCGCCATCAATGAGGACATGCCCCCGACCTGACGCTCGGAAACTGTCGATCCACTTTCAGTAGAGCGCTACAAAGATACGTACAAAACGGATGGTTGTTTTTCCAAAAGACTTTAACATGGCCTTCTTTGTAGAGAATCACGACGGGGCTTCATAGAATCAGTATTCCTGTCATTGGCGAATCGGCCACTTTTCCTGATCGGCCACAATCACATCGGCGACCATTTCCTGCAAAATTCCGTTCGGAGCAACTGTTCATGACCACCAGGACGTCTCACGAGTATCATCATCTGCACGGGCTGTTGCAGCAACTTGACGACGCCGAGAAGACGCTTGCCCATGGCCCCAGGAGAATCGCTGTCACAGAAAAGAAAACCGTGGCTGCCGAACAGGCGTGTACGGATCAGAAAGAGCAAATACAGCTGCTTAAAAAAACCGTCGATCAGAGTTCGCTGAATCTGAAGAGCCGTGAAGCGGAAGTCACCAAGCTGACGCTGCGGCTGAATGAAGCAAGTTCCAATAAGGAATATGACATCATTCAGGCCCAGATGGCAGCAGCGAGAGCGGCTGACGCGGAACTGGAGGACCAGATTCTGAGTTTGCTGAGCCAGGTTGATGAGGCCAATGAAGAGTTGCAGCAACGCATGGATGAAGTGTCCGACCTGAAACAGAAAACGGCAAGCATCACGGCCGAGACCAGGTCGATTGAGCCCGGCCTGAAGAGCGACATCGAACGACTGACGGCCGAGATCACAGATGCAGACGCAGTCATTCCGACAGGAGAATCGCGAACAACATACCGGCGGCTGCGTGACGCAATGGGCCCCGCTGCCATGGCACTGGTGGAAGGTGGGTTCTGCACCGCCTGTAACACGGGCGCGACGTCTCAGGACATCGTGCGAATGAACATGAGCGAGTTTCTGCTGTGTCGAGCCTGTGGACGAATTCTGTATCTGATCAGGGAGGAATAAGGACCGGAAGCGGCGCACACAAAAGCCCGACACCTTTAGAGTGTCGGGCTTCTTTTATGCGCAGAATTCCTGTGGAGGCGACTACGGGCCAGCCCAGCCATATTGCCCCAGCGTCATCACCAGAAACACGATACCCACGATGACCGACGCCAGTGAGACGAACATCAGGCCATCATAGACGGTTGGATCAGAGTTTGGTTGTGACATCGTCGCCCTTCTGAATATTGCCCTGACGGGTCTTTTCGATTACGAGACAAATCGCTACGTCGGGAAAAACCTCGACGACACGGGCCGTGCAGATGTACTTGTCCTTGCGATAAACGGTCAGCAGCTGATTCGCATAGACCTTATCGTCGCTGCCGATGCTGATCTCTGCCAGCTCAGCGGTACGCGCCGTATTTCGCCGGGTCCCTCGGATTTTACCATCCACTTTCTCCACCTTTGCCGGAACAGGCCCCACGACCATCTGACCTGGATCGATATCGTTCAGACGAAGCAGGTCCTTCATACGCCCAAGTTCGCTGAGGTGCTGTTCTTCGATTTCGACAGCCGAAGCCAGTTTTCCCGTCTTGTCGAGCAGATCGTTTTCCACGCTCTGAACATCCGCCACAAGCGCTGAAATACGAAGTTGCTGACTTCGCACTTCCTTGTTCAAGGCGTTGGCTTCAACGATACGAGCAGCGGCTTCCGCACTCGCGACCTCTGAATCCGCCAGCGCTTTATCACGTTCCAGCGAAACAGCCGCATGCAAAGCCTGATCTGTCGCCGCCTGAGTTTCAGCCGCCTCCAGTTGTGCGTTTAAGTTACCGCGTTCAGTTTCCGCAGCTTCGGCGATGGCAGTCAGCTGCATAGTTTCACGGTTTCGAGCTGCAACAGCATCGTCATACTGCTTCTCCTTTTCTTCAACAAGGGCTTCCTGTGCCAGCGCCTTTGTACGCCATTGTCCCTGGAACGTGTACACCGCTCCCGCAAAACACATGAACAGCAAGCTGAACACAAGTTGCATTACGATCAGCATTTTGCCGACGACGTTGTTCATCGAGCAGTCTCCAGATCACCGTTTCGAAATGTTGTGTGAGTGAAACCGGACTACTGGTCCGTCAGTTCCTTCATCTGCTGGAAGCGAATCTCAAGATCCTCATTTTCCAGCTGAAACCGAAGCAGTCGGTCCGTTAGTACACGCCGAAGGTCTACCAGGCGAAATCGGTCGGTCTTCAATTCTTCCAGCTCGTTCTGCAATCGAATAACGTCCTGGCGGCGTCTGGTTGTCTCGTCACGGAGCACTTTCGTTTCGACCGACAGTCCCTGCAGCTCCTGCGACTTTTGCATTTGCTCCGAATGCTCTGCTTCGGCCCGTTGGACCAGGACTGCTATTCGCTGACTCAATGCGTCGACATCCAGCTTTTGGTCGCTATCGATCTGGGTGAACGCGTCGCGGATCTCTGTCGTCCGCTGCGTCATGGTACTGGTTTCGGACTTCATCTGGCTTGATTTGCTGTCAAATGCGTCCAGCAACGCCGCGTAGGCAGTGGGGTGCTGCTTCGACGCCCGATCTGTTCCGGTATTCGGCGTGACCGTCCATGAAGTTCCCTCAGCGGTTGTTGCGGATTCGAACTTGTAGTCCGCAACGACCTCGGCTCCCATCTCTGCGATGGGATTCGGGCGTCCGAAATAGGCGGCCACCGACATCCCCATGAATGCCACAGAAGTGATGGCGAGGATAATGGTGGCAATTTTGGGGAAAGCTGTTCGCATTGAATGAATAAGAAGGGCTGATTGGTAGCGTTACGTTATACGGCCCCAGGGAAAACGGAGTCAAACAGAAAGTGTGTGACCAGAAGGATTTGGGGGATCTCACCTGGAGTGGGACGCCACGACATGTCCTCGCCTCATTATATCGGACGTTGTGACTGCGGACTGAGGAATCGCAGGAGAAAACCGTCGAGTTTACGCGACCGCGACAACCGTGTCAGGCGCCAAATTCCTTTAAATATGCACGTTCGGTCCCATTTCGGACCGATGAAGCACACCCAGAGGTAAGCACGCCGGGCGAACGTCACCTGATATTTCACAGTTTGTGTCGGCCGCGCGGCACGACTTATTCGCACAATTGATTTCGCAATGGGTGACTTTCCAGTAAATTGCTGTCGAAAACAAGGGTGTTGACTGGATGTTGGAAACATTGCCACAGGAAGCAGCAAAACCAGGTTCCGAAGCGATTCGTCAATGGCCAGGCCACCCCTACCCGCTGGGGGCTACGTGGGATGGTCAGGGCGTTAACATCGCTGTGTTTTCGGAGCACGCTACCAGTGTGGAATTGTGTCTGTTTGGTTCGGCTTCGGATCAGATAGAAACGCACCGGATCCGGCTGACGGAGTGCACACATCTTGCCTGGCACGGATATTTTCCTGATCTGCGACCCGGTCAGCTGTATGGTATTCGCGTTCACGGTCCGTTTGCTCCTCACGCAGGACACCGTTTCAATCCGAACAAAGTCCTGCTGGATCCCTACACTCGTGCTGTCGGCCGCGGAATCCAGTGGTCGGATGCCATGTTCGGGTTCGAGGTTGGAAACGATGATTCCTCATTCAACGAAACGGACAACGCAGCGTTCGCCCCACTGGGCGTTGTTGTCGATTCTGACTTTGACTGGGGTAATGACCGGCCTCCCTGCACGCCATGGCACAAGACCCTGATTTACGAAACACATGTCAAAGGATTTACTCAACTGCATCCGGGCGTGCCGGAAGACATTCGCGGTACCTATTCCGGACTTGGGTCCGACGCCGCCATTGACCATTTCAGGAAACTGGGAGTCACGGCAATCGAACTGATGCCCGTTCACTATCACGTGGACGATCGTCATCTCGTCAACAACGGCCTGGTCAACTATTGGGGTTACAACACCCTGTCGTTTTTCTCTCCGGACTCACGCTACTCTTCCGCCACTGAACCGCAGGCAGTGGTCAACGAGTTCAAACAAATGATCAGGCAGCTGCACGCCGCCAACATCGAAGTCATTCTGGACGTCGTCTATAACCACACGGGTGAGGGCAACGAGTTCGGGCCGACGCTGTCACTGCGCGGCGTCGACAACGCGTCGTACTATCGCCTCATGCCGGACAACAAGCGGCAGTATCAGGATTTCACCGGCTGCGGCAACACGTTGAACATGCAGTCGCCTCGAGTTCTTCAACTGATCATGGACAGCCTGCGGTATTGGGTCCAGGAAATGCACGTCGACGGCTTTCGGTTCGACCTGTGCAGCGCTCTGGCTCGGGAACTTCACGACGTCGACAAGCTAAGCGCATTCTTTGACATCATTCTTCAGGATCCGGTGTTGTCAGAAATCAAACTGATTGCAGAGCCGTGGGATTTGGGCAGCGGTGGGTATCAGGTCGGCAATTTCCCTCATGGCTGGTCCGAATGGAATGGAAAATATCGCGATACGATACGCCGGTTCTGGGCGGGCGACGGTGGTGCTGTGAACGAGTTTGCAACTCGTTTGACGGGCAGCAGCGACCTGTACAAACACAACGGCCGCCAACCACATGCCAGTATCAACTTTGTGACTGCCCACGACGGCTTTTGCCTGCGAGACCTGGTGACGTATCACGAGAAACGAAACCTGGCCAATCTGGAAGACAATCGAGACGGCGAAGGCCACAACAACGGCTGGAACTGCGGCACAGAAGGCGAAACCAAAGATTCGAAGATCAACAAACTGCGACTGCGACAGAGAAAGAATCTGTTTGCAACGCTGTTGCTGTCTCAGGGTGTCCCCATGATTCGTGGGGGGGACGAATTGGGTCAGACACAGCAGGGAAACAATAATGCCTATTGCCAGGACAACGAACTTAGCTGGCTGCATTGGGATCTGGGTGACGAACAGCAGAGTTTTCTGAAATTCTGCACGAAGGTGATTCGCCTGTGGCGTGATCAGCCGGTATTCAAACGCCGTAATTTCTTTCAGGGACGTCGCATCCGCGGAGCCGGAGTGAAGGACATCGCCTGGCTGTCGGCAACGGGGCAGGAACTGACTGACGATGAGTGGAATTCGGGCTGTGTGCATTCCATTGGCGTGCGTCTGAATGGTGAGTCCATGGATGAAGTCGACGAACGTGGTGAACGAATTACGGGGGACACTTTGCTGATGCTGCTCAGCAATCAAACCGTTGCGGAATCGTTTATTCTGCCACGACACAGGCTTTCGGAACGATGGGTGCCGGTGTTCGATACCAGCGTCGACGAACTCGCCGACACAGCGTACTCCACTGGAGAGTCCTATCCATTGAATGGTCGCAGCGTGGTCGTGCTGATTCTTCAGGATGGCTGGCCGGAAACACAGCAAAACCTGCACGACAGGCGCGAACAACCGCTGCAGCGACCTTGAAGAACCGACAAATAGTCACCCCCGAGTGACCGTCGCAAAACGGCACTGTTGTCAAAGCGCCGTCGCAAATGATGTCGGCTCACTGTATTCCGCATGCCATCTCTCGAGACATACGTTTACGATCAGGCTTGGGGCTGACACTGCACAGTGAATGCCCGCTCAAAATCATCGACGGTCAGCGGAAGATCGCGTGGCTCTTTGATTCGCTGATTGACCAGGCCACCGTTTCGACCAACGGCACGTTGAGGTCATTCGTGAAATATGGCGCAAAGATGTTAACTGCCGGTTTTCAGCGACGGGCTTCGAACTTAGATTGTCCCGTCAGCGCCTCCAGCCGCGTTGCTCGGCCAATCCGGAGCAAACGTCGCGGGTCGCCCTGATCGCTCGGGTCATGGCGGCCGGGAACGTCGACGTGGTCAAGACAGACCTCAGACATTCGGGCGGTCACTATGTACAACGGAAGCGTGCTGCGACTGCTTTTCAATTTTTCTGGTCCGCTAGAAGAACCAAGAATTATGAACAGACTGTGTTTTCCAATGTCGCTTGGCTGCAACCAAAATCGAGCGACAGGTCGAAGTCCGTTAGCTCGTTCCTGTTGGTTACCGCAAATTTGGGCTCGAAACGGATCGAAGGCGTTGGCAACGACTCTGATCCTCACGACAGTGACACTGCTGTGTGCGGCTACGCCGGCCATCGCTGAAACACCGAATGTTATCGTCATCATGGCGGATGATCTGGGCTACGGTGACGTGTCGTGCTATGGCGCAACGGCACTGAAGACACCGCACATCGACCAACTGGCTGATGAAGGAATACGGTTCACCAGCGGATATTGTTCGGCGTCGACCTGCACCCCGACTCGCTATTCCATGCTTACCGGAACGTATGCATTCCGCGGCGAACGCACGGGAATTGCACCCCCGAATGCACCGGCCATCATCAAGCCGGGTACGGAAACGGTCGCGGCAATTCTGCGGCGAGCCGGATATTCGACCGGCATTGTGGGAAAATGGCATCTGGGCCTGGGATCAGCAGACGGACCGGACTGGAACGGACTGTTGAAACCTGGCCCACTGGAAATTGGCTTCGATACGTGCTTCCTCCTGCCGACCACGAACGATCGTGTGCCACAGGTGTATGTGCATGATCATCGCGTTCCCAATCTCGACCCAACGGATCCCCTGTGGGTTGGTACAAAGAAACCGGGCGACGACCACCCAACAGGAAAAACTCATCGCAACACACTGAAGATGGACTGGTCACACGGCCATAACTCAACGATTCACAACGGCATCAGCCGCATCGGCTTCTACACGGGCGGTCACGCGGCTCGCTTCCGCGACGAGGATCTGGCCGACAAGTGGGTTGAAAAATCCGTGGAATTCATCGAACAGCACAAAGACGGCCCCTTCTTTTTGTTCTTTTCTTCACATGACATTCACGTACCTCGCATTCCTCACGAGCGTTTTCAGGGCAGGACTTCGCTTGGCTTTCGGGGTGACGCGATCGTGGAACTCGACTGGTGCGTGGGTGAATTGATGAAAACGCTCGACCGTCTGCAGCTGGCGGAAAATACTCTGGTCGTATTCTGCTCAGACAACGGCCCTGTACTCGATGACGGTTATAAAGATGACGCAATTGAGAAGATCGGCCCGCACCGCGCCGCTGGTCCTTACTCCGGCGGCAAATACAGCGTTTATGAAGGTGGAACACGGACTCCGTTTATCACTCGCTGGAAAGGGCGCATCAAGCCAGGGCTCAGCAACCAACTTGTGTGCACGATCGATCTGGCAGGCAGTCTCGCCGCTCTCAGCGGGCAGTCGTTGCCGGACGACGGCTGCCTTGACAGTTTCAACGTGTTGAGCGCGCTACTGGGGACAGCAGAAGCGGGCGGACGCGATCATCTGGTGCAGCAGAACAACGGCAACAACGGAACGTACGCCCTGCGGTCCAGCAAGTGGAAGCTGCACCGTTACGACAAAAAGACAGCTCGCAACGTGGTCGTTGAACGATCGCTGGCGAATACGAAAGTGCCACAGTATCAGCTGTTCAATATTGACGACGATCCGGCAGAAACAACAAATGTGATCAGCGATCACCCGGAAATTGCTGCTCGACTCAAGGCGCAGCTGGCCAGCATCATCAAGGACGGTCGCAGCCGTCCATAACTGCGGTGGCGCATGCTCTACCCGGGCTTAACAGTCTGTCTGTCGTCGAGTGAAACCGACAAGTGATCACGGCGAGCAACATCCACGGCTTCGACGCAGGCAGTCACTGCATGTTCGGGAAGTACTTTCATGCCCAGAAACGCCAAAATCTTTTCCGATGTGGCCTGCGGTGTCACAATTTCGATGCGGACCATCGGACTCGCAGCAGACCTCTCGTTCTGCAGCGTGCTGCGACCCGCACCGGAACACGGTAAAGACGTGTAACCTGTCGCTCCGAGTTCCACAAAATTGTCCAGTAACCAGTCTTCGAGGTCAGCTTCCGCGACAGCGGTCAGACGTCGCATGGAGGCAGAGCCACCTTTGCGAGCAGCGTGGATGTTGTCGGCCCTAGTCACCCTCCGCGGGATTACCCCCTCAATCTATCGTGCAACCGTCACGACCGATACATTTCGCAGCAAAAAGCAAACGTTGACACGAACGACCCGGCGATTTCCGTCACGCCTTGGTCTGTGGTGTAGTGTTGCCAAAACGCAACATGACCGGCGAAGCGTTTTAATATGTTTCAGGAGTAATTCCGATGCGACGGCTGCTCACCAATTTATGGAAAGAACAGGACGGGATCATCGTCACGTCGGAAATCATTCTGGTGGGAACAATCCTGGTACTGGGCTCGATCGCAGGCCTTTCGAGTCTTTCGCACGCAGTCTCAGAAGAACTTAACGACGCCGCAAATGCTGTCCACTCACGGGGATCAGATCGACATCACGGTAACACGTACAAGCTGTCCAGCAGCAAACCAAGGCCCGAACTCGCAGGACGCCGCGGGTACTAATTTGTCACTGGACAGAAGATCTGATTCGTCCGTTCGGGGTGAGCTGCCGAACGGACCCCAAAGCCCCGCTTCACCAGGTGTGTTGTCGGGGCCTTTTTATGCGCTGTGGAAGAACGCTGAGTTTTCAGGCAGGCCCCCCGGAATGAAGACCCGTCAGTAGGCCATTTTCGGGACTTATTGAGGATTGAGGCATCGACGTGTTGAGGACTTGGAGGCATCTGCTTTAATAGTCCGGCTGAGCAACGTCACACATCCCGAACAGGATTCCAGCCGAGCTTCGTAGGAATTGTCGGATGCTGACAGCAGTTGTAAGGAGACGATCCTGTCGGCAGCCGTAACCAGGCCGGACAACGGCAGAAAAAGGAATTTAAAGAGCATGACTCAGCACATTTTCGTCACTGGCGGCGTCGTAAGCTCACTTGGCAAAGGACTGACCTCCGCATCCATCGGCATGCTGCTGGAACGTCGTGGCCTGACGGTCCGTATGCAGAAACTGGATCCGTACATCAACGTCGATCCGGGAACGATGAGCCCCTACCAGCACGGAGAAGTGTATGTGCTGGACGATGGTTCAGAGACTGATCTGGACCTGGGACACTACGAACGATTCACGTCAAGTGTTCTGAATCGCGATTCCAACTACACAACCGGCCAAATCTACCAAACGGTCATTAACAAGGAGCGACGCGGCGAATACCTTGGCCGAACCGTTCAGGTGGTCCCGCACATCACAGATGAAATCAAAGACAGCATTCGGCGACTGGCCGCGCCTGATGTTGATGTCGTGATCACAGAACTTGGCGGAACAGTCGGCGACATCGAAGGGCTGCCTTTTCTGGAGGCCATTCGACAGATTCCTCTGGACGTCGGTAAAGAGAACTGTCTGTTCATTCACCTGACATTGGTGCCTTATCTGAAGGCAGCCCGAGAAGCAAAAACCAAACCGACTCAGCACAGCGTGCAGCAGCTTCGGACCATTGGTATTCAACCGGACATCCTGGTTTGTCGAACAGAACGTCCGATCGGCACGGAACACACCGACAAGATCGCACTTTTCTGTAACGTTGAAAAACGAGCGGTGATTGAAGAGGTCGATAAGGAATATTCGATCTACGAAGTGCCTATGGGACTGGTCGAGCACAAGCTGGATGAACTGATCATCGAGAAGCTGAATATGCAGGCTGGCCCGCTTCAGCTGGATGATTATCGGGATATGATTCACCGTATTAGAAACCCTCGACATGAAGTGACGGTCGCCGTTGTCGGCAAATACATCGACCACTGTGACGCCTACAAATCAATTTACGAATCTCTGGATCACGCCGGCTTCCATCATTCGACAAGAATCATCACGAAACGAGTTGAAGCAGAAGATCTGGAAAACAAAGGTGCCGAAAGCCTCTTGAAGGGTGTCGACGGAATTCTGGTACCCGGCGGATTCGGCATGCGAGGCATCGAAGGCAAGATCCAGGCCGTTCGTTACGCGCGGGAAAACAACATTCCGTACTTCGGGATCTGTCTGGGCATGCAATGTGCCGTGATCGAATTTGCACGCAATGTCATGGGACTGGACGACGCCAACAGCAGCGAATTCCAGGCCGACACTCAGCATCCGGTGATCTGTCTGCTGGAAGATCAGACGGATGTGGAAGACAAAGGCGGCACGATGCGACTGGGCAGCCAGCCCTGCCTGCTTTCCGAAGGGTCTCACTCACTGACAGCCTACGGAACACCTGAAATCCATGAACGACATCGGCATCGCTACGAGTTCAATCCAGAGTACCGGGAACAATACGTTCATGCAGGAATGACACCCGTTGGTACCAGTCCGGACGGGACGCTGGTGGAAATTTTGGAATTGAACGACCACCCGTGGTACGTGGCGGTACAGTACCACCCGGAATTCAAGTCTCAGCCCAACAGACCTCATCCGCTGTTCAAAGGCTTCGTCGGCGCGGCCCTCGAGAAACGTCAGACCCGGCCGAAGCAGTTGGTGTGAAAGCCCACGCTCAGCGAAGGCCTTTCTGACCTCGCCCCGCTCCCACCAATTGTTAACGGCAAGTCGGCACTCTACGTGTGCAATGCCACACCGGGAAAACTTCGGTCATCGGAGTCCGGAAGGGCGTCTGTTTGCACGCACCGCCGCCTGGCCGGTACCTGCATTCGTCGTGGTCGTGCCTGTACTGGAAAAGATGGCAGACAGGCTTCGTGCTTGCCGCACTACGATGGCCAAGCGTTCAGCATCGGCAATTCACGGTGCCGATCTGGCTTTGTGTCCGCGGTGGTTGCGGCATGGTGCGTGCAAGCACGCCCCATGCATCGCCAGGTCTAATACACGCCGACTGTGGTCGTCTTCGCAAAGACGTGATACGGACGAACACCACTGACACCGTCCCACGGATACTTTTCGTGAGGATCTTCGCGTTCCGCTTCGTCTCGCTCAAGAAAGCCAGGCACGAAGAACTCTTTGGTCAATGTGTACAACTTGACGCGGCCGGTCGCGTGGTAATCGACGACCTTCGTGTGGTCGTCAAAGTCCACGACTTCCACGACTGCTCGAGGCTGTGGTGCATAATACGTCACCTTGTAGTCGTCTGCCGGATCGAACGGCTTTCCGCACGCAAGTCCCATTAGCGTGTTGCCGTATGTCGGTGTCATGAAAACGTTGGGGCCGAGCAGCTCTTCGCAGGCAAACCGGTTCCATTGCTGAGTGAATTCCGTGCCACCGCAGAAAATTCCTTTAATGCCGGCTTCTTCGATGCTGCTGCCTTCATCCAGCAGACGCATCGCCAGAGCTTCCAGCAGCTTGGGCGTTGTGAACATACACTGAATTTCGTTCCCGGCACCAATGATCGCCATTGCCTGATCAATGACATGGTTGCTGTACTCCTTGACTTCTTCGACCTTGCCCCTCTTCAGCAGTTTCACCACCCAGCGGGGATCCAGGTCCACGCAAAAACTGATCCCGCCGCGATGCTGTGCCAGATGTTCGATGGCCAGTCGCAGTCGACGTGGTCCCGAAGGCCCCAGCATCAGCCAGTTGGCTCCGCGAGGAAAGTCTTCATCGGACAGAGTGTCACTGAACATCTCGTAATCAATCCAGTGATCCTCGACAACCACGCGTGACTTGGGAATGCCCGTCGTACCGCCGGTTTCGAAGACGTAAATTGGTTTGTCCTGATACGGCTGAGGAACCCAACGGCGCATCGGGCCACCACGCAGCCAGTCGTCTTCGAACAAAGGAAACTTCTTCAGGTCGTCAAAGCCATTGACATCGGTCAGTGGATCGAAGTCGAATTCCTTCTTTTTTTCCAGCCAGAATTGGCTCCCCGTGTCGCCGCCAAAGTGCCATCGCACGATTTCCCGAGTTTGCTGATCCAGCAGTTCCTTATTCTTCTGCGCTGCTTCGGCAACATTGCTCACAGGTCGATTCCTTTTTTGCAAACTGGTTGGATGGTTATTGGATGGGGAAGGACGGAGGGACGGCACTCTGTAACCACAACATCGTATTCGCGGTTTCGGGCAATTCAAACCACGACGACGCTGGTTACGCACAATTCTCAAACTGCAGAGCTTCTGGCCAGACTTCTTCCCGATGCGAAGTTCAGTCACCAGTGTTTTTCGAACCGTTGCTGGATTTCGCTCCCGGCCCTGCCGGGTCAGGATGCCGGACAATCGAATTTCTGTAACAATGTTCCCAAAGTCAAATCTGTTCTCTCAACTGTTGACAGGCCTGGTCAATGAAACGCATTGGAATTCTGACTGCTGGAGGTGATACACCAGCGCTGAACGCAACCATTTACGGGGCCGTGGAACAGGCGAATGCCCTCGGCATCAATGTCTTCGGGCTGCTAAGAGGTTATGCAGGGCTGCTGTCGAACAATGTGCCGCACGTGCACCTGAATCCACTCTTTACCAGTATTCCGGAACTCGATCCGTGTCTGGGCGGAACACTGATTGGTTCATCACGGACATACATTGATCCGGATTCTGACCAAATCGAAGTCGTCAAACAAAGTCTGGTGCGATTGAAACTGGATGGCCTTATATGCATCGGTGGCGACGGCACCATCAACGGGATGCAGCCGATTGCTGAATTCACTCAGTGCGTGCTGGCACCCAAGACGATCGATAACGACTTGGGACTCAATTACCTGGACGAGCCCAATGAATGGGTACGGCGGCCGACGGACGATGATGATGATGGCGTCGAAGACATCCAGGTCCGTTCTCGCGACCGAATGAATCTGGAAGACATTATTAACTATGCGACTCCAGGCTATGCGACCGCCGTGTTTGTGGTGGCCCAGTGTGTTCGACGCCTGCGCACGACAGCCGAAAGTCACCGACGAATCGGAATTGTGGAAGTCATGGGTCGGCAGTCCGGCTACATCGCACTGGGTGCCGCCTACGGTCAGCCGGATCTGATTCTGATTCCGGAAGTGCCTGTGGACTTCGATCTGCTTGAACAGCGCGTTCGGCAGATTTACGACATGCAGCACCACGTGCTCATTGTAGTTGGTGAAGGCGCCAAAACAGCGGATGGCCACGACCTGGGCGCCGCGACACCAACCTACGACCCGGCAGGCAACATACGCTACAGCGGTGCCGCTGACGCGCTGCGAAAAATTCTGCAGGACCGGATCGAACCCGAATTCTTTGATCGTGCGAGAACTCACGAACCCGCCACAGCCGCCTATTTCACTCGTAAGGTCGGACACACGCAGCGGGGCGGACGGCCTATTCTGTTTGACCGCTTTCATGCATCGCAGCTTGGCGGAAAAGCGGTCCGGCTGCTGGTCAACGGTGAAAACAATGCGGTCGCGACTCTGCAGTACAGCCCCGCCAACGGCTTTGATGTCTCTTCCATTTCCGCGAACAAGCTGCGAAATCAGTGGGGTGAAATCCACCCGCGATGTGTTCACCCATCCATGTATGACGACCACCGAATGCAGGCGTCAGAATTCGGTGAAGAATACCTGAAACCGATCTTTACGAACGCGATTGGCTGGGATGACATCGAATTTCTGAGAGCCGAACTCTTCAGCTCAGGCAATCTTTCAACGCCGTATCAAAGCGTCAATACCGACGTGAGTAAGCGCGTCCGTTACTTATGAATTCCTGTTAAATCAGGTCCTGAACCACGTAGTACAACCCCCGGGTTCGGCCCGGGGGCTTCCGAGCGTCGGCTCGCATCGGCCTGCAGGCCGTCCCGCATCACACCAAATCGCGCAACTGCGTCAGCACTTTTGGAATCTCTTCAAACGGATTTCGCTCTTCAAATTCCAGAGCGACGTAGCCTCGGTAATTGGCGTTCTGCAGAATGCGGATAACCTTCGACAGATCTGCCGGGTAGGCCTTCTTTCGATCGGCCGTATGCAGCATCACCTTCACCTGCGCATTTACGGCATACGGAGCGATCCGTTCCAGGTCACGATACGGGTCGTCTGTACGAAAGTTTCCGCTGTCGAAATTCACGCCAAACCACGGCGATGATTTGACGCCACCAATGATCTTAAGCAGTTGATCGGGCGTTGCCGTGATGCCGCCATGATTCTCCAGCGCCAGAAAAACACCCTTCGTCGCGGCGTAATCCAGGCTTTGATTGATCCCGTCAATGCACCGTTCCACAGCGGCTTCTTCGGTATCCCCCTTCGGTACCTTGCCCGCAAAAATACGAATTGCAGGAGCTCCCATAATAGCGGCATAGTCTATCCAGCGACGACACTCGGCCAGTTGCGTGTCACGAGCTTCCCCGGCAACCAGACAAAAGTCATTGCCGATTGCCGTCCCGGAAATATCCAGCCCCAGTCGGTGCGTCTGCTGGCGCAGACTGAGCAGATACTCCGTCGTCACTTCTTTGGGAAAGTAATAACCCGTCAGTTCCGCAGCACCGAGCCCCTGTTCGGCACAGTAGTCGATGAATTTTTCCAAAGTCATTTCGGCGGCAGCGATTTCGTCGGGCGTTCCGCGGCGGGCAAAGAACTTGTTGAAGCTGTAGGCGGCGAGACTCAGTTTCAAAAGTGATTTGCCGTTACGCTCCGGCGGATCGGCGGCCAGCACTTTTGATGATGATGAAAATGGAACAAGACTGCAGGCCGCTGTCGCGGCAGCGGCAGAAAGAAAATGTCGACGTGTCGAGGGCATTGGTTTTCCTTTGTTCGGCTGAGAGACTAAAGCATAGCTGCAAATCGGTTCGTCGTTCTTCCGATAGGCTCTAAATCGTAATCCGTCGGTTTCTGGCGGTCACGTCCCACGACCCAACCAGCTTGCCGTGATCAATCACAGCGACATCCTGATGCAGCGCACTTGTTGGGCAAATGTGAGTTGGAATGCCCAACAATACATCGCCGGGCTGAAACCCCTCTGCGTCCGGTGTTTCCAGCACCAGATGTTCTTCGTTGTGAATCACCTGCGCCGCTGTCGGCAGATCCGGAAAGTAAACTCGCTGACCCGTGGGCGGATCGGCCGCAACCGATTTGTTGCCCAGGTCCAGAGTGACGCGGTCCGGTGTCGGACGACTGATAACTCGAGTAATGACAGCAGCGGCGGGAACAAAGTCCAGATCCTGAAAATGTCCGCCATAACCAACGTCGTGAAAAATACCTGTTCCCGGACTTAGCAATATTGCCGGGTTATTCAGTTCCGCATACACCGGAAACGTCGGTGTGCCACCGCACAACAGTTCCGGCACGGAAAGGCCTGCCTGTTCGCATCGCGCCTTCAGATCCAGAACCTTTGGCCATTCTGACAGAACTGCAGCTCTGCGTTCATCAAGCGATTCCTGGTGCTGGTGGCCGTCGTACACATGGAATCCGGCGGGCGTCAGCCCATCCAGTTCTTCAATAGCCTGATATAACTGCAGCGCGGCATCTGAATCGGGGGCGATACCAGTCCGATGCAGACCCACGTCAACATCCAGCATCACACCGACAGAAAGGCCAGCTGCGGCAACTGCAGCTGACAGCTGACGTAACGGAGCAGGGTGGTCCGTGGTCACAAAGAGTTTGACGTCAGGATACTTTCGCACCAGTTCGACAACGCGCGCGATGTTCGGCCCAACCGGATTGTAGGCAAACGATATGTCTTTTGCCCCGGCATCGGCCAGCATTTCAATCTCGGCGACAGTCGCAGCTTTATGTCGTGTCACCCCTTTTTCCAAAAGGATCCGCACGACCTCTGCCATCTTGTGAGTCTTGCAGTGAGGACGAAGCCTGTCGACAGAACCTGCGGTCGCGATCATCCGATCGATGTTGGCACGGACCTGATCGGCAAAGACAACCAGTGAGGGACTGTGCAGCGATGCAAGAATCTGTGGATCAATATTGGGTACGACGAATTTCATGATATCGTGCGGCCGGAAATATCCGGCAGTTCAGAGTTAGTGAATTGACTGAGTATTCGGCAGGATTGCTGAGCGGTCCCGCACCGAAGACAACGAAAACAAAACAAGGGATTGAAGGGCAAATGTCGGAACTCTGTCCCGACAGGATAACCACGCATCAGCGCAGGGCATTCGCCGAGTGATCGAACCGGCGTCTGACGAAGTAACTTCCGACTGGCAGCAGACGTCCAAATTTTATGGCGAACAGCTGTCTTGTCGAAACGATTCACGGATTGGTTCAGACCTGCTTCATCACACTATTCGAGTTCAGGAATTGGATCATCCGCAGCAACGTCTTCGCCCTCCCAGTTAACAGTGCCGTCGGCTCGGTACAGCAGAATTCGATGCCGGCTTCCCGGAACAGGCTGACGACTCTCCGGAATCCACTTCCGATGCTGTTCAATAACCGCCGCATATCCTGCGACCCCGGCCAGATTCTTCCACTCGTTCGGATCGTCCTTCATGTTATACAGCTCTTCGCTGCCATCTGCATAGTGAATGTATCGCCAGTCTCTTGTGCGGATGCCGTGATTATCGTGATTGTGTGTTGTGATCGCAGGCCAGTCACGTTTCGCCGCAGCATCCTTCAGTTGAGGCATCAGGCTGTGTCCTTCCAGACCTTTTGGTGGTGTCAAATTGCACAACTCTGACAAAGTCGGATACATGTCAAGCAGCTCTGCCGGCTGTTCGCAGCGGCCTCCTGCTGCCACTCCAGGCCCGGCAAAGATCAGCGGAACCCGAGTGGAACGATCCCATAACGTGTTCTTGCCGGTGATTAGTTTTTCGCCAAGATGCCAGCCATGGTCAGACCACAGTACAACGATAGTGTTGTCTGCTTTGCCGCTTTTTTTCAGGGCCTGCAGAACACGGCCAACCTGACTGTCCACAAAACTGGTGCAGGCGAGGTAGGCCCGGACGATATTCTTCCACTGATTGGCCTCGATCAAAAACTTGTGGCGCGGTTCCGGAAGTTTCCAGTGCATGTACCAGCTGAAGCGTGGCGTGTCGTCCCGGTCATTCACCTGGAACGGTGGCAGTTGGAGCGTGTCTTCAGGATACAGATCGAACCATTTCTGTGTCGCGTAACACGGGACGTGTGGCAGGAAGAATCCGACGGATAGAAAGAATGGCTCGTCATGTTGTTTCGCCAGTTCATCGACGGCCCACGAAGCGACCCGCCAGTCACCCTTATCCTCGTCTTTGTGAGGAAACACACCCCAGTCAACCAATGGGTGAGCGGCCGGCGTCTGAACCAGCTTCTGCTTCGGACGAACGCCCACACCGGGGGGCGGGCCAATCACATCGAATTCGTCGTCCTTGTTCGCCCGGCGACCATAACCACCGTGATATATCTTTCCGGTCGTCAGTGTTGTGTATCCGTTATTCCGCAAATGCTGCGGCAGCGTCACGATATCTTTCAGTTCATCAACGTCTCGAAACCAGGGAGCCAGTCCGTAAACGCCGGTCGATGATGGCCGGCGCCCTGTCATCAGACTCGTTCGAGACGGATTGCACAGCGGAGACTGGCAGTGTGCATTCAGAAAAACCGTGCCGCGTTCCGCCAAGCTATCGATATGCGGAGTTTGAATCTGCGGATGACCGTTCAGGCAGCCAATCCAGTCGTTCTGGTCATCAATCGCGATGAACAGAATATTCGGTTTCGCGGACGCTGCGGGCGCGCTGCAGAGTGCTGTCAGGCAGATCAGCAGACCAGCAGGAACAGGGACTAACTTCATGATCGAGTCTTTGTTAAAAGAAGAGGGTCAACATTCCCATTGTGGCAACGGCCCCTCTGAGTCTCCAATCAGGAGCTAATAAAACTCGCCTGAGTCCGCCAAATCGCAGCGACGGTTGCGAAAACGCATGGTGCAGCGCCCGTACTGTTCCTGATTTGGCAGGGCGGCTGACTGCATCATGCCTGTTCAGGAAGGTGCATCCGATCGTTGGAGGACCACATCGCCCTGAGTTTGCTCATCTCCCTCACGTTGTTCGTTGTCCTGCGAATCGGTCTGCGAGCGGGGGAAAGGCTGAGAGAAGGGGCAAAGGAATGCCCGTCGGCGTCCCGTTCAACACCCCTTAACCAACGGATGCACTCTGTTCAGGACGTCCGCAAATTCGGCAGAATCGCAATAACTTGAGACTGGATGATGCAATTCCGCCTCACACTTCGCCACGGCAGTCGGATCGCGGACCGGGAGTAATTCCTGACTTATGCTCACTGGACAGGGATCTTAAGTCGGCAGCCGACCAGTGGATTTCCTGCTCACACCAAACATCCTGGTTAACAAACAACTCGCTGCTATTGCGCCGATCAATGTAGCCCGGCATCTGCTGACCATTCTGTTCCGAACATTAACTCAAATTGACCTGAGGTCTGTCGCGAACAAGGAACTTCATCATGGCAACCGAAACCTTTCGTTACCGACTAATCACACGCAGCGATTTCGATGGCCTCGTGTGTGCTGCACTTCTGCGAGAGCTTCAGATGCTGGACGACATCACGTTCGTACATCCGAAGGACATGCAGGATGGGCTGATTGAAGTCACGTCCCGCGACATCATCACGAATCTGCCGTACGTGCCGGACTGCCATCTGTGTTTCGACCACCATTGCAGCGAAGCCGTTCGCAACGGCAGCATTGTTCGACAAAATTACATCATGGATCCGGATGCTGATTCTTCGGCAAGAGTGGTTTATGGCTATTTCGGTGGCGCCGAACGATTCACCAACATCGGCGCAGACATGATGGAAGCCGTCGACAAAGCCGATTCAGCCCGCTTCAGTCGCGAAGAAATTCTTGACCCCAAGGACTGGGTGATGCTGAACTTCATCATGGACCCGAGGACAGGACTCGGGCGCTTTCGCGACTTCCGTATCTCCAACTACCAGCTGATGCTGGCCCTGGTCGACTACTGTCGAACGCATTCAATTGATGAAATTCTCTCTTTGCCCGACATGCGGGAGCGTATCGACCTGTACAATTCTCAGCGCGAGGCATTTCTTGAGCAGATCGCTCGCTGTTCGGGCGTCTTCGGCAACGTTGTTGTGCTTGATTACCGTAACGAAAACATCATCTATTCAGGCAACCGATTTCTCGTGTATGCACTCTTTCCGGAATGCAACATATCGGTTCATCTGCTGCGAAGTCGTCAGCCCGACACCACAGTTCTGGCCATGGGCAAGTCGATTCTCAGCCGCACTAACCCCGTGGATATCGGTGGACTTTGTCTGCAGCACGGCGGTGGCGGTCACGCGGCAGCCGGAACCTGTCAGATTCCAGCCAGCGAAGCCGACGCTTTGGTACCGTCAATCGTGCAGTCACTGGACAAGTCCATCGAGCTGATGGATTCCGTCGAAGCCTGACGCACGTCAGAGTTCTGTTGCTGAAACGCACGAAACGATTAAAGGTCTCCCATGCGCACTTTTTTCCGTGGGCGCTATGGCTTGCTTCCGCTGATCGTTAAGCTTGGGACTCTCGACCACAGGTATTCGCCCGGAAGAAGACTATGCCGTCTGGAGACACCCGCGGAGGCGCCGACTCCGCAGAAAAAAGTCGGCGTGCATTTCTGGCATCCACCGCTGCATCACTTGCCCTGTTTCCCGCGCTGAGCTCTGCGGGTAACAAAACCAGGCGAAAGGCTCAGATTGCGATCACCTTCGATCTGGAGATGAGCCGCCGGTATCCGACACGAGGCAATATGGAGTGGGATTTTCAGAAGGGAAATCTGAACGACCAGACCAAACAGTATTCGCTGCAGGCCGCAAAACGAGTCCACGAATGCGGCGGCGTGATTCATTTCTTCTGCGTTGGTCGCGTGCTGGAACAACAGGACGTCAGCTGGCTGCAGCAGATCACCGAGATGGGTCATCCGATCGGCAATCACACCTATGACCACGTCAACATCTGGACAAAGGACGTGAAAAAAGTGCAGTTCCGGTTTCAGCGGTCGCCATGGCTGGTTGCCGGAAAGTCGGTGGAAGACATCGTTCAGGAAAACATCCGTCTGGCATCGGCCGCAATGCAGCAACGGTTGGGAATTACTGCGGACGGCTTCCGCAGTCCAGGCGGCTCTCACGCAGCGCTCAACGGGCGCGAAGACCTGCAGCAGATGCTGCTGTCCCACGGTTTCGAGTGGGTAAGTTCCGGATATCCGTCGCACAAGTATGGCGAACCGCAGCAGCCACCCGGTGATGACGTATATGCCTCCATCGTCGAGGCCATGAAAGCAGCTCAGCCCTACCGATATCCCACGGGCCTGGTGGAAATCCCTATGAGTCCCATCAGTGATGTCGGCGCATTTCGCACCAGTCGGTGGAAGCGCGAATACTTTCTGAAATCGATCGGGCAGTGTATCAAATGGGCAATCGACAACGGGGGCGTATTCGATTTTCTATGCCATCCGTCGATCATGTACGTGGAAGATCCTGGCTTCGAAGTCGTGGATCACATTTGTAATTTGGTTGCAAATGCCGGAGATGCAGCGGAATTAGTAAGTCTCAGCACCATCGCGTCGCGCGTGTCGTGAACGGATGCAGATGGAGGAAACGATGAACGGTAGATCCGCACCAAAGGTGTATGTGTATGGCCGGCAAGCAGTACACAGTCTGACCGTTGACCGAACAGTTCAACTATGTCTGCTGCTGCTGACTTCAGTCCAGATGGCAGCAGCCGATGACGCGAGAATCTACCAGAATAAACTCGTACCGCTGCAGAATGCGGAACCATTGCTGGCCGACTATCCCGATTTCGTCGTACCGATTAAGGAAGTCGGTCGCTTTGAGGCACCTCTGCTGGTCAACGATGACGACGCCGACCTGAGCGTTCGAGCGTGGCGGTTTTCATATAACGCGCGCGGAATTATCGAAATGCCGAATCGCCTGAATTCCAGACACACAGCGGTGATCATGGTCCACCCCTGGGGCATTGACGATACTCAGGGCTGGCGTACTCCTGAGCCGGCCGGCGCCGCCGATTTTTGCACGCCGGAAAAAAATCGTCTGGCCGGGCGGCACACGCGCGAAGTGATTGACCCCTTCCTGAAACGAATGAGGCCCAAAGTACCGTTCATCATGTACAGCCTGATCGGCAGTGTGGATCCGATTCGCAAAAAGCTGTATCGCACGCTCGACTATACGCCAACTGCGGAAGAGCGTGCCACCGCAGGAAAGCTACTGGCCGAAAAACTCGATGCATTCGATTACATCAGCAAACCGTTACCCGCCGAGTTCCGGCTGTCGCAGCAGACCCCGGTCATTGACTACTTCCGCAGCTTCCCGGGACTCACTGCACACAACGACTTCAACGGCGCGGGCTTCTGGCAGTTACCCGTTCCCATTCACAGCGACGTAACCGCGGAACCCGACGACGTGCTGATTTTTGACGTGGAAGGTTACGACCCTCTGAAAAAGTTTCTGCAGCGGCACGACATTCGCCACATCCTGCTGACCGGTTATGCCACCGACATGTGTTTTTGCAAAACCACGGCTGGCTACGAAAATCTGTCGAAAGACTTTAACGTCTTCCTTGTTGGCGACGCTACTCTGGCAACGTTTCCCGCCAACGCGTCACCGCGTTATGCCACCAACGCTCACATATCGTTCGCATCCATCAATCACTTAATCACTCAGGTCTCGTGGGTCACGTTACTAAATTAGCGGGAGCCGGTCAGGGCATAGCAAGATGTCAACGAGTGCCCCGTTTAACGGTAAAAAGCAGCATTTTTTGACTGATTGACAACGCGGTACAGAGTCAGCGGTTGTTCCTGCGGGAAAGGCTCCGTAAACTTCACCGCATTTGCCCACATTGACGCTCTTTGAAGAGGTCGTGATCGTCCGGTAATCTGGAATGGTCGGCATGTTCAGTCGGAATGGTTGGATCCTGATCCTGCATTACCCATAGGTTTCTGAGACAAAATTGAATTCACGGTGGAACAGTTCACACGAAGTCGTTGATGGTCGATCGAATAATGAGACTGTCGGGCTCGGGGAAATGTTGCGGATGATTCTTTCTGTGGATTTTCGCAATTCAACGGCTTCGTTCTCGCACCCCCCCACAGATCACGGACGTGCCAGCCTCTGATCAACTGACTGACTTGAGCTTCGTCGTAAGAGTCTGCAGAAGGATAGAGAACTTGAGAGCGATCATTAGTGACATTCACGGCAACCTTGAAGCCCTTGAGGCCGTGCTGGCGGACATTGCACCGAAAGACGTCCAGGAAATTTTCTGCCTGGGCGACATCGTCGGATACGGTCCAAACCCCTGCGAATGCATTGATCGGGTGAGTGACCTGGACATGTGTCTGCTGGGAAATCACGACCAGGCAGCATTATTCGACCCGGAAGGCTTCAACGCGGGCGCCGAACGTGCAATTTTCTGGACACGATCTGTTCTGGAAAAAGCGAAAGGCCCCCGGGCTGAAACACGCTGGGAGTTTCTGGGAGAACTCAATCGTCGTCACATGAGCGACGACGAAAAGACGATGTACGTACACGGGTCGGCTCGCAATCCGCTGAACGAATACGTCTTTCCCGACGACATTTACAACCAGGTGAAGATGGAAAAAATCTTTGCACTGGTGCCGCAGTACTGTTTTCAGGGGCACACCCATATTCCGGGTGTGTTTACAGAAACGCTTGAATTTCTGGATCCCAAGGAGATTGATTCGAAGTACGAACTTGGAAGTCAGAAAGTGATGATCAATGTGGGGTCCGTCGGACAGCCACGAAATAATGATTCCCGGTCGTCCTATGTCACGGTTGATGGAAACACGGTGACATTCCACCGCGTTGACTACGACATCGATAAGACAGCAGACAAGATATACAACATCCCCGAACTGGACAATTTTCTGGGTGACCGCCTGCGCGAAGGGCGCTAAGGCAGGGCAGTGGCAAATCGCTCCACTTGCCGTAAGCCGTGAAGAGCCTCACTCCGGGAAGACTTTGATGCTGCATTGTTCATTTGCCAAAAGCGCGTCAGCGGCTGAGCCATTCTGCTCGTTTTTTCCGGGCAACAGGCCGTCATTGGCGTTAAAACAGTTTACAAATTGACGGAACCGGTTCTGGCTCGTGGGGGGCAACCGTTCTGCTATTAAAACACGTCAACCGCGGCCATGAGTCCGCGAAATCCGCTGTAGCCTGACGATTTCCTGGAAAACCCGGCTGATTTACCGGAACGTTGCAGGTCAAGATTCCCGGACGGAATTTCCGGCGGTATTCTCCTGATCGGACAGGTTCGCGCCCAGGAAATGCCTTTCTTCTGCGAATCACCGCTGTTTCGTCAGGCCATGTGGCTCTCCTTTTTTACGTCCCTCGTGGGCACAACTGAGCGAATTCGCTCTGGTCATGCGAAGCCCCTTCGCGAAATCGTCTTATGGACAACCGACGTTTTGTCACATTCTTGGTCTGCTTCTTCGCGTTTACATATCTGTACAACGGGCTGATTGCTCCCAGGTTATTTCCAAGGCCTGAAAAGCCCCCGGTACCCGACGTTGTGGAAAACAACGACGCGGCTGATCCGGCTGTTGACGCAGATGCCGCAGATGCCGGCGAGACCCAAAACGCAGACGATCAGACAGTCGCCGAAAAGGATGAGGATGAACCGGCTGTCGTGGCGGACACAGGGCCGGACGTTTTTGATAATCATCGTGTAGTCATGGGCTCGCTGGATCCGCAAAGCGGATTCTTTATGGAGGTGCAGCTCAATTCCGCGGGTGCCGCCATCGAATCAGTTCAGCTGTCCGATCCTGCATTTAAGGAATTAACTGACATAGAAAAACAGCTGGTGGTCGTGGGTACCAACTCATCCGACGACCGCACGTTTTCGACTGCGATTACCACGATTGATGCACAGCTCGCAAAGCACAAGCTGAAGCTGGAAACGATCGACTGGGAAGTGGTGACTGCGGACAACGGCAGTGCCATTTTCTCATTTGAAGCACCTGATCATTCGCTGCGTGTCGAAAAAACATTTCGTCTGCGGAGGACCGATGTTGCCCCGGACCAAATGCGGGAAGCATATCTGACAGACGCTGCCGGATTTACGATCGAGGCAGAACTGAAGGTCACCAATCTGTCATCCGAGCCTCAGTCATTTGAATACGAACTGCAGGGACCCGTCGGAGTCGTTCTGGAAAATGTTGAGCACACACGCAAGTATCGCGACATCAAGATCGAGTTCGTCGGTGAAGAAGACGACGTCGTCTTTGGCGCAAAAGCTCTAGGTAAGCTGTATGAGAAGCACAACAGCGCCGCTCGTGATGCGGGCACAGATCTTTCTGAAGACCAGATTCGCCAGAAACTGAAAACGAATGATTCCTGGACAGGAGTGTCTCGCTATGCCGGTGTCGACGTGCAGTTTTTCGCTGGACTGGTTGCCCCGCTGGATGACCGCCCGGAGGCTGAACGGCTAGTCGATAAATGGATCGATCGAACCTATCCTGTGATGGTTCAGCAGGACCACATCGACGTCAATCACAGCGATATCAGCTTTCGTATGGCGTCGTCGCCGCAGAGTCTGCTCGCAAAGGGCGACAGCATCGTCCACAAATATGCTTTCTTTGTGGGGCCCAAACGCAGCGAACTGCTGGATCCGGAACCGATGGAGGCCGATCAGGTTCTGGACTACGGATCGTGGTTCGGTTTCATCGCTCGTGGCATGCACCGCCTGCTGTCGTGGTTCTATAGCTGGGGAATGCCTTATGCTCTGGCAATCATCTGCCTGACCGTCCTGGTCCGAGGCTGCATGTTCCCGCTGTCCCGCAAACAGGCCATCAGCGCCGCCAAGATGAAGGATCTTCAGCCGAAGATTAACGAGCTGAAACTGAAGTATGGC
>JABABI010000045.1:0-40694 GCA_014238335.1 Fuerstiella sp.
ATTCGCGTTGGCGATACTGTTCTGCCAGGAATATCAATGACTGATGAGTCTCCATGCGAACCGGTTTCCGATGTTGGACTTCCGTGGCGGGCAGAGCAGTGGCAGAAGCACACACATTTGCTCCTGAATTCCTATGAAAAATGGGTGGGGCGACCGCTGATCTCACGTCTCGCGTTAGAGGCTGATGCCCGGGAACTGTTTCTGAGCCCTTTTGTTGTCGTCGCGCACGGCACTGAAGAAGACCCTCTGCTGAACTATGGCAATCAGGCAGCACTGGAACTTTGGGAAATGTCGCTAAGCGAGTTGCTGGGGACGCCGTCCCGCAAGACCGCCGAATCGGTACATCGCGACGAACGAGCGGAATTGCTCCGTCGAACGAAGGAGTTCGGCTTCATTGACGACTACTCAGGAGTTCGTGTTTCGTCATCGGGCCGCCGTTTCAAAATCCACAAAGCAACCGTGTGGAACGTGGTGGATGCTGATGACACGTACGTCGGTCAGGGTGCCGCATTCAAAGCGTGGGAAACTCTGCCCGACAGCGTAATACGCTGATTCATAGCCGCGAAGAACGCTTGCTGGCCTGCTATATGTGCTTCGCACGATCCCCAACGAGCCACGTGTTTGCGAAATCAGAACTAGCTACCAGCAGGCTGAGCATTCAACTCGACGGTATCCGGCGTCTTTCCCGGGTCGACATCAGTGGTGAACTCCTGTTTATGATATTCGACCTGCTGCCCGGGCGTGTGGTGTCTGACTGCTTCGTCGTTCAGAAAGAACGTTCCGGCATTCTGCGATCGGAAAAACATTCTGAACCACAGCATCTGCTCGACATTGGGTTGAGGTGAATGGAGTTGTATGTCGATGCCGTTTTCATACCACTCGTACAGCATTCCGAAGAAGCCACTAGGGATATACTTCACTGTTTTCAGATCAACAGCAATGGAATGATACCGCTCGCGTTCAATCAGGTCCGTCAGCACTTCTCTCAGAAGTGCCAGATCGGCACCGTCCCAGATCTCGATGTTGTCGAGGGCAACGATTGCCAGTTGACCATCAGTGATGAGATTCAGCCGTTGTCGTTTCTTTCGGTTCATCATTCCATCCGATTAGGGTGCTCGTTGCGTCGCTGCTTCGAGGGGATCTTTCAACTTTGCAAAGAGTGAACCGAAACACGACGAATTCCGCTGCGGTTTTCCAACAGTCCAATAACCCCTTATTGTCCCGCGAGTTAAGTCACATCTGCGGTTCACCCCCTCCATCATGGGGTGCGACAGATGTCGCTGAATCTGAGCAATTCGAAACAAAATGTTGCCAAAATCAAACACGTGTGGCACCCAATGTATACATGCAAGTTGGTCGCGACGACAACTCAGCACCGCGTGCATCCGCGGCAACCCGACATTTCCGCCTGCTGACACGTCCCAATCAGGCTCAAAATGGCAAGTTACGGCTGGGCCAGGCTGGATTCCGCAGGTCGGAACGAAATCGAGCTCGCCAGCATGCCAACGAATGCCACGTACATTCAGCCTGAAAACGGGGGACTTCCACCCACAGCAAATGCATCGAACCAGTATTCCGAAAGGATTGTCAGTTTCAGGCACAGGCCGCGAAACGACAGAGATCTGCTGGTCTGAGAGTCGGGCAGATGCGGCTGGCGATGGGACCGGGTTCAAAAGCACGTCAAGACGAATGGATCTGGTCGATGAACCACGCGAAAGACTTCAGCAAGTCGTCACTGCCATCGAAGTCGTTGGGGCCGCTGATTTGTCCGGCTGCGTTCTGGTTGGTCCCGGCCAAACTCGTCAATGTCATGCCTATTCAATGTGGAATCTGCATTGGTGTCGGACGTTTCGTTCAGATACCAGACAGCTTAGTGATCTGCTTTTCACACGTTGACAGCGTTCTGGCCATCGGCAGCAACAGCGTTGCCGTATTACATGTGAAAGAACTCAGTGTTGGATGATCCTTCGATCTGCTGCAATTTAACCCCGACACACAAGGTGCCGGCTTTGTTCCATTCTTAGGTTTCATGCGCCAATACGATCCCGCCGCCGTCCACGAACTGCAGAGTCTGGCCGTAGTCGATTCGCATAGCGTCCAACGCAATCAACCTCGCACCATGCGGTCAAATACTCCGGGCAACTATCCATCCAACGATACGTTCGTCAGAGCACACACAACCGGAACACGCCTGTGGTGACCAGCGTTTACCGACTCAAACGCCCTTCGTCCAGGGAAGACTCACTCCAGGGCCGTGACACGGCGTCCGGGCCTGTGAATCTGCGGACGACAGGTGATTGCGGCCATCCTTAGTGGAAAATCATGCATTCCGGCGAAAGGCGCCAGCACGCAGAGTAGGCGTTTTACACTTATGACGAGGAACAGCGCTGGCTGCAGGGATTCACAGGATTCGAAGCAGATCGACCGCCGTGCCAATTCCGTTTTTGTTTCGCTGGCATCTCCGGCACACCCGGCCACTTTGACACAGCGTCAGACGAATATCGCTGGGGCCTTCCTTCCTCACAATCCGTACATCAGGACATCAGGACTGCTTCCCTTCCGCAGACACTTTTGTCCCCAGAGCTTCGCCGGCAATCACACGTCCAATATTTCCAACTCGTTTGTAGTTGAACACAATGATTGGCAGCTTCTGTTCCATGCAGTGGTGGAAGGCCTGGGCGTCCATCACCTGCAGGTTTTGTTCAAGCACTTCGCGGTACGAAATCTCGGTATAACGAATTGCGTGTGGGTTCCTGAATGGATCGTCGGAATACACTCCGTCCACCTTGGTCCCTTTCAGGACGATCTCGGCATCAATTTCGCGAGCCCGTAAAGCGGCCGCCGTATCGGTTGTCACGAACGGGCTGCCGGTACCGGCAGCAAGAATCACGACTCGACCTTTTTCAAGATGCCGGATACAGCGGCGTCGAATGAACGGTTCCGCTACTCCTTCCATTCGGATTGCACTTTGAATTCGAGTCGGTACCCCCACGCTCTCCAGTGCGTCCTGCAGTGCCAGTGCGTTCATCACCGTCGCCAGCATGCCCATATAATGGGCGGTCGACGGAATGATGGTGTCACTGGCTTCCGAAAACTGCTTGCCGCGCAAAATATTGCCACCACCACAGACGATGGCAAGCTCTACTCCGGCATCAACCACCTCCTTAATCTGCTGAGTAATACTGGACAGCTCAGTCATTGAAATACCGGACTCTCCTTCGCGGCAGAAGCTTTCGCCGCTGAGCTTCAGCAGAACACGTTTGTAGGCCGGTACGATCTTGCTTTCGGACATCATCACGCCTCAGTATGGATTGGAACTACGCGCCGCCAACCTGCCAACGGCAAAAGGCGACGGCCTCTAGGCCCGCATCGGACAGGGCCTTTTCGACAGACTTACTGTCGTCTTTCGCGAAGGCCTGAGCCAGCAGTACACCCTGTTCAACGTAGTAATTCTTCATACGACCATCAACGATTTTGTCAATGATGCTTTCCGGCTTGCCTGTCGCCTTCGCTTCATCACTCAGACGATCGCGTTCTTCCTGAACAGCCGATGCGTCCAGTCCCTCAGGAGTGCAGACAGTGGGTTGCAGGGCGGCCACATGCATGGCGACGTCACGCAGAATCTCAGGATTCTTCGTTTCACCTTTTCCCTGAAACATCACACCGGTTTTATAATCATGATGAATGTATCCACCGACTGGGCCGGTCAGCCGAGCTACACGATTGACGACGGTCTTCTCGCGAATCCTGTTCACGAAATCTTCGTACATCGTCTGCAGAGAACTCTCAGAGCCCTCCGGCGTCTGTCTCATCAATTCGTCGGGAGAATCCGCCCCTGGCCCATTCAGCAACTGATCAACCAGTGCCCTCCCGAGAGCTTCCAGCGCCTCGCCGGTGGCAACGGGAGGTGATTCGCACTGAATTTCCACCATAGCGGCTTCGGAACCGTCGTCTTTGGCCGCGTAGAAAATCCGTCCTTCTTCCGTCGCATTATCCGCTCGCTTGTCTTCGATCTTCTTAAACTGTTCCTTAAGAATATCGATTGCCTTATCGGCGTCACCTTCCGCCGCGACGAGCGCTTTTTTGCACTCCATCATGGGCAGGTCTGTTCGATCTCGTAAAGCTTTGACAGCAGCTGCAGTGATGTCTGCCATTTTATGAGTCTCCTGAAATGTTTTGACCACCGTCAGACAGACGGTCGCGTTAAGTTCCCCTAGGACAAACTCAACGATGGGTGAGTGGGAAAACTTCCATGTTTGAAATGGGTGAGTTATGGGTCGGAACAGGGACACCGACTAAAGATATCTGGTTCCCGGTGCCACGTCGATGCTGCACAAACGGCCCGGCGCGCTCGGCGCGCCGGGCGACGGTTGTGGTCTTCAAATTATCCCTAACCGATGGAAGGGACCGGCTTCGGTTCTGCTGACGGATCAACCTTCTTAGGCTCATTCGGTCGCAAAGACTTACCCTGCTTGATGGCGTCACAAAGGTGTTGAGCAATCAGACGAATCGAACGCAGACTGTCGTCGTTACCGGGAATCGGCAGGTCAACAATATCCGGATCGGAATCCGTGTCGATCAATGCTACAACTTTGATGCCCAGCAGATGAGCTTCATGAACGGCATTCTTTTCTTTGTTGGGATCAACCACAACCAGGCATTCCGGCAGTCGATTCATGTCCCGAATGCCGTTCAGGTTGCGGTAAATTTTGCGGTATTCACGCAGCAGTGTGGACTGCATTTTCTTGCTGTACGTTGCCAGCTCGCCTGAATCGCGCAGAGCCTCAAGTTCTTCAAGTCGCTTCAGCCGACTACGGACCGTTCGGAAATTGGTCAGCGTGCCTCCCAGCCAGCGTTCGGTACAGAAGGGCATGTTGCAATCTGCAGCCAGTTCTTCCAGTGAAGCAGCGGCCTGGCGCTTAGTGCCGACAAACAGAATCAAGCTACCCTGCGCCGCTACTCGCATCAGGTATTTTTTTGCGCGAATCAGACCACGAATCGTTTCCTTGATATCGATAATGTGGATCTGGTTTCGGCGACCGTAAATGTACGGTCGCATTTTCGGATTCCAGCGACTGGAACGGTGTCCGTAATGCACACCGGCTTCCAGAATCTCTTTCACGACAATCTCAGCCATAGCCGATCTCCTGTGTCTTGCGAAGGTCCCGGTCAAAGGATACCCGCGTCTCAAACACTGTGGTCAACAGCATTCGAACAGAACAATTGTGTGATTGTTGAAGGTCGAGTTGCGTTCTCCAACAAACATCACACCACCATTAAATCGGGGGTGGCTACTCCCGGCGCGACAAAACTATCTGCCACGACTTGACTTGAAGCGGAGCAGGTTATCGGCGGCAGCCCATCCCGTCAAACAGTGTTTTCATGTATCTTTTTTCGTTTCTTGTCTTTTGCGGCGCGGCAGGTTTCGAATTTGCGTGTATTTGCTCCAGCAGTCGACGGTCTGCACGTTGTTCGCGGACGCAGCAGCTGAGGCTAAAACTGCCGTGTGTCGTTCCCGTCGAGTTGTGGGGCGGTGATCTGTCTCAGGATCGGTTTGCTCCTTTCCGAGTATTTGGTATTCCCTTCGGGACTATTGGCGAAGGACGTTTGTACACCGTCAGATGGGTTGACAGGTGCATGGGATGGGGTAATGATCTGGCTGGAAATGGGTTGTTGCGGTCGCCAGACGACTCAACAGCCCATTTGTCGGTATACCGATTATGTAAGGTGACGATTTTCGCTGCAGACCTGTGTGTCAGGGCAGCAGTCCGTACAGCCATTGATTGAGGTTGTTGAATGTCAGAACAACGAATTGACATCGAAGAAGTGGGATCCGTCACTGTGGCGAGGTTTCTTGACAAGAAGATTCTCGATGAGGCCAACATCGACAAGATCGGACAGGAACTGTTCGGGCTTGTCGAACAGGACGGTCGAACTCAGATTGTACTGGACTTTTCCCTCGTGGAGTATCTGTCAAGTGCGGCACTGGGTAAGCTGATTACCATGCATAAGAAAGTCACCGCAGCCGGCGGAAAATGTGCACTGTGTAATATTCAGAAGGACATCATGGATGTGTTTAAGATCACGCAACTGCACAAAGTGCTGACCCTGTGCGGTGATCTGGATGACGCTCTGTCCAAGTTCTGATGACCGAATACGTTGCTGCTTTCTCCGTTGGTGTGTCGTTCAATTGCACAACAACGGTTGTCCCCCGGTGCTCTTCCTTTCTGTCCGTGTTCCTGTCTCACATGAGCTTTTATATGCCCGCAGCGTCTCAGCTCAACGTGCAAATACCGAGTGATACCACGGAGGGATTGGCCGTTCAGGAACAGATCATTGCGCTGATGGAAAAACACGAATACAGTATGCGAGACATTTTCGCGATGCGTCTCTCGCTGGAAGAGGGAATCACCAATGCCATCAAGCACGGCAACGGCAATGACCTGAAAAAGAATGTTACCGTTTATGCGGACGTCAGCGACGAAAAACTGCGAGTCGAGGTCAGAGATGAAGGTGAAGGTTTTGTTCCGGAAGCAGTTCCTGACCCCACGGCTGATGATTTCATCGACAGGGCCTGCGGGCGAGGCCTGATGTTGATGAGAGCGTACCTGAATTTCGTTGAGTACAGCGAGGGCGGGACTAAGCTCACGATGGAACGTGAACGAAACTCCGAGCTTCCAATTATCGACGATGATGACTAACCGCTCGTCACACTGCTCCGTCTGATGTTGGCCAGGCGTGCGCCGGGACGCTGATTCGCCAGTCAATTTGTCGTCCTGCCCATTCGGATGGAACCGCCAAAGCGTGCAAATTACATTCGCACGGACGCGGGGGTGTCCGATATTCGCTGTAACTCAAACTAACTGGCGAATGGTCGCAGGATCGTTTCCTCCGCCTGTTTCCGGGAAAATTGGCGAGCTCTATAGCCCCGCCTCATTTTCATTGTCTTTCTCGTTGGACATTCACTGTGCTCAGATCACATACCTGTGGTGAATTGCGTCGCGCTCACGAAGGCGCAACCGTGACTCTTTCCGGCTGGGTCAACAGTTACCGGGATCATGGCGAAAACCTGGTCTTTGTTGACCTGAGAGACCGATACGGGAAGACTCAAATTGTCTTTAATACCGAAGCAAACAGCGACATCGACTCGATTGCACGCAAACTGCGTCGCGAAGACGTCATCCAGGTTGCGGGTGTTGTCCGCTATCGCGGTGACGACCTTGTGAATCTCAAACTGACCACTGGTGACATTGAAGTTCGTGTCGATAAGTTAACCGTTTTCAGTACCAGTAAGACCCCACCATTCGAAGTCGACGGTTCCGACCTGCCCAATGAAGAACTGCGTCTGAAATATCGATTCGTCGACCTGCGCCGCCCGGCCCTGCAGCAGAACATCATTCTGCGCCACAAGCTGACTCAGGCCGTCCGGCAGTACTTTGACGGACTCGAGTTCCTCGAAATCGAAACTCCAATTCTCGGCCGGAGTACACCGGAAGGTGCCAGAGACTACCTCGTCCCCAGTCGAGTCCATCAGGGCGCCTTTTATGCTTTGCCGCAGTCGCCGCAGATCTACAAACAGATTCTCATGGTGTCCGGCTTCGACCGTTACTATCAAATTGCTCGGTGTTTTCGTGACGAGGACCTGCGAGCAGACCGGCAACCCGAGTTCACGCAGATCGATGTCGAAATGACGTTCGTCGAGCGTGACGACATCCTGAACACCATTGACGGGCTTCTGTCACACTCTGTGAAGCAGGTCCGAGACATTGACCTGCCGACGCCTTTGCCACGTTACACGCATGCTGACGTAATGGAACGTTTCGGTTCCGACAAACCTGACCTGCGATTCGGCCTGGAACTGATTGACATTGGTGATATCGCCGCCGCCAGCGATTTTGGTGTCTTCAAGTCTGTCATCGCCAGCGGTGGCCGTGTCAGGGGCATCAACGCCACCGGCGCCGCAGACAAATACAGTCGCCGTCTGCTGGATAAAGACCTGAAGGATTTTGTGGGCGAATACGGAGCCAAAGGTCTGGCTTACATGAAAGTCGTCGCTGGCAAACTGGAATCCACCATCGCAAAATTTTTCAGCGACGAACAGCAGCAGGAAATCATTCAACGCATGAACGGACAGGACGGCGACCTGTTGCTGTTTGTCGCCGATAAAGCCAGTGTGACGTCAAACGCGCTGGCAGCACTGCGGAACCGACTCGGTAAGGAACTGCAGTTGTACGATCCAAATTTCTTCAGCGCACTCTGGGTGGTGGATTTTCCGCTGCTCACGTGGAACGAAGACGAAAACCGATACGATGCAGAACACCATCCGTTCTGCCAGCCACATAAGGAAGACGCAGAACTGCTCGACAGTGCCCCGGCAGAGGTTCGAGCGGACTCGTACGACCTTGTGATCAACGGCTACGAAGCTGCCAGCGGAAGTGTTCGTATTCATGATTCGGCGGTTCAGCAACGGGTCTTCGATCTACTAAACATCAAGGAGGAAGAAGCCGAGGCTCGCTTCGGATTCCTGCTGGAAGCACTCCGCTACGGAGCTCCCCCTCATGCGGGAGTCGCACTGGGGCTGGACCGGTGGGTCATGCTGCTGGCTGGTGATGACAACATTCGCGATATCGTGGCCTTTCCCAAGACCCAGCGAGCCTCAGATCTGCTTACCGGCGCGCCCGCTGCCGTCGACTCGCAGCAATTGCGGGATCTTTCGATTCAGATCGACGAAGTCGAGTAGCAGGACGGCCGCCGCGTTCAGAGGTTTCCGGGGATCATTGGTGCGTCCGACAGCACGACATGTCCCCATTTTCTGCAAGTTACCTGAAATTCACACAATCTGAGCATCAGTCTTTCATTGCGTTGCCTTCGCCCGGGCCTGGCAATCCCGGATTGTCCTTCAGGAACTCGGCGACTTGTGGATCAATATCCTCGACGACGGCGTAACGACCATCGCACCAGCGGAGCAGATCCACTTTGCGGCACCGATCTGTGCAAAATGGGAAATGCGACAGGCCCGGCTCTGCAACTGTCGAAAACGCTTTTTCACACACGGGACAGTGGTGTGGCTGAATCATTTCTGAATGAATTCCATGTGTTGGGTCCGGTCGACGTGGACGATATGATGTGAGCACAGAACCATACACCAGGCACAACAGGAATTGGCCAGCGACTGGCCGGAAGTGAATTTGTTGGGGCCGACACAAGGACCTTATTCAACATGTCAATTCCGCATGGGCTTTCTCAGTGTACGGGATTCGATGATTCCGCAGGGATGTCGCGGCGTTCGATTTTGCAAAATTTCGGTTTAGGCTTGGGCGGTGTCGCCATGGCCGACCTGCTCAGGTCGTCAACAACACGTGCTGCCGAAGATGCAAAATCTGCTTCGCAAACTGCGGAACCGCGGGCGAAACGGGTCATCTACCTGTTTCAAAGCGGTGGTCCGTCGCAGATGGACCTGTTCGACTATAAGCCATTATTGAACGAACTGCAGGGCCAGGAACTTCCCGCTGAGGTTCGCAAGGGACAACGCCTGACGGCCATGAGCGGAAATCAGGCTACGTTGCCGCTGGTGGGCTCGCCGTTTCAGTTTCAACAGCACGGCGACAGCGGGGCGTGGTTAAGCGACCTGCTGCCTCAGACTGCAAACATCGCTGACGATCTGTGCTTCGTCAAATCAATGCACACCCCTGCCATTAATCATGGGCCAGCCGTCACGTTCATGCAGTCAGGCAGTCAGTTTCCCGGGCGTCCCAGCATGGGGGCGTGGCTCGATTACGGGCTGGGCTCAGAAAACAGCAACCTGCCGGCGTTCGTCGTGATGGTCACGAGAAACAAGGGCGGTCAACCGCTGGTGTCCCGTCTGTGGGGCAGCGGATTTCTGCCGTCGCAGCACCAGGGAGTGCGCTTCCGTGCCGGCAAAGAACCAGTGCTGTACGTCAACAACCCGGCTGGTCTTGATCGTACCAGCAAACGGCGTATGCTGGACGCGCTGCAGAAACTTCACCTTTCGAAAACCGCGGTAACACCGGACCGAGTCGTGGAGACTCAGATCGCTCAGCACGAACTGGCATTCCGCATGCAGGCATCAGTACCGGACGTGACGGACCTGTCTACAGAGCCGGACCACGCGTTCGAACTCTACGGTGAGGATGCTCGGACACCGGGCACATTTGCCGCAAATTGCCTGCTGGCTCGCCGACTTTGTGAAAGAGGTGTCCGGTTTGTTCAGCTTTATCATCCCGGCTGGGACCAGCACGGAGGCCTGCCCGGCGGTATTGCGAAGCAGTGCCAGGAAACTGACCGCGCCTCGGCAGCGCTGGTCCTGGACCTGAAACAACGCGGTCTGCTGAACGACACGCTGGTCATTTGGGGCGGTGAGTTCGGCCGGACGAATTATTGCCAGGGACATCTGTCAAAAAATTTCGGACGCGACCATCATCCCCGATGTTTCACCATGTGGATGGCCGGGGGCGGCATCAACGGAGGTACAACATACGGTCAGACGGACGAATGGTGTTACAATACGGCGATTGATCCCGTGTCTGTCTACGATCTTCATGCCACGCTGCTGCACCTGCTGGGAATCGATCACAAACAACTCACGTTCCGCTACCAGGGACGACGTTTCCGGCTCACGGATGTGCACGGCGAAGTCATCTCATCGATTCTGGCGTAGCTGAGCGTCGAAAACACACATGCTGCCACTGTCACGCATTATTTCCCACGAATCGCCCACAACGCATCGAAGGATCGCAGGTAAATCGTGCCGTTTGACACAGCAGGTGACGCAGCAATCACTTCTTTCAGGTCGTTCTTGGCGACGATACTGAATTCCCGTCCGGTTTTCACGACGGTCACCCGGCCATCATCGCGTGCAGTCAGATAGATATGTCCATCGGCCAACACCGGAGAAGCTCGGTGCCGACCGTTGTGTGTTCGCACATGATAAACTTCTTCCCCCGTCTTCCGATCCAGGCACAGCAGCATTCCGTTCTCACGACAAAGGTAGACCAAATCGCCGTGAATCAGTGGCGATGGTACGTCCGGCGTGTTTTTGTCACGACTCCACAGAACAGCTTCTTCGCTGTTCGTCAGGTCGCCGCTCTGATCCGGACGAATGGCAAACACCGGCCCATTCTTAGCCGTCGGACAGACGATGATACCTTCCGCAGCTGCCGGTGAAGCCACGAAACGCAGCGTAGGGTGATAATTCCGCGACGGATCGTCGTGCGGATTCAGTCCGCCGAGCCGCCAGAGTTCTTCTCCGTCCTCCAGTGAATGTGCAACTGTGTAGTCGGCACCGTGAGTAATCAAAAAATTGAGACCGCCGAAGTTGTACAACATTGGCGATGCGTACGAATGCTCGTTCTCGTTACTCGCCTGAGTCACACGGTCGGACTTCCAGAGTTCTCTGCCGGTCGCTGCGTCCAGTGCGGCAGTCAGCGCCTCTTGTGTCTCGGCATTCCCTTCGCCATGAATCAACTGGAGAAACAGACGCCCATCATGCAGAACTGGTGTTGATGACATTCCAAAGGCGATATTAAATTTACCATATCGTTTCTGCAGATCAACCTTCCAGACAGGCTTGCCGGAAAGCTCGAAGCACGCCAGGTGCCCTGTGCACATCAGGCTCCAGACGTGTTTTCCGTCGGTAACCGGTGACGGAGAAGCTGAGTTCCCTTCATCAACACGGGCATCCTTATTTCCCCGCCCAACCTCCTGCCACCACTGCTGTTTCCCATCTGTGCCGAAGCATATCAGCAGCAGACTGTCACCTTTGACCGAAGTCAGAAAGATCTGTTCTTCCCAGATCACCGGAGTGGCCCCCGCCGGTCCTGGCAGTTCAACTCGCCATGCCACATTCTCTTCCGGTCCCCATTCAATGGGTAGGTCCGTCTCACGGCAGATGCCGTTACTGGTTGGCCCGCGCCACGACGGCCAGTTGTCGGCATGAACGATGTCAGCAACAACGAACGACAGGACGATCAGGCACAATGGTGTTGTTTTCACGGCAGGAAGTTCCAATTAGATGACTTGTGTAAGGCGGGAATGTGGACGAAGCGTCCGTGGTTGCAGAGGTCAGCGTCGGTGAGTGCGTGCGTGGACTTCAATTACCTGCCTGGATTCTGGTACCAGACGACGTTATTACTGCCACGGCCAGCGACCAGAAAATCCACGTCGCCATCTTTGTCCATGTCAACGACGCGTATATCGTAGGCCTCCTGATTCTCTCCGACAATGTGCCGCACAAACTTTCCGTTGCCGGCATTTTCATACCAGACACACAATTTGCTGCCGTAGGCACAGGTGGCGGCGTCCATGTCACCATCTCCGTCGATGTCATGGACGGCCAGACAGTGTGGTTCTTTGATTTCAGCATCAATCGTGTGAATCTTCCACGACGGAGCTTCAAACCAGATGACTCCGTGGCCATGACCTCGTGATGCCAACAGGTCAACTTTGCCATCGCCGTTGATGTCAGCCGGATGAATATTGGTGGCTCCGGGATGGTGACCGGGTAACGAATGTTTTTTCCAAGCCTCGCGAGGATTCTTGGGGGCCTCCCACCACGCAAACCATTCCCCCATTCCCGATTTGTCCGTCCGCCCACCTTTGGCTCCGGTAGCGGCGTCCGGTCGGCCATCGCCGTTGACATCGCCCACTCCCAGATAATGAGTCAGTCCGGGTGCGTCTCGGTCGGCAAAAATCGTCCGCACCCAGGGATCGCCCGAACGAACGTTCTTCGGTGGCGCGATCCATGCCAGAGAATCGGGAAACGGATCCAGTGGCTGAGCACTCGTCGCCAGCAGATCGATCCGTCCATCCAGATCCACATCACCTTTGATGACACCATGAATTCCGTGCACCTGGTCGTCGATTAGTCGTCGCTTCCACGGTTGGGTCAGTGGCTGGTCCGGCTGTTCGTACCACATGATCAACCCTGGATTATATCGAGCACCGATGTAGTCAGCGTCACCGTCACCGTCCACGTCCCATGTTTCGCTGTGGATGTAACGCCCGCCGTGATCGTCATCCAGTTGCACCACTTTCCAGTCAGGCCCTAAAAACAACCGAGTGACACCACTGCCGGTGTCGGCGACCACGTCGACAACGCCATCGCCTGTGTAATCGGCAGCAACCGCCGTCATGCATCCTTCGCCTTCGAAGATTGTGTGTTTCGTCCAGGCAGTCTCTGACGGCTCATCAGCCACGGCGCCAGCGAAGAGAAGGATGGACGCAAATATTGACTGAGTCACGTGAAGGAGGACTGCGTTCATGGAATGTTCCTTGCTGATTCGGTGGGCAAATCACGGGCAATCGGTATGCTTTGCAACGAACATGTTACGGGAACTTCGGAAAAGATGTAGTCCCCAGCGACTACACTTCACTATCGGGGAACCGATGCAAGGACACAGAATGACAGGAGACGAATCGACGAAGTCCCCGTATACGACTCCTGCTGGCGCTGGTTCATCGCCCGAGCCCCCTCTGGGCGGAGCCGTGATGTCAACGATCCGTTACCGCATCGTCGCAGTCAGCGTGCTGATGGCCTTCAGCCTGTACCTGGACCGAGTTTGTCTGGGCGAGATTGTTAAGTCCAACTCGTTCAATAATGACGTGCCGTTGTCGAAGGAGCAGATTGGTGCCATTCTGGGGTCATTCTTCTTCACCTATGCTCTGTTTCAGGTGCCGGCTGGCTGGATCAGCGACCGATTCGGCGCTCGAAAAATGCTGACGGGATACATTCTCGCCTGGTCAGCCCTGACGGCCATGACCGGGTTCATGACTACGGCCTCCGGTCTGCTGTTAACGCGACTGGGTTGCGGCATCGCTCAGGCCGGTGCGTATCCGACCAGCAATGCCATCCTGAGGCGGTGGACTCGCCTGGAGCAACGCGGAGTGGCCAATTCGCTGATTTCGTTCGGTGGTCGCCTCGGCGGTACTCTCGCACCGTTTCTGACGACAGTTCTGATTCTATACATCGGAGGCTGGCGCGAGACTCTGTGGCTGTACGGAGTTGTTGGGATTCTGATTGCCATTGGATACAGGTGGACGGTTCGGGATCGTCCGTCGGAACACCCGGAATGCGATGCGGCGGAACAGGACTTCATCGGACCGCCGACGGACGACCGTCGCCCGGAAGTGAGAGATATCCTGACAATGCTGGGCGCCTGCTGCACCAGCAGAAGTCTGTGGCTGAACTCACTCAGCCAGTTTTCCATTAACATTGGCTGGGCCTTTCTGATTACCTGGCTGCCCACGTACCTGAAGGAAGAGAAAGGTCTGTCCGAAACACGGGGCGCGGTGATGGTCACGATCGTGCTGGCGACAGGGATGCTGGGACAATTAATAGGCGGGTGGGCGACGGACCGCAGTGTCAAGCGCTTTGGACTTCGCCGTGGTCGAGTGCTGCCCATCACCGTCGCCTGCACGATTGCCGGGATCTCCTATCTCTGTTGCCCATTCATCGATTCCGTCTGGGGCATTGTCGCGTGCTGCGCAATCGTGTCGCTGATGACAGACGTCGGTAATCCGTCCGTCTGGGGTTTTATGCAGGACGTCGGCGGGCGAAATACCGGTGCGATCTTCGGCTGGGCCAACATGTGGGGCAATTTCGGTGCGTCCGTGAGCGCTATTATGGTGCCGAAGCTATTGAACTACGGAGCTGAGGACGGCAGTGGACAAACGCTTGTTTTCATCGTCTGCGCCAGCGCCTTCTTTGTCGCTGCCATTGCGGCCCTGGGAATGGACGCCACAAAACGGTTGAAAGCAGCTCAGTGAACATCAAGGCGCGGCCTGCGTTTGTCGCCCGCAGGGCGGGAGCAGGCCCCCACTAGCTGCAACACGGCTGGCTTCCAACGCTGGAAAATGGCGAATTCACCGCGAGCCCACGCGCTTCACCGGCGACCGTTCCCACGAACAGGATTGACGGTAACCCACTTGCTCTATTGAGTTTCCGTTACCAATGGTCGAGGTTCCAAAAGTAGATTTCCGCCGGGGCACTGATTTTGGTGAGATGTGACGGCTTACCTCAGAAATGCTGGACTTCAGCGTATAAACAGGAACAATGCGGATTCCTTAGCGATTAGATTCGCAAATGCAATCAAATAGGTTTTGCCGAGGCTAACCCCCAATTCGAGTGGCGCAGCAGTGTGCACAGATTTCTGCGTTGTTTTTGAAGGCATTCCTATTGGAATGCGGTAAATATATCGGTGAGGCTGGATGCGTGGCACCGTGCTGGGTGAACACAACAGCATCCTTAAGTGACTCTTGCCCGGGGGAATTCCCTGGGTAACTACAACATTACCTATCGTTCGCGCATTTGCTGCCGCCGAACGTCGTTAGCCGTTGCGTGGTCATCCTAAACTCATCGTCGACAGGCGAGTTCGTCACATCCATCAGGGAACAAGATGTATACATTGCTGACCGGGGCTACGGGATTGGTTGGGCGTTACGTTGTTCGCGACCTTCTATTGAATGGACACAATGTCGCAGTTGTTGTGCGGGCGTCAAAAAAGTGCAGTCCCCGGGAACGCATGGAACAGATTCTGCAGCATTGGGAAGAAGAGCTCGGCCGGTCTCTGCCCCGCCCTGTGGTTTTGACGGGCGACATTGCCGCACCCGGGTTTGGTCTGTCTGAGGACGATCGTCGCTGGGTTAACGACAGCGTTGATTCCATTATCCACAGCGCAGCGATTCTGGAATTCTACGGTGCGGACCGAAACGGTGAACCGTGGCGTACGAATCTGGGCGGTACTCGCAATATGATTGAACTGTGTCGTGATCTGAAGATTCACGACATTCACTATGTCTCAACATGCTACGTCGCCGGTCTGCAGACCGAAGTAGTGATGGAAGATTCCCTGGACGCGGAACAGTCGTTTCGGAACCACTACGAGGAAAGTAAATTCCTTGCTGAAACTGAAGTTCGTGCGATCGACTTCGCAGACCATGTCACCGTGTACCGTCCTGCAGTGATTTCCGGGGATTCCGTAACGGGATACACGAATACCTATCACGGTATTTATCTGTACCTGCGTCTGATGGCATTGATGATTCCGCCGCAGCCAATTGGCCCCGATGGCTGGCGTCATGTGCCGGTGCGTCTGCGAATGGACGGGAGCGAATGTCGGAATATCATACCCGTCGAGTGGGTGTCTGCCGTTACGGTTCGGCTGTTTGAAACACAGGAGGCTCGTGGCGGTACCTACCACATGGCTCCCGATAAAAAAATGACATCCGGGGACATGATCGAGTGGTGTGAAGAATACTTCAAAGCTACAGGAGCTGAACTTTGTGGGCATGATTTCGTGCACAATGAAGCCACTCGTGAAGGCAACGAGGATCAATGGATGTTCGAACGTCTTTTGATGGAAAACATGGGAACGTACGAACCGTACGAACGCACGGACAATACGTTTAACATGGCCAACACGAAGCGTTTTGCGGGAGACATCGTCTGCCCGGAAATCGACAAGACGGTGATTCATCGATATATAGACTTCGGAAACGAAGACCGCTGGGGCAAAGGCCGTCCCGCGCCTCTCACGAACTCAGAATGGGCTGCGGATGTGTTTGCCGCTTCCCCTGTTGGAGTCACCAGCGATGCAAACAGTGTCGGCATTGATGTACTGGGCCCTGGAGGAAGCCAATGGACCATGGCCTATTCCGCTGCGGGAATTGTCGGCATGTCACGTGGGCTGCCGGACGATCAGACGCCGGTGCTGCGACTGCCATTGCAGGACCTGATTCGTCTGCGTGAGGAACCGCAGGCATTCACAGAACAATTTGCTTCGTTCCTTGACGTTGTATCTGACGATGAACGCACCACCGTTGCCGCCGAATTACTGACAGCATTGTCCAACGGCGCGCAACTAACGTCTGCCGGATAGTCATGGCCAAGGCCGTATGCCGTCGACGGCTGCTCACGACCGTCAAACACCGCTGACTTGATTGTTTGGGGTGTTGTCCGTAAGTTTTCAACACCACAGCCAGCATGAGGTCACCTGTGAACCGACCACACACTCCCGCCAATCTGCCTGCTCCGACAATTTGCATGGGGGAGGGTTGGCACTGCCTGCACCAGTATTACAAAGTGGATCAGGCTGCATTGATGTTGCTGTCTGATTCTCAGCGGGCGGAAGGGTGCGAATACGTCGCGCAGATCCTCAACGCGTCCGGCGATGACGCTCCGGCTCGCCAGCAGACTTCTGTGGTGTCGGGGCATCGAGCCGATTTGGGTTTGATGATTATGGACCCGGATCCCCTGCGGATTGACCGGGTCACTCAGGAGCTGCGAAATTCTGCCATCGGCAGCGCATTAAAACCGACGTATTCTTTTGTCTCAATCACCGAAATTTCTGAGTACGTGCCATCCGTTGAACAATATGCAAATCGTCTGAAGCGCGAAGGCACGCCTGAGGCAGACCCAGCCTTCGAAGCGAAGCTGAACGCTTACAAGCAGCGGCTGCCGACCATGAACAAACAGCGGCTCTATCCCGACTTCCCTCCGTTTCCGGTCATCACGTTCTACCCGATGAATAAAGCCCGGCATCCCCTGGCAAACTGGTACACAGAACCCTTCAGTGCTCGCAGCGAACTGATGGCCGAACATGCGACATCGGGAATTAAGTTTGCCGGACGCGTGTCGCAGCTGATTACCGCGTCCACCGGATTCGACGACTGGGAATGGGGTGTCACTCTTTGGGGCCGCGCCCCGGAACACATCAAGGAAATCGTATACGGCATGCGATTCGACCGGGCGTCAGCGAAATACGCTGAGTTTGGCCCGTTTTACCTGAGCTACGTTTCGTCACCCGAAGACGCTTTGGATCATCTGAAGATCTGAGGAACGCCCTACTTCGGCGTCAGTGGGTGAATTCGCAGCGCTCGAAAGTCCAGGTTGGTCGTGGGGTCATGTCCCTGCAGGCTGATATGGCCGGCTGTTAGGCGTTTGCCACGACGAGGGTTTTCATCCGGATCGCGATCGTCCTGCCAGTTAACCACTTGGTAACCGTCCACGAAGGTTGCAAACCTGTCGCCCTGTGCGATCAGAGTTTCCACCATCCACTCGTTGTCCTTCGCAACGACGTACCGAGCGGCCGCACGACGAAAGATGGCGCCGCTTCCGGAATCGGCAGGCTTCGTCCTGTCACCGTCCTGAAACCCATTCTGAATCTGCATCTCGTAGCCGTGTGACGGTGCTTCTTCTGTTCCCGCCATGGATCTGAAGAAAACACCACTGTTGAGCGCCTCGCCGTTGGTCCGTGCCTCGACGTGCAGAATAAAATCGCCGTATGTGCCTTCAGTTTCAAGAAATCCCGGTCCGTTCGCGACATGGATGGCGCCGTCCCTGACGTTAAAAGTGCTTTGGCAGCCGGGCACTTCCCGTAAGCCGGTCAGGTCCGTTCCGTTGAACAGCAATTTACTCCCCAGTGGCCGTAGAAAAATGTCGCGGAAAGCAATTCTGCCCGCGTTCATCTGCAGCCCGATTTGCCCGGAGGAACGCTGCGCATCCGAGTCGTCCGTAAAATCGACGATTCCCTTTCCGTCCAGCTTCACCGTAATACGTGCCCCCTCACAGCGAATGTAGAATGTGTGCCAGTCCCCTTCGACCAACGGCACATTCTCCGCCACATGTCGACCAACCAGACTGCCGGTCCTGTGTGATTCATGCGAATCACAAATATTCAACTCGTAAGTATCCCTGACCGGATTGCTGGCACCGTCGGCTGTTCGCAGGAAAACGCCACTGTTGCCGCCTTCCGCCAGATGAAAAGCGCATCGCAACTCAAAGTCGTCGAACGCAAACGGAGTCAGAAGCAGACTTCGTTCGCCACTGTCGGCAACAATTGTCCCGTCCTCGACACGCCAGTTTGTCTCAGACGGCACGTCCCAGCCGAACAGAGTTGTACCGTCGAACAAACTGATCCAGCCCGCACGAAGCTCGTCATCGTTTAGATTCGGCTTTACATACCTGAGCGATGTGACTGACTCGGCCTCCACTGCCGGCACGTTCGTCGGCAGCGCTGAAACCCGTTCTGTCGTAACGGGGACCTCTTCTGACGGCGAATGGCTGCTGGGGCAGCCGACAATCCCGATCGTGAGCATGAGCGCAACACAGACATTGAATGAAGAGGACAGATTTTTTGACATTATGAAATTCCTGTGATGTTCCCCGTCACGGACGGCCTTCAACAGTTGCCCCCCGAATACGATAAAGTCGACCGACACAAGAAAAATGAGTGTTAATGAAATCCTTCAAGGCGCAGCCAACGGTCGGTCGGTTCGGCGGCTCAGTTGGGGCTGGCATACCGTGCTGCTGCCACAAGACTTATGCAGGCACTGTATGCGTTCCGACATGACGTGTCACGTCGTCGCCAAACCGCGGCGACCGGTCCGGAATTCCCGTGATATCGCAGAGCAGAAGTCTGCGCCTGTTATTGGACAGCACACGCCTGAATCTTCCGGAATTTACAGTCGTGAATGTCGGTGACTTGCGGTTCGCAGACATTTTCCAGACTATTTGTCCGCTGGCATTTTTTGCTGCCATCGGAAGTCGAACTCTCTCATCAGACGACATCTGATAATCCACACGTACTTACAGGGCGAAGGTAAATGAGCGAACAGTTGTGCCGTTGGGGAATCATGAGCACTGCCGGAATTGCCCTGAAGAACTGGCATTCCATTGCCGCTTCCGGCAACGGGCAGGTTGTGGCGGTAGCCAGTCGGTCCGCCGAAAAAGCACAGGCCTTCATCGACACCTGCCAGGCTTCCGTATCAGTGGCTCAACACGTCGATGCACTGGGCAGCTATGAAGAGCTCCTCGGCCGTGATGACATCGATGCCGTATACGTTCCCCTACCAACGGGACTGCGCACGGAGTGGGTGATTAAGGCAGCCAACGCTGGCAAACACGTCATGGTGGAAAAGCCGTGCGGAGTCTCCGCCGCTGACGTGCAGGCGATGATCGATGCCTGCAACGCGAAGAACGTCCAGTTCATGGACGGAGTCATGTTTATGCACAGTGCTCGGTTGCCGGAAATCCGCAAGACTCTTGACGACGGCACCAGCGTGGGCGAGATCCGACGCATTGCCAGCCAGTTCAGTTTCAGCGCCGACGAGGAATGGGTCGCCAGCAATATTCGAGCGAGCAGTAATCTGGAGCCGGCAGGTTGTCTGGGTGATTTGGGGTGGTACACCATCCGCATCACTTTGTGGGCCATGAACTTCGAAATGCCGACAGAGGTACGTGGACGGATTCTGTACGGTGCGAAGCGCGCGGACAGCCCCAACGATGTTCCAATGGAATTCCAGGGAGAGCTACATTTCGCCAATGGCACATCGGCGACCTTCTATAACTCCTTTCGAGGCAACCACCAGCAGTGGGTCCACATCAGCGGAACGAAGGGCTACGTGGAATGGAAGGACTTCGTCTTGCCATATCTTGACAACACGGTGTCTTTCAACGTCGCCAACCACAACTTTGTGGCGGATGGTTGTCGCTTCAACATGGAAAAGTACGTACGGACGGTGTCTGTTTCTGAGTTCAGCAACAACGCGGAGAATGCTCAGGAAACGAAATTGTTCCGCAACTTTTCGGCACTGGTGCTTAGTGGCAAGGTCGATCCGCATTGGCCGGACATCGCGCTGAAGACTCAGCAGGTGCTGGACGCCGTCTTTCAATCAGCTCGAAACGGCAGTGGTCCGATTATACTCTGACACTGGCAGGCGTTCAACGTTTGAGGAAGTGGCACGTCAGCGGACGGAGCGATGTTCACCAGACCGCCGGTCACCACACATCAACTTGACCGTGTCTCGCTGATTCAGGTCCGGGTTTGGGCGACGTCAGGTTCGGGACTTCGCGCGACCGGCCGGTCGACGACAGGTGCATACGAATGCCAATTGGACAGCCGTCTTCTCTGGCGTGAATGTGTCCGATACGCAAAAAACACGACGAATTCGTCGTTAGGGGGCTGGCTGTCGAACATCTGGCGCCGGTGCACGTTTGGCCCTGGAGTTGCCAAATAAGGGAAAAACCGCGCGAACGGAATTCAAGGGCGTTCAAGCGACACGGTCTGTTGGTTAGACTTTCCCACGGCCCGGCCTTTCGTTTTTGCCGTTCCCCCTTTCTTAGCCCGGTGTGAGTTCTCATGGACGCAGTAATTGAACTTTTGCAGAGTCTGGTCAACGTCTTCTGGTCTCTGCTGGACGTCGGCGGCGCCCTTCTGAGGGTCATTCTTCCATGGCTGCCGTTGCTGGCGTGGCTGGCTTACTGGTCACTGGCCGTCAACTGGGTGAAAGCCACCCGAATCCTGTGGAATGGTGGCTTTATCGGTGTACTGCTGCTGATGTTCGGCACCGTGCTTGTCTGGGGAGCGGTCGCTCCGCCCATTGACGGCACACACTCTCTATTCGGTCTGACTGTCAGCAACTACGCCGGTAAATTCATCTACGTCACAGTACTGACCTGCATCACTTTGCTGTGTGGTTCGGTACAGATGTCAGGGACATTCGGATCGTTAGTCAATTTTCCGAACGAAGATCAGTCAGACAAGACGAATACCTCCGCTCACGGCCACTGACAGGGCACGAAGTCGTGTGACTCGGCAGCGGGCCGGTCGCGAATGATTCAGCTGATCACGACATCGCTTCGATCCAGAAAACGAGGTGGCGGCAAAGCATTCAACGCGGCTTCCTGTGAAACACGTTCCCCTTGAGGATTTCATAATGCGACACGCAATCCTTTTTGCAGCAGCGCTGCAGGTGACCACACAAGTACACGCTGGCGACTGGCCGGGCTGGCGCGGGCCGAACGGGAATGGAGTGGCTAACGGTCAGGATTACCCAACTGCATGGTCGGCAGACGATGTTACATGGAAGTTCGAGCTGCGGGGAATCGGGGCATCAACGCCCGCCGTGTCGGGCGAATCCATTTTTGTCACCACGACAGTTGAGGGCAAAAACCTGGTCACATGCCTTGGCATTGACGGGAGGAAACGCTGGGCCCAGGAAATTGGCACTTCCATCGATGGCAAACAGGGTAAAGATGGGACAGGAGCGAACCCGTCGCCTGTCGTAGATGGCGAACGCGTGTTCGTTTACTTCAAGAGCGGCGACTTCGCCTGCTTTAGTCTGTCCGGTGATTTACAATGGGAAACCAATGTCTTTGCACGCTTCGCGGAAGTCACCAGCGAAACACTGTGGTGGGACCTGGGAACATCGCCGGTGCTCACAAGAGATGCTGTCGTCGTTACGATGATGCACAGCGGCCCGTCCTACCTGGCGGCGTTCAATCGCATGAACGGCAAACTGCTGTGGAAACATGACCGTGTCACCGATGCTCCCCGTGAGGCCGCTCAGAGTTACACAACGCCAATTGTCACCACGAACCCTGCAGGCCGGGAAGTTATCATTGTCACGGGTGCCGATTATGTCACGTGCCACGACGCGGCCAACGGCAACGAACTCTGGCGTGTCGGCACGTTAAATCCCGAGCACAATGAGTATTTTCGATCGATCAGTTCTTCGGTTTCAGCAGACGGCATCGTGATTGCTCCATACGCTCGAGGTGGCACCCTAACCGCCATTCGAATGGGCGGTTCCGGGGACGTCACGAAGTCGCACGTGATGTGGACGAATCCGGACACGGCCGCCGATGTGCCGACGCCGACCATCGCAGACGACCGCATTTATGTTCTGCGAGACGTCAGGACGGCTCGTGGAACGGTCGATTGTCTGGATCTGCAGACCGGACGGACGATCTGGTCGGGACAGCTGGAAAAGCACCGCATGACATTTCGAGCATCACCGGTTCTTGCAGACGGGAAGCTGTATGTGACGCGCCAGGATGGCACCGTATTTGTTCTGGATGCTGTTGGGGACAAATTCAAGGTACTGGCCACTAACAAAGTTGCCGAAGAGCATACAATTGCCACGCCCGTCTTCGTGGACGGAAAGATTCTACTGCGAACGCAGAATCACATCTACCTGATCGGAACCTAACCCCGACGGGCTCAGCGACGTCGATTTGGCAATCAGTCTCCCGAAATCGAGTAACTCACAGCGACGTTGACTGAAGCCAAGTGATTTTGCTTGCCGATTTTAGGTTTCGGGTTTACACTCCCCGACTTCAATCGTGGAGTTTTTCAGATTCCTGAGTGAAAATCCAGGATTGGCGGGGGCAGGGTCTCGATTTCGAGCGGCTGTTCGCACTTTCTGAGGCACTAGCCTCCTTCTATATTTCTACCATTTTCTCATTCTCAGCATTGTCCCTACGCTGGTGTACTTGTCACCGGCTGACGATTGCCGAAAAGGCCACGAACCCATGAAAAAGGACATCCACCCGGAATATCGGGATGTCATCTTCCAGGACACCTCTGACGGTACTCGTTTTCTGCTGAAGTCAACGATCCAGTGCAAGGAAACAGACACCTGGGACGACGGTACGGAGTATCCCCTGTTCAAAGTCGAAATCACGTCGGCCTCTCATCCCTTCTACACTGGCAAGATGAAGTTCGTGGATACGGCCGGTCGCGTTGAAAAGTTCCAGAAGAAGTACAACTGGGGCAAGAAGCAAGAAACGGCCACCGAAGAAGCCAAATAGCGACTTCAATTCAGAAATTGATCATTGGGGCGTGCGCAGGAATCTGTGTACGTCCTTTGTTTTTGGTTTCTGCGGACCAGAATGTGGCCACAGGCAGCCTTGAGAACGCAGTCCTACATCATTCGTCCATTCCCTGCGGCCAATACTATGATACGGGCGAACCGGACAGTGTTCTTTCGAACGCATTGACAGCAGCTTACGAAAACACGTGACTCGTTGGTGCTCGTGGGAAGCATACATCGTAGGCCGGAAAACGTTTTCGCGGCCATGACACAGCGTAATACGCTGTAACACCCTTCATTCAGCGACGCCACCAACATGTTTCCCAGCCTTGAACAAAAACTTGCGCGGTACGTCGAACTGGAACAGCAACTTCTGGATCCGGAAATCCTGTCCAACGTCGAAAAAATGCTGGCCATTCAGAAGGAGATGGGAGGACTTTCCCGAATTGCCGTCGCTGTCCGGAAATATCATTCGCTGGAAGGCGACATCGAAGCCGCGCAGATGATGGTTGATGAGGAAACCGACGCGGATTCAAAAGCCTACGCTCAGGAGGAACTGGACGGGCTGCTGAAGAACCGCAACGGCATGGCGGAAGAACTGGAAGATTTGGCCATGTCGGGAGATTCAATTTCTCGCGGATCATTAATTATGGAAATTCGGGCGGGGACCGGCGGCGACGAGGCTGCGTTGTTCGCCCGTGATCTGTACGACATGTACATGCGGTTTTGTGAAACGAAGCACTGGAAGGTCGAGTTGCTGGAACACAACGCGACGGAACTGGGTGGCGTCAAGGAAGTCGTATGCTCAATCAGTGGCGATGGTGCATTCCATCAGTTGCAGTTTGAAAGTGGCGGTCATCGGGTTCAGCGGGTGCCGGAAACGGAAACTCAGGGCCGAGTCCACACCAGTGCGGCCACGGTGGCAGTTCTGCCGGAGGCGACTGATGTGGAAGTTAACATTCAGCCGGAGGACCTGCAGATCGACACAATGCGCGCGGGTGGGCCCGGTGGGCAGAAGGTCAACAAGACGGAAAGTGCCGTGCGGATGACACATCTGCCCACGGGAATCGTCGTCAAGATTCAGGATGAAAAGAGTCAGCACAAGAATCGGGCGAAGGCCCTGAGGGTTCTGAAAAGTCGAGTGCTTGAGGCACAGCAGGATGCCATCAACTCGGAACGGGCCGAAGCACGGCGCACACTGGTTGGAACCGGCGACCGCAGCTCAAGAATCCGCACCTATAACTTTCCACAGAACCGAGTCACCGATCACCGCTGTGGGCTGAGCATTCACAAACTGGACCGTATCATCCTTGGGGAAATGCAGGAACTGGTTGATGGCCTGCTGGAATTCGATCGTCAGGAACGCTTGAAGGGCGATGGTCCGTCCTGAAGCGGCAGGGGGCGCCGCAGAGCACTGCGAAACCCGAGCTTACCGTCAGCAACAGGCCTTTGTGGACGCTCTGGGGCACCTAACGTGGTGTCGGAATCCGGGATCTGGTACAAGTTTGCGCTGGTAGGCAATCCGTCCGGCGATAACACCTTCGATGAGCGACTCGACAGCCCCGACCGATGATGTGTGGACCGTGCAGCGGATTCTGCAATGGACCACCGACTTCCTGCGGCAGAAGGGTGTGGAGTCGCCCCGACTGGAAGCCGAACTGCTGCTGGCTCATGCACGAAACTGTCAACGCATCCGTCTGTACACAGACTTCGAATCGCACCTGAAGGACAATGAACGCGCTCGCATGCGAGACTTTGTGAAACGCCGAGCAAGGCGCGAACCGTTGGCGTATATCACCGGCCAAAAGGAGTTCTACGGAAGGGATTTTACCGTTGGAAGTGGCGTTCTTGTGCCTCGGCCGGAAACCGAAACACTTGTCGATGTCTGTCTGGAGAAAATCTCCATTCACAGAGCAACGCTCGTCTGTGAGGTCGGTTTCGGGTCGGGCTGCATAGCCGTCACGCTGGCAAAACAGCGTCCCAGCCTGCGCGTTTCTGCGACCGATGTTTCCAGCCACGCACTAAAGTACGCCGCTGGAAACGTCACGAATCACGGCGTCCAGCACAAGGTTACCCTGTGTGAAGGCGACTGTTACAATCCCTTACCTGCAGAGCAGGCAGGACGTTTCGACGGTATCGTCAGTAACCCGCCGTACATTCGTGCAGCAGAACTTGCACTGCTGTCACCGGAAGTCACAATTCATGAGCCTCAAATAGCGCTGGTTTCCGGCGAAGACGGACTGCTCCTGGTACGACGTCTCATCACCGAAGCCCTGGGCTGGTTAACTGAAGAAGGATGGATGGCCCTTGAAGTGGACCCGGCTCAGTGTGAAATGGTTGCCGGATTATTCACTGAAACGGGATTCGCCACGACAGCGATTCATAAGGATTTGAGCGGCAACGATCGAATCGTGTCTGCTGAGCGGAGTAGCGGCAAATAACTCAACATTACCTGTACCATACGGCAATAGCCGGCTGTGGCGACAACGGTTGGGAAGTCACAGATCAAGCGATCAGCTGTGACGATATGACGCAGGGAAAGTACTTCGCCAGAGACCATTGTCCGAGGTAATGCGACTGGCAGGACGGGACGATGGTGCCATCCTGCAAGTCGGATTCCAAAGTGCATGACCGCATCCACCTTTCAACACAGTCACGTGTTAGCCTTCGGCACCTAACGATTATTGGCTACAATGCTGTTCCTGGAACTTCACGGAGGAATCTGATTCATGGAAATGCTGACTGTTCAGGGAGGAGCCCCGCTCCGCGGCGACGTTTACGTGGACGGAGCAAAAAACGCGGCTCTACCAATTATGGCCGCATCGATCCTTCTGAACGGTGATGTCCGCATCAACCGAGTTCCCGATCTGGTGGACGTGCAGACGATGTCTTTGCTGCTGCAAAGCCTTGGGGCAACGGTCAGACATAGTGATGACATACTGCAAATTGATACTCGCAGAATCAATTTGCACCATGCGGATTACGAACTAGTCTGTCGGATGCGTGCCAGCGTCTGCGTTCTCGGTCCGTTGCTGGCAAGATTCGGCCGAGCGTCGGTGTCATTGCCGGGCGGTTGCAACATCGGCCATCGGCCGATCGACTTGCACCTCAAGGGCCTGGCCGCTCTGGGTGCCGATCTGCGTATCGAGCGAGGTTACGTAATTGCGGAAGCAACTCAGTTGCAGGGGGCTGATATTTTTTTGGGAGGGCCCGGCGGCAGCACCGTTACTGGAACATGCAACGTGATGACAGCGGCATGTCTGGCTAAAGGCCGGACTGCCATTCGCGCTGCCGCCTGTGAACCGGAAGTCGTTGATCTCGCTCGCTTTCTGAACGCCGCCGGCGCCAGAATCAGCGGCCCTGGAACCTCAATTATTGAGATCGACGGGGTCGATGAACTGACATCCGTCTCACACACGGTCGTACCAGACAGAATCGAAGCCGCAACGTTTGCGATTGCGGCGACAGCAACACGTGGCAGTATTTCCATTCACAATGCCCAGCCAGAACACATGACCAGTGTGCTCGACGCCCTGCGTGCCATCGGTGCAACGATCAGCGTGACACCGAATCAAATTGACATTTCCACCGCGGGACCGCTGAACGGAGTTGAACTGGCAGCTTTGCCATTTCCCGGCATACCAACGGATACTCAGGCACAGTTTATGGCACTGCTGGCCACCGTACCGGGTGTCAGCGTTGTGACCGATCGGGTTTTTCCGGATCGGTTCATGCATGTTTCAGAACTCCTGCGCATGGGGGCCAGGATTCGTCGTGAGGGTGCCTCCGTGGTGATTGACGGTGGCAGTCAGCTGACCGGGACGCGCGTCATGGCGTCCGATCTTCGAGCCAGTGCGGCTTTGGTCATTGCGGCATTGGCTGCCAATGGCGAATCCCAGATTCGTCGAACCTACCACCTTGATCGCGGCTACACACAGCTGGATCAGAAACTGAACGGACTTGGAGCGAAAGTGCTTCGCAGAGAGGATAATTCTCCTTCACCAGGAGGGCCACATTACCTGCAGAAGGACTCCACCGTGAGGAACACTTCCGAACAGTCGTTCGATTAATCGCCTGCTTGAATTGCTCGGCGAACGCTTGAGAACGACCGACAAATGCGTCGGCATCCCAACAGATGTGCGGGATGCGAGGTTGCTCGGCTTAGCTTTAGTTAGTGCAAACCGTGTCCACAATTCTTACAACGTTGATTCGGATGATTCAGCATGTAGCTGGGGCCGTACTGGGAACCTTTGTTCGGCAGAGAGTAAGGCGTGTATTCCATGCGAAACGGATCACAGGGCCGTGCAAACAGATTGCCAAATCCACGTGGACTAAAAGTTTGAGGAGCACAACGAACGCCTCGCGTCAAGGTGGACGCCCTGGGACGATACCACGTCGTATAGCTGGGGAACAGTGCGGGGAAATGCTTGAATCCGTAAGCCGCTGATCCGGCACTTCCAGGATCAGGATGTTGCCTAAATTGATCGTATCCGTTGACGCCGTGATACTGTGAGACGGCTGTGGCAGAGACCGTGGCTGTGTCTTCGCGGGCCACGGAATTCAACTGAGCGTAGCTGCGACTGTGAAACGCGAATATCGCTACGACAAAAACGGCAACCGGGGTGAGTGAACGCATCCTGCATCTCTCCGCGAGTGGGCATCGGCCGGGAGCGACATTCCGTTCGCTCCGGATCCTTGTGAGAATCGACCGATCATGCGTCAAATCTGGCGATTGGATGAGTTGAACTGCGGCGCCGCGGCAAATCCATGGACGGTCGAACCCGTCCTGAGGATTGTCGGGGATATGCTGGCTTTTCTCCCGGGAACGACGTGCATCTTAATGGAATCAAGGAACCGCTCTCAGAGCCGTCTACAACAACACGTGACTTATCTGGGGTCGTCGGAAGCACACATCGTAGGCCGGACCTCATTGTTTGTTACCATGAACTAGTGTAATCCCCCTTAGCTGCGGCCTGTAATCTGGTCCCGCGGATCGTCGCTGCCTGAACATTCTTCGCAAAGTCTCCGCGAGCGCCCCAAACCGACCAGGTAAGTGGAAGAGCGCCTGCTGAAGCGGTGCGGTCTGCAGTGGCAGCGCGTGGATGGTCCGCAAACCAATTTTTTTCTTCCTCAAATTCGGCCAAATCCCCCCCCCCGGGGGGAGGGGGTAACGTCATCTCCGGTCTCAGACAGGCTCCTGATAACCACTCAATAGCACTGCAGCGCATGGAGGAAGCGACCGCCGATGATCCGGAACGATGCATCTGTGGCGATTCCCTAAAAGCTCGGGCAAAATTCGCTGATTGAGCAAGCTGAGCAAGACTGTCGTGTTAAGGTTCTAAATTCTCCCCTCTACCATTAAACTGCGTTTTCGTTCAAACTTGGTGGACGATCCGTCACGCTCGCTCCACAGTGATCGCGGACTTTGTCTATGAACCCATTGAATTCCGCAACGGTTGAAAGTGCAGTAGATTTGTCCGCAGCCGACGAATCAGAAAAGCGGCCAGAATCACCGGCTCAGAATTCGGAGCCACAGCGACTGCTGTTTAAGAAATCTTCCCGCACCTGTCAGCTGATGGGTGTGCGTATACGTTCGATTGGAGCCTACATCCCTCTGCGTGTCGTGACCAACGGCGAACTCGAAGCTCAGTATGGGTTTGAGGCGGGCTGGATCAAGAAGCGAACAGGGATCCAGGAGCGTCGTTACGCTGCTCCTGACGAAGGCACCAGCGATCTGGCAGTCAAAGCGGCTCGCCGTGTGATTGCAAAATCGAACATCGATTCTGCAGACATTGATCTGCTGCTGGTCGCTACCTTCACACCCGATTTTACCTGTCCGTCAACGGCCTGCCTGGTTCAGGAAAAGCTTGGACTGGACGCACCCGCCGTGGATCTGCAGGCCGCCTGTTCCGGATTCATGTATGCGCTGGCGACAGGTGCTCAGTTCATCGCGACCGGTAACTCGAAACTGGCACTTATCGTTGGCGCGGACGTGAACAGTAGAATCGTCGAGCCGGATGATCAGGGAACAGCACCGTTGTTCGGTGATGCTGGCGGCGCAGTCCTGCTGGAACGCGGCACACCTGAACAGGGTCTTCTTTGTTATCAATTGGGGGCAGACGGTGCTGGTGGCTGCATGCTGGACCGACCGGTTGGCGGCACGCTTCGACCGGCGACGCCGGCACTGATCGCCGAAGGTCAGCACTTTCTAAAGATGGATGGTCGCAACGTTTTTAAATGGGCAATTCAGGTCGTCACAGAAACGATCGAACAGATACTGACAAAAGCCGACGTTGGCGTGGACGATGTGAAGTTATTCGTACTGCATCAGGCCAACATCCGCATCATCGATCACGCCATGAAGGTCCTGAACATACCACCTGAAAAAGTGTTCAATAATCTGGATCGAGTTGGCAACACATCCGCCGCATCAATTCCGGTAGCAATGGACGAAGCATACGAACAGGGGCTGATAGAACCAGGCGACCTTGTTTTGATGTGTGGCTTCGGTGCCGGACTCACATGGGGCACCGGATTGTTCCGCTGGTAAATGACTTCCGAACTTCAGTTCATCCGCGGTCTGAAACGCAGGTTTCCGGTCCGGTACCCGGTGCAGGTGGGTATCGGAGACGACGGCGCTATTGTGGACTGCTCGCAAGCAGACCAGCAGACTGTTGTCATCGACATGCAGCTGGATGGAGTCCACTTCGACCTGTGCACAACCCCACCTCAGCTCGTGGGTCGCAAGGCTGTGGCCGTCAACCTGAGCGATCTGGCTGCCATGGGCTGTTGGCCAACAGCAGCGTTTGTGTCCCTGGCCCTGCCAAAGTCAATGAAATCGCCGGAGGCATTTCTGGACCGGATGTACGCCGGCATGGAGGAATTTGCCACCCGCTGGAACTTTTGTGTTGCCGGCGGTGACACAAACACGTGGAATGGCCCGTTGGCCATCGATGTCTGTCTGACCGGCATACCCATGGGCAAGCACCCCGTGCTGCGGAACGGGGCCCAACCGGAAGATGTTCTGCTGGTAACAGGTCCGCTTGGTGGCAGCCTGCTGAAGGGCCGACATCTGAACTTTACGCCCCGACTGGAGCTTGCGAATTGGCTGATCCGGAACTACGACATCCACGCGATGATCGACATCAGCGACGGGCTGGCACTTGATCTTCACAGAATGATGGAAGCCAGTGGAACGGGAGCTGACGTTCTGGCGGACGCCGTACCGATTCATGCAGACGTGCGATCTGAGGACCGCGACTCCTCGCTGCTGCACGCTCTAAGCGACGGAGAAGATTTTGAATTATTATTGGCCCTCAGCCACAACGACTTTGACCGATTGAATTCAGACGAAGATCGTCCACAGAACTTCCATCAAATCGGACGCGTACATCAGGATAGACGTTGCCAATTGATCGACGGCAACGGAAATGGCACAGCGATGAACGTCGCCGGCTGGCAGCACGAACTGTCTTAGATGTGGTTTCAATCCCAGCACGCAGCGTCAGACAGTGAGTTACCGCCCTAAGTTCCTCACTCACTGACCCTTCGTGCTTGTCTTTTGTGGGTTTGAAACAAATTCCAGAAGAGCCGTCCAGAGACATCTCGCCACGACTCGTGGCGAAGCGAATCTCTATGGTCGGAACGACGTGTACCGCGGCCACAGGTTAGCGTGAAGCGCTGACGCTGCTGGATGTCACGAGCTGATTTATGGCCACTGCCAGCACCCGGATAGCGGTTCCCCGGCTGTCGGCGTGATTACTCGCGGCTACACGGAACTCAATCCTGTGAGCCGTCGGTTTCAGACCGCTCGCCAGGACGACGGTGCGAGGGTAGTGCAGCCCTTTGCTGAATCGATGATACAGCTCAGCGATTGCCCACTCGCCTTTATCGATTCGAAATTCGATCTGACCGGCGTCTGGTCCAGCCAAAACGTAGACGCCCACGGCTGTGCCTGCAAACCTGACGGTTGCCACCGCCCCGGGGATCTGCGAATGTAACAATGGGAGGCCCAGAAATCGGCCCCGCTTGCCGCCTGCGATCGTCTTCCAGTCCGGTTCGCTGATCTTCCATTCGGTATCGTGCTGCACTTGATCCAGCGGCAACAGCACTCCGTTTGTAAAGGAGGACTTCAGCAGCATCTCAGCTGGTACTGCATGCGGTAGTGGTTCCAGCTGCTCGGCGTCGATACCGTCCCAACCTGCTGACAGAATCGAAGTGGCCAAATCAGCAGCCAGCTGGTTGCCCGCCGGACCAGGATGAGTGCCGCCGAATTGCTTCCATGTCAGGGATCCGGCATTGATGCAGCGGGCCACTTCTTTTGACAGGTAGACTGAAGATATCTGGTAGTGTCGTGCCACGCGTTCGTGCTGGCTGGCGCTCAAAATCGTTTCACCCGCATTGAGGGTTTCCAACATGCCTGGATTCACAAAATGAGTCATGACGACGTCAGCTCCGGGACTGTGCTGCCGCAGGTGGCGAATAATTCCCTCCATGCCCTGCACGCACGCATCAGCAGAGTGCGCTGCATCCTGGTCATCGTTGACTGCGAATTCCACAAACAACAAATCGACCGGACGGTGTGCGAGCACATCACGCTGAAGCCGAAACGCACCCGTGTTGGAACAGGTCGACGAAATACCCGCCGCAGTAAACTCAAACTTCGTAGCGGGAAAGCGCTGTTGCAGCCACTCGCAGATGCGCGGGCGGTATCCATTCATCTCTGTGATGGATCCGCCGATGAAGGCAACATGACCTTTTTCCTCAACCGCGAATCGTCGCAGGCTGTTGTCGACATTGCCTCGGAAACTGACGAAGTCCTGATCAACGACGCGGACCGTCGCATCGTCGTTCAGCCAGCCCAGAGACTGCAAAAACTTGTCCAGTTTCAGAATGGAGCGTTGATGCCACTGATGCATGCGATCGCGACGCTCCGGGTCATTCCCCCGTGGAGCGTTGAAGAACCCGTGCTCCGCCTCCGGGTAGCCGTTCAGTTCACACCGATTCCCGGCGGCCAGCATGCGTCTGGCGAACTCGTCGACTGTCGCATACGGCACCGTCGAATCCGCCACGCCATGAAAAATGATTGCTGGTGGCAGGTTGGGGCGGACGTGATGAATCGGTGAGATGTCCGTGGCGGGGACGCCTGTGCGAGTCGCGATGTCAGCTACCTTTTCTTCTGTCATTTCGCCCCAACCGAAACCGTCAAGATGCGTCAGCATCACGGCCGGGTTGAACAGGGCCAGAGCATCAGGCACTGATGAAACGCCCGCATCTTCGTGTTCCGCGTCAAGGCCCTGTATCAACGCCGTGCAGCACGCCGTGTGTCCACCCGCTGACCCCCCACCCGCACAAATGCGGTTGGGGTCAATTCCCAGCGCAGCAGCATTCTGTCTGAGCCAGCGCACCGCCGACTTGGCATCTTCTACGCATGCGTCAGCCTTGACACCGTGTCGCGTGGCCACTCTATAGTCGGCCGTCGCTGCAACGATCCCACGAGACGCCAGGTAGCGACAATGCGTTTCAAACTGTGCCGGCGTGCCAGCCTTCCAGCCACCTCCAAAGAAGAACACAATGGCGGGACGGGCATCTGTGCGAACATCATGGTCAGCCGGGTTGAATACCCACATGTGAAGACTGACGTCGCCGACCTGTTTGTACACAACGGACTCGCTGCCCGAAAACTCTGGTGGGGAGCCATTCTGTGCCACTGCTGCGGGGAAAAAACAGGTGCAAACCATGCCGATCAGCGTCGACCACAACCGAATGTAATTTCGGGGACATTGCATCGTCAATGTTTTCTGTAATCGGATTCTCATCATCGTGAAATATGTGAGCCGCGACAGTTCAATCAAACGTTATCCGGCTACTTCGGTTTTCGGCGAGACAACTCGTCCGCCACTTTCACCAAGCGGCGACGACGGCGTTTCTTTGTCTTCAGCACGCATCCGTTGCCTGACCGGGAAACCACGGCTTCCCGCATGATGGCTACGATGTGCGCCGCTACCGCTGTGACAACAGCTGGCACAACTGCATTGCCAAATTGACGGTAAGCCTGTGTGTCAGAAACGACCTGAGCCTTCCGGGACACTAGCTCTTTCGGGAAACCCATCAACCGACCGGCTTCCTGTGGCGTCAGTCGGCGAGGATTTTTGTTGCGCTGAGGAATCAGGATTTCCGAACCGTCCTTGTGATAACGCGCACTCAGAGTTCTGGTCGTGCCATTCAGTTTTGCGACCGAGCATCCAAAGCCGTTGCCACGACGACGATGTTTTTCCGCGTAGTCCTGCAGATAGCCCCAGAGTTTGTCGGACAGCGTATATTTAGCGTCAGGTTTGGACTCTAGAATTTGACGCAACTTCGGACGACTGACTTCCGGCACGGAAGGGAATCCAAAGGCGGGTGAGTCGCCGAAAATATCGCGGCGAAAGCCGACAATGAACACACGTTCGCGATGTTGAGGCACGTAGTCCGCAGCGTCGATCACTTTGTCAAAGACAGCGTAGCCCAGTTCTTCCAGAGTTCCCCGAATCGTATTCCATGTCTGTCCCTTGTCATGAGACCGAAGATTCTTAACGTTTTCCAGCAACAGCGTCGGCGGCTGCATACGGTCGATAATTTCGGCCAGGTGAAAGAACAGAGTGCCCTGCGTGCGATCCTTAAATCCATGCGCCCGCCCTAAACTGTTCTTCTTGGAGACTCCTGCGATGGAAAACGGCTGACACGGAAATCCGGCGGCCAGAAGATCATGGTCAGGAATCATCCCCTTTCGAGACAACTCCGTAACATCACCGGCCGGATTTTCGCCAAACCAGCTGGCGTACGTCTTTTGAGCATACTTGTCCTTCTCACACGAGAACACACAGCGGCCACCCACTGCCTCCAGGCCGAGACGCAGGCCCCCGACACCAGCAAACAAGTCAATGAATGAAAACGGCAGGGTGTATTCCGGCTCGATCACAGCGGCGGCTTCCAATACCTCGTCATCAGGAAACAACGATGGGGGTTCCGTTGCTTCAGCGCGTTTGACTGACATCTGACAGTCGTCAAGCGCATCCCCCACAAATGACAGCAGCAGGTCGTCTTCGCCCACTCCCATTTGCTCTGCGACCTGTGACAGTCGTGTACGGATGTCTTCGGGGAACTCCCGAATCACGTCCATGGCACCGTTGCTCCAGACAAAACGTTAGCGCTGCAGATAATACCAACCGCAATTCGGGAAACAATCCGAGGCAAAGACATTCGCCGAGACGAGTGAAAGTGCCGCTGTTTTTCGTCAATTTGGCCGTCAATGGGTTGCTGCTGGGATCGGCGGTTCAAAAAACGAGAGCAACCCGGTAACCGAACATGCTGGCTTTCTGATCGAGAAACAGTCAGGTAAACTCTCAGGATGTCTGAGTCCGCCCATTCACAGAATCGCAGCGATGATCCGCAAGGGCCCCAACTTTCCAACACAGTCGCGTTGATTGGCGTCATTCTGGCAGTTGTGGCCGCTGTGTTCTGTTCGATCCTGTTTCTGCTGGCCCATCAACTCCCGGACGATATCGAAGTGTTCGGGGCCCGGAACGCTAATTCTTCAGCTCACCTGCGTATCCTGATCCTGTGCTGTTCCACGGCCGTGCTACTTCTTGTATCGCTCATTCTCAGTGTTGTCGGACTGTTCCTTCCTAACCGCTCAAGGAAACTCGCAATCGCCGGGACCATTGGCTCTCTGATGCTTTTTTTGGGGATCTTCGGTGTTCTTATCGCGGCCGCTCTGTTTACGCCTGAGAAACAGACAACTTTCAGGCCTCAACCCCTCTCATCCAACAGCGGCGTTTATTGGTTTACATAAATCGTCAGCTCTGCTGATGAGTACTCATGAGGATTTTTGATACAGGCACGCGAGTGGGCTTCACAATCGCACCGACACCACTCGCTGCCGCATCGAGCTGATATTTCGGGCCTGGCCAGGCGCCTTCCTCATATCGCAGTCTTCGTCGGTGCTTCTGTTTCACTGCTGCTTAAACAGTCCCGATCCATCGACGATCAGATGCTTGCCAGCGTTGCCAAATTAAAACAAATCAAGGCTAAACTGCAAGGTAGTGCAGAGGCTGCGGTCGCAACACCGTATGAAGTGCAGTGCGTCTGTGGAGACACCGTCACCGGCGTGCGTCGAGCCACGTGGATTCAAAGAGAATGTCAGAGCTGCCTTCAATCGGTTTTCGTATTACCGGCCAATACTTACCCGTCGACGCCCAGCGTACCCAGTGAAATTCTAGATGGCAGTTTCACGGATCGGCTAAAGTCGGTCGTTGCCGAACTTCTCCCCAGACGTGAGCAGGAAACAGTTGATAGTGCAAGCAGCGCCAAGCCCGTCTCAACTGTTGCAACCGCTGATGCCGATCCTCCCAGAGCGGTCGCCACCGCGGAAGAAAAGGTGCATCGGCGACTGTCGCTTCCGACATTCGACATCAAGGTTGCAGTGTTTCGCATCGTAACTCCCTTTCGCATCCTGATGCTGGCGATGATTGCGGTCGTTACCCTGACGGCATACTGGATGACGTATCAACGGGCCGTCGAGGCAGCTCACCACACATGGTTGAAGTCGACGGACGACGCACTGGCTCTGCTTGAAGACCGCGATTTCCTGCAGCTGGAGGTCGTCCTGACAAAGGCAGTGAATGCCGGGAAAGTCCTTGGGAAGGACGACCCGGAATGGCGAGGCACGCTGAATCTGCTGCAGGAAACACAGGCCATCAACTCCATCGCCGCCGGCAGCCTGTTGATGGCATTTCATCGAGCCTATGATACAAATGCTTCACTTGTGGCCGGTGCCGCAGCCCTGCTCCGCGAAGAGGCGAGTACCGGCACGTTCGTCTTTGATTCCTATCTGCATCATCATCCGGAAACGGCCGGCGTTCTTCTAATGGACCTGCCGGCGACACCCGGCCTGCATTCGGTGGAGGTAACGATCACTGTTCCGGGAATCCAGGACCTGCTGCACGCAAACGGCGACGAAAGAGTTCTGTTTGCCGCACAGATTCGCTCTGTGCAGGCACCAGCGTCGGACACCCGGGACGCATGGAAGCTGCAGATCGATCCACATTCATTTGTGCTGCTGACAAATCCCGTTCACTGTGAAGAAATCGGCCTCTCGCCTGACGATTATCCGCATATTGCGAACATTCTGACACGGCAGCGGGACTTCGTTGCATCATCACAACAGTGGGAACACCGCGCTGATGAGCCAGGCATCCGGACGCAGTTTTCAGAGACAGCGAATATCAAGACACCGCTGCTCAACAACCCGAACGAATGAGGCGGTACCCGATGAACAACACAACCATTCATAACGCTCGTCCTGTCACGGCCGTTCGAAATTGCGTTTTCGTCATATGTACGCTGCTGTTTGCTCCGGCTGCGATGGGCCAGACGATGTCTGTGCGAGAATTCCTTGTCGACAAAAATAAGTGGGACGAATGGTCGCTGAAGAAGACAACGCTCAGCATTTCCGGTCGCTACGAGGGACGGCTGTCCCGACAGTTTCGTTTCAGTAAACTGCCGATGCTGATCACACCACAACGTGTCACGGTACTACCGAAGGATGTTAAAGACGGACAGCGGGTGACAGTTTCCGGCATCCTGCACCGCTCGGGAGCACGCTTTGGCCTTGACGTCACGCGGATTGCCGTGGGGTCCACAGACACGGAACGCATGGTGCGCAAAGTCGATCGCACTGCGTCGGACAAACCGGATGCCATGTACAGCATCGCTGATGAGTACGCTCAGATTGCCACTTTCTATGATGACGACGAATTGATGTTCAACATCGGCAAGCTCCGGGAAAAAGCTTTCCGGCTACAACGGGAACAGAACAAAAAAAACCCTGCCGGATTGCTTCGACTGGCGTTGCAGGCGGAAAAAACAGGCGCCCCGCCTGCTCTGGTCGAAACCATACGCTTTCAGTCGCTGGTCGTCGCCGCGACTTCCGAAAAAAAAGACGTAACACAGGTACTTACTGACATCCGGCAGCAATTAAGCGGTTGGGATCGGGTTAATTCGATGCTGGATCAGGGGGCCGAAGAGCGGTTTCTGAAAAGCCCGGTGACTGAGTATGAAGCGGCTGACAGGGTCACTCGGCAACGGATGCACAGGCGACTGTACCGTCTTCATCGACTGCCGCAGATTCTGGAAAAACTGAAACCAGATGCCTCAAACGGTATCGACGTTATTCAACTTCTGCAGGTGGAACTGGCGGAAGAATCGGAGGCGATTGACGACATCAAATCCAGGTTTCTGGATGGCCGTCTGGCCGTCGTGCCCCGCCTGAATCGGAATGAACTTGAAGAACTGGCCATCATTTTGCGGGACTTCGGCCGTGAGCAGGAAACGAAGCCGGCAGTGGAAAGATGGCTGAAAGCTCAGCAGACGCGTCTCGACAACGGTGGGCCCGACGGAACCCTGGCCATCGCCGACGAATACCTGTTCGCCTTTGAACGCTGGGAAAATCCTGTCCATCGTGACGCCGGCGTTGATCGACTTAAGACAGCATGGTTCCTTTCCAAAGACGCCGCACCCCAAGACGCGGCCCTCATTGAACAGCGTCTGGGACGCCTGGGCTGGACGCGACTGCACGACAAATGGTTGACTGCCACCCAGATCACCAACCTGCCACGTGACGATGTGGAACTTGCAATTCGGGAAGGTCGCGTCGTCGCGGGTATGAATTCACAGCAGGTGATTGGCACACTAGGCCCGCCAAATCGAAAAATCCGCGTCATTTCAGCACGCTATGTTGAGGAGATTTGGGTCTACGGAGAAGACGGTTCATCTGCCATCACCGTTCACCTGCAGCGAGACCGACACAGCCGGCCGGACAAGGCAACCGCCACTCAGGTTTCGAGAACTGCAAACCGGTAGTGCTTTGCCACAGCCACAAACTAGGCTTAAATCATTCGCTGGACGGGGCAGATACCCAAAATACAAAGAACCCTTCCAGCCGTTCCGGTTTTGGCCCCTGCCCCCCTTTCGTCGCCCGAGGACGAAAGGCCGTTGCCGAATTCCACGCATGTCCTACCGCCGGCCATCCTGCAGCATTGGCGTGATTGCGGCTGAATCCAGCAGTTGAAGGTGCCTTTTTGCGGCGACGTTTTGCTCATCAATTCTGAGAGCCCGCACGAAATCGCTTCTCGCTTTTTGCAGTGCGTGGGTCGCAGCATAGGCCGCTCCCCGATTGCTCAGCACTACAGCGTGATCACATTGCAGCGTCATCGCATAGTCGAACGCACGAATAGCCCTGAAATATTCCATCCGCTTAAACAAAGCCACGCCCAAATCATTCCATGCATCACCGGAATTAGGCGCAAGAGCAACGGCTTGTTCCAAAAAGGAATGGGCCACCTCAGGCCGGCCATTGTTCAGCAGACCAGCGCCCAGACCGTGGCAGAGCTTCGCACGCTTCAGGTGTGATTCCGTTGAATCCGGAAACCAGCCCGTCTGAACAAGGGCGATAAAAATCTTATCCGGAACCGGACGGTCAGCACTGACAGGCTCCTGTAAAAAAGATTCTACGGCCGCCAGACGAACGCTGGTTGCATGGCGATCAACAAGAAACAGCAGACACGCCGCAAACAGGAAGGCCGCTGCAGTCATCAACCCTATCCTATAACGCCGCCACTGACGCCACATGACCGCCGTCGCCGTCTCGCACGAGTGTCTCAGAGGGCGCCTCATTACCAGACATTCCAGATCCTCGGTCAACTGTTGGGCAGAAGAATAACCCGTCATGAGCTGCGGGTTGCCGGCCTCAGAGGCGGTCAGACAATTGACAATAATCTCACGAAGTCCAGGTTCGATGGCGAAGTTCTCTCTAAGCCTCGTCAGCAAACCCTGTCGTCCCGGCAATGCCTCGCGCGCCGCGGCGACAACTGAATGATCTGCAATGACTGTCGGATACGGTAGTTCGCCAACGGTGACCTCGTACAGGACCACGCCCAGTGCGTAGAGATCGGCGGACACGCCACGGGACCCGTCGGAGACAGCGGAAGTCAGTTCGTGTTCCAGCCCCGCCAGTCGCAGCAGCTCGTATTCCGGCATGTGCGACAGCGTGCCGCCAATCAGACTGCTGTCGGAATCTGTTCCCCCGACTCCAAAGTCAATCAGTTTCGCCGTGCCGCAGAATCCGACCAGAATATTCTCTGGCTTAATATCACGATGCACGATGTTCTGCGAATGTGCATACGTCACGGCTGTCGCCATCTGAAGAACAACGCGGCGGCCGAAATTTTCAAAACGCTCGCGTGACGGTATTACTGCCGTCTGATTGCCGTCTGCGTGCGGAACCTCATCTGACGTCACTGTGCCGCGAATCTGCGTCAACACTGAGCACACGCGTTGCGACCTGCCCGATTTGTGGTGAACGTGCTTCAGCAAACGCGACAGGGGAATGCCACTCACGTATTCCACAACAGTCACATGACCGACATCCGCGTTGAACTCGTCGATAAACTCAACGATATGGGGATGGTCCAATTGTCGCAGAATATGTGCTTCCGGATTAACCGTCGGACAGTTTTTCAACGCGACGGACCTCTGACTTCGCCTGTCAACAGCTTCATACACGCTGCCAAACGTACCACAGCCCACGTATCGTTCCACGCGATATTCGCCCACCAGCGTTCCCGGTGGCAAAGTTAATGATGACCCCGACGGCGGCGATTGATTCAAGCGGATGTCTCCGAATTACGCAACACGGCAGTTCGCACAGAAGGATGAACGGGCGCCGGTGCCATTATACCATAGTGAACACATGCTGGCGCTGCGTTTTCAATTGTGTCTGGCCCCGGAGGGACCGCACCTTCAGTACGCCACGTGAAACGTGGCAACGATAGACCAAACGATAAGGCCCGGCCCATTAGCGGGCTCATCCCCGGGTGGCACATGAGGCTGCAAGCAACCGAGCCGCCCTGCGAGGCACCAGCTGCGTGCAAGCACACAACTTACTCGCTGACCCTGATCGACGATGCGTTGGGCCGGCCGGGATTAAGATCACCGCGCATGACCCAAACACCTGATGTCCGCGACCCATAGTCCGAACTGCGCGA
>JABABI010000045.1:40704-56920 GCA_014238335.1 Fuerstiella sp.
ACGGAGTATTTTGACTCCACGACGTCATTCAGTTCGAGCAGATCCCCGTGCGGACCATCAAACGACGGATCTGTCCGAAAAGTTCCACCAGTAGATGATTCCCGCCGGTTTTCGCTGCGTTTTTCCTACGTGCCTGTTGGACAAGGATCCGCCGCATTGCCTCTGCAGTCCGAATTGATCGGATTTGACTTCACCCAAAATGTGTGTGACGTCCGTCATACGACTCAGAGTACTGCGCATATGATACAAAATGCGAGACTTGAGTATCCCGACTCAGCAGTTCCGCTCTGACAATCCACTGCCCGGTATCAATCCAGTGTATCGACGGGCGGAATTAGCGGCACCCATGCGGTCGTTTATTCGGACTCGCAATCTTCGTTGTCTTGTTTTGGCATCCGTCCCGCATCACGTAATGCCGCGCGGAGGACAAAATCAAGCTGGCCATTCGTACTGCGAAGCTCATCCTCCGCCCAGCGACGCAACGCTGCCAGAATCTTTGGATCTGTTCGAAGCAGGAAAGATTCTCTGGCCATAGGTTCCTTCAATTGGTTCACGTAAACCACCAGCTCTGCTGACGAACACTCACCAAGCTTTGCCGGTTTGAACAAAGCACGCGACACAAGCAAGTGTATGTCACAATCGCACCAGACCCACTCGCTGGCGTTTCGAGCTTGTATTGTGGGGCCCTTCAGGGGGCATCCTCAGAACGACAACTCCGGCGGTGCTTCTACTGCGTTTTACACTGATTCCCGGCCGCAAAAAATGTTTTCTGGACAACCGTGTGAGCTCTAATTGTAGAGCGTTCCCGTGTTGACCACCGGTTGCGTATGTCGGTCACTGCACAACACGACCAGCAGATTGGAGACCATGGTGGCTTTGCGGTCTTCGTCCAGTTCCACGATTCCGTCTCGTTTCAAATGAGCCAGGGCCATATCAACCATTCCGACAGCACCTTCCACAATCTTTGTCCGCGCCGCCACAACGGCCTGAGCCTGCTGTCTTTGAAGCATAGCTGCCGCAATCTCGGGTGAGTATGCCAGGTGGCTGATACGCGACTCAATCACTTCCACGCCTGCCTGATCCAGCCGCTCCTGAATATCGCCCTGCAATTGCTGACAAACATCAACCGTGTTGCCCCGCAGTGAGACCTCTGAATCTTCGCTGTCATAGGGGTGACGACTTGCCAAATTCCGCAGGGCGGCTTCACTTTGCACCTCGACAAAGTTTTCGTAGTCGTCGACCTTGAACAACGCTTCCGCCGTATCGACGACTTTCCAGACAACCACCGCTGAAATGTCGATCGGATTGCCGTCCCTGTCGTTCACCTTGGACGGTTTGCTGGCCGTACGACCGCCCTTCGCCACAACCTGCCCGAGTTCGTTCTTCTGATCCGGCGTTGTTGTTGACCCCGTTTCAAAGTTTCGCACTCGCAGCGAAAGCTTGTTCTTGGAATAAAACGGATTCACCCAATAGAAACCGGTCTGCTTGACGGAACCCTTGTATTCACCGAACAGCAACAGAACCCGAGAATTATTCGGAGCGACGGCCATAAAACCGAAGCAGCACACAAAGGCCACTGGGATTGTGCAAATCCCGAAAAACAGCATCGTTGGGACTCCATAGTTGGCGGCCCAAAAAATCGTGCACGGCCCGCCCACAAACAGCGCAACAACGCAAAACAGTGGTAGCCAGCCCGACATGGGATGGAATAATTTTTCCTGGCTCATCAGTGGAAACCCCTCGAAAAGCTTACAGACCAGTTTGATATCACAATGATATCACAATGCTATCCCGACGCAACGGCAATCCTGGGAACGAAGATTACCGGAATCTGCAAAATGAACAGAAGTATTGGCAGGTCCTCTGTTCGCGCTTACGTTCCCGGCCGCCGGTCGGAGTTGTCCGCCAGAATTTGGGCGGCTGCGCTTGACCAAACATTGCCGGCGGCGCGTACGAATCCGGTCCAGCGGCTACAATCACAGTGCTGCGACCCTGACATCGTAACACTGACACGTGCTGTGCCTCTATTCACGGAGATCAGACTTGAACCCAACCGACTTTCGACCCCGTTTAAGAGCGGGTGAATCGCTCATCGGAACAATGGTCACTTTGCCCACAGCAGCAACCGCAGAAATCCTGGCGGACGCGGGCTTTGACTGGCTGTTCGTGGACGCAGAACATGGGCCACTCGACACCGCAGACATTCTTGGAATTCTGCAGGCGGTCGGTCACCGGGTGCCCTGTATCGTCCGAGTGCCGCAGTGCGACGAAGCGTGGATCAAACGGGTACTGGACCTGGGAGCGCAGGGGATCATCGTGCCCCAGACCAACACACCGGAAATCGTGGCCGAAGTCGTTCAGTATGCTCGCTACGCGCCCCTTGGTTCGCGCGGCGTGGGCCTGGCGCGAGCTCATGGATACGGTTTTCAGTTCGACGAATACGTCGCGTCCGCCAACAGGCACGTTGCTGTGATTGTGCAGGCCGAACACAAAATCGCAGTGGAAAACATCGACGCGATTGCTAGAGTGGCCGGCATCGATGCCGTACTGCTGGGGCCGTATGACCTGTCTGCAAGCTTTGGGAAAATGGGACAGATCAATGACCCCGAAGTCACGGCAGCGATTGACCGTGTCGTCACGACCTGTAAATCAGCGGGCATTCCCATTGGTTCATTTGGCGTGACGGCAGACACCATTCGGGAATATAGAGAACAGGGGATCACGCTGCTGTGCGCCGGCGTCGACGTGTTGTTTATGGGAGGCGGTGCCAGAAAAATGCGTACGCAGGTTTTGCCCGAATCGTAGGATGACGATGTCCTCGCCGCCGGCGACGAGTCCGGACGCACATTTTTATCACTCGGAAAGCAAGGGAACCGAAGCCGAGCGGTTGTGCCGCGAGTGGACGCTCATTCCCATTCAACCGAGTACTCTGCGTCGACCTGACTGCCCAGAGGTTTGTATTGCAGCGCTAATTTACCTTTGCCAAGCGTCGCGATCGTATAACCGGTCCGCAGTTCCGGTACGAAGAAGCCCGCTGCGCTGCCCGCCTTGAGGTGTTTTTCAAGGTTGCGGTTCTGGTTGTAACAAAGTGACGGGCACAACACTTCGACAACCTGATGGTGATCTCGCCAGCCACGAATTCCATTATGAAAATGTCCATGCAGGCACAGCAGCACTCGACCAGCATGCTTTCCAATCAGATCGTAGAATGCTGTCTGCCCTTCGTCCGGCTTGACGTACCAGCCCCGATCCGGATGACGGTTCGAATGAGCGGGTACGTGACAGCAGAACACGATTCTTAATCCCAGCGCCGCGGCCTGGGCACATTCAATCGTCATCCAGTCGATCTGTTCGGAAGTCACGAAGCCGTCGTGTGAGTCTTCATGGGCATTGCCGAACAGCACGAAACGCACCCCACTGTGGTCAAATGATCTGTCGATACGATCGGTCACGTATCGTTTAAACAACTTGGTGTTGTCGTGGTTGCCGGGTATTTCGTGAATCGGCTTCTTCAGTTCATCGCGGGTGGCCACGTATCGTGGATATTGCGACGCTCTGGCTTTGTCGACGATGTCGCCCAGATGCAGCACAAAGTCGCCCGGCCCGGCATTGATTTCCGCGATCCCCTGCTGCCATTGTTTTTCCGGTGCCAGTGCATCGTTGCGGCCCAGATGCGTGTCACTGACGATAACGAACGAAAACGTTTCGATGTCTGTGGCGGCCATACAGTGAGTCCATGTTCCTGCCGCTGCGACAGCGATTCCTGAGCGAAAGAGCTGACGGCGGTTTGCAGAGCGTGGCAGTGAGGAGTCGGCGGGCATCTCGGATTTCCCGGAATCAAAGAAGACGCAGCGCCAATGCGATGAACCTCGAATCTGCAGTCATTCAACAGACGACAGCCCTGACGCAGCAACGACACGTTGAGACAACAAATAAGTAATGCTGAGCGTTTCTCCGTAAATTCGCTGAAGACTGCAGTTTACGGGGCATAGAAGTATTTCCGATTCGAACCGATCATCCTGAAATCTTCTGTGTCAGACCAGGGTTTATGAATAAACACAGCCTCAAAACCGAGAATAATAACCTAAGGTCTTCACGAAGTCTGCGTGTATGTGCTCCATTTACGAACGGATTTGTCCTCCACGAACACCGGTCGCTGCAGCCTTTAGAACGGGCGTCATGACGCTTGTAACGCCTCGGTCAATGCACCTCGAAATCATGTATCATCAGCGGTCACCACAGCCCCTGCCCAGACGCCGATCGCATATTCAGAAGCTACAGTTTGCCCTTTTTCCAATGGCGGGTTGCGGAAGATTGACACGGAAAACTGGCAGGCAATAATCGTGTCAAAGCCTGCGACTCATCCGGGCGAGACGACTGCATCACATAGGCGGCCCAGAGGCAGCGACTGGGCCACGTTTTCGATCACCGTCGTTCCATCTGACACTGCTCTATTACTCACTCGCGGCAAATCCGGAGAACCACAACTTGTCGCCGCTGCGAAAGAAAATTCCCCTGTATACAAGTCCAGAGCAGATTGAGAGCCTCCGCGCCGCCAGCCGCTTTAACGCACAGCTGATGGACTTTCTGCGACCGCACGTGCAGGCGGGAACCACAACCGAAGGTCTGGACCGTCTGGCGCACGAATACACCCTCGACCACGGCCATACACCAGCCTGCCTTGGCTATCACGGTTATCCGAAAACAATCTGCACCAGCGTCAACGAGGTGGTCTGCCATGGCATTCCGAACGAAAGGCCGCTCACCGATGGTGACATCGTGAACGTCGACATCACCACAATTGTCGATGGCTGGTATGGCGACCAGTCAGAAACCTTCATGATCGGCGAAGTGAGTCAGGCCGCCAGAGAACTGGTTCAGACCACCTATGACGCCCTCTTCGTCGGCATTCGAGCCTGCAAGCCCGGGGGCACAGTCCGGCAGATTGGCCATGCGATTCAGACTTTTGCGACGGAAGCCGGATACTCGGTTGTCCGGGAGTACCAGGGACATGGCATTGGTCAGGAGTTCCACCAGGATCCAGGCATTCCCCACTTCCCCAACTTTGCATCCAGCCGTGACATTTTGAGTCCCGGTACATGTTTCACTGTGGAGCCGATGCTGAACATTGGCGGATGGAAAACACGTCTTGACAAAAGTGACGGCTGGACGGTGCGGACGATGGACAAATCGCTGTCTGCTCAGTTCGAACATACGTTGTTAATGATGGAGTCCGGCCCCGAGATCCTGACGCTGACGAAAGACGGCCCCGGGGAAGGCGACACATTAGCGTGAAGGGTGATGTTTGAAGGAACATCACGTCAGATTGGTCCCACCCTGGAAACCCACATGTCAGTCATCTCACCGAAAACGATTTCAGCGCTGCAGCAGTTTGACACTCCCACCGTCTGCAACGTGATCGAGCTGTTCAACGTGCGTGCCCGCAGCAGCGGGTACATGAACCGCACCATCAACCCATGTTTTCCGGAACTCCCTCCAATGGTTGGCTTCGCGTCCACTGCGACGTTTCGGGCCTTATCACCGCCCCGCGACGGTGACGTCTATTCCAGCATCGACAGGCAGCTGGAAGGTCTGGCCAACATTGCCGGCCCGCCGGTCATAGTATTTCAGGACCTGGACGAACCTTCCGCAGCCGCAACGTTCGGCGAAGTCATGTGCACAACCTATCAGGCCTTTGGCTGCAAAGGCCTGATCACCTCCGGCACCGGACGTGATCTTGACCAGGTCCGGGCTCTTAAATTCCCCGCATTTACAGCGGGAACCTGCTGTTCGCACGGTTCCTGTCACATTCTTTCCGTCAACGTCCCCGTGGTGGTCGGCGGAATCACGGTGTACCCGTCTGATTTGCTGCACGGAGACTGCAACGGTGTCACCACGATTCCTCTCGACATCGCCAGCGAAATTCCAGGTATCTGCGGCGAGTTTATGGACGCAGAAAAGATCGTGCTGGATTACGTCCAGTCTTCGCAGCCCACGCCAGCGGGCTTTACGCAGGCGCGCCTGGGCATGAGTGACGCAATTCAGAAGATCGTCGGGAGAATTCGTCACTCCTGACACCGTTAGTCCGTCGCCATCGCTTCCACGGATTCTCCGTCGTCAATTTCGACTCGGCATTCCGGCAGACTTTTCAGAAACAGGCGACCATAAAACTTGGTCAGCACGCGGGGATCCAGAATTACCACTCGGCCAGTGTCCTGACGACTTCGAATCAGTCGACCGAATCCCTGCTTCAATTTGATGATCGCCTCCGGAATCTGATATTCTTTAAAGGGATTGCCGCCGCGGTCCTTGATTGCGTCAACACGAGCTTCCAGCAGCGGATGATCAGGCACGCTAAACGGCAGACGCGTGATAATAACGTTCTGCAATGCGTCGCCGGGAACATCAACGCCCTGCCAAAAGCTGTCCGTTCCAAACAGTACGGCTCGGTCATCCTTTCGGAATCGTTTCAGCATGGCGGAACGCGGCAGTCCTTTGCCCTGGCAGTAGAGCGTCAGGTCATGTTCCGCCAGCCAGCCCTGCAATCGTTCGACACAAAACGTCATCATGCCATAACTCGTGAACAGCACGAATGCCCGGCCTTTCGTTTCCAGCAGGTGATGCTGGATGCGTTTACAGGCCTCCTGCTGGAACTCCCGAGACGCGGCAGCAGGGTCCGGCATATTCGACGACAGGATCAATCGCACCTGACGCTGATAATCAAACGGGCTGCCCTGCCGATCGTCTTGCCCGTCAGTCACTCCGACGCGACTGCGAAAGAAGCCAAAATCCTCTGTCCCAATAGCCAGGGTTGCACTGGTCAGAATGACGCTGGAAACCTTATTGAACAACTGTTCCCGCAGTATCGGCCCCACCTCCACCGGGGCGCTCATCAGAACCAGAGACTGTTTCTGTGCCCCGGAACGTTCAATCCAGTACACAGCATCCTCCGCTCGTTGCTGGCACCACGAATTCAGTCCGTCGGCAAGACCGTTGCATCGCGTCGCTGCCGCTCGCAGTTCTACTTTGTCACCTTCCGCCGAAACTCGTTCTGCCTGGACTTCGATCATCCGAGCAAGCTCTGCAAGAGCTGCCGAAAGAATGTTTTCCACATCGACCTTTCGATCCAGACGACCGTTATTGCGACCAAATCGTTGTGACCAGTCGCCGACTGCCAAAAAGAAATCCCGGCACAAATGACGGACTCGCATTACCTGCCGCTGAGCATTTTCGAGTTTATGTACAATCAGCAGGCCCCGCTGCGCGTTGTCGTTGTACAGCTTGTTCATCAGGTACCTGAACTGCCCTTCGGACAGTTTGAGCCCCAGATGATCCGCCGCCACAGCTTCAATGGTGTGGGCTTCGTCAAGGATCACGGTATCGTAATCCGGAAGAATACTGGCACCTTCACGCCGCAGCGCCAGGTCGGAAAAGAACAGGGCGTGATTGACGACCAGCAGGTCGGCATTCCAGACTCGGCGACGGGCTCTATAGTAATGACATTCGCTGTGCGTCGGACACTTTCGTCCCAGGCAGTCGCCATGATCGCTGGCAACTTCGTCCCAGACCTGTGACAGTGGCTGAAACGGGAGATCAGAACGACTGCCATCTGTTGTCTCTTGCGCCCAGTTACTTATTTTTGACAGCTGACGCTGACCGTCCATTTCGAACAGCAACTGCTGTGATGCCCGCTGCATCGCTTTGCCGGCCCGACGCAGGCTGATGTAATTCCCTCGCCCTTTCACCAGCACTGCTGAAAACTCAACGGGAAGAACGGCCTGCAGAAACGGTATATCGTTTCCGATTAATTGTTCCTGCAGACTAATCGTATGCGTGGAAACGATGATTCGACGACATTTATCATCCTCGCTGCGACGCTGGCCGGCCGCCAGAATCGCCGGCACCAGATACGCAAAACTCTTGCCCACACCGGTGCCGGCTTCGGCCACCAGGTGATGACCATTCAGAATCGCCTCCTCAACGGAACCGGCCATCGCCAACTGCTCGGGCCGGGACTCATACGAAGACAGGCGTCGCGCGATACAGCCATCGGTGCCAAGAACCTGTTCCGCACAGAAAACTTCGTCGTTCATGCGTCGCGTGTTTCGGAATCCACTGCTGAAGAGGCGGGATTCAGGATTGTGTCAGACATTCCGGTTCGGTGAATGACCAGGAATGCCACGTCGTCCACCAGCGGCGCGTCGCCGCGATGGACGTTCAGCGATCGCCGCAGTCTGGATTCGAAGACGGTCCGATGGGCCGTCGCGGCTTCTTCGATCATCTCTAATTTTCGCGGTCGACTGAGAGTTTCTCCGGTCGGAGACGTCACCTTCGTGATTCCGTCACTGAACAGCAGAATCACGTCATTATCATTCAACTGATATTCGGACTCCGAATAAGTATGGCTTCCGTCATTCAACGGTGGACCGATAACATCCGGAGTGTCGACTTCCGTAACTCGATTTTCCTGAATCAGTGTCAGCGAACACTGCCCCGCCACTGAAATCGTAACCGACGAATGCTGCGGATCCAGAATCATCACAGCGACAGAGGTGATGGACGGTGTATATTCGAGTCGCCTCGACAAAACCTGTTCGGTGAGCCGAATGGCTTCCGACGTTGACCCTGTTTCTGTGACGGAACCAATCAGCTGACGTGCCAGCAGCGCCATCAGGGCAGACGCGTCGGGCCCGCGTCCCGGCGCATCCAGCAGCAAACACGCGACTCGTCCATCCGGCAGTGCAACATAGTCGATCAGGTCCGTCGCCCGATCAGGCGCCGGGATGAGTTCATGAGCGATTCGGAAGCCGTCAACTTGCGGCGGAGCCGAGGGAGCAAGCTGAGACCTCAGGCGTTCGGCGGACGCCACATTGCTCTCAAGCACGGCACGTACCACTTCTGCTTCCGCCGCCGCGGCCTGCTCCATAGAAAACGAGACAACCTGACTGACCACAACCAGCTGCTCCAGGTTCTGCTTGTCCAGCGGACGCCTTGCATTCCGACTGTCAATCTGAATAGCGCCGATGCTGTGTCCCGCCAGACCCACCAGGGGTACACACATAATTGATCGAATAGCGGGGTCTTCAAGCTCCGAGTTCGCCTCGCTGTCGCTTTTCCAGTGGTCAACATAAAGCATGGCTTCCGCGTTCTGCATGCAACTGCGGACAACGGGCAGGCAAATCTGAATTTCCTCGTCAGCTCGACGCGATACTGCAGCGGCGACGGTGATGTCCGTGCCATGTTCATTTCGCAGCACAACGGAGATCCGTTCCGCAAACTGAAAAACCTCAAAAAGTATATGCAGTGCGCGCGAGGTGACATCGTCTCGATTAATCGTACGTCGCAGCCCATGTAACATTCGCAGAACATGGTTCAACTTCTGAGTCGCATCGCTCAAAACAGGCCATGAGCCACCGTTGTTGATCAACATTCTCCCGACGACCTGACCCTCGCGCACAATATCGGTGCCCAGGTCGTCATTGGTAATACAGTCCCCTCGCGAAACAATCCTGCGGCGAATCGAGTCTTCGTTGTCGCCGCCAGCGTCCGACACACTGACAACCTTTGCTTTAACTCCCCAGCTTCCGGAAGATTCCGACACTGAATCCTGCGTCACAAACGTGTAGGACAGCGTCGAAAACTCAACCTCATCGCCATCGTTCAGGGGAGTCCGTTCGCGAACCCGCTGGCCATTGACAAGCGTCCCGTTACGGCTGCCCAAATCTTCAACAAAGAACCGATTGTCTTCGCACGAAATACGGGCATGCAAACGACTGACAGCCGCAGACGGCACAACGACATTGCAGTCTTTATGACGGCCGATGGTGGTCACATCGTCCAGCACTGAAAACGACGGCTGAGGCGAATCACCGAAGCCTTGTTGAAGAACAGCCATATTCGCGAGCTTAAATTAGCGGCTGTTGTCGGCGCAATACGGGAAAGAATTCGACGTCGCAACTCGGCAGCGACAATATCGAAACGGCATTACGCCAGAGAGACAGGGGTTCCGGTATCTGAATCAACGTTATGAATTCCACACACAGCAAAATGCTCGACAACGGCAATCGTCAATTATTGCAGTCGCCCAAAAACCATAATCGTAATGTCATCGTTCTGTGCACGGCCGTTGGCGTGCGAACGCACGTCCGCCAACATGTCCTTTCCCAGTTGCTCCGGATCCGTTGACCCATTCTCGATGAATTTTACAACCCGTTCCTTTGAATACAAATTACCGTCGGGATCCATCGCTTCATCAACACCATCCGTTATCAACGTGAAGATATCGCCTGGATCAATCTGACGTTCCACGACTTCGTATGGATATCCTGACATAATGCCAACAGGGATGCCGATAATGTCGTCGCTGAATTCTTCGATCGTCCCATCGACTTTTTTGATGACCGGCGACATGTGTCCCGCATTCGTCAAAGTGATTCTGTTGGTTTTCAGGTCGATGATGCCCAGAATGTAGGTGACAAATCGTCCTTCGACCATGCTGTGACACATGTGATCATTGATTCGCTGTATAGCCACGGACACGTCGTCTGTGAACGTCAGCGTGTTCTGTACAACGCTGGACATTCTCGACATGATCAGTGCGCCGGGGACCCCTTTCCCCGCGACGTCACCAAATGAAACGCAAACCTTATCTTCTGAAATCATGAAGCAGTCGAAGTAATCACCGCCGACTGCCTGTGCGGCATCATAAGATGCAAAGAACTGGTAACCGGGAACATCCGGTAGCTTCTCCGGCAGCAGAGCCCGCTGGACACCCATTGCGATGTCCATTTCCTTATCCTGCTTCTGCTTGGCCATGTAGGTCACCAGCAACCGAGCGTTCTCATACGCGTTGGCGGCCTGACTGGCAACGGCCAGCAGCAGCTGCAGGTCGTCGTCGTTAAATCGCTTCATGGGGTTCTGCGTGTCGAGATTGATCACGCCGAACGGATGTTCGTCCAGGTCCAGCATCGGGACGCACATCATTGAATGGATTGTGAGACTGGAAATTGACTCACTGGCACTGAAACGGGAATCACTGGCGGCATCAGCTGACAGAATGGCCGATTTCTCTTCCAGAACTTTCTCCAGAATAGTCCGACTCAGGCGGACGGATTCGTCATTGTTCACATTACGGTGCTTCTGCGCCACGGGAAGCAGCGGGCCACCCGACGTTGACTGAATCAGAATGGACCCACGATCAGCCTGTGGAAAGATTTCAAACAGTGTTTCCAATATCCGAGGCGTGATGTTTTCGATTTCGACCGTGCCGGCCAACGCCTTGTTGATCTTCAGAATACCCTTGAGCTTATCTTCGGGGCGAACGTCCAGCAGGCCATAGCCGCCGGCCGCGGCGGCCCCCATGATGGTGCTGCTGGCATCTTCGCTGAATTCCACACCGGCCGTGATCCCAACTCCTACCGAGTCAGAATCACTGATGGCTTCGTCCTCGAAACGAAACTTGATGGGGCCCAGCTTAATGCGGTCTCCGTTTCTCAATGTCGTCAGCGCTGTTGCTTCGAGTTGTTTTCCGTTAATAAACGATCCATTCCCGCTGCCAAGGTCTTCCAGCAGAACATGCTCGCCCTGCCTCACAAGCTGCGCGTGAAAACGGGACACCATGTTGGAGTCCAGCTGAACAGTACAGTCAGGATGGCGCCCCAAACGGGCGGGAAATTTTGTCAGTTCGTACGGAATCGCCTGACCTTCCTTCAGCAGAACGATACGGGGCATAGGAAACTAACTCCGGGCCGATGGACTTTCAGGAAGCCAGCAGGAACAAGCGAACACTCAGGCGAAATTGCAGATGAGCGGCGATTCTAAACAAAACAGCATCACGATGCTCGGCAAACGACAGTACCAGAACCGGTTTACGGACTCTGCCTGATTTGAGCCCTTATTTTCAAACTTGAAGCCGTTGTCCCCAACTCACCTGACTGTAAGAATGGCGCTAAACTGGTCCAAAAATCGCTTCCACATTGCCACGAAGCACCAATTTCCCGAGTTCTACTGATTTTTCAACCGACCAGCCACGGTCGACCACAAAATCCTGGGCCAGAGTCTTCGCGAGAATTCGTCTATACATCGCGAATTTCGGCAGGGCAAACTCAAGCTTGTACATGTCGCTGTAATAGCCGATTTGCTTGGTTTTGGGCACTGCCTGCAACCGGGCTCGGGTGTGATTCTCAATGAAAACCGGAATGTTTGAATACCACCAGTGCCCGTTTGTCACGACGTTGGGAAAAATCCATGAATAACTGACGAGCTCCTGGTTACTCGTTTCAGAAAGAACCGAAATGGGAAACGTCACCTGCGGAAAGGCATTCAACAGCTCTTTGTACTGAATCAACGACACCCGCTTATCATACAGGTCCTGCCCCTGAAAAACGCCCGCTTCAAAGACCCGACGATTGACGCCAATCATAAGGTCAAACGGCAGTTTGTGCTCGGCGCACAACTCCGCAAGACTCCAAAACACAAAACAGCTAAGCGACTCCAACTCACTTTCCGTCAACTCGGTACCAGAAAATACCTTCCCGACCAGCGTGTCGACTGTGCTGGCCGGAACCGCACGAGGGGCGAAGTTCGGCGGCAGCGAGATCGCACACGCGCGAGCATTATTTTCTGTGAAGTGGGCAAACAACTTTGCCAGCGCATCCTTCATAGAAGCCGAATCATCAAGGTTGACATCTGTGCACTTCTGTAGACGTTCCCTGACTTCAGGCTTGCCGAGATGGAACACCAGATCATCGGTCCTCAGGCACGGTACATAGAACGCAGTGTCGAAGCCGGTCAGTGGATCATCGAAATCGTTGGTGAGGTACACCTGATCGAGTCCACTTTGCTCCAACACCTGCTGTTCCCAGTTCGGAGACTGCATTTTTGCCAAAGACGCGTCGTACAGTGTCTCCCAGTTGCTTTCTGTGATTCGTTCATCGCAAAAACCAAAGAATGTCTGACACATCTCCAGCAGCCAACTGTATTGAACCGTGTTTTCCATCGAAGCCAGCCAGGGTACAAGGCGTCCAACCTTTTCCTTTGGCGAGATTCCCGGCTCTTCGATCTGATCTCGTGACAGACCTGCAGAATGAGCCAGTTCGGTGTAATAGTGATAGCCCATTACGTCCGCCAGCGTCTCAGACGCGGCAGCCAAGGGGTTGATGTGGGTATGAGGGTCAATCAGTCTCAGGGATTCAAGTTCCGTGAGAATTTCCTGGGCGACCGGCTGAGACATAATTAGACAATTCCCTAAACTCTGACTGCAAAGAAATGACGGTTGAACAGGATCCTCGATTCGATGTCGGTGCGTGCCCAAACGTGATACGTTACTGAAACGAAAGTGATTGGCTCCCATCTTAGCTTTCAGGAACTGCGCCCGCCATTTACAGACAACGTGAAAACAACTTCCTTTTTTTGTAGCTGAACCCCCGCCACAAAGTTGTTTCTGACACAATTCTGAGCGGTCCCCAGGAAACAACTTTCATGAGAAGTGTCGATTATCTAAATGAACTCATTCCATTCCCGTCAGTCAGCAGCACTTCCAATGTCGAAGTCAGCCGTTGGGTCGAGCAGCGCCTGCGGGAACTCGGATTTCAGACGGAATGGCTTGAGTACACAGACGCCGCCGGATTGACGAAGGTCTGCGTGCTCGGGCGCAGGGGACCTGACACCGGGCGTGGCCTGGCCTACTTTTGTCACACTGACGTTGTTCCGGTCGATTCGTGGAGTTTTCCGGACAGCGGCCCGTGGCAACCGCGGCAAACTGCCGACCGTGTCTATGGTCGGGGATCGTGCGACATGAAAGGTTCCCTGGCATGCATGCTGGCCGCTGCTGAATCAGCGACAGCCCAGCCAGTCAAGGCGCCAATGTACATCGTTGCCACGGCGGACGAAGAAATCGGACTGATTGGCGCACGATATATTGCCGCGAATTCAACCACCTATCGGGACATTGTGCAGCGACAGTGCCGAGCCATAATCGGCGAACCCACGTTGCTGAAGGTTGTGCATGCCCACAAGGGCGGACGCGCCATGAAAATCACGTCCCATGGCGTCGCCGCCCATTCCAGTACCGGTAAAGGTGTCAATGCCAACGTCGCCATGATCCCTTTTCTTTCCGACGTGCGTGAACTGAGTCTGAAAATCGAAGGCGATGCCGAATGGCAGGACGACCGGTTCGAGCCTCCCACGATCAACATGAATATCGGAATAAACGACCACACCGGTGCGTTGAACATCACACCCGCACAGTCCGTATGCACAGTTTACTTTCGCACGATGCCGTCCATTGATGCGCCGGCCCTGGTCGACCGGATTCAATCCGTGGCAGAGCAACACGGCCTGGAGTTCGGGATGATGTTTCAGGGAGAATCGCTTTTCACTGATCCGCGGTCTGCTTACGTCGCCGAATTGCTCGACCAGACAAACACCGATACATCGCAGACGGTTGCTTACGGGACCGATGGTTCGTGTTTCACGGAACTGGAAGACATCGTGGTTCTGGGCCCCGGAGACATACGTCAGGCTCACACCGATGATGAATGGATCAGCCTGCAGCAGCTTCAACAGGGAACCGAACTGTATGCCCGTCTGATTCAGCGGTGGTGTTTGTCGCCATCGTAAATCGATACGGCGACAAACCTGCGACACTGTGCAGCACTGCAGCGGATGCGGCCTGTCCATTTTTTCTTCATACCTACGGGACTGACTTATGACGTCGGCCTTTCGCATTATTTTGCTGGCACTTTCATTGCAACAGACTTCTTGGGCGCAAGCAGAACGCACGCGTCAGCAGATCCCCAATTTGGACTCGCTGCCGGACGTTACGGTTCAACTGCAAACGCAAATCGACAGGAATGACGGAAACCTGGTACTCGCCGGTGCTGAGCAGTTTCGCATCACGAAGCCCCTGGTCTTCGACCTGACCAAAGTGGGCGCCGCAGTCGCGAAGGCCACCGGCGGGGCAACGCTCGTGATGCATGGTCCCGGTCCGGCATTGCGTTTCATCGGCAGCCACGAGGGAACGGCTTCTCCACTCAGTTTCAAACCGGCCACATGGAACGAACGAATGCCTATCGTTGCGGGCATTGAAATCCTGGGCGCCCATCCGTTGGCGGACGGAATTGAATTGCAGAGAACTGTCGAAGCAACGATCACGCAGGTTGCGGTACGCTGGTGTCGTCACGGCATTCACCTGCTGGACCGTAATCGGAATGTCACTGTGTCCGACTGCCATCTCTACGAAAACACGGGTATCGGTGTGTTCCTGAATGACGTGAATCTCCATCAGATTAACGTCAGCAACTCACATGTTTCGTACAACCGCGGCGGAGGCATCGTCGTTCGCGACGGCAACGTGCGCAATCTGCAGGTGACCGGCTGCGATATTGAAGGAAATATGCCGGCAGATGAGACACCGACGAAGACAGCCAACGTCCTGATTGATGTTTCCGGGTCTGCGGATGATCGTTCAAAATCGATTGCGGAAGTGTCCATTACTGGCTGCACAATACAGCATTCGGCCAACTACTCCGGCTCGGAAGACAGGACCACGGCGCCCGGCGGTGCGAATATCCGGCTGGCGGGAAAGCAAAGTTACCCGATCAACTCTGTCACGATTTCCGGCAATGTACTCAGCGACACGACAGTTTCCGTCGACGTCAACTACGCTCACGACATCGCCATCAACTCGAATAATTTCTTCGCTCCCAAACCCCAAAATCTTCGTGTGGCAAATTCACAGCGTGTTGTGGTGAATGGAAACACCTTCAATCCGCGGCAGTTTGTCCGACCCGGAACGATTTCTTTCACGAATTGTGCCGACTGCATTCTGTCGTCGTCCACTCTGCACCGGTTCGCCACGCCGGACGGAGCCGTGATTCTGGATCATTGCAGCGGCTTTCTGCTGAATACACTGAACCTGTCTGACTGCGGTTCTGGAATTGTGCTGCGGCATACCAGCAATACCACGATTACCAACTGTCGCGTCACACGCATGGCTGACGGAGGGACGTCCATTTCGGCAGGAGAATCAAATTCAAATATTCTCCTCAATGGAAATGCGTTCGCGGCTGACTCAGACATCGCTGACGGCGCTGTAAAATGACCGATCTGCTGGCAATTATCACCATCGTCCTGGCCGGCTTTGTCCGAGGTGCTTTAGGCTTTGGCGACGCGTTGATTGCTATGCCTTTGCTGGTATTGATCGTACCTTCAACAA
>JABABI010000046.1 GCA_014238335.1 Fuerstiella sp.
GGCAACCGAAGAATCAACCTGAATAGTCATGTTGCCAAACTAACAGCTGCGCCCTAACCGGCAACTTCCGCACACGGCCGGCAACTTCCGGCTTTTCCCGCAGGTCAACCGGAGTGGTGCAAGTAAAAAAGGGCGTACGTGATTACAGTCCCGGCCGGTCGGTCACTGCGAAACGGCAACATGCACGTTCGCGCGCGGCCAATGCTCTGTTCTTTAACGCAGCGTCAGATAATCAATCTGACGCCTCCCAGTTCTCCCAGATCGTACGGCAGGCGACCGCCCGGTGAACCAATGAACATCAGGTTGCGGGGGATGTTCCATTCTTCGGAGAGTCGTTGAATCAACTCCGGGCCGAAGTGTCCCGCCAGCTGGACAAATTCAATGTCAATTTCCGGATAGGCCTGATCAAGAAATTCAAGCTCTGCGACAAGGTCGTCCGGAACCTGCACCTCCTGATTGGTGATGGTCACGATCTTCAGACGATTCGTGTGTTCATTCTGCCGCACGTACAGCAGCGCGTTGTTCAGATTCGCAATGTTGTCACCACGAGTGAAGAATACGATCTGCTGCGCATTGATTTCTTCAATCTTCTCCCGCACGGCTTTGGTGAGTCGTGTCATCGGTCCCACGATACTGACCGTCAGGCTGCGGACCATGGACAGGAAGGCCTTCAGCAAGACGATTCGTCCTAACATGACCGCAATCACCAGCATTGCGGGTATGAAATACTGCAGAAATGTCCACAGATAGATGGGGTCCTTCAGGGCGTTGCCGACAAGGCCGGCCAGTACAGCACACATGGCGAAGATGACAGAGATCCACTTCGCCTGAGTCGGACGCGGCAGGTTCTTTCGTTTGATCTTCAGCAAAATATTTCCCAGAGCAAACAACACCATCACCGACAGAAACGAAATTGTGTACAGCCCCGCCAGATACTTGATCTGGTCCTGATCGTCGGCTGTCCTGGTGATGAACAGAACGGAGAGACAAAGCAGAAAAAATCCGATAATGATGCGGTGAGTGGTACCGCGTCGGTTGGTTTTCAGCAGGAACTGTGGCAGACAACGGTCCAGCGTCATCCGATGCACCAGTCCGGTCACACCCACAAAACTTGTCAGCACGGCACCGCTGAGAACCAATGCCGCATCAATCGAGATCAGAAAGCTGAGTTTCGGCCCGAAGTATTCTCCGCCTGCAACTTCGCCCAGATGCGCCAGCAGAGCTGCTTCATGGCCTTTTACCGCGCTGATGCTCACAAGGGCCAGAGCCAGCAGGGCCATCAGCGGGTTAAAGAAACTGACGGCGATCCACATATTGCGAAGAGTCTTCGGAAAGACGCCCGCCTTCTGTTCTTCCACGAAATTGGACGAACTTTCGAATCCCGATATCCCCAGCATGGCGATCGAGAAACCAAAGAACAATGCCAGGAACAGGGAACCGCCTTTCTGAGGGGCTTCTGAATCGACGGCGCCACCTGCGGCACTGTCATTCAATTCCGGATCAGATGCCTCATTCGCCCCAACTGAGTGTGTCGGAAGTGGCTCATTCATGTTCGCGTAAAATGTGTCTGTTCCACTCCCGGCAACGTGCACCACGCCCACAATCAACAGCAGTGACAACGTGGCAATGTGTGTAATAAAAATGAAGATCGCCAGAACGGCAGATTCGGTGATGCCAATGATTGACAGCACCATGAAGAACCCCAGCAACGCGATCGTCGCGTAGAAAACCGGAACGCCATCAATGATGTGATGGACGTAATGCATGCCCTCCAGGGCCGAGATCACTGCGGTTGCCATGTACGAGAGCACAGTCAGGCAGGCCGCAATGGACGCTCGAAATTTACTGGTGGTGTTCAGCAGCGCGTTATAGGCACCGCCATTCAGCGGCAGGGCGCCGACGACTTCTGCATAGATCGAACGGAACAGAAATAGAACAGCCGCAACCATCAGCAATGAAACGGGCGCCAGTTTTCCCGCAGCGCCAATCGCCAGTGCCGAAACATAAAGGCACGATGAAGTAATGTCGTTCCCGCAAATTGCGGTGGAGGCCAGTTCGCCTAACTGACCATCGTGTTCTTTAGGAAGGTGCGAGGCGGAAGCTGATTCTGACACAAGTAATCCCTGTCTTCGAAGTGGTCAAACAGCGGTGAACCGTATCGGCATCAGGGAATTCTGACAACGCCGTTTGGCACAGCGTCTGTCCAAATATCAAAGTGCCGTCAGTTCAAGAAGGTCATCGCGGCAACGATCATGAGCGAGCCTGGCCACCGCAAAGGCACACGCAGATTCAGAAATCGGAAAACGAAACATGTCCGCCAGCGTGAGTCGGCCGGCGAAGGAAAACCCTTCCAGGTTCTGCAAAACACGCTCCACGACGCTGGTTCCGCCGCCGCTGAGGATGACCGTCGGTTTTTCGATGTCCAGACAACGCTGTTCGGTCGTCTCCATCACCCGGGCCAGGCCGCCCAACACCTGACAAATTGCAGTCTGCAGCTGCCCACACTGTGTCTTAACAATATGCTGAGCAATCGAGGCGAGCTCTCCCTCTGACAGCTCTGTGGAATCACAGCACGCCATGTGGGCCAGTCGGTTCAGGGAACACTGCCGAGTCAACGGACGGCCGTCTGCTGTGTTGGTATCGTCGACATTTTCGCGGACCATGCCTGCAACAACATATGCGTCTGCAATTGTTGCGAAGACTTCAGCCGCCACCGGGCACATCTCTCCACCTATCGGTACCGTATCAACAATCGCACAGACGGGCGTTCTGGCAGCTCCCGTATAGACGAGCTCTCCGGACAGTAAACGATAGCAATCGCTCAGTCCCTGGGGCACGGGACGGCCGTCCAGCAGCGGAATGATGTCCGTTGTTGTGGAACCCATATCGATCAGCAGCGCTGGTCCGTCCGGAACAGCTCGACCGGCCCATGTTGCCAGCGCATGCCAGTTGGCGGCGGCGACAAGTGTCGGCAAATCGCGTGCGGCCTCTGAATCAGCGAACTCGCCGGAAGTCAACCACACTCGCAGCAGCACATTCGGGAAACTCTCTTCCACCGCTCCAATAACGAATCCGACACCTTCAGCCTTTGACTGAAAACAGTCGGCCAGTTCGGCGGTCAACGTTAATGCGACCATGTCCGGAGCACTCCGGTCAGCGAAGAAGTGATTAGCGGCCAGCGCACGCAGGGCAGTGGGAAGTTCATCCTTCTGCTGCCACATAGCAAACGCAACAGCAGCGGTACGTCCGTCGGCATCCGATGCTTTGATATTTGCGCCGCCAATATCCAGACCAATAACTCTCATGACGTCTCCGCACCCGCAGCATTCGCCATGTCGTTACCGTCAGCGTGACCTGGATCTCTGAAAAAGCGATATCCAGTACCTCGAACAGAAACAAGATGTCTTGGATCTGCCGGGTCGACTTCGATCATCCTGCGCAGGCGCATGACGAAATTGTCGATGGATCGACTGGTGATTTCAGCGGAATCTCTCCAGACGTCCGACTGCAGCCGACTGCGGGACAGCACCACGCCATCGTACTTCAGAAAATAACGGAGCAGCTCCTGTTCACGCGTTGTCAGGGAATGCACATCGTCACCGTAGCACAGTTCAAAACGACCGAAGTCGACCGTCACACTGCCAAACCGCTCAACATCCTGCACGGCGCGATTCGTCGCGCCACTGTCCAGCGCGCGGCGGCGAATCTCCAGAAGTCGGCGAACCCGACTCAACAGTTCCGGCAGGGCGAAGGGTTTCGTGATGTACTGGTCAACGCCACAGTCGAAGGCCTGAGCCTTGTCTTCGGCCAGGGTTCTTGCGGTCAGCGCCAGAACGGGTACGTCCACGTCGACCCTGCGCAACTCACGGCACGTTTCGTAGCCGCTCATTTCCGGCAGCATCAGGTCCAGCACAATCAGATCAAACGGCGGGGACGCGTTGCTGTGCAGGTCCAGTGCCGTTCGGCCATCGCCAGCCACACTGACCCGGTAGCCCTCCTGTTCGAAATTGAACCGCAGTATCTTCGCGATGTTTTCTTCGTCTTCAACGACAAGTATGTTCACGTTTCAGACCCCGTTTTTTCCCTGGCTTCGACGATCCTGGTCGACGTGCTGTGAACAGCAACCGATTCCGTCGGCTTGTCAGCGGACCTTGCCAGCAGCCTGCCCGGAAGACTGACTTCGAAAATGCTGCCCACACCGTCGGGACCATCTGAAATGGTCACTCGCCCCTTCATGATGCCCACAAGAGTCCGCACGATATAGAGTCCCAGCCCCGTACCCTTGCGCGTACGCTGCAGCTCATCACTGCCACGAAAGAACAATTGAAACACCTTATGTCTCTGCTCTTCCGGAACGCCTGTCCCCTGATCATGAACGCGGATGACAATTCGGTCGCGACCTCGGACCATGGCTGAAACGTGCACGTGCGGCGGTTCACCACCGTATTTCACAGCATTGTCCATCAGATTGCCGAAAATCATTTCCAGCAACATTCTGCGGGCATCAAGATGTAACGGTGCCAGATCGAACGTGAACACATCCGCAACTTCGCGTTTATGATGACGACAGGCCACTTCGGCACAGCCTGTCAGCAGGTCGCTCAAACTGACGCGTTCAGGCTCCGTCTGGCTGCCAATAGCATCGAGCCGTCCTACTTCCAGCAGCTGATTAATCAGCCGATCAAGTCGTCCCAGTTCGGACTCCATCGTCTCATAGAACTCGCGACGGTCGGATTCGCTCAGTTCCCTCATCAATAACGTATCCAGATACAATCGAAGTGCTGCGATGGGCGTCTTCAACTCATGCGTTACACTGTCAACGAAGTTCGACTGCCTCCGATTCAGCTGTATTTCCTTGATCGTCAGTACGGAGTAAAACGAAATGCCGAACAAGCTGATGCCCAGGGCGATGGATCCCAAAACCAGAGCCAGCCACGAATGCTGCCGGGCAAGCAGGACAATCAGCACCAGCATCAGCGTCAGGTTCACTGTGCCAAGGACCGCGCTGGTCCAGATCGGCAGCTTCAGGTGAGATCGTTTTCGGCGAAAGTCGGCCATCGTATTTTCGCAGCGGTGCTCATGAGCGGGTGGGTTTCAATATTACCCATCATTGTCGCGTTCGGACAGCAGCCATGACTGAAATTGTACACAGCCTGCCGAGAGTCGTTGGCCAGTTCATCGAAACAACAGACCCGTCACCTGCCCGCGGCCGTTCGACCGCTGGCAAGTCCATCCGGGGCACCTGTCCGCCGTCAGGGGAACCAGGGCCGAAATAATGCAACCGTTGCTACGCAGAGACGGCAACCGGCCGTCCCATACGTCTGAGCCACAGAAAATGTGACTTTACCGCGGAACGCATTGTCGGATGTGAATGATACGGCACGCCGAACTCGGCTGCCGTCTGTTCCACAATCTTTGCCAGCGCTGGATAATGAAGATGGCAAATCTGAGGAAACAGATGGTGTTCAATCTGAAAATTTAGTCCTCCCGTGAACCATGAAACCAATCGGCTTTCCTGAGCAAAGTCAACCGTTGTGATTACCTGGTGAACTGCCCAGGAATTTTCGATTCTCATGGAATCTGCATCAGGCTTGTAGAATTCGGCCGGTTCCACACAGTGAGCCAGCTGAAACACGACGCTCATCACGACGCCCTGCCCAAACGACGCCACAAAAAACCAAAGCACAACCTGGTGCCAGTCATGCAGATAAAGCGGCAGGCCAAAGGTCAGCGTCAGAAACGTGAATTTACCGACCAGCATAAACACCAGGTCCCAGTTCTTCACTGGCGGCATCTTCATGTCCCCGACACGACCGATGATCAGGCCAGCGGTGTCGTCATAGAATTGCCACTTGAAGGTTATGAAACCGTACAGAAACCACAGGTAAAAATGCTGAAACCGGTGAAATCCGAATCGACGCTGGTGAGGCGACAACCGCCCTAAAGGTCCCACCTCAATATCGTCATCAATACCCGTGACGTTGGTGTAAGAATGGTGAATAACGTTGTGTTTTTTCTTCCAGAAGTGCGAACTGCCACCAAGAAGATCAAGAGTAAACGCCATCATGCGGTTAATCAAAGGGAACCTGGAATACGCTCCGTGTCCACCGTCGTGCATGATATTGAAACCGACCGCCGACATCGCAAAGCTCAGAGAAACTGCAAGGGCCAGTGCCTGAGGCCACGTCGTCGCCCAGAATACAAGTCCTGCGTAAGATGCAACCAGCCATGTCAGAATCACAGCGGTCTTGACGTACATCTGCGGGTTGTCGCGTTTTGCCAGGTTTGTCTGGACGAAATAGGCATCCACACGCTCGCGCAACGCTGGCATGAAACCATCGCACCTGGCGAACTTGACGAGCTTGGGATCCGGCTGGGCTGAAGAAATATCTGACATTTGCGATTCTAGGTTTTCAGAAGATACACAGTGCGGTAACTTGGGCTCATTCGCACGCGGGTCACACCGCAATAGCAGTTTATCAGAGTCTCGCGTGTCATGCGATTGAGTCGTCAGCTTGTTTCGAAAGCGGCATCAAGTCGCATACGCCCCAGTACTGCTAATTCGCCATGTATGAATAGTGCACGCATGATCGGTCGGCGTCCTGCGAAAACCCTACGTTTCAGCAATTCTCAGCGGATGCGGTTCCGCCGACCAAACGGTCTTCCCACAGAAAATCCTGTTTTTCCTTAGGTGGAAGTTGTGATGATACAGACATACATTGCCTGAGTCACAAAGTACCGACTGTCGCCTGCAGCCATGTCCCCGGTCCCCAACAAGCATCCGCCGCGTGAACCAAATCATTCCCCCCTCACTGCTGTTTGACTTTTCATTGCCCGTCAAACAATGCTCTCCACCTTCCCGCCGCAAGGCGGGAAGGCTGCTGAAACAGACAGATATGTCGTCACTGTTTCTGCCGTCGTCGCTGAACCAGCAGCCAGATTTCGCAACCGTCGCAGCTGGCTGGCATCGGGATGGACTGGGGCTTGTGTTCTGCGTTTCCGGAAAACCGGAGACCTGTGCCGGAAGCAGCACGGACGTCAAACACTCCGATTGTGCCCTGATCTGGATCGATACTCGTCCGGCCGGAAATGTCCAAAGAGCAACGGAGTATTGCCACCACTTCGCGTGCCTTCCCTCAGATGAGCAGGCCGCCGGCGCTCCGACTGTTGTTGTTCAGCCCATCGCTCAGCAAAGGACACAGCGCATTGATTCAAATCCTGAGAAAATGACCTGCCGAACGCATTCGAAAAATGGTGGTTACGAACTTGAAGTCTGGATTCCCGGGGGTCAGTTGTTCGGCTATCGTGAAATCAGTGAGCTGGGCAAGCTCGGATTCTATTGCGTCGTGCAGGACACTCATCTTGGAGACCAGCCTCTGAGTGTCGGCGACGATTTCCCCACCAGCTACAACCCATCCACGTGGATTCAACTGGAGCTGCAATCGTGAAGCGGTGGATTCGGTGCAGAGGTACTGTGAGTGGCTGCGTACAGGTGGCGGTCATCCTGACCATGTTGGCACCGACTTATTACAACTCTGCAAGCGCTCAGTCAACGCGTGCCGAACAGTCACCGCTGCCTCAATCATTGCCACCGGAACGCAAACGACGCCTGCAGGCGATCAGCCAGACAATTTCGAATGAAGTGCCGCTGGTGATAGCACACCGTGGAGCATCGGGGTATCTACCCGAACATACTACGGAATCCGCCGCACTTGCCCATGCCCTGGGAGCCGACTTTATCGAGCAGGACGTCGTGCTGTCTCAAGACGGCATCGCGGTTGTATTTCACGACGTCACTCTGGAAAAAATCACGAATGTCGCTGAACTGTTTCCGGAACGCAGGCGGAATAACAGATTCTATGTATTCGATTTTACGCTTGCCGAGCTAAGACGATTGAATATCTCTGAACGATTTCCTTCCCCGGCGGGTTCGGACGCCAGTCAGCGTTTCCCGCAGAACACCGGACGCTTTCAGTTGTCGACTCTGGAAGAACATCTGCAGTTAATCCAGGGCCTGAACGTCTCCCGTGGCCGCAATGTCGGCATCTATGTCGAGATCAAACAACCCAAAATTCATCGAGCACAAAATCTGGATCCATCAAAGGAAGTCCTGCGCGTACTCCACAAGTACGGGTACAGCCATGCCGACGATCGTGTCTTCGTGCAGTGCTTCGATGAATCCGAAATTCTGCGGCTGAGAACGGAGTTGAAATGCCAACTTCCGCTGATTCAGTTGCTGGCGGAAAAACCGTCAGACGGACACCTGGCTCAAATCGCGAAGGTCGCAGACGGCATCGGCGTGCGAATTGCCGCCGTGGTTGAAGGGGTTGCTCCCGATGATCCAGAGCACGCACGGGTGTCAAATGTAGTCCGGACAGCTCATCAGCATGCCATGCTGGTGCACGCGTGGACCCTGCGCATGGACTCACTGCCGGATTATGCTCCGAATTCAAAAACGATGATCGACTGGCTGGTCCGCGAAGCCGGTGTTGACGGAATCTTCACCGATCAGCCCGATGTTCTGCTGTCCTGGAGACAGAGCGTACAGGCGACAGGGCGACTGGAAGGTCCATTCAAACTGCTGGGGAAAGGCCCGTCAGTGAGTGATTAAGCGATTGGAAATTCTCGTACGGGGCTGGCGGGCCGCCTGCGGAAACTTCGACCTACAGTTCACGGGAAGGCATTGCGGGATCCGGCGTTCCCGCTGAGGTTCTAAAGGGACAGCATTGATGAGTTCGTGCCCAGCTGATCCGAACGATTTCTTCAGGTTTTGGGGGATCCTGACGAACAAAAATCAGTTTAATTGACGTTATTTGGTGTAGCAGCGCGTAAATCCGAACTCTGCAATCGCCGTAAATCGTGTTATCATTTGGCGATACGGCATTTCTTGAACCGATCAAGACATTGTCAACGCCTTGTTTTCAAAGTATGATATTGGACAGATTGTGTGTTTTTCACGTTATGATTACTCATAAGCCGTCGTTCCGCCCAGGTAATCAGGCAGTCCTGCCAACCACCACGAATTCAGTTTTGCAATGATTGTTAAAGCCTGTCACACTTTGTGCAGGTGAAACCATAGCCGGGGAGCGATGGTTTCGGATTAGTGTTTACGGGATCGCGGTTCCGGCCGTGAGCGCCCATAATCAGAGGCATAGCCTCATCAGAACCGTCAAACGGGAATTCCGCCGTGAGTACACTTCAGGTCAGTTCCAGCGAGGCACTTACTGCCGACGATTCCGAATTCGGCAGCGGAGTCTGGGAGATGCTCTACGACATGCCGGCATGGGGGATCAGCCTCCTGGTCCATGTCGCCATTCTCATCGCCCTTATGAGCATCACCTGGGTGATCGAGACGCAGCGCGAAGTGGAAATCACATCAGCGTTCGAACCGGAAGAGGTCCGCCAGGAAGAGTATGTCATTAACACAGAAGTGCCGGAGGAAATTGGCAGCGACAGCAGTTTGAACATTGTTGGCCCGTCAATGGCCGTTGCACAGACCAGTGGCATCGACAATCACCGCGAGCAGCAGGAACTGATCAATGAGAATCTGATCGACCCGCGGCTTCAGACATCAGAGAGCATGCAGACTCCCAGCGAAGCGGAACTGTTGGAATCGATCGATCTGACCGGAACCACCGAACACGCCGGTGGCACGGAAGGTGCGATCGACCGCATCACTCAGGAAATCGCTGCGTCGTTAAGCCAGCGAAAAACCCTGGTGGTATGGCTGCTGGATGAGTCGCTGTCCATGGAAGGCAGACGTGAACTTGTATCAAAACGTTTTCAGGGAATCTACAAGCAGTTGGGCGCCCTTGATGTTGGCGCTGAAGAAGCGTTAAGAAGTGGGATTGTGGGGTATGGCAAGGAAGTCCATCTGCTGCAGGCAGAACCCACCTCTGATCTTTCTCTGCTGATGAAAGCGGTGGAGTCCATCAAGAATGACAAGTCCGGAGAAGAACGGGTCTTTTCGGCGCTGAACATGGCATTAAAGACATTCCTGCCGGCCAAACGCAAGATGCGGGCCAACATGATGATGATCCTCGTCACGGACGAACGCGGCGATGACTTTCAAATGCTGGAAGACACAGTGCGTCGATGTACTCGCGACGGTGTGAAGGTCTATTGTATCGGAAACACTTCCGTGTTCGGCCGTGAGAAAGGATACATTCCCACAACATGGGAAGTGGACGGAGAGACCTATCAAAAAGACCTGCCCGCAGATATGGGACCGGAAACAGTCGCGGCTGAGGGGCTGCAACTTCCGTTCTGGACGGCCAGTGCCCGCAATCTCGACCGCATGTCGTCCGGTTATGGACCATACACACTATCACGCGTGTGCGCGGAAACGGGTGGAGTGTTTTTCGTGGCTGAAGATAGCCGTGGGCGCAAGTGGGACTCCGCAATCATGCGGAAGTATTCGCCGGATTATCGTCCGCTGCGTGACTATCAGCGCCAACTGTCGACGAACTCCGCCAAGTCGGCTCTCGTCAGCGCTGCCAAGCAGACTGTTCTTGATGGAGACGAACTTCCTATCCCTCAGCTTCGTTTTCAGGCGACCGACGATAACATTCTGCGACGGCAAATCACGGAGGCACAGAAACCACTGGCGACAATGGACTATTATCTTCAGTCGCTGCATGCCATTCTGGAAGCCGGTGAACGTGATCGCGACAAGCTTGATTCCGACCGCTGGCGAGCCAGCTATGACCTGGCGATGGGACGAGTTCTGGCGATGCGAGTTCGTGCGTTTGGCTACAACGCCATGCTGGCCGAAATGAAGGCAGCTCCCAAGACATTCGAGAAAACCGGTAACAATCAGTGGCGTTTAGCTCCATCCAAAGACGTCAACGCAGGTGCGACGGTACGCAAGCTGCATAAGAAGGCCATTGAGTATCTGACTCGCGTGATCGATGAGCATCCAGGTACTCCGTGGGCCTTCCTGGCCTCGGTTGAACTTGGCGACCCGCTCGGCTGGGGATGGAATGAAAGCAAGATGCAGGTTGCGGCCGCCGGGAATGGAGGAGCCGCGGGCAATCGGGCACCTCAGTTCGCTCCCGAAGAAGAGGCCCGCCGCCAGGAGCAGCGTCGCCGACAGCAGAAGATGAAGGCAACCGAGCCGAAGCTGTAGAATCGGTGTTAACCACGCGGTATCCGCTGTGGTTGATTTATTCGCGGGGCGTTCAAGCCCCGACGGCGTATTTCCGGGTTGCCGCTGCGGGCAACGACCGACAATCAGGGGACCGGAGCCCAAAAGTCTGCGGAATTGCTGTGAATGTCCGCCATTGCGCGTCTCGGGACAGGTTGCAGGAACCACGTCGCTCGCGACCGACCGGGGTCATTGGGAGAAATATTACCGGAACTTGTGGTCCAAATAGCCCTTACTTGGAATTTGCCTGACAGACAGCTTGCAGAAACGCAGCACAGAACGTTCAATGGTCTTGGGGAAATTGACTGGGTAGGGAGCAACAGGGCCGTTGCCCCCGTTTTACGCACTTCGTTTGCGCGCGAATCACTGCTGATTCAAGTAAGAATCATGCAGGCGATTGATTTCGCAATGCGCTCGCAGGTTCGTTGATAATGGAACACGACCAATTTCTGTTCGTGATCGTGGAAAGCCCGACGTGGCTGCTCTACGTAACGCTGCTGCTGACTGCTCTGTTCTTTCGGTTCTCTCGGTTGCTGACCGTTAGGAATCTGGACCTGCTGCTGCTGCTGCTGCTGTCAACAGCGCTGGTCGTTTCAGCGTCATCTAAACGGGATGACCTGGCGAACGCGGGTGCCGTTTTTCCGGCGACTCCCGCGCAGACGCTGGATAGTGATGAGTCTCGCGCGACACCGCTGGGTACTCTGAATCGATTCAGTTCCTTTGTCGTTCTCGCGCTGTCAGTGATATTGATAGTTCGCCTGACCTTTGACGAATCTCTGACCCGTCGACCACGTTTGGAACAAAACCTTAACCACGCAGGCCTGACGTTCCTGTTCTTCCCGGCCTTCACAATTCTGATGACGGGTGTTTTTCTTAAGGAACCGCCTGTCCGAAACATTGATTCCGTTAAGTCCGGCGTGGCACTTCTGCAGGGGCAGGAGTCATCGGACGTGACAGCCGCCGGTCATCAGGCCACTCCACCAGCGACCGAGACAATTATCGCCGCCGGCGCGGCCAAGGTCGCGGAACTTTCCGGGCAGGTGAATCCCGAGGAAATCCGGGGCGCCTCCAGTCGAACGTCAACAGAGGAATTGATCGCCCGGATCCTTGTCGTCGTCGCGCATAGCACGGTGGTGATCGGACTGATCTACATTGGCCATAAGCACTTTTGCAGCGCTCAGCTAGGCGTATCCATGTGTTGCCTGTACCTGCTGCTGCCGTGTACGGCGTTCAATGTCCATGAGCTAACTCACGTTGTTCCGGGAGCCTGCCTGACATGGGCGTTCGCCATGTACCGAAAACCGGCCGTGGCGGGTGTCCTGCTGGGGCTGGCCTGCGGTACATTGTTCTTCGCCGTGTTTCTGCTGCCACTGTGGGCGGTTTTCTATGGCAGAAAGGGCAGCCTTCGCTTCGGCATTTCGCTTGGCGCTGTCGCTGCAGTGGTGCTGATGACCTTCGCACTGACATCAGCAACCACTGATTCGTTTGTCAACAAACTCGTAATGACGGCTAACTGGACAGCGTACCGCCTGTTTGACGCAGCGACGCCAATGTCTGAATCCGCGATTGGTCACGTGTTTCTGCGGATCATTCTGGCCGCGCTGTTCTTTGTGATGTTCGTCGCCATGACCGTCATTCCGCGTAAGAGAAACCTTGAGAATCTGCTGGCCAACTCCACCGCATTGATTGTTGCCGCACAGTTGTGGTATCCGGAAGATGTGGGCAGCTATGTGCTGTGGTATCTGCCTTTGCTGCTGCTGGTGATGTTCCGCCCCCGACTGGATCGGTTCGTTCCGCCGGAAGCGGATCACTCTCACACTACGCAGCGTCCGAGTGATCAGCAGACGCAGCACGCGGCAGGAGCGCTGTCCCGGGTCACGCTGTATCAGTGACAGAGACCACTCGGGGGTCGCTACGTGGCGGCGCACGTGTCAGCAGCTGAGAAATACGCGAATCTGCGGCACGTCTCAGCCTTGCAATGGCTGATCGGCACCGCCAACATCCACACTTCGGTTCGTCCCGCTCTTCTCGCACAGTTGTTGCCCTCTCCATGAGCATTCTTCGCACTCTAAAATCACGTTTTGCGTCAGCTCTTTCGTCACTGACCGCCGATACCGGCCCGCTGCTGGAAATGATTCGATCGTCACAGGATCCGAAGTTCGGCGACTTCCAGGTAAACTGCGCCATGCCACTGGCCAAACAGCTGGGAAAGTTACCTCGGGACGTCGCCACCGAAATCATTGACCACCTGGACGTCAGCGATTGCTGCGAAACTCCGGATATCGCCGGACCAGGCTTTATTAACCTGCGGCTCAGAGATGAATGGATTGCAGACCGGGTCAGCCAGATCGCTGGTGATAATCGTCTGGGGGTGACGTCTGCGACGAATCCACGGCATATCGTGGTCGATTTTTCCTCACCCAATGTGGCCAAGCCAATGCACGTGGGTCACCTGCGAAGTTCCGTCATTGGTGACGCCATTTGCAGGACGTTGCGTTTCGCCGGCCATAAAGTCACCAGCGATAACCACATCGGCGACTGGGGAACTCAGTTCGGGATGATCATCTACGGTTATCGGAATTTCGTGGAAGCAGACGCCTACGACAGAAATCAGGTAGGGGAGCTGGCCCGTCTGTACAAACTGGTCAATCAACTGTCTGACTATCACGCAGCAAAAGCAAAACTGCCTAAACTACTCGTACAACTGGGTCAGCGACAGACGGAACTCAACGAGCTAAAAAACGCCACCGCCCCTGCTGACAAGAAGACAAAGAAGAAGTTAAAAACACTGCGGAAGGCCGTGGAGGACACCCGCGGTGCTATTGCATCGGCAGAAGGTAAAGTCGACCACGTTGCCACAGATGCGACGCTGTTGGAACAGGCCAACGAACACAATGAAATTGCTCGGCTGGCACGTCAGGAAACGTCAAAGCTGCATTCCGGTGACGAATCCAACCAACAGTTGTGGGATGAGTTTCTTCCGGCGTGTCTGGCCGCGCTGAATCAGATTTATGCACGACTCGATGTCCAATTCGATCTGACGCTTGGAGAAAGCTACTACAACCCAATGCTGGCGGGCGTGGTCAGCGACCTGAAGTCGCAGGGACTGGCGACAGACAGCGACGGCGCCACGTGTGTCTTCATTGACGGCAATGAAGCACCATTCATCGTTCAGAAAACAGACGGAGCCTACACGTACGCAACCACTGACCTGGCAACAATTCAATACCGATTGAATGAACTGAACGCTGATGAAATCGTGTACGTCGTGGATAAACGTCAGTCCGAGCACTTCAGTCTGCTGTTCAGAACCTGCGAACTGTGGGGACTCGCTGACGTGAAGTGCCAGCACGTCAGTTTCGGTACCGTCATGGGCAATGATGGTAAGCCATTCAAGACCCGTTCCGGTGACAATGTCGGACTTGGCAGCCTGATCGACGAGGCCATCGCCCGCGCCCGCGTTGTCGTGGACGAAAACGATGATCGACGTGAACAACCGGCGTTGTCACCTGACGAACGTGCACGAGTCGCACAAATCGTCGGCACAGGCGGAATAAAGTATGCGGATCTGCGTCACAATCGGGACAGTGACTATGTGTTCGATTGGGACAAGATGCTCGCCACGACAGGAGATACGGCTACTTACATGCAATACGCGTACGCTCGTATCTGCGGCATTTTTCGTGAATTGAACGTCGACCGACAAAACATCGCGAGTGGCCAGGCAACCGTGCTGCTGACGTGTCCGGAAGAGCGAGCTCTCGCTCTTCAGCTCACCCAGTTTGACTATGCCATTGATTCTGTCCTTGCCGATTATCGTCCTAACCAGCTGACGTCGTGGCTGTTCGACACGGCTGGTAAATTCAGCGCATTCTATGCCCACTGTTCCGTCAAGAACGCCGAATCTCCTGAACTGCGACACAGCCGCCTGATCCTGTGCGACCTGATGGCTCGGGCGTTATGCACAGGGCTCACGCTGCTGGGCATCGAAACCGCCGAGGTCATGTGATGACAGAACAGCCGGGAGCACCACCTCCAAGGGTCTACGGACTCGGGGTCGTGTGTAATGTTAGAACGTCTCAGATCAATACCGCAGGACGCAGCCGAAGCTGAGACCTTTTGTATAGAACGTATCGAGGTCCGCGTTCTGGCTGACAATCGGAGCAAACGAACCAGCGGCGCCAGGTATACTGTTGTAGTGAATGTTGTTGAAGGGCCTGGTCACCTTATACATCCACATGAAGTCGTACCCACCGAAAATTGAAAAATTCGGCGTTAAATGCAGCTCACCGGTAAAGCTCAGTTCAAACAGTGGCGTGAATTCAATATGACTTTCCCTGAACGATCTGAGCGGGTCAGTGGCTGACACCGCCGCCTCGGTGAGTGGGCCAGAGTCTGTCTTCGCTGTGTAATCGTTCAGTGTAAAGGCAATTCTTGGAGTCATGCTGAATCTAAACTTACGATGCACGATCGATGCCCGGGCACCAACTTCCGGACCGTACATGTTGTTCGAAGTAGTGGACCTGATTTGTGACACTCGTGCCGGACCACCTGCTCCTCCGGCGTTGAATAAACCAATCTGCGAAAGCTCCTCCTCAAACGACACATAGCGAAAACCACCAAGCCACTGCCAGGCAATTCCTTCACCGGGAACATAACTGTCCTTGACGATAATGGCTTCCGCTCCCCACATCTTCGCCTTAAGTTCAGCAGAATAGCTCTGGTCATAGATCAGATAATTGGCAGACGCCGCGTCGGACGGAGCACCATTTGTCAGCAGCGGGACAACGACATTGGGGCGAGCTACAGTTCCTATTGCCGGAAACAGCGGGTCGCGGAACGCCTGCAGATCCGTCATTGATAACGTATCTGTGCTTTGTTCTGTGCCGAAGAATTCTAATTCGAACTCCGCACCCTGCAGATCCAGTCCCCAGGTGCCGCGAATTCCCGAATTATCCCCCAGATCGACTCCATTCAGGTTCGGGATAATCCCCACACCAGTTGTCACGCCGCCAGCCAGTTCGTCTGCGACCGACAGCGGGTCGGTCACGTTCAGCAATGGAGCCCCGAGGAACACGTTGCCGGGACGCTCAAAGTCCATGTGCAGGTAATCAACACGAAACCAGCTGCGCTTACCCAGTGCAGTCACGAACTGTTCGATGGGCTGCTGGTCATCCCACAACTCGGGCTTCTGCCCGACATAGTAATCCAGAATCGGAGCCTGATAGCTCGATTGCGGAACGTGAACGCCTGGCATCTGAGGGTACCCGTGCTGATATTGCGCCGATGCGTCAGCACCAACAACACTCACACAGATCAGAGATACACACCGGAACAGGTTCGAACGGAACATGCGAACCGGACCTTCGTAAAATCGTCGCTGGAGTGTTCGATGCCGGATACCCCGGGCTTTCAACAAAAAGCTCCGGACCGCAGACAGGATTGAAACATCGATACACCCAAACGACCGTGATTAAACACAGCCTGCTGTGGTCGGTATCGGTCTGTAACAACTGTGAACTTTGCTCCAATTCTTCGGCTCGTATCGTTTTTAACGCCTGAGAAAAATAGGGAACCCCGGACGTCTGTGCGGCGGTGCAGCGAGCGGCCTTCCGGCAGATTCAGCCGAATGCGTTGCCCAAGACGGTTTCACGCATCTTCAGGGAGCGGGAAAAAACGGGAACAGTTCGCGGATTTCCGATTCCGATGGCTGACGCCCGTACTCGCAGATTTCGAATGCTTCGGCGTATTTCACCTGCTTTGCCTGCTCCTCACCGTACCAGCGAATGAGCGCGCTGCGGTGGTTTTTGGCTTCGGCACCCTGCCGCCGCTCCCAACGCTGATTCAGCCATGCTTTTCGCAGTTCCGGCTGTGAAGCAGGAGGCGCTGCGGCCGCCTTTTCAGCCGATCCCAGGGCTCCCCCCTCAAATGTCTGAGACTCCAGCGCCAGCAAGGCATCGACTTTCAATTCCAGAACATCATCCAGTGCAACAGCGATATCCGCCTCAAAGGGATATGGTTTCTGAAAACGGTCGCTGGAATAAAGAAATACCGGGTTCTTCTTCAGCGGTGGAACATCCGGACAGAAAAACGGAACAGTCACCATGAAAGCGGCATCCTGCACCAATACGCCGACATAGCGGTGGTCAGGATGATAATCCCACGGACGGTGCGCGATCACGATGTCCGCCTTCCATTCGCGAATGAGACGGGTGATCGTGCGGCGGTTCTCCAGCGTGGGCAATAGTTCGCCGTCGTGAATATCCAGCACCTGCGAAGTCACACCAAGACGCCTTGCGACCTCGGCAGATTCTGCGGTACGACGTTTCGCGAGTTCGCCGCCGGACATCTGCCAATGACCAATATCACCATTCGTTACCGACACCAGTTTGACGTGATGCCCCTGTTTTGCCCACAACGCACCGGTTCCACCGCTCTTGTACTCCGCATCGTCCGGATGAGCTCCGAAACAGATGATTCGAAGCTTGCCATCGTCGACCTCATCCGCAGTGCAGAGCGTCAGAGGCATCGCGAAAGCGAAAAACGTAATCAGCCATGGTCTCACTGTCATATCGCGAAGACTCCTCTCGATTATGTTTGTAATCACAGACCGATCGTCGACGGGCAGCTGACCGATGCAGACAGACAACCGTACCATTGTGCGGTGTCATTGTCATTGAATCCGCGGCAGAACGTTGAGCATCCCTGCCCCTGACACGAAAAACAGCCGAACGCGACACGTACGGCTGTTGATATTCTCACTTAAGTCACCGGATACTGGCGACGTCACGCACGCGGAATTACGGTCATCGGGTGCTGCGCCGCCGGCCCGGAGCGAGCACTATGATCGCCCGGTTTCGGGGGTTACTGCAGCCACAGCGCTTAGTGCACTCGCTGTCCCGGGACAGCGCCATCGTCCGGGCTGAGCAGAAAGACTTCCTTTCCGCCACCGCCGCTGGCACACACCATACCTTCACTCAGGCCAAACTTCATTTTTCGAGGTTTCAGATTGGCCACACAGATCACCAGTCGTCCGACCAGAGTTTCCGGATCGTAAGCCGCCTTGATGCCGGCGAACACGTTTCGCGTGGTGCCTCCCCCCAGAGACAGCGTCAGCTGCAACAGTCTGTCCGCGCCTTCCACATGTCCGGCTTCGACAATGCGAGCGACACGCAGGTCGACCTTCATGAAGTCGTCGATGGTACACTCGTCCGCCAGAGGTTCTCCGGTCAATGCATCGCCACCGTCCTGCCACGTGTCTGCGGAATGGAACTGCGGCGCGGCGGCCTCGGTGGATTCCGGAGGTGCTGCACCCGCATCAGCGGCATTGTCTTCTTTACTTTCTTCAATCATGGCTTGAACCTGCTTGTCCTCAATTCGCTTCATCAAATGTTGAAATTTGCTGACCGGCGTTCCGGTCAGCGGTAATTGACTTTCGTCCCAGCTTTCGATGGGCCTGTTCAGTAACTCTGCCGTCTGTTCGGCCAGTTTCGGAAGTACGGGAGAAAGATAAACGACGAGCTGCCGAAACAGGTTGAGTGCGACTGTGCAGACATCCCGCAGCTCAGCGGCTTTCTCCGGATCCTTCCGCAACACCCATGGCTCTTTGTCTTCCACATACTTATTGGCCCGGTCCGCCAGCAGCATGATCTCCCGCATCGCTGCGTTGTAGTTGCAGTCTTCGTAAAACGAAGCCAGTTCCTCGCCTTTGGCCGCGGCGTACTCAAAAAGACCACCGTCGTCCGGATAAGTGTCACTGAGCTTCGACTGAGCCACAAACTTTGCCGAACGTGAAGCGAGATTCACAACCTTGCCCACAAGATCCGAGTTGACCTTCGCGACAAATTCTTCCAAATTTAGATCGATGTCATCAAGCCCCGATCCAAGCTTGCTGGCGTAGTAGTATCGCAGCACACCGGACGGCAGGTGTCTGGCATACGTTGACGCCATGACAAACGTTCCTTTGGACTTGGACATTTTCTTACCGGCCACCTTCAGAAAACCGTGAATATGCACTTTCTCAGGCAGATTAAAGCCAGCTGTCTTCAGCATGCCAGGCCAGAACAACGTGTGAAAGTACGTGATGTCCTTGCCGATGAAATGATGAATTTCCGTGACGGCATTTCTCCACCAGTTGTCGAAGTCTTCGCCGTTGGCTGCGCACCACTGTTTCGTTGAAGCGATGTATCCGATCGGAGCGTCAAACCAGACGTACCAATAGTTGCCAGGACTGTCCGGAATTTCAAAACCGAAGTAGGGTGCCGGACGGGAAATATCCCAGTCGCGAAGTTCGTCTCCCAGAAAATGACCTTTAAGATAATTGGCAACCTCGGGCTGCAGATGGCTGCCGGACTGAGTCCATTCGGTCAGAAAATCGTGCAATTGTTCCAGCTCGATGAACAGATGCCTTGCCGAGCGTATTTCCGGAGTCGCTCCCGAGAGCGTACTCTTCGGATTCACCAGCTCTGCCGGAGTATAAGTCTTCGCACACTTGCTGCAGTTGTCTCCCGGCTGATCTTCAGAGCCGCAGTGCGGACAGGTACCGCATACAAATCGGTCCGCCAGAAACGTCCCGGCTTCCGGATCATACAGCTGCTCGACATCCTTTTCTTTGACCAGTCCCGCGTCACGAATCGACTGCCAGATTTTGCCGCAGATTTCCCGATTCTCATCACTGTCGGTGCTGCCGTAATTGTTGAATTCAATATCAAACGCGGCGAAGTCCCGGATGTGAGCATCGCGCATATCAGCGATAACCTCTGCCTCGCTGCGGCCTTCGTTTCGGGCACGAATCATGATCGCCGTGCCGTGGGTGTCGTCCGCACAGACGTAGACGCAACGATGCCCTCTCAACCTCTGAAATCGCACCCAGATATCTGTCTGAAGATATTCGACCAGATGCCCGATGTGAATATGCCCGTTGGCATAGGGCAGCGCTGATGTGACAAGTATTCGGCGTTGAGTCATTTTGAGTGAATCGTCAGAAGAAGCAAAGGGCGTCGCGAATTTGACCTGACAGGATGGCGACGGTCAATGAGATACGAACAGTTGATTGCAAGACCCGTGGAATTCAAGCCGGTTCACACCAGAACACGTCCGCTCAGACAGTCGTCGACTGTGGTGGTTTCCAGCATCCAGCGCATTACGTCACATTATGTGTCATCGGTCGGGACACCAGACGTACGCAGATCAGGCAGATAACGACGCTAAAACCGACTGTCACGCCGACGCAGGCGGACATCGATGGCAGTGAGTCCGTCACGGGCAGCGTGCCCGAATACAGCAGGCGTCTCAGCCCGGCAACCCCGTAGGTCAAAGGGTTTAATCGAATAATCCACGACAGCCAGTCTTCGCCGCCACCGGGAAAGAACGCCCCGGACAGCAGCCACATGGGCATCAAAAAGACGCTCATGATCGCATGAAACCCCTGAGTAGAATTCATCGGCCAGGCAATCAGAAATCCAAGACCTGTCAGCTCAACGGCAATCAACGTCAAAAACAACGCCGCAAGAATAGCTGGCAGCGGATTCAACGCGATCTGCAGTCCAGGACTCAGTCCGACATAACTGAGCAGCGGGCCAACCAGTAGAAAAATGCTCGCCTGAACAACGGCCAGCACTGTCCCGCCCAGTACCTTTCCCAGAACAATAACCGACCGAGGCACGGGAGCGGCCAGCACGCCCTGCAGAAACCCTTCACGTCGATCTTCAATGATTGAGATTGTCGAGAAGATTGCAGTAAACATTACGATCAGAACCGCGACACCCGGAAAAAAATACTCCTGATAGGTAAGCGGCTGCGAAAGTCCCGACGCCCATTCCGGCGGCTGAAATGATCGACCAAGGCCGGCTCCGAACAGCACCCAGAAGATCACGGGCTGTCCAATGGCGCCAATGACACGGGTGCGCTGGCGAAAGAAGCGAATCAGTTCACGCCACGCCAAAGCCCAGGCACCGGACCACATACTGCTATGCTGGGAGGACGCGTTCATGATGCTGCCTCTCCCGGAAACACTGCACCGTGTGCAACATTGTCTTCGAAGCCGTGTCCGGTGACTTCCAAAAAGACGTCCTCCAGCGACGGACTGGCGACTTCGGCGGACAGGATCTGGTCTCCGCACGTGGACATCACATGTTGCAGCGCTGCCGCTCCGTCCGGCACGCGAAAGCACAAGCGGCTGCCAACGTCGCGAGCTTTAACCCGCAGCAGGGACTCAAGTTCCGCTTTCAGTTCAACAGAGTCCCGAGTTCGGATCGACAGCCGATCACCATCAATCGATGCCTGAAGTGTCTGAGGTGAGCCCTGGCTTACGATTTGGCCTTTATCCATCAGAATCAGATGTGCGCAGCACTCGGCCTCCTGCATCAGGTGAGTTGTCAGAACGACGGTCGTTCCTTCCTTTTGCTGCTGTTCGTGAATCATGTCCCAGAACTGTCGACGGGCAGCTGGATCCAGCCCGGTGCTGGGTTCATCAAGTAACAGCACTTCCGGACGGTGCAGCAGGCCTTTGGCCAGTTCAACTCGCCGCCGCAGCCCGCCGGACAGCTCGCCGACAATCGACTTTCGGCGATCGGACAACGAAAATTGTTCCAGCAATTCATCGATCCGTTTGACAAGCGTCCCACGTGGAAGGCCGTAGATTCGTCCGTGGCACTGTAGATTTTCCACGACCGTCAGCCTTACATCGACCGCAGGTGACTGAAACGTGACACCCAGCATTCGTCGAATAGCAGCGGGATCTTCCTGCAGGTCTGAACCGCAGATCTTTATGCTGCCAGCCTGCAGTGGCAGCAGCGTGGCGAACAGGCGAAACAGAGTGGTCTTGCCCGAACCATTAGGACCGAGCAACCCGAACAGCGAGCCGCGGGGCACCTCAAGATCGACATCGGTCAGCGCAGTGGCGGCGTCATAGGAGTGCGAGACACTTGCGGCGCTGATGCAGATATCCGACATGGCTGAAAACGAAATCAAAGTATGTGGCGCCGCATGGCGCTGCTGGGCACGCCCGAATTGTCGAGTATCAGCACTCCGTCAACTCTATTCCGCTTTCTCAGCTGGAGCCACGGCGTCTTCGTCGTGGGATTCCTTGTGCGGTTCGGCGGTGACACCATCCTGAACAGGCGTCCCCGGATTTACGTGTTCATCCAGGTGCTCGATGCCACCCGTATGTCCGCCGTGTTCTGCATGACTGGCATGAAAACTCTCCATTTCCGCTCTCCACTCAGCTTGCGGAGCCAATGGCGTGTAATAAGCCACACCGATATCCGGCAGCAAAGCCAGGGGCAGGCCAATGGCCAAAATCGTTGTGGGAGCCAGCAGCACGAACTTCCAGTTGCCTTCGAACTTCAGATGCATGAAGAACATCATCACGCACAATGCCTTGGCAACGGCAACAGCCAACACCAGAACGATGGTGATCGCATGGTTACTGAAACTGACGAGGTCAAATATGACGGAAAGCGCGGTGAACACGCAGAGTGCTACAAAGACTGCCAGATAGTTGACGTGATGGGCACTGTGGTCATCGTGTGCCATAATATCGATCCTGCATGCGCCGAGAAGCGAAAAAACGAGAGTTGTATGAACTAAGCAATGTACAAGAGCGGGAATAGAAAGATCCAGACGAGGTCCACAAAGTGCCAGTACAGGCCACTGTTCTCCACCCAGTCCGTCCACTTTTCATCAAGATTGCTGCCCTGAAGCAAGGGCCGTGCAAACAGAATCATGCCGACGATCACGTGAATGGCATGAAAGCCCGTCATCAGAAAGTAAATTGATGCAAACAGATTGCCGTAGAGTACGGGATGAGGATCAAATACGCCCGCCTGAATCGCGGGGCCGTAGACTTCATTGCTCTTCAAGCGTTCCAACTCGGCCGTAACTTCTGCAAACTCCAGAACAGGCAGTGTCTCACCTTCCTGCAACGCAGCGCGATCTGCCAGATAACCGGGGCCTGTGGCGACGGGAACCTCATCCAGAGAAACATTTGCCACGATGTGTTGGTGAAGATTCTGCCATTTGCTGTACAGGGCCACGTCGCCGGGAGCAGATATTCTGAGTCCAGAGTCATCTTCGCCTGTGTCTTTGGCAAAGACATCCAGCTGAGCGCTGACGGTAGCAAGATCGTTGGGTTGGGCAACGTCAATTGCCTTGGCATCCGTGTAGATCGCGAACCGTTCTCTCACGACCTGTTCCAACTCGCGATCAACCTTATTGATGGCCTGAGTCGGTGTTTCTGCAATATGGCTGGGAAGAATGTCGTGCGAAAACTTACCGTAGTATTCGTATGACTTAACCCCCAGAAACACGAACGCCAGCGCCATCGTGTACGTTAAGTACTGGCGGGCTCGTGAGAAATCTCTCTTTGCCATGGCTTCGTGAGCGACGACGACGCAATAACTGGAAACGATCAGCACAAACGTGTTGAAGCCGCCCCAGAATACCAGGATATGCGTATCTGCAGTATCCGTCGGCCACCCGGGCGAACCGATCCGCAGAACAATATATGCGCCGATAAAGGCGGTGAAGAACATGATTTCCGTGCCGAGAAACAGCCACAGTCCGAGTTTTGAATTCGGAATGGGAATACCCATTTTGAGGCCGGTAGGCGGAGTACTGTGTGACATAGTTTTTAATCAACTTTTAACTAACATGACACGCCGAGTACGGCAAATGGCGTTTTCAGTTATTGAGCTTCAACTTCGAGCGAACCGCGTAGGCGGCATTCGTAAATCGAACTCTTCAATTCCAGGGCATTTATCCGATTGCTGTTAACCTGAGAAAATCCAACACCAATGCGATCAACAGCGAGGGCAAACAAATCAACGAGTTGTACAGCAAACTGCGAGCTCGCACTTCGCTGCGATGCAATAGAAACCGAATCGAATACACCAGATAAGCAACGGAGAAGGCCATCGCCGAAAGCAAATACAGATCGCCCGACATCCCGATGAAAGCCGGTAAAGCACTAATGGGCACGAAGGCCGCCGCATAAACCACCGCGATCAGTCCGGTCAGAAATCCTTTGTCCGTAAACGACGGCAACATTCGTAACCCTGCACTTTGATAGTCACGACGGTGAATCCAACCGATCGCCAGAAAGTGCGGAAACTGCCATACAAAAAACACCGCGAACAACGCCAGTGCTTCGATGCCGAGTCCACGTCCGGCAGCCAGCCAGCCAATGACTGGTGGCATCGCCCCGGGAATAGCACCGACCGTCGTGCACAAAGACGTTTTTGTCTTCAGTAACGTGTACGCCAGAGTGTAGCTCAGCAGAGTTGCCAGGGTCGCCAACGCGGCTGCCGGGTTCACCAGGTTCCAGAGTAGACCGAAACCGACTGACGTTAATACGGCGGCCACGGCTGATGCTTCGGGCATCGAGATCCTGCCGCTGGCGATCGGGCGGTCCTGGGTACGCGTCATCAGAACATCAGTGCGACGTTCCAGGCACTGGTTTAGCATGCTGGAAGCGGCCACCAGCTGAACGACGCCCAGCATCGCGATGACAAGCTTTACTGCGTCAAAAGTGATGGGCGACGCCAGAGTAAAACCCACAGCCACAGCGACCATCGTCATGATGGCGATTTTGGGTCGACACAGTTCGGCGTAGTCGGCCAGACGCTGACGTCCAACCGCAACGGCACTTTGCACTCGCAGAGTATCGGCAGATACAGAAGCTGACGCCTGTGGTGCAGAGGGAGCGATACTCATGCGAGCCCTCCATTCCGACCTGAGGTCAGAGACGATTCACTGAACAGACCCGTCAACTGTTCAATCTGTCCCGATCTGGCACTGAGGATCAATTCCATTGCTGCACCAGATGCCGTGGCCAGCAGGAACATTCCGCCGACTGTGTGCAGGCTGCAGACGACATTCTGAGCAGGTGAATTTGCAGAAGCCACCCAACCCAACGTGGGAAAGCCCAGCTTCGTCACCCACGAACCTAAACCGAGCCCTATCTGAAGCAGCAGCGCTGATGCCAGCCATTTGCCTCGGCTACGAAACGATAACAGATCGCTCCGCAGAAGTGCGAACAACAGCACGGCCGCCAGCAAAGTCACGATAACGGCGCCGGCCAGGTGTTCGTGCAGCATGCGTCCCAAATGGCGAAAGAACCCACCCAGCACGTACTGACCGAACACGACAAATGGAAACAATACACCAACGGCATATACCACAGGAGAAAATCTTCTGTCGACGCGAGATCGTTCGTCGGCCGGTCGCCGACGGACCAGAAATGCGAACAGAAAGCACAGCGTGAAAAACAGACCGCCCGTAATGCTGTGAGTCATCGCCAGAACCTGTTCATTCATTCTCACTCGCATACCGCCGAGTAGTCCCTGGGCGATCACCGCCAACAGAATGATGATCGATCCTGCGCGAACCCAACGACGTGTCTCTTTTACAAATGTGACGACGACAAGTCCGATGCTGACCAGTCCAATCAGTACGCCGGCCAGACGGTGGCCATGTTCCACAAATTTGTCGGTGTGTCGCAGGTCATTCAACCACGGATAAAGCAGCATATTCTGCCCGTCCGAAGTCGGCCAGTCGGCAAACGCCATACCTGCCTTCAACGTTGTGACCAGCGCACCGACAGAGATTGGCAGCAATGCGACGATACACGTCAGCACGGCAAACCGCTGCACTGTCAGGTTGATATGGTCATCTGTCTGGGACACGCCTGTTCTCGTTCTGTAGTGCCTGAATTCCTGGCAATACGGCCCTCAATCCATTCGTGGAGGGTTTAGTGACTTATCTACGATCAATTAAAGATTTGTGAGTGCCACTGGCACACACCATGAAACTGTCGAATGGGTTAGGCTGTGGTTTCGATGGACTTGACATTCTCCGTTGTCGTCATGTCGGGTGGAGGCTCAGTCTGCAGAATAAAGTCCTGCCCCAGCGCCTCAGCTTCCGGTGATGAGTATTCGTATGGTCCGCGGTAGCAGACGGGTGGAACGTCGAAGTTCCCGTGCCCGGGTGGCGACGGAGCCGACCATTCCAGGCCGTTCGCGCCCCATGGATTTCGACCACACTTTTCACCAAAGAAAATGCTGTAGGCAAAGTTACCCAGCAACAATAATTGCGCGACACCCATCAGGATAGCCGAGAATGTGATGAACTGATTCATCGGTAGCAGGTGTTCCAGGTACGGATGCAGATAGGGGTCGGCATATCGGCGGGGCATGCCAGCGATTCCCAGCAGATGCATCGGGAAAAATGCAGCGTTGAAACCGATGAACGAGAGTGCGAAATGCCACTTGGCCACGGTGTCGTTCATCATCCGGCCGAACATTTTCGGGAACCAGAAGGTGATGGCAGCAAACACGCCGAACAGTGTGGATCCAAACAGAACGTAGTGAAAGTGAGCCACGATGAAATAGGTGTCGTGGAAGTAGATGTCGACAGGAACGGCCGCCATAAAAATGCCGCTCAGCCCGCCCACGATGAACATGGCCACGAACCCGGCACAGTTCAGCATGACAGCATTGAAGCGAACGTTGCCGTCCCAGATGGTGCCGATCCAGTTGAATGTCTTAATGGCCGACGGCAGAGCAATCATCATGGTGGACGTCATGAACGTCATGCCCAATGCAGGGTTCATGCCACTGGTAAACATATGATGGCCCCAGACGATAAAGCCCAGTCCGGCAATGGCCGCGATCGCGTAGACCATCGGTTTGTATCCAAACAGCGGTTTACGAGACATGCATGCCAGCATATCGGAAACCATACCCATCGCCGGCAGCAGCATGATGTAAACGGCCGGATGCGAATAGAACCAGAAAAGGTGTTGCCACAACAATGGCTGACCGCCACCAACAGTGGGAGCCGCGTTATTGACGATGATTCCGGCAGGTATGAAGAAACAGGTGCCCATCGTGCGGTCCGCCAGCAGCATGAATCCTGCGGCTGTCAGCACGGGCAACGCAAACGCCTGCAGAATCGCGGTGATGAACATCGACCAGATGGTCAACGGCATGCGAAACAACGTCATGCCTGGTGCTCTCATGTTGATAATGGTGGTCATGTAGTTGATGGAGCCCATCATGGATGACACGCCGACGAACGTCAGTCCCAACAGCCAATATGTCTGGGCAGTGCCGGACCCTGGTGCTGCCGCCATCAATGCGCTCAATAGCGGGTATGACGTCCAGCCGGCCGCCGGGCCCGCTGTGACTCCACCAACGACAAAACTGCCAAAGAAAAAAAAGATGGCTGGCCACATGAACCAGTAGCTGAGCATGTTCAGTGCCGGAAAGGCCATGTCGTCGGCCCCGATCTGCAACGGAATCAGAAAGTTGCCGAAGGCACCGGCCAGAATGGGAATGATCACCAGGAAGATCATTACCGAAGCATGCATGGTGAACAGCATGGTGTAGAACTCAGGCGAGATCTGACCGCCTTCACCGGCAAACAGCTTGCCGACGATTGGCATGGTCTGCCACGGAAACGCCAGCTGCCAGCGCACCGCCAGCGCCAGTGCTCCGCCAGCCATCAGCATGATCAACGTGGTAATCAGGAATTGAATCCCGATGATCTTGTGATCGGTTGAGAAGACGTACTTCTTAATGAAGCCGATCTCATGGTGATCATGCCCGTGTGCGTGATCATCGCTATGTGATTCGATTGCCGGACTTACAGTGGCCATCGAAGGACCTTCCGAGGAAAAATTCTTGCAGTTTTATGCTGTCGGAGAAGTCCGATGACTTCCCATCTAAACAGTCAGGAAACTGACAGCGACTTACGTTTGTTGTGAATAAACCGCCAACTGGCTTACTCGTCTTCGTCGTCAACGGTGACGACACCATCAAAGTTCTGTTCACTCTGTAGGTTGCTAAGGTACTCATCCACCTTTGCCTGTGATTCCGCAACGATCGTGGCTCGCATCTTGTAATGTCCCCAACCGCACAATTCCGCACAGACAACCGCGTACTCGCCGGCTTTGGGGATTTCAAACCAGACAGGAATGATCAGCCCCGCGACTGCGTCCTGTTTGACCCGAAGTTCCGGAGCAAAAAAAGCGTGCTGCACATCATCCGTCCGAAGATTGAACTTCACGGGACGTCCTGTGACCACGTGCATCTCATTGACGGCATACAGGTCACCGGGCTGAGGCTGATTTTGAAGTTCCGTGCCTGGTTCCGGATAACGAACTCGCCATTCGAACTGTCGAGCCATGAATTCAAGTTGCGGTCCATCTTCCTGCGTCTGATTCGGATAGAACGACTGCACCCGAAACTCGGCCCAGACATCCATCTGATACAGGGCGATAAACACAAGTACAAACGATGGGACCACCGTCCAGATCAACTCAAGACTGTGACTGCCGTGGGAAAACTGAGCCTTCTGATCTTCACCCTTGACCGCACTTTGCCACAGCGCGTAGCCGAGGGCAAACTGCGTCCCAATAAAGACGACGGTCACAATACCCAAAATCAGATAAAACAGACCATCGATGCGTTCGCCAAGCGGACTCATCGCTTCCGTGGCAAACCACCACCCCCGTGCGGGCGCGATCCAGCAGGACCAGATGGCGACCACCGGCCAGAAGAAGAAGAAAAGTGACCAAAACTTTTTCACGTAATTAATCTCCGGATCATTCCACTACAGAAGCGGCTGCAGCTGCGTCCGTCGCTGCGGGTGTCGCTTCTGCAGGTGCAGCTACGCCGGAAGCATGTCCCGGCATTGGTTCAAAAGGAATGCTGAGGACGTAGTTAACAATGTGCCAGATCTGTTCATGCTGCAGGATCTTGAACGACGGCATCCGGGACCCCTTGATACCAGCATGAATCCTGCGGAACAGGTCGACCGGACGGCGACCGCCCCTGTAAATCCCCCTTGTCAGGTTCCGTGGCTGGTTGACGTTGTCCCAGACGTCGTGCAGCCCGGGAGTATCGTACAATTCGCCGGTAACAGTGTTCTTCTCGTAGATTGTCGTTTGTGGACCGTTGCCTTTTCCTGCAATGCCATGGCAGGCGGCACAGTTGATGGCCTTGCTCAGATAGAGTTCACGACCGATTCGTCGCGATTCCGGCGTGTCCGCTATCCGCGAAACGTCAGGAGTAATCACCGCGTCGTCGGTATCTGCGGTTGTCCACTTCGAGGCCAGATCGTCAGACACGAATTCCAGGCTGTCGGTCATATCCACAGCGAGGAAATCTCGCAGATTGTCAATGACGTCTTCTTTTGAATCGCCAGCTTCGAGCCGTGAGCCCAATGCTTCCTTTGAAAAATCACTAGACAGCTCGACAGCAATCTTCCTTTCGAACTCGCCCCGCATTGCCAGAAAGCGAACGTATTCCACGACAGCATGCCTGTTCTGTTCGTTCAGCATGGGCACGAATGACGGCATGTAGGTTCCGGGAATACCGTTTGTGATCACTCGGTGAATATCATCGCGGCTGACCTTGGACAGGTCATTTGTCGACGTAAACTTGAAGACACCATGTCGGTAATCGCGGGGCCGAGGAACCAGGTATTGTGCTGTGGGACCGTTACCATCGCCACTTGTCCCATGGCAATGAGAGCAATGTCGCATATACAGACCACGACCATGCTGCAGTACGCCACCACCGTCGATCACCACAACGTCGCCGGCGACGGGGATGGACCTGGGCTCTTCCCCCTGATTGTTGTCATTATGGGCTTTGATCAACGTCTCAAGATTGCCTGACAGAGACGCCGTCCATGCTTCGGACAACTTGTCAATCTGCACCACGATTGCAGCTGCCGGTCCGGTGACAAACTGAAGTTTGAGTGGCTCATCTGTTTGAACCGGCACTTCGGCATCAAAGTTCAGTATCAGTGTCTTCGTGTCTGGTATTGCCACAACCGTCCCTGTGACACCGCCAAAATCGATGGGGAGCTTCGACCAGGCGTTCAGTGACTGCGGATTACCGAAGCGATCGTCAAGCAGTTGTCTTGCCCCCGGCAAAGCCTTGACGTCGCCTTTAACGGGAAAGCCTTTTTGAGCCTGCGGCATCAGAGCTTGCGTTTGCTCGCTGTAAACGAAACTCGAATTCAACGCGTCACCGCAACCGCCCATGGACACCACGAGTGTCGCCACGATCAGTGTCGCAATATGTCTGTTCATCTGGACCAACATCACTAAAGCCCTCATCCGGCTTGATTGTGAATTCAATGAGCCAACGGCCTCTACAGCTGCAGCTTGTCTACTGAATACGGGATTTCCAGAGACGCATTTTCGCCTGGCTCCACCTTAATTTTCAGCCCACGTTCCAACTTCTGGCCCTTAGCCGATTCGTGCCACACAACGAATTCCTGGTCACCGGCGGGAATATCAGCAATTTCGAAATTGCCATTTTCGTCCGTGACGGCTCCGTATGGATGATCCAGCGGCAGGTGATAGGCCTTCATCCACGCATGAAAGTCACAGGTCACGCTGAATGGGTCCTCAGAGCGACCGTACACCAGTTCCAACACACCCTCCCGGTCTCCTGGCGACACAAGGCTGGACACCCCTTGGTTCCTTCTCGGGTTTGTGTGTGTGTTGTGGGCGATACTGTCATCGCTCAAAACCTTCACTGTCTGACCGGACTGTACAATCATACAGCGAGGCAGAAATTGACAACTTTTCTGGTCAAAAATCAGAGTAGCCTCACTTGGCCCGACGTCCGGTGACCCCTTAGGCTTCTTCTTAAGATAAACGAAGACGTTGGCGACCCCATTGTCCGTTCCGAGAACCAATCGTTCGTCGGGAACGTCAAATTCGGCACAGACTTCTTTGTCCTTGATCTCTGCATCCTGGACAAAAAGTGGCGGAAGAGAAGGAGCCGAGCCCGTCAGGAACACGCGTCCCCTGATCGTTCCCACACCACCACCGGGACTGCCATCGCCCGATTTGGTCGCCGTGGCGTCACCAGAGGTGCCGATAGAACCGGCGGCATCACTATCAAGGTTTGGCGGAAGGACTGTGACTTTCGGAACAATGCTCGAGCCCCCGCCGATTTCGATTTCGGAACAACCACTCAAACCTGCGAACAGCGCCATCGCCGCCAGGACGAAGACTGGTCGACAGGAACGAATCATCGGGGCCATATCGTACGTTCTTTTCATGTTCATTCTTCCGCCCCCACTCCGTCAACGGCCGCTTTGTCCGCATCAGCAGCTGGCGCGACGACAGGAGGACTGTAGACCGTCGGACCGATGTCTTCCATTAGTTTCGTATAGTTCAGCAGGCTGTCGGCAGTCGCTTCAATCTGAGCCCCTGGGTCGCCTCCGAGCAGATCAGGAAACTGCTTTCGGTTGTTATGTGGGAAGTTGACGGGCATAGATGTATATGGCGTGATCCATGTTGGCTTATAGAGCCACAACTTGACCCAGTCTGCCCGCAGTCTTTTTTGAACCCGATTGAGGTTGGGTCCCTGAATGTCTTTCTTAGGATCAGACATTTTGAACTTCCGGCCCCCGACCGAGTGACACTTAATGCACAATGGCCCGTTGACCGACTTCCAGCCTTCATTGAGGTAGTGCTCGCCTGCTTTCAGTAAGCCTGATTCCGTCAATGATTTTTGCCGAGCCGCCAGATAGTCGCGATCTTGTGGTCGCTGCTCCTGGTAAGGAAATGTTGCATCGTCGACCGCAGCAAAGTAGTTAGCCAGAGACTGAGCCTCGGCGGGACTCATGTTAAACCGAGGCATTCTCAGCACAGGCGTGTAACGTAATTGTTCCGGCTCCAGCAGGAACTGATACAGCCACGGCGTTTGAACTTTCTGCCCCTCCTGAATCAGTGGTGGCGGCGAAGCCTGCAATGCGAGGTTACGATTCCCGTCGGTCCGAGTTTCAACCAACTGCTCGACCAGCCATGCGGCAAATGCTCCTCCACGGCCCGCCTGATATTCGACCATCCTGGTTTCAGGGACGATGATGCGACTACTCGGCAGAATGCGCTTAGGATCCTCTGCGTTGCCGAAGTCCAACGTCTCGTAGGAGTCAAATCCACTTTCGCGAAACTCCGGATCCTCTTCTTCCGGATCCGGCTCAAACATGCGGATACCGTGGAACGATGCCAATGGCAACTCCACCTCTTCGCCATCGATTTTAAACTTGCCAACCTGTCCGGTCAAAGCTCGCCGAGGTTTGCGAAACTGCAGCAGCAGTGCCAGCGCGTCTTCATGGTCGGCTGCACCCAGTTGGGTTGGAATCACATCCTGCTCAACGTCCACACCGTAGGTTATCTTTGGTAATTCCACCATGTGGCAGCCGGTGCAATTGTATTTGGCCAGCAGGAACTCGCCTTCGATTCGATTGCTGTCGCGAACATCCGGCGTATAGATGTAACTCTCGGCGGGAGGTTCAGCCACGAGTCCAAGAACGAAGGTGGCAATGGCATCAATCTCGTCTTCTTTCAAAGGAAATTTTGGCATCCGCAGGCGCTCGTCATAGCCCTTCGTTTCGGTCTTCATGTAGTCATAGGTTCGAGGCCCCCGCAGCTTTTGCCACAGGAAGCCAGGTCGGCCGTGATGCAGCAGGCTTTCGTAGAAGTACGCCTGCGTCAGTTCGCCGTTCAATCGCTCTTCGTCAGCATCCTCTGCATCACTTTCAGCGTCCTTAATAGCCTGACCAACTCGCTCTCGAGTTGAAGATCCGTCCGGTTCTCCATGGTGATGCAGGAACTCTTCGATGTGTTCCAGGCCCAGTTTGCTGGTGTCCTTACGTCCCCAGTCCTGCAACGCCACGCCGATGGGCCGAGCGTCTTCGTATCCCGAAATATCATGACAGCCATAGCAGCCGTAGCGGGAGATCGTTCGTCGCCCGATGTATTCCAGCATGCGACCGTCCCAATCCGCGTCGTCAACCGCTGTCCCATCCTCTGTGGCCAGCACGCGCTCGTCGCCGGCAACATCGGCTGCTTTCTGTGGGAATCTTTTGTCATTCAGAATCTTCTTAACCGCTTCCTCACTGAATCGCGACTTCTTCAGGAACAGGGTGACGAGTTCCTTAACGGCTGTTGGTGATGGCTCCACAACTTCGAATGTCTGAGCTTCACCCTGACTCAGCAGGAAGGCCACAATGTCTGCTGCCGGGTCGATCCTGTCTTCGCCCTGGGTGTACGGATCCAAAAACAGATTTGGCATCTTTGTCCGTTTGTGATGGCGTTCAGGCTCCTTCACCCATGTGTAGAGCCAGTCACTGAACGCTGCATTGTCTTTGTTGCGGTTGACCTTCTTATGGATGTCACTGATGTTCGGACCGAAGTCCGCCGTGGTTCCGGGGATCGCCGCATGCTGATGACAAGCCAGGCAGCCTCGTTCAGAAAACAACTGCTTACCGCGTTCCGCATTCGGAGCGTATTCTGCGGCAGGATGCAACAGCTCGATCGGCTCAGAATCTCCGATCAAAACCTTAGCGATACCTGCCAGTTCAACGGCCTCGTAAGTTTGTGCCGTCGGGTCTTTCTGGTTGCTCAGATCAAAGAACTGCGGCATTTTCGTGGTCGGTCGGAATCGGCTGGGAATCTCGGTCCAGTACGCGATAAAGTCTGCCGAAGTCTTGGCCGCAATATGCCGCAGACTTGGGCCTACCTTACGGAATTTCCCTGCATGCTGCGTCGGATCTTCTGCAAGCCGTTGGATATCTTCTGGTGTTTGCGGCTCAAGTCGCATATCCGGACCGATGGCTTCTCCGCCGTCAAAGCCATGAATTTCATGGCAGCCGAAGCAACCGTATTTACGAATCAGATTGAAGCCCTTGTAGACCTTCGGAGCAGACGCACCGAACTTCGGACTCACCCCCAGTTCTGTCACACTGTGGTGGCACTTCAGGCAGGAAGACTCCTGAAATCGGTTCGGCCGCATCGGATACTCCCAGAAGTGATTGGGATGGTAACCGTGATCTTCGTGCCACTGTTCAGCCTGATAAGGATCATTGGGAGAGTGTTCTGCATTCAGAAAATCAGTGCCTGAACCCTGGCCTTCGTGACACGAAGTGCAACCGAAGTCACCCAGAGGGTGGGGACTGGCTGCGGTCACAAAAAGATCATGATTCGGGTGCGTCGCGAAGGGATGTGGGAACTTGTTTTCTGCGACCCACGTGGCGATGTCGTCAGAATCGGATTCGCCATGCGGAAACGCTGGCAAATTACCTGGCGCTGTGCGGTCGACGTTAACGTGACACGTCCGACAGCGGTCGAAACGGGCGATGGATGTCATGCCCAGCGTCACACTCAGCTCCGGCAGCCAGTCCTGAGTCACTTTCAGGTGACCGTTGAAGCCTTCGATAATGGGCAGTTCCATCATCGAACGTTTCAGCTTCATGGCCATACTGTCAGTCGGTTTTATTTTCTGCAATGCCGCTTCGGCCAGGACGACGTCTGCTTCCAGCTTGTCCAGTGCACCGCCAACCTCAACGGCCTCCCGCAAAATCTCGTTCAACTGAGTCAGGCGTTCGGCCTGCTGCGGATCAGACTCATACTTTTCAGGATTGCCGACGTCCGCGACATCTCTCTGCGCAGCTTCCAATTCAAGTTGAATACGGTCACAAACGGCCTGTTGCTCGTCATACGTCTGCTTCAACCGGGCCTGCGTTTCGGCATCAAGGTTATCACGAATTGACAGGTCGTAGTCAGCTCGCGCTTCATCGCGGCCTGCGTTCTCGCTTTTCAGCGCGATCGTGAGCGCTTCAAAACGACGAGTTGCCGTGTTTTTTTCCTTCGCCAGCTGTTCCTGAAGATCTGCGAATGGCTGCTGTTGTAGTTGTGTTTCGATTTGTCGCCGCTGCTTTTCCAAAGACTTCTTCTGAGCCTTGAACTGGTCAGTCTTCATTGCCTGAATGTCGCGGTCTCTGACGGCGGCCTCAAGATTGATTGCGGTCGACTGGTAGCCGCGCCACTCATCTGAGTAGTCTTCGACCATCATCACTACGACAGATGCAAGCAGCACAACGCAGCTCAGCGCGAAGACCCAGTGCAGCTTGTTCTGATTTCTAAAGAAATGTTCGGTTGCCGGCATTTCAGATCAGGCTCCAGCCTTTTAATTTTGTGCCGTGTCGAAACACGAAAAGTCAGTTTCGGAACTGCAAGAAGTTCCGGATTTCGTCAGCCAAACTCCGGCTCACGACAGTTTCGTCAAATATTAAAGAACCATTCGGGAATCCCCACGATGTACTTCAGCGAGAAGGACCAGCGAAGCAGCATTTTGACCGGCAGAATGGCCATCCAGAGAGCAAGATTCGAAAACACAAGAAAACGAAGCACGCCCATGCGGACAAAGTACTTCCGCAGAATGGTCAGCCCCAGAATTGGTGGCAACAACGCGAAGTAGCCAATAATCAAAATGATCCCCGGCGACTCGCGCAACAGAATTGTGAACAGCGAACTGCCCTTTGGAAGGCCCCCAAAGAAACTGCTCATCACAGGCCAGTTCCAGAAGAACTCGGACAGATTCACATTGTTGGCGGCCTTCACCTTGTGAACGTCCCACACTTCGTAGATGCCGTAAAAGTTCCAGTTCGGTCCACGCAGGAACGTGCCCAAAACGATCAGAGCGATCCACAATGGGAAAAAACCAAACATGAACGTACAGATTGCAAACGCGCGTTGTTTGAAGCAGAAGTACCCGTTCCCCGCCTTGTTGAAGTCGATATACGGGATGGCCATCAGTCCACCCAGAATGATGCCGGGCAGAACTACGCCCGCCAGCCACGGGTCAAAGTAGACAAGCATTTCCTGCAGACCCAGAAAATACCATGGTGCCTTCGATGGGTTCGGTGTCTTTACCGATGACGCTGGTTCTTCCAGAGGAGCCTCAAGAGCGACGCCCCAGAAAATCAGACCGGCCGTCAACACGACCATACAGATCAGTTCAATGTATACCAGGTCCGGCCAGACCAGCACCTTGTCGTTATCATCACTTCCCACCAAGGGCCGACCTTCAGCGATTCGCTTATCGTTTTCCACTGCCCGCTTAAAGTAGATCCACGTGAGAAACGAAACGATAAACAGCATCGCCACAATCGGAACGTTATCCGGCTTTCCGACAATCTGACGAAAGTCGTAATCACTCAGGCTCAGGCCCATAAAGATCAACGCGCCCTGCAGCATGCTCCACGCGACAGATTCTTTGATCCACCATTCACGAAACCAAATCATGGCCCCGAACAGGCCAACCGACCCGGCGAAGTAGACCACGGGATCCGCAAAAAACGCATCCACGGGATTCTTGAACCATTCCGGCAGTCGAATGACAAACTTGGCCGGATCACTGCCACCTGTAAAATGGGCGGCGGACAGCATCAGCAGAATAGAAGACAACACCGCCCAGACAGTGGCCACCGGCATACCGCCCACAACCGGCGTGCTTTTATCAAACTCACCATCGACCTTAAAACTGCGGAATGTCCACAGCAGATTCATGGTGAACAGAATCAGGTAGTACCAGCCTAAGCCGTGCAGAACACTGGATGTAAGGTCGGGATGAGGATTCATCTGCCAAACCGTTCGGAGATATCTAATAAAGAAATGCCCGCACCGTGCGGAGCTGACACTTCACTGTGAAACAGGGTCAGTAACCCCAGCCAGCCACATAAACGGCTGGCAAAACAAGTAACCTCTCACCGCAACGCCGTCCTGACACTGAAGTGAACAACACCTTACAGTGGCTGACTGATGCCACCATCTTTGCGAACGCGCCAAAAGTGAATCGCGATCAATCCCGCAGCAACCAGAGGAACAGCCACACAGTGCAGAATGTAAAATCGATTCAGGGTAGCTTCACCCACAAAACGACCACCCAGCAACAGAAACTTCGCATCACTCGCATTGGTAATCAGGTCGTATCCGCCCATATTAAGCAACTGAAAACCGGGACCTTCGCCACCCAAAAACGGATGAGCGCGGGCCATATTCGACCCCACGGTGATCGCCCAAATCGCCAGTTGGTCCCATGGCAGCAGATATCCGGTAAAGGACAGCAGCAACGTAAGCACCAGCAGCAACACTCCGATCACCCAGTTAAATTCTCGCGGAGGCTTATAACTGCCCGTCAGGAAGACGCGATACATGTGCAGCCAGACCGTGATCACCATCGCGTGCGCACCCCACCGGTGAATCTCGCGCATGATGCCCAGCGTCTGCACGTCTCGCAGCGCCTGTATGTCGTAAAAGGCCCACTCCAACGTCGGTCGGTAATAAAACATCAGCAGCACGCCGGTCAGCGTTTCCACCAGAAACAGAAAGAACGTGATTCCGCCCATACACCACGTGTAGGACAGAGCGATCCCCTGCTGCTTGATCGAAACCGGGTGCAGGTGCAGAAAGAAGTTCGTCAGCATCACCACGACCCGATTCCGACGATCTGTCGGTGCCGGATGCCGGAAGACGCTCTTCCAGATCTGTGAGTTACGAATGTAATCGCCTACGGACACTGCCGAGATTCCTTCATTCAGTAGGCCAGGCTGAACCTGACGCTGCTTAACTACCCCTGCCCCATCGACCCGCCTGCTGCACCGGCATACCGGCCATCAGACTCACACCAAACGTCGTCAGGCACCACCTGACGTTGACACACCTACGGATTTCTTAGACGGGCACGTAGGAAGCCGCGATTCCCCACTGGCCCAACTCACGCTGAAACTTGACACTCTTGTCAACTTCCAGCATCCCATCTTCTGCCAGTCGAATCCCGTACCGCTCAAGCGGCCGTGGAGCCGGACCTTCGAAGTTGACTCCGCTCTTATAAAAACCCGAACCGTGACACGGGCATTTGAACTTCTGCTCACCCTCAAGCCAGTTGGGAGTGCATCCCAAGTGTGTGCACACCGTGGACAGAGCGTAAATCAACTGTTCGCCATCAACATCACTGTTAACGATCCAGACTCCAAACTGTGCTTTCCACTTCGTGGACACTGTCCCACCACCGTAATCAGTGGGCGGACCAATCTTGAATTTCGTAGGAGGCTCAACCAACACGTTGGGCATCATGAATCGCGCCATCGCCAGACTGGATACAGCTGTAGCCGCCACCAGAGACGACCATGCAACAAACACCGGACTGCAGATTGTCGCGACACATGTTTCCAGAAAACCGCGTCGAGGTACGCCTTTCCCCGCGGCTTTGGGCTTCGCTGCCGGCTTCAATGGTTTCTTTGGCAGAGCGAGCGGCTTGGGGGCCGGCTCAGCCAAGCCCACGACTGCAACAGGCTTGCCAGGGCCCTGCCTTGCAGCCTTGATCATATCGGCAGCGGACATTCCGGACGCTGCTGCCGTGTCGACCGGAGCCTTGGCCTCGGCGGCTGGTTTACCCTTAGCCGCCTTAGCTGGCTTCGCAGCGCCGCCACCTTTGATGGACGCCAGAATATCAGCCGTGCCTGTGGGTGCGGCAGCTCTGGCCGCCTCTGGCTTGGCTGCGCCACCGCTTTTAATGGACGCCAGAATATCAGATGTACCTGTGGGTGCCGGAGCAGTGGGCTTTGCAGTGGCTCCACCAGACTTAATCGATGCCAGTATGTCCGCCGTGCCCGTCGGGGCGGGCACGGATGCGGCTGACTGTGTTGACTTGGCTTCTTCAACCACGGGAGCTGCGGCTGGTTCCGGAGCGGCCGGTTCTTCAGCAGCAGGCTGCGGCGCTGGTGCACTGGCACCACCTCGAATCTGTGCGAGAATCTCTTCCGTTGAAAGTTTCTGACCGCTCATTTCCAGCTTCCACCAGTTGGTGAGAAGTGTGACGAACCATAACTCCGATTTCGGCGCCAGGGCGGCACAACCGATGGAGACAAATCGACGGGTCGGAGCGAAAGACAGGATGACAAACCGACCGCACTGGTCACGGTCTAGTTTTAGCTCCGGCGAAGGATTCTGCAATTGCTTATCGGGGCTGGCAAGCGGGATGGAAAAACGTCGCATTCTTTTCTCAGAAGGTGGAAGTGCCAAAAAGCGCAGTTCTCAGGCCCGGGAACCTGTTTGAGGTTGGCTGACGACACGTTTTCCACACGGCGTTTCGTGCCTTCGCTCGTGTTGAATCGCCGACAGGCCAGGCGGGCCGCTACATGAAGCGCCTGACCTCAGCATGCCCGCAAAAGCTACACTTTCGAGTCTGCTGCACAGCTCAGCCGGATAACTGAATCCCAACGATTCTGGTTCTTTGGAAACGAAGAAGCTGGTTTCCACCATCCTGACTGGCCCACAAAACGGTTGCGTTGGTCGCGTGACACACAACGCAGTTTTCCTGTTCGGCCGAAATTGAATTCTTCCGGGGCAAAACCGAGCACATATTGTCGCATAAGGACGGCCCGACACTTACAGTCCGCCGCATGGCCATTCTTAGTCTTAATAACGTTTCGTTTACCTACTCACACCCTGCACTGCTCGATTCCGTCACGCTGCACATCGACCGTGGTCAGCGAATCGGACTGGTCGGACGAAACGGTGCGGGCAAGTCAACGCTGTTGAAGATCCTGGATAGTGAATTGCAGCCGGATGACGGATCAATCGAAGTCGATGCCGACATTGTGATTGCCAAGCTTGCTCAGGACGTCCCCGCCACGGACGGCCAAACGGCATTTCAGGTGGCCGCTCGGGCGTTTCGCGAAAACGGCAGCGCCGTTCATGAATATCGGAAATTCAACCAGATCATGCAGCAGGGCACCGACCTGGCAGCTGACGATGCGAAAACGTATGAACAGGCCAGCGAACGATTGGCGCACGCAGAATTATGGGATGCCGGCGACCGCCTGGAAGGATTGCTGGCCGAAATGCAGCTGCCGCCCGATTCGGCGTTTAACGATCTGTCAGCGGGCATGAAACGCAGAGTGTTGCTGGCTCAGGCGATGATTCGCCAACCCGACATCCTGCTCCTGGACGAACCGACAAACCATCTGGACATCGACTCGATCATCTGGCTGCAGGGATACCTGAAACGCTTTGCCGGCACACTGGTCTTTGTCACTCACGATCGCGTCTTCCTGCAGGACAACGCCGATCGGATTGTGGAAGTTGACCGAGGACGCCTGTTCGACTGGACATGCGACTACGCCACATTCCTGAAACGTCGCGACGACATGCTGGCCGCGGAAGAGGTTGCCGAAGCACATTTTGATCGTAAGCTGGCGGAAGAAGAGAAGTGGATTCGTCAGGGAATCAAAGCTCGCCGGACTCGCAACGAAGGACGCGTGCGAGCGTTGAAGAAAATGCGAAATGAACGTCAGGAACGCAGACAGAAGCTGGGCACGGCAAAGCTGCAAATACAGGACGTGGAAAAATCCGGCCGACTGGTTGCCAAGGTACAGAACGTCTCGCACAGCTTCGGCGGCCCCACGCTGATCAACAACTTCAGTACGACAGTTTTTCGCGGCGACAGAATTGGATTGATTGGACCGAACGGTATCGGCAAGTCCACTTTGCTTAGAATTTTGCTGGGCGAACTGCCGCCGGAGTCCGGCCAGGTGAGGATTGGAACCAATATCACCATCGGCTACTTTGACCAGTTGCGGGGGCAACTGGACCCCGCCAAAACAGCCCGGGAAAACGTCAGCGAAGGCACGGACGAACTGCTGATCAATGGTCACAAGCGTCATGTGATGGGTTACCTGCAGGACTTTCTGTTCGCCCCGGACCGTGCTCACACGCGTGTCAGTTTCCTGAGCGGGGGCGAACGCAATCGGCTGTTGCTGGCGAAACTGCTGTCCAAGCCCACTAATGTCCTGGTGCTGGACGAACCGACCAACGACCTTGACGCTGAAACTCTGGAGTTGCTGGAAGACACACTTCCGGAGTTTCCCGGAACAATCCTTTTGGTTAGCCACGACCGGGCGTTTCTTAACAACGTTGTGACCAGCACGATCGTGTTTGAAGGCAACGGCTTCGTCAAAGAATACGACGGCGGATACGACGACTGGTTACGGCAGAAAAAACATCGCGATGACATCACGTCTGCACAACAGGAAGCAACGGCAACCCCGTCGCACTCTGCAGCTGCGGACACAACAGTTGCCACGCAGTTGCGGAAGCTAAGCTACAAGGAGAAGCGAGAACTGGATGAACTGCCGGACGTCATTGAAAAACTCGAACAACGTCAGGCGGAACTGCAGGTAGTGATGGCCGATCCGGAATTCTACAAATCCGGTGGCGAAACGATCTCAGCCCTGCAAAGTGATCTTCAGGCGACAACTGAGGAACTTGAACTCTGTTTTCAGCGATGGGAAGAGCTGTCGTGATGTTCTCGTGCCTTTGTGAAGTCAGTGAAGAATGCTGACAACATGTGTTCGCTTGATTATCGCTGACGTTTTGAGTCCCATGTGCAATCCCAGCAGTGTCGCCGGACGGTCAGTCGTTCCCCTCCATTTGTTCCCTTCTTCAAGAACTATTCCACCAGGAGTTCCATAATGTCGCAGGTCACTCGTCGTTCGTTTGTAAAAACCACAGCTGCAACCGGAGCCGCTTTTGCTGCGGCCCCGGCAATCGGCCGTGCTGGCACTTCCGCCAATGCAAAAATCGGCATGTGTGTCGTGGGCGTCAACAGTCGCGGAAACAGCCACATTGGCGGCTGGCTGAATGATGAGCGATCTGAGGTTCGTGCGATCGTGGATGTGGACGAGGCCGTCGGGAATAAACGCTGCGATCAGATCGAGAGCAAGCAGGGGCTGAGGCCCAAACTGTACACCGACATGCGCAAGGCCTTTGAAGACAAATCCATCGACGGAATCAGTACGGCGACACCAAACCATTGGCACGCATTGTGCGGGATCTGGGCCATGCAGGCCGGCAAAGATGCGTACGTCGAAAAGCCGGTGTGTCACAACGTACACGAAGGTACGGCTCTGATTGCCGCCGCGCGCAAGTACAAACGAATGTGCCAGGTGGGAACGCAGTCGCGTTCCAGCAAAGCCGTTCAGGATGCGGTTGCATTTCTGGAAAGTGGAGGAATCGGAACCTGTAACTTCGCGCGTGGCCTGTGCTACAAACGCCGAGCATCCATCAACCCGCTCGGCGACTACCCACTGCCGGATGGTGTGGACTTCGATCTGTGGAGTGGCCCGGCAAAATACACAGACCCTAAACTGACTCGCAAGCGCTTTCATTACGACTGGCACTGGCAGCGGATGTACGGAAACGGCGACCTGGGCAATCAGGGACCGCACCAGACCGACATCGCTCGCTGGGGACTGGGCGTGGACACGCACCCCAACAGCATCCTGACCTACGGCGGGCGACTGGGATATCAGGCGGAGCGCAAAGACGCCAACTATGTCGACGCGGGCGATACCGGCAACACCGAAGTGTCTATTTACGATTACGGCGACAAGACCCTCGTGTTCGAAACGCGAGGTCTGGACGTTTCCAATTCGGCTGACGAAGAATTGAATACGCTGTTCCAGAGCACAAGGGGTAACAAGATCGGAGTCGTGTTCTACGGATCAGAAGGGTACCTGGTCCAGAAGACGTACACCCACTGCATTGCGTATGACAAGGACCTAAACGTCATCAAGGAATTCAAAGGCGGTGAAAACCACTTCCAGAACTTCCTGGATGCCTGCGAAAGCCGAAATGTGTCCGACCTGAACGCCGATGTCCGTGAAGGACATCTGTCAGCAGCGATTAGCCACCTCGGAAATATCTCGTACTACATGGGCGAGAACAACAACGTCACCGTGGAAGAACTGAGTGCCGCACTGGACAACGTTAAGGGGCTCGACGACAACCAGGCGACGCTGACACGCACGGTGAAGCACCTCGAACAGAACGGAGTGGATCTCAGCAAGTACCCGATCGCACTCGGACCGCTGCTGAAGTTCGATCCGGAGAAGGAATTGTTCACGAACAACTCTGCGGCGAACCAATACCTCACACGTGAGTACCGCGAACCGTATGTTTGCCCGACCGCCGATCGCGTGTAACGCGATGGCACCGAACACACTTCCGGTGGCCCGGTGTTCGAACTCGCCGGCCGCCCTGCTTTGTATGCCTTACATGAGGGATGCTCTGCCTGGCAGCGATTGCCGTAACAGCCGGCACGTCCGCACGGCCTGACAATTCCGGGCCGCTGCCTGACCGCTGGAGTTTTACTGGCCAACTGCTAATCTTTGCTGAGGCAGCTGTTATTCTGCTCCGATGTGCAGGTACGTCATCGTCGAAATCTGAGTCTTGGGAGCTTCGTGTTTGACAATTTTCGCTAAAATTATAAATGGCGAAATCCCCGCCGACATCGTTTACGAAGACGAACACTGTCTTGCGTTTCGGGATGTCAGTCCACAGGCACCCACCCATGTCCTGCTGATCCCCCGCAAGCCCCTTGAATCGCTCGACCACCTGACGCCGGACGATTCCGTTCTGGTGGGTCACTTGTTGATGACCGTGCCGGAAGTCGCACGAACACTGGGCATCAGCGATGGCTATCGCACAATCATCAACACGGGAGAACACGGAGGTCAGACAGTCTTTCATTTGCACATTCACATCCTTGCCGGCCGCAACCTCACGTGGCCACCAGGATAACTCATCACCCGCCTCGTACTGTCCTGAAAGATAAAAGGACTCATTCAACATGCAAAACCTAAAGAAACACAGTGCCACATTCCTTGTTTTGGCATCGCTCACAGTCACTGGCGTGTCCAGAGATGCAAGAGCCTTCGAAGACTCTCCTCGTCCCGGTGCCGCAATGGCTCAGGCGGCGATTCGATTCGTTGAAGTGCTTGACCACAGCCAGAAGCTGAAAGCGACGTTCAAGTACGACGATCCCGAACGCATCAACTGGCACTTCATTCCTCGCGATCGCAAAGGTGTGGGCCTCTGGGATCTGGACGGCGCAGCTGCCGATGCAGCACAGGCGCTGGTGAGTACCGGACTCACGGCCGCCGGCTATCATAAGGTACTGGAAGTACGCAGCCTTGAAGAGGTTCTGTATCTGTTTGAAAGTGGCGACGAAGCCGAACGCCGCACAAAACGTCATCCGCATCGGTATTATGTCAGCATCTTTGGCATACCCGCCGCGAAAGGACTGTGGGGCTGGCGTTTTGAAGGGCATCACCTGTCACTGAACTTCAGTATCAAAGACGGAAAGATCGTCAGCAGCACACCCGAATTTTTCGGAGCAAATCCAGGGCTGATCGAAGCCGGTCCGGGACGTTCGCTGCGAGTCCTCGGCAAACGAGAAGATATCGCTCGGCAAATCCTGAAGACCTGCCCTGATGCAAAGAAGGCACAGCTGTGGCTGTCGAAAGAAGCACCGAAGGATATCCGCGGCGGTGGAGTCGCTCAGCCGGTTGTCGACAAACTTGAGGGCCTCGCGTACGCGGACATGACAAAGGAACAGCAAACACTGCTGAAGGAGCTGATTGCTGAGTATCTCACAGCCATGCCGGCCACAGTTGTCCGTGAGCGTATGCAGCAGATCCAGAGTGATGGCCTGGAAGGCATTCACTTTGGCTGGTGGGGGGGATCAGAACTTAACGAACCCCACCACTACGTCCTGCAGGGCAAGTCGTTCATTGTTGAGTACAACAACACCCAGAACAGTGCCAACCACGTGCATGCGATCTGGCGAAATCTGGCAGGCGACTTTAATCTGAAAGCCGGACAGTAACCAGCCTGCTGGTCACGAAACAACTGACAAAGAGTCCCGGTCTTTGATAAGGTTGGGACTCTTTTCTTGTCAGCGATGACTCACCCCCACGTTACGTTTGGCAAGGTGCTCCGGAATCCCAAGCAACTCCAGGTCCTGAACGTTTTCGCTCGGCAACACCGGGATCGGTTCATGACTGAACCACTGTGTCATCGGAACTCGCCAGGTCGGCAGTTTGCGAGTCCGGTACAGGGCACCCATGTACATGTCGGAATCATCCACCAGAATTCCATCACTGGTTTTAAGATCATATCTGATTCCGTAGTGAAACCGGGAACCGCCGCGTTGTTTGCCCAGAAACTTCAGCTTTGAGTCATAGAAGTACTTCTCGCAGACGTAGACGGTGCCGCTGCAATCGCCGCACTGTGAGCACGCCTCAGCGTCGCGAATCGGAAACAGCGCCTCCCAATGCTGCATCGTTTCCGTTTCCGTCAGGCTGACCGCGTCAGAAACTTGCCCGTCCGCTCCCAGAAAACGGTCCCACTGCGCTGTCAGGAACATCGTGGCCATCATCTGCTCGTCGTACAGAAAATCCGGCGTGAAGGGTGGCCGATCAATTTCGAACTTCAGAAAAACATCACGTCCCGCAATGTCGGCACCGGCTCGGAATTCCTGACCGTCGCCGTCGCAAAGAGAAACGTGAAACGTGGCCGTCCGATAGTTGCCGTCATTGAACAGCTTCGGACTGCGTTCATCGTTACCGCGATAATAAGACGCCTTCAGCTGAGGCTCAGTGGCCGGACGTTTTGGCGACGGCGGGTAGCCGAAGTCATAAAACGTCGCGAAGTGAATCTCGTCCTCCAGCTGATTTTCGTGCAGCTGTGCCTGCAGCGAGTAGACTTCGTAACCGAGATATCCCGCCAGAAGGAACAGGGGAATCGAAGGAGAGGTTTTCTTCTGCACAAGGCGGCCGAGGGGGGACGGTGTACTGCCCACAACGGCAGGATGGCGATAGCGATAGACTCGCAGACCGATCAGAATAGCCAGCAGCACACTAGCCGTCGCCAGTCCGCCGTAGTCGCTAAAAAACAGCTGAACCTTGGCCCGCAGGGGAATGTTCTGCAGTTGCGGCAGAACGTTTTCATAGATCTCCGGGTTTCGATTGAACTCGATTACGCATTCGCTGCAGCAGAACCGAACTTCCTGCCCCTTGTACGTGACGGCATAGTCGGCGGTGGCCCGGCGATCCTGCAGCACGGGGCATATCACGTTGATGTCATTTGCCGCCGTGGCAATCGGGCAAAACTGTGCTGTTCCGGCCACAGCGAACAGAGCGACGATTGTCAGTTTGCAGGGATCCATGGGCAGTCCGAAACTTTAGAAAGGTGGAAGCAACATGGCAGAAATCACCTGCCAGGTGCGAGTTCCGGTTCACGAGACATCGCAACGCAGAACTACATGACTTAACGGGTAGCTTACGGATACGATGATGTTGCGTTTTTTCACCTGCCAGGAGCAACAGAAATGTTCAGCAGATGCGATGCAGGCGGCATAATCGCCAGAACTGCAGTCCACTGCGGCCCAAACAACACACTTACAGTCCAGGGGACGACAAAAAGCACGGCATCAGAGGTGCGCCTGAAGGCTGTTACAGGCGCCTCTTCAAAACGTTCAGGTAATAAAATCAGATGGCTGCAAACTTATCGCCTGTGTACCGTCGCTGCCGCGTACCACTAGAAGGCGAACGGGAATTTCCTCCGGTCGCTCGTATCACAGCGCAGGCGGGGCAGCATGCGCCAAAGCAGAAACGCCCGGCTCAGGCCATGGTTGCGGGACCTGAGCCGGACGTCTTGTGGCCGGCTTTCAAACTTGATGGATCGTTCGTCAGTCCCAGCTCAGTGCGCCACCGGTCTGGTATTCGGTAACGCGAGTTTCAAAGAAGTTCTTTTCCTTGCTCAGATCGATGGTTTCACTCAACCACGGGAAGGGATTCGGTGAATTGAACTGAACAGGCAGACCAATCCGCTCCAGGCGACGGTCAGCAACGTGCTGCACATAGTCCCGGAACAGGCCCGAGTTAAGCCCCAGGACACCGCGTGGCAGACACTCTTCAGCGTAGTCAATTTCCAGCTCCACGGCAGTCTTGATACGGTCAATCATCTGCTGCTGAAACTCAGGAGTCCACAAGTCCGGATTCTCAGACTTGATGCCGTTGATCAAATCCACACCGAAGTTCAGGTGAATCGTCTCATCACGAAGAATGTACTGCATCTGCTCACCGACACCGCACATCAGATTACGACGATGAAATGCCAGCATCATCACGAAGCCGCTATAGAAGAAGATCCCTTCCATAATGACGTAGTAGCCAATCAGATTCTTCAGGAACACCTGCTGATTCTCGACCGTATCGGTCGTAAAATCGGGATCAAGCACTTCAGCCGTCAGTTCCATTTCAAAGGCGTCCTTCTTCGCGATCGTGGGGATCTCACGATACATATTGAAGACTTCACCTTCGCTCAGGCCCAGACTCTCAACAATATACAGAAACGTATGGCTGTGCACGGCCTCTTCGAAAGCCTGACGCAGCAAATACTGCCGACATTCTGCATTGGTCACATGCTTGAAGATGGACAGAACAAGGTTGTTCCCGACAAGTGATTCTGCTGTCGAGAAGAACCCCAGGTTTCTCATAATAACCAGACGTTCGTCGTCGGTCAGTTTGCTGGAACGCCACACTTCAACATCACGATTCATGGGAACTTCGGTCGGCATCCAATGATTGGCGCAACCGTTGAGATAGTGCTCCCAGGCCCAGTTGTACTTGATCGGCATCAACTGATTGACGTCGACCTGAGCACAATTGATCAATCGTTTTGCGGTCGCTTTGAATCGACCGTCAGCACCGACCAGAAGTTCTTCTTCCGTGGAAGGAGTTGAGGCAGTTGCCATAGCTATTCATCCTTGTGATATGGTGGTTTTTAAAAAATTAAATTATTCAAGCAGAACTTCAACACCGCAGCAGACAGGGAATCCATGGTGACTCCCTTTCACCTGCACTCACAACGCTCGGTTACTGACAGGCTTCACAATCCGGATCATCCAGGCTGCAGGCCTGCACATTCGTCATGTCGGTCGCAGGAACAGGATGTGGCGACATGGCATCCGAAGCAGCGTCAGTCCGAAGCTGATTTTCTGTGCCACGGTTCACCTGAATATCATCCGAAGCGCTTTTGCTCTTCATCCAGCGTGGCTGAACGCCGTACTTATTCACATCGACAGTCGATTTCTCGATATGCGTGGCTGCCAGAGTTCGCAGGTAATAGGTTGTTTTCAACCCTTTCTGCCATGCCAGCATGTACATTTCATGGAGTTTACGGCCATTGGGTTCGCACATGTAAAGGTTTAACGACTGTCCCATATCGATCCACTTCTGACGCCGAGCCGCACACTCGATCAACCATTTCGCATCAACTTCGAAGGACGTCAGATAGCGCGCTTTGACATCTGCGGGAATTCGTGGAATTTCCGTCAGAGTTCCGTCAAAGTACTTCAGGTCATTCAGCATCTCCGCATCCCACAGGCCCCGTTCCTTAAGTTCGTTGACCAGAGTTGTGTTGACGTGAGTGAACTCGCCGGACAGATTGCTCTTCGCATACAGATGCTTGTAGATCGGTTCAATCGACTGAGACACACCGATAATGGTCGAAATCGTCGCCGTCGGAGCGATCGCCATACAGTTACTGTTCCGCATGCCGTTTTCCGCAATTGATTTTCGGGCGTACTCCCAGTCCATGTGGGAGGACCGGTCTACATCAATGCTGACGCCTCGTTCACTTTCCAGCAGCTCCATCGTGTCAATCGGCAGCAGCCCACGATCCCACTTGGAACCGGTGTACGATGAATAAGTACCTCGTTCAGCGGCCAGTTCGCTGGATGCCAGAATCGCGAAGTAGGAGATGGCCTCCATGCTGCGATCCGCGAAATCCACAGCGGCACCACTGGCGTAGCTGTAGTCCATGGCAACCAGAGCATCCTGAAAGCCCATCAGGCCCAGACCCACGGGACGATGCTTTTGATTGGAATGGCGGGCTTCGTCGGTCGGGTAGTAGTTGATGTCGATAACATTATCGAGCATCCGCATAGCCGTACGAACCGTTTCCTCCAGCATATGCATGTCCAGTTGGCCATCAACCACATGCTTACACAGGTTGATGGATCCCAGATTGCAGACTGCTGTTTCATCCGCAGACGTATTCAACAGAATCTCGGTACACAGATTGCTGCTGTGTACGACACCACAGTGATCCTGAGATGACCGCACGTTGGACGGATCCTTCCATGTAATCCACGGGTGCCCTGTCTCAAAGACACGAGTCAGCATCTTTCGCCACAGTTCAACAGCCGGCATTCGACGAAACATGTCGATCTTGCCTTCGTCAGCCAGCCGTTCGTAGTGTTCGTAACGTTCTTCAAAGGCTTTGCCGACTAAATCATGCAGATCGGGCACTTCGTCCGGACTGAATAATGTCCATTCCCCCTCCTGCTGGACACGTTTCATAAACAGATCGGGAATCCAGTTGGCCGTATGCATGTCGTGAGTACGACGGCGGTCATCCCCCGTGTTCTTCCGCAGATCAAGGAACTCCTCAAGGTCCATGTGCCAGGTCTCGAGGTACGAACAGACGGCACCTTTCCGTTTTCCGCCCTGATTGACGGCAACGGCTGTATCATTGACAACCTTCAAAAACGGTATCACGCCCTGACTTCGACCATTGGTTCCTTTAATATAGGAATTGGTTGCACGAATGCTGGTCCAGTCATTGCCCAGACCGCCAGCCCATTTGCTGAGCTTGGCGTTGTCTGAAACACACTTAAAGATGTGATCCAGGTCATCGGTGACCGTAGACAGATAACACGAACTCAACTGAGGATGAATGGTGGCCGAGTTAAACAGCGTAGGCGTTGCTGAGGTAAACCGCATGCTCGACAGCATGTTATAAAACTCAATCGCCCGTTCTTCCCGGTGTTCCTCGTTGATTGCCAGCCCCATCGACACTCGCATCCAGAAATACTGCGGGGTTTCGATGCGTCGACCTTCAATATGAAGCAGGTAACGATCGTAAACAGCCTGAATGCCCGGATATTTGAACAGGCTGTCGTTCTCAGGCTTCAGGGCCACTGCCAGTTGCGTCAGATCATACTTCCGCAGATCCGGCGTTAACCGGTCCGCCACGATACCGTCAATCACGTAGTGTTCAAACTGGTTGCGATAAAGTTTCTTGAATTCCTCGGCGTCTGCGGGAGCGCTACCCAGCGCCTCATTGGCGATCACCATTCTCAGCAGTCGCGCGGCAACAATATCGTAAGCCGGATCAATTTCAATACGGGCGCGCGCCGCAAGAATCATGGCTCGATAGATCTCCGCGATGGAAATACCGTCAAACGTCGATTTCACAACTTCATGAAGCAGCACTTCCGGGTCACAGGCGTCAAGTCCGGCGCAGGCCAACTCGCATCGCCGACGAATTCGACCGACATCAAACGGAACGGAAACGCCGTCTTCAAGCTCAATGCAGACGCGAGGCCGCGACGCTTCAGACTCGTCCTCCGGACCTTCCGGCTGCATAAGCACACGAATTTTTTCGTGTTCAGCACGGTAAACAATATATCGACGAGCGACCCGAAAATGCTCCCGCTTCATCAGAAGCAGTTCCACCGTGTCCTGCACAGCCTCTACATCGATGCCATTGTCTGACGCAGCCTCTTCAGCAACTGTCCCCGAAATCTCTTCGGTGATCTCACGAATTTCCTGATCAGTCTTTTCATCCAGCGGCTGACCATCAGCAAGATTCAATTCTGCGCGAAATGCATTGGCGATTGCTCGCCCAATCAAACCGTCATCAAACGGTACCACGCGACCATCTCGTTTGCGGACAACCCATTCCGATCGTGCACGAATCATTCGATGCTTCTCCTATCTTTCGTCCAAGTGAAAGCTACGCATCTTGCGTAGATATTCCATCATAAAATGACAATGTCGCCTGATTAAGGACGACTCCTTAACTCCACACCATCACATACAGCGCAGCGAAATCCGCAAACAAAACTCTCATGGGGACCCATCGAACACGCCAACGGCGCGCTGATTGCTAAAGAAAAACACCGAATAACTGACAGTCGGCGTTGATGGTTTCCGGCTGGCTTGTGAGGTCGACCTCCTGTCGAAAGTTAGCGTCCGTACAACAGCAGAATATTAACGTTAACAAGCTTGTCAAACCATTCGCCGCTCACTCACTCAAATGGGCCAGCGACAACACCTTGCGGCCACCGATGCCATTGTGGCAGGAAACCAGATGTTAACGTCAGTTCACAATATAATGGGCTTTGTAAAACTGTCAACACTAAATCTGGTATGCATATTAGATCGGACAACAAGAATAAGTTGACCAGAGAAACATCCAGGAATCCGTGAATTTGTACGTTCAACAGAGCGCCCTGTCCGATTCTCTCGCCTTCAGCCCTACACATACTCTGAGCTGTTTTTTTCCATTTTTGCCGCTCCAATCGATTGCAAAAACGTCTTCAATTCACTCCGAAAAGAACGGCAATTTTCGGGGGAGGGGGCGCGGGGAGCCGCCGTCCATGTGTCGCTGTGTTCGCATCTGCAAATCAACATGCTCGGTGACGACGTCAGAACGAAATTGTTCGTCGCCTTTTCAAGCGACGCGTGCAGTGCGGTCAATCTGCGAACGGGTTCTTCCACACGATAGACGTACCGTCGTCACTGGCAGTCGCGATGTTTCCAGTTGACGACACCGCCAACGAATTGATCGGCGCCCGATGTGCGTGGACGTCGCCATCGACAAGAAACTGATAAGCTTCGTACGCCTGCAGTCCGTCGGTTTGTCGTCGCTGAGGCTGCCAGTTCCAGGCGATCGCAGCACCGTCCGCTCCGCCCGTTACGACGTACGGTGAATTGGGCAGAAAGGCCAGACTGCGAATGCCGCCCGCGTCGTGTCCATTGATGTTGCAGTGCAACTGCGGCTGCGTGGGATCCTCATTACTGAAGGTGTAAATCCATCCAACACTGGCCCCGCTTTCCGTCAACTGTCCACCCACCGCGATTGAACGACCATCAGCTGCGTAGTCACCACATTCCAGCTGAAGAGGGCCGGCGGCAGAAACCCTGATATCCACGGACGGTTTTTCTGAATCACCAGCGCTGACAACACTGACGCTTCCGTCGGCACAGACCAACAGAACATTCGCTCCATCAGACGACCACGCCACATGCACCACAGCGGCACCATCGGTACGAAGCCATCGGACCAGGCGGGACTCTTCTGTCCCCGAATCCCATTCCCACAATGCAGCTGACCCGTCTGCTCCGCCACTGACAAAAAAGCGATTCCCGTGTGCGAACGAAAGGCTCGTCACCACACCCCGATGCGGGTCACTGATTTTTGACAGCGTGTGCCCGTAATCCGGACTGTCAGTGTCTGCCTGAAAGATTCGTACAGCGCGATCACCGGTCAACAGCAGCGGGTGATCGGGTTCCGCGGACAACGCCGTCGACTGCACAGCGAAGAGTGGTCGAAAGTCGGCCAGGTGGGCGTAGTTTTTTAGGTTCCAGAGATGAGCGGCTGTGCCGTCGAAAGTCGCGACCACGTCGGTCGGCCTGCCTTCCGCTCTCACCGCTGGATCATTCTCGGGAGACGTGGAAAACGCCTGAGGAGCGAACACGGCGTCTGAAATCCCAAGACCTGGAGCTTCCAACACCTTTTGCACGCGCCACGTCGTCGTGGAAAAGACCTGCAGATTGCCATCCACGACCGCTGCCAGTCTCCGGCCATCCGCTGACCAGTCGACCGTCGCAATCCGCTGCGGCGGACGTTGTTGCACGGTTGCAGGCAGGATACGTCTGACAGGCTTCAGAGCCCCTGTCTTCCAGAGTTGCATTTCGTAGGACGTGGTCTTGTTTGCTTTGTCCGTGCGGACGCTGACGGTGACAAATTGATCGCGGTCGGGCGAAAAACAGACGCGTTCAATGGGAATACGGTCGTGTTCGTACGAAGCAATAACCTGCACAGACGCCAATGTATTTTTCGATTCGGGAGAGGTTGTCTTTCTCTGTTCCTGGTCATCATCAATCTTTACCGTCATCTGCCGCCCGTCAAATCCAATGGACAGAACGCCGTCGTCGTTCAACCATTCCAGGTGGCTGACGATGGTGTTTTTTGCATGAATTCGTTCTCCGGCGATCAGTTTGCCGGAGGCCACCGACCAGAACGCAACCCGACCATCACTGGCACCTGTGACGACCTGTGCGCCATCGGGACTGACTGCGATTGCCGAAATCTCGCCACGGTGAAACCCCTGCAGCGTGGCCACCGGCTGCGGCCTTGAATTTTCCAGCAGTTCCCTGCTGCGCCAGATAACAGCATGACCGACACGTCGGTCATCGTCGGTGGCCACAGAGGTCACAATCAATCGGCCATCAGAGGACACTGCTACGGCATTGACCAGCCCCAGCCCCGGAATTCTCACACGCTGAGCACCAACGCCGGACTTCCCAAAATCTGAGTGCCACAGGCAGAGATTGCCATCGAAGCCGGTGGTCAGGAGCACCTTGCCATCAGGAGGAAGGAAACGAAGACGGGCAACATTGGAATGGTGTCCCTCTTCAAATGACACTGATTCAGCCGCGAACCGTGAACGAGACGACGCTCCCGTAACCGGGCGACCTGTCTTCGTGTCCCAGATCACGGCAGTTCCGTCACTGGCTCCGGTCACCGCTCTTGTCCCGTCTGAACTCAGCTCAACCGACTTCAGGGCACCCCGCTGAACAGAACCGTTTACGTTGAGAACCACGTAATCAGGCGAGCTGTTGTCCACCTGGACATCGTCAGCATCACGACGGGGACCGGTTGCAGTCAAAATATGACGTTTCGCGCTGACTCCGGCGACCTGAGGCAACTCTGCATCGCCGGACCCCCGCACCGTATGACTCAGGCCATCCTCATCCGGCCCGTGAACACCGTGTCTCCTGCGTGGCACGATGGAAGGGGAAAATTCCCGTGGCAACGCGTGAGGCAGTGCCGACGCCCCGGCCAGTTCAAAGGCCGCTTCGATAGCACGACGTTCGTTTTCGTATTCCGACACATCCCAGAGACGGCAGTATCTGTCAGCGCTTGCCGACAGCACTCGCGTTCCGGAGGGATTCAGAAATCCGGCAGCGTTGACGCGAGCGCCGTGACCTTCCAGCCTGTGCAACAGCGTCATCGTGACCGCAACCGTATCGCTGTCTGCATTATCAGACAGTTCCCAGACGCCGACAGATCGATCATCTGAAGCCGTCACAAATCGGCTCCCGTCTGCGGAGAACTCAATACTGTTAACCGGGCGATGATGTCTTCTGTCGCTCCCCTGATTAGTGCTGACAACAGAGAGATTCGCCGCGTGAACGAACGGAAAAAAATCACGCCCCGTCTCATCCGTGTTCAATGCACGGGGCAGCAGCAAAACATCACCATTTCTGCTGTTGCTGATCAGCAGCAGACTTTCGTCGGGCGAAACAGAAATCCGCTTTGGCGGAAAGTTTCGGTTACGAGGGAAACGCAGCTGCCCCAGCCGCTGAGGCCGATCCTCAGGATTTGATGTCGGCGGCAAACGATAGGCCAGCACGTCAGATGATTCGCCTCCGCGCGATCCCGCGTACAGAAAACAACCTGCCTTTTTCAGAATCGCCAGGTCCCGGATGTCCGAACTGCTGCGAATCGACCAACGCTGTTGCAGCGAGTTCAGATCCCACGCCCGAATACTTCCTCCACTGTCCGCCGCCAGCAGGAAACCATCCGCGAGCTCCACCGTTGTCAGATCCTGATCATGGCCCTTAATCGTCCTGTGATTCGCGTCGGACAGACGATACAGATGCAGTGTCTTGCCGGCAGCGGCAACGATCAAATCTTCGTCTGTACTGATGCAAACGCGCGAGACGGCGGCTCCGGTAGCAACCCGGAGGGCAGGTTCGTTCGGCAGCACATCCGCTCCTGCCGGAATTTTCCAGACAACAAGCCAGCCGTCGCTGTCACCCCAGACGACTGTTCTGCCGGATGGGCTGATGACCTGAGTCTGCACGGGTACTTTGGTCGGTCGAGCACGTTTCAACAATTGCCGCTGACGAGCCTTAAGCTCCTCAATGCGTTGTTTCTTTTCGATCTCCGGCAGGTCTGCCAGCGCCGGTTCTTCATTGAGTGCTGTCAGGAGTTCGTTAACTCGCAGCAGCGCGGCGGCGTAGTCAGCACTGCGAATCAAGCTGGCAATGGATAAGTTCCTAAGTTCAACCTCGGCTCGAACTCGTTCTTTTGTAAGACGTTCCTTGTCGGCGGCCAGCACGTTTTTCTGCCGCGCAAGTTCGGCCACCTCGATTTCGGTCTTGGCGATTTTCTGGTTTGCGACATATAGCTTCGTTGTGGCAGCGGCAAATTTCGTGTCGGCTTCCTTCATTCTGGCAGCGGCAGCATCCAGCTCGTCAGCAGCGGCCAGAGCTTTTTGTTCTGCATCTTTCTGTTTGACTTTGGCCTGTTTTACGCCCCTTTCCGCCTGTTTCACGCCCTCCTTCGCCTGTTCTACGCCCTCTTCCAAAACTTTCTTAGTGCCGTGCAACTCTACAATCTCATCTTTCTGCTGGGATATTCTGATCGCCTGTGCGGTCGCGAATGCTGCCCCCAATACGATGATCCCCGCAGCGGCCATCGTTGCATACTTGAGTGTATTGCGGAGTCGTCGCGCGCGGGACAGTTTTCCCATGAGTTCCTCGAAGTCCTCGCCTTCTTCCCGGGCGGCGATCTGCAGACCCAGATCGAAGTCGCCTTTGCGGTGTGCGAGTTCTGCGTAGCCCAGTCGTGTTTTGCGAAGTCCAACGCGCGCATTTTCGTTTTCGGGCCACGCCACATGAGCTTCGTCGAACAGGGCGGCGGCCGTCTGGTAATCCTGATAACCTTGTTTTTCGTCAGGCGCGCATGCATCGGACAGCGTCTGAGTGGCTCGATCGGCCAGACGACGACTTTCTTCGTGGTTCTGGAAATCCTTGATCGCATCCTGAAATTCGAGTACCGTCCGATGTCGCCGTTTGGGGTCCGTGGACAAGGCTTTTACAGCAATGTCCATGAGTTCTCCTACTTCAGACGTTTCGCGGATCTGATTACGGCGTACGACTTTATCAATGACCGTCCACAACCCGGAGTTGCCCGCTTTGGAGTCGGGTTCCGGAAACGTGTGCGGAGCCTTTCCGGTGATCACTTCATACAGGATGGCACCCAGAAGATAGATATCGCTCCACGTACCAATTGCTTCAGGCGGTCCGGCCCAGAGCTCCGGAGACATATAAGCCGGAGTGCCCGCTCCGAACGATGAAGATGGCGAAGCGAAGCGATTTTTGTCGGCCGCCAGCGCCGGAACGGCCAGTCCCCAGTCCAGTACGAGGACTTCTCCGAATTCACCAAGCATGATATTTTCAGGCTTCAGGTCAC
>JABABI010000047.1 GCA_014238335.1 Fuerstiella sp.
ACAGGTACGGGTATGCGCTACGGTTTTTCACTGAGGCACTGCTCACCACAGCGAAATAGATATAACTCTAATTATGGATTTGGTTTACGGCACACTGATGGCCGCATTTCAATCGCGATAGATTACTAACATTCGGCTCCCTATCGATATTTAGCTGTCAGACCCGCCAAGTGGCGTGAACAATCTTACAGGTAATGGCGATTTGTACACCAAGAGATGCCTGTGTCGAACCTCACAAAACATTTCCGGGATCTCTGGTGCGACGATATCGTCAATGTTTTCCGGGAATTGACGCCTCAGACAGAGCCCAGAAGAGCTTCCTGCCACAATTCAAAGAGTATCCGGAATATCTGTCGGTGGTCTTGCAAATTGATGGAATGGGAGACCGTCGGCAAGGACGGTCTCTCCGTTCTGTCAGTCAAACAGTTTCCCCATCTGCTCCACGAGCTGAGAGGCGCCAACATCGACGGCGTTGACTGTGCCTTCGCGACCAACCAGCCAGACGCTGGGACACCTTGAGACTCCCCAAAAGCGAACCAGCGGGCTGTTCCACGAACGCTGATTCTCTTCCACATAGAAAATCTGTTCACCCGGAAGCTTTTCATTCTGCTGAAATGATCTGGCGAGGGACTCGTCGTCATCCAGATTGACGCCGACAAATCGCAGTCGATTAGCGGAGACTTCATTCGCTTGGCGCAACAACGGAAGCATGTTCTGCTGAAATTCCGTGTTCTTGCTGTCCCAGAAATAAATGACCGTGACCTGGTTCCGAAAACTTTCGCAGTCAACGTATTTGCCGCTCAGCGTGGGCCCGGCGAACTGGGATATTTTTCTGCCAGGCAGTGCCATCCGCCTCAGCACGGCAGTCGCTTCATGCCCCTGCAAAGTCTCACCAAACTGGCTGGCCAGTATGCGGTAGCAGAGTTCGGCTTCGGCCATCAGTCGTTGAACACCAGTTTCGTCCTCGCACACGGCAGCGTGCATTTCACAACTTCGTCCGGCTCCAAACAGCAGCAACACCGTTCGCTCTTTCTGGTGAGGGAATCGATCAGCAAATTCACGCGCCCACCGTGAAAAGTTCTCGAACCACACCAAGTTGGAATGTCCGACCAGACGCGCCTTCGTATGAGCGAATCTGGCCAGATAATAGACACCCTCGGCGGCGGCTTCTGACATGGGATCACGTTCATTGAGTGCCTGGACGTCAGCATACAGCCGATCAACGTCTTCCTTGAGGCCGCTCAGCGCCAGCTGAAACCTGGCTTCCAGAAGATGGCCAACGGCTTTGTTGAATTGAGCCTGTTTTGACTCGCCTGCAACAGTCAGCTGCACGGCGTGGGATGCCATTCGGGCAATGTCCAGGTTTCGCTTGCGACGATCTGACTTCGCCTGCTCAAGTTCTGTTGGTGCCGTCGCGATGCGCAGTTGCTGGATTTGGTCCAGTAATCGTGTCACCTGGTCCGAGTTGTTTGCTTCCTGAGGCGTTTCCCTGATTGTGGCGCTGGTCGGGACAGAGCCGTCGTCCGGCAGTTCCGAATCCACGGGATTTGGAACTGAAACCGTCACTGTCGAAGTGACCGGTTCAGTAACGTCGTCCGTGCTGACGGATGATGACAAACCGAAGTTGCCGCACCCACAGACAATCAGTTCGCACAGCAACAAAGCGGCAAGACGCATTGTTTCGATCCTTCGAGCGACGTTGGAAGAACTTGTCTGCTGACCGGTGCATAATTGCTGAGGGTCGGAATTGCACCTGAAATGTATAAGAGCGGGGCCCCGTCGAGAATACTGACTTGTCCTGACGACACGTAGTCTTTTGGAAAATCCACGCTGTCGGCGTGAATTTTCACACAGGGCGGCCGGCTGCGTCACTGGGTTCACAGCGGGGTCGGCATTGTGTAGGCCATGGGCCGCTTATCGCGGAAGGGAGTAGTTTTCCTCCCGGCCGTTCTCAAGACGGTTACAAGCCCCGACGCAGCGCATTCAGCGAATGTCGCGTCAGTTTTGCGTTGAGTTTTTCGCTCAGTGCGTGGCACATTTGAACAAAGCAGTCGATAGCACGGTCTTCGTTCAGTTCGTGCGCCGTGAATTCGGACAGGGCCTCCTGCCGCAGAATTGTAACCTCATCCAGCATTGTCTGCAGTCGCTTCGATTCTTCGGCGTTACCTTCGCCGTCGACTTCCATTTGCTGATGTTCCAGTTCAAGCAGTTGATGGATGTAGCGGTCCAGTCGATGTTCCTGACTGCGGATCAGGCGTTTCCTCCACCAGCGGCGCAGTAGCCATACTGCAGCGATCAGCGATACCAGGAACGACCGAATACCTTCGGTCCCTTCCACAAAATCCGGATTAATGAATGGTTTCAGGTCGGGGTAGAAAACGTGCGAGGCACCTGCATGCAGTTCAAATTCCGGACGTTGGGTTGCGTATGTTGTTCCCTCCTCAAGTAACTCGTTCAATCCGTGCCGACGCTGAAAGCGGGCGTCCGTAATGATCCGAGTTACTTCTTCCACCAGACCGACCGGGGCGCTGTTTCCAGCCAGAAGCTGAGCGTGCAGAGAGACGGTGTGAAAGTCGTTGGGCGGGACCGCGGGGGACACCTGAAAGTATCCGGCAGGAACAACGTCGGGCGACAATGACGTGTTTCGACGAGCCAACGCATCTGCGAACGGAACGTCGACAAGTCTTGCCAGGGAGGACGTCAGTAAATCCTTCACGACAGGCGCGCGCAGCCCGCAGCAGATGATTCCGATTTCGACATTGCCGGCAGCGATCTGTTCAGGTAGATCGGCGTAGGGCACCGTTTCGATGTCAATCGTCCTGTCATCGCTGCCTATGTGGCGCAACAGCAGTTTTGTCATCGCAAAGTCACCGGAGAGGCGATCGTTACAACACCAAATTCGATGCTCAACACGGTCAAGTTCTGCAGACGAATTTCTTGGGGCGATGGGCAGCAGAAATTCAGGGTACAGATTGCTGACAAATGCTGCTAATTCGCCGTCTTCGCTGGAAGTGCGTGCTCCGTCAAGGATTTCCCGCGTTTCAGGCTGGTATAGGGCGAAGTGAACCTGATTCGTTTCCAGTTTTTGCAGATTTTCCAGAGATCCGCCGGTCGTAATAACGTCAACCTCAAGCATCAATCGCGCACGAAGCTCCTCGGCCAGACCATTTGCCAACTCCGCATATCGGCCGTTCGCAGGGCCACTTGCGATTCGCACGACCGCAGGTATTCCTGTCGTCCACCAGTATGCCAGAAATAAGGACGACACCAGGACTACAAAAATAATCGCATACCACGGGGGCGAGAGGTTCCGGATGGCGAGGTGTTGCTCGTCTTCATTCGCAACGGCCCTGGGCATCAGTTTCTCCTCGCAGCGGCCTCAGAAATCTGAGCATTGTCGAAACGCAGCTCACGGTAATGCTGAATTCTCTCCAAACTGTACCGACTTTGTTGTGGACGACAAGTTGACACTCCATTCTGCATGTACGGCCTCGGCAATTCGCGGACCTGCTTGACGCCCGGTGGGTGCCAGAGTGCTCATGCGGCAAGGCCCGCTCTCAAGTGGGGGCGTTGAGAGCCGTGCAATCGGCCGCTTTGTTTTGTTGATTCATTCCTAATGTGACGGAAATCCTGCATCTGATGGAAACCACAATTGCAGAGTCGGTCGCGGAACATCAGTATTTGCGACTCCAGAACTGCCTCTGTCTGAAAAGTACGCGCCGTGAATGCTCCGGAACGAACCTGCCGACTGATCACGCTCGGCTGCAAGGTTAACCAGTATGAAACCCAGCTGGTGCGTGAAGCTCTGCGCGAGAACGGATTTCGTGAAGCGCCGGACGGCGAATCAGCCGATCTGTGCGTGGTAAACACCTGCACCGTTACCAACAACGGAGACAGCAAATCCCGACAGGCCATCCGGCAACTTGCTCGAAAGAATCCCGGCACCAAAACGATCGTGATGGGATGTTACGCGACTCGTGATCCTCAGGCCGTCAGCGAACTGCCCAACGTTATTGAGGTTGTGACTGACAAACGCGAGCTGCCTGATGTGCTCGGTCGGTTCGGCATCGTCGACCTGCCCGCAGGTATCAGTGAATTTGCAGGGCATCACCGAGCATTCGTCAAAATTCAGGACGGTTGTATTCTGAAATGTTCGTACTGCATCATTCCGAGTGTTCGTCCGGGCCTGCGCAGCCGTCGCCCGAGCGACATAGAAGAGGAAGTTCGCCGACTGGTGGACAATGGTTACCGGGAAATTGTGATCAGCGGAGTTCACGTCGGCCACTTCGGCATCGATACCAACAACCTGATGCCTGGCGACAGGCCCGAGCGGTTGTGGGACCTGTTTCGGCGGCTGGATCGGATTCCCGGCGACTGGCGCATGCGACTGTCGAGTATCGAAACGGTGGAAGTTAACGATGATTTCATTAAGGCGGCCGGCGACTGCGAACACCTTTGTCCTCAGTTTCATCCGGCCTTGCAGAGTGGTTCGGACACGGTGTTACAACGCATGCGGCGGCGATATCGAGTGGGCCGTTTTCTCGAACGACTGGAACAGATTCGGGATATGCTGGGTGACGATCCGGCATTCACGACGGATGTGATCGTCGGTTTTCCCGGTGAGACAGATGCCGAGTTCGAGGAGACTCTGGAAACCTGTCGCCTTGCGCGTTTCATGAAAGTTCATGTCTTCCCTTACAGTCGTCGCGACGGCACGGCGGCCGCTGACTTCAGCGGGCAAATTTCCGGCAACGTCATTAAGGATCGTGTTCGCGCTTTGAGTGATTTGGAGCGTGATCTTGCTCTGGATTTCTATCACAGTCGAATAGGGTCCGGTGCCGAACAGATTGTGCTGGCCGAGCGAACGTGTGCCGACCGCCCGGGCTGGGTGAAAGGGTCGGATCAATGGTACATTCCGACTGAAGTACGCGGAACTGACGCCGATCTTGGCACGTTCATTCCGTGTGTCGCGGAAGAGGCAAATCGTGAACGTGTTCAGGCGTCTCGTGTTGAGAGGCCAGAGCAGATTGAGAGTCGCATAACATCTGCTCCGTTGGTGGCGTCCCGACAGGCAGCCCACTAAGTTTGTTTCCATTTGGCTGATCGGGCTACTACGACTCCGAGCTTCGAACACCGGCGAACGTGACCTGCCGGGGCCATGGTTCAACCGGCAGTCGATTCGTAACCTAAGAATGTCCTATCCACTGTCCTCAGGATTTAGATACAAACAGATCGCAGTATGACTACACTTATCGCCATTGAAGGCATTGACGGTTCAGGCAAGGGCACACAGTCGAAGCAATTGGTTGAACGACTTGTTGCCGCTGGCGTCAGGGCCACGGTTCTGCAGTTTCCCAGGTATTCAGAAACCACTTTTGGCAGCGCTATCGGGGATTTCCTGAACGGCCGTTTTGGTTCGCTGGAGCAGGTTCATCCACAGTTGGCGTCCGTGTTGTATGCCGGCGACCGCTTTGAGTCCCGACCGGTGCTGCAGCAGGCGATTAATGATCACGACGTTGTTATCCTTGACCGATTCACCGGCTCCAACCTGGCTCACCAGTCCGCCAAACTGGATGGGCAGGAGCAGTCAGAGCTGGTTGCGTGGATTGACCATGTGGAGCACGTTGTGTTCGGGCTGCCACGGCCGGACTTGAACATACTGATCGACATAAGTTCCAGGTGGAGCCGGGAACTGGTCAGCCGCAAGGGTGAACGTGACTATACCGATGACGAAGCCGATATTCAGGAATCTAATTTGCCCTACCTGGAACGTGTCCGCCGCTGTTATTTGAGCATTGCTGAACAACGAGACGACTGGCACGTCGTGGAAAGCCTGAACGCAGACGACGAACTTCGTTCTGTCAGCGACATCAATAACGAGTTGTTCGAACTGATCAGGCCGGTTGCCGGTCTGCCGCAGAATACCACTCAGGTCTGACTGCCGACGTGTGTCACACGTCCCGTGTGAATACGACGGACGTCGACGAGTCATATGCGAACAGCTGGTACTTGCGAGTGGTGCAATCGGAAAGTGACGTATCGCCGCGGACGTCGTCACTGCGTCTGCGGTCGCTCCAGCTGTTACCGCGTCTCTACCCGGCGCGACTCTGGATCTCCGGGACCGGCATGGTCACATCACCGTTGTCGCCCGCGTTCGCCGTATCAGTTTCCGAAGAAGCTGGATCGGTCGGCTCCCGTTGACCCCCGATTGTGTCGTAGTCCGGCAGATGTTCGACTCGGCCAAGGCCAAACATGTCGAGGAATTGTAGTGACGTGATGTACAGAAATGGCCTGCCAAGGGAGTCCTCTTCGCCTCCAACCTGCACAAGGCTGCGGTCAATCAGCTGACGGATCATCTCTGATGACTGTACACCACGAATGGATTCCACGCTCGCCCGCGTCACGGGCTGCTGGTACGCGATGATCGTCAGCGTTTCCATCATTGGCTGAGACAACTGCATTTGCGACTGTCGCTGATGAAGTCGATCCAGCCAGCTGACCAGGGCAGGGCGCGTCATCAGAAGAAAACCAGTGGCCGTTCGCTCAACTCGAAATGCAGAATCCGTAAGGTCATAACTTTCGTTCAACAGGTCAACCAGCTGATTAACTTCCTGAGTGTCGACCAATCCGGCCTGCTGGACCAGTTTTCGAGCCGCTACAGCTGCACTCGAAATCAGCAGGACCGCTTCCAGCCGCGCCAGACGGTTGGACCGAATCAGCCGCCCGTCTGCCAGAATAACGGACTCGTCGATGGAGTCCTTTAGCGTAAACAGCGGACCTGAGAGAAACCCAATAGCGTGAAGTTGCTGCCCGGTGCGGTGATGGTGATCATGTCGAAGTTGATCCCATGAGGCAGAGCCACTGGGGTAACGCATTTTTTGTGTGCACAGAGGGTTGGTCATAGGGCCAGTAACGGATGAATTCATGGACGACAGAAAGCAGTGTACAACAGCCAGCGTCAGGTTGCCCTGGGAGAGCAGGGGGCGATTCGCGACTGACGTGACCAACTGAGGACCTGATCTCCTGCTGAGAGTCATGCCTTGCCGACTAAGGGTTCTGCGATGACTTCCATTCGTTGGCCTGTTGGATGACGTCCCGTACGGCGGCATTCTTCGAAGTGGCAATCGCTTCAAATCGGTAGCGGATACTTCCCTGACTGGCTGGAAAAAATGCCACGAAGCCAAACGCCGATCTGTCGCCGGGATAAAACCACAGCGTGCGAGTGGCCCCAAGCACCCGCAGCCGCACGGTTAGTTCTTCGAATTCGGCGTTAGTGGAAGAACTGGAGGGTGGGGTGGACTGGGTGGCTTGTTGTAGTGCTGCAACTGACTGCAATTCAGTGCGCTCAGGCTCCGAGGAGAAAGTCGGTTCTTCTGAAACCCCTCCCGGGGCAATATCACTATCTGCCGTGTCCGAACCCAGTAGCTCAGCGAATTCCGCTTCAAAGTCACTTTCGGAGAAACCATCAATGTCAGCGTCATCGCCTGGCGAGTCTGAAGCTGCCGAATCGTTGGAATCGGCCGAAAGCAGTGAACTAAGAAGGCTGCCCTCGGGGCCGGACGGCCTAAACATTGCCATCGCCGGCACCACAATGAGTGGCAGCATCATGATAAATGTTGTGAGCGGTCCGCCGCGTGAAGATTCCATTCCGACTTCCACACCAATTTGGGGAGATCCTTCTCCAATGAAGCAGATTCTGCCGAAGTCTAGGAACAAGTCAATTTCACTACAATCTCAGTTTTGCCATACGCGATTCAGTCCCCCTGCCGCCTTCGTCGAGGTGAAAATACGGCGAAACGTGACATAAAGACGGCTGTCATCTCGCGACAATATCGCAAATGCATGACAATTCGGGGCACGTGCATTGCAACTGTTCGTGTAGTGGAACGCCCTAGTACTTTTTTTGATTGCGACATTTCACATGCCGCTCGCGACGCTTCGGAGAACCATCATGAAATGTGTTAAGTACTCCACCGCCTTCGTCACGATGATTCTGCTTCTGGCAGGCGTTGTTCAGGCGGACGAATCCAGCAAGAAAGAACATCCGCTGCAGCCAGCCATTCGGTACGCGGAGTCCTGTCTGAAGAAGATTGAGGCAATTCCCAGTTATGAAGCGGTCTTCTTTAAGCAAGAGGTCGTCGGAACCAGTCTGGTCAAGCAGAAGATCAAGATCAAGATTCGGCACAGACCATTCAGTGTTTACCTCTACTTTGAAACCCCCCACGAAGGTCGCGAGGTTCTGTATGTGGAAGGTCAGAATAATGGCAACCTGCTTGCCCATGAAGCCGGATTGCTGAGTGTGGTTGGCACGATGGAACTTGTGCCCTCTGATTCCACGGCAATGAGCGAAAACCGTTATCCCATCACGATGGCTGGCATTGGCAATCTGGTCGATGCTGTGATCAAGCAATGGCAGGAAGAAGTCAAGTTTAAGGAGAGCGAGGTCAAGTACTATAAGGACGCTCAGCTGGGCAAGATGACGTGTCGAGTGATTGAATGTTCTCACCCCAAGCCTCGACGCCAGTTTCGCTTTCAGAAAACACGTCTGTGGGTTGATGATGCGACTGGACTTCCGGTTCGAGTACAGCAATACGGGTTCGCCAAAGCAGCGGGCGACAAACCGCCTCTCGTCGAAGACTACACCTTCAGTGATATCAGGACGAACGTACGGCTGACCGACGCTGACTTTGACCGCGGCAACACGAAGTACGCTTTTTAGTTGGGCAGGATGCAGGTTGAAGCCTTACCATCGTCAGTTCGCAGCGCCGTACAGAGCCATCGATATGGCGGTCGACGAATAGGCCTTGTGCCAACGATGGGCGCGCTGCACGTGGGACACGTCAGTCTGATGGATGCCGCGCGCAGGGAATGCGATTTTGTCATTGTCTCGATCTTCGTGAATCCCCTGCAGTTCGGGCCGAATGAGGATTTTGAGTGTTACCCGCGTACGCTTGAGCGGGACCTGCAGAAATGTGAGAACGCGGGAGTTGACCTGGTGTTCACTCCGGCAACATCGCAGATGTATGGTTCGGGCGCAGAATCGATCGTAAGTCTGACCAGTCTGACCCGGAAGCTGGAAGGACGTCATCGTCCGGATCATTTTGATGGTGTGACCACCGTGGTTGCGAAGCTGTTCAACATCACGGTTCCGGATAAGGCGTATTTTGGGCAAAAGGACTATCAGCAGCAGTTAATCATTCGACGTATGGTGAGTGACCTGGACTGGGGCGTCGAAATCGTCACCTGCCCCATCGTGCGCGAAGACGACGGCCTGGCGATGAGCAGTCGTAATCGTCACCTGTCGCCCGCTGACAGGGCAAGCTCTCAGATTCTGTTTCGTGCCCTCTCACTGGCGCAGAATCTCACCCAGGCGGGCTCCGAGTCCCCGGACGCGATTGCTGACCGGATGCAGCAGCTGATGGCAGGCGTGCAGGGTGTTGAGCCCGACTACGCTGTCGTGGTTGACTGCGACACGCTTGAACCACTTGTCGAACAGCCGGAACGGGCAGTGGCTCTGATTGCCGCCCGCGTTGGAAAAACGCGGCTCATTGACAATCAGATACTGCGATTTCGCTGAATCGCCCTCATTCGCTAAACTGTTGTACTGCCCAGCCCCAATCGACACGTTGATGTGGTTGCGGTGTCCGAGTGACAGGGTCGCGATCGCAATCTGTCGATTCGGGAAGGCCCGCGTTTCGATCTGTCGTCCCGTGACAACACATTATGCGAAAAGTTCTTCTTCGAATTGTCTTTGACCAGCTATGGCACCTTGAGTCCGTCGGCAATGAACTGCTGGTCGGATACGGCTGGATGATCGCTGCGTGGCTGATGATTGCCGCTATGAGTCTCGGTGTGCTGTGGTGCGTCACACGTGATGCAAAGCAGGTTTATTCATCGCTGTTCTTCTGGGCAGCAATTCCAACGGCCATCGCCCTGATCCCCGTCGCAGGGTTGCCCATTGCGCAAACAGGAATTCCGGTCTTCGGGTATGGTTTCATGTTGTTTGTCGGGTTCTCGACAGCAACACTGCTGGCCAGTCGATGTGCGAAAACGGTTGGGCTGAGTCCGGACGTGATCTGGGATTTGATCATGTGGCTGATGATTCCAGGCATCATCGGTGCGCGAATCGTTTATCTGCTGCAGAACGGTCACCGAGTGTTCGCTGGAAAAAGCGGTTTGGAGATTCTGAAAGCCACCATTGCACTGTGGGATGGCGGGATCGTTTTTTATGGCGGCATCATTGGAGGTGTCGTCGGCCTGCTGATGTTCTGCCGTCGCCATGGGATTCGGCCACTTCAACTGGGCGACGTCATTATGCCGTCTTTGTTTGTGGGGCTGGGCTTCGGACGTATCGGCTGTTTTCTGTATGGATGCTGTTTTGGCGGAGCGTGCACGTTACCGTGGGCCGTTCAGTTTCCGCCAGACAGCATGACATACAATGTTCTCTCACACCGCGGGGCCGAGTTTCTGACGCCGGATATGTCGGCCACAATCGCACTGCACCCGACTCAGATCTACAGCTCCATTCTGGCCTTTCTTCTGGCCGGGTTTCTGATGTGGTTCTTCAAACGCCGTCCGTTCGAAGGTGCCGTGTTGTCACTTGGTTGGATTTTGTACCCCATCAACCGGTTTGCCCTGGAAGTCATTCGTGACGACGAACCTGGTCGCATGGGGACGAGCCTCACGTTTTCTCAACTGATGAGTATCGGTCTGTTCGTCTCCGGCTGCATTCTGATGCTGTGGCTGCAGAAAAACAGCAGCCCTAAGCAACTGAATGGAACAAGTCGTCCCAGTCCGGACGTCACGTCATGACGGTGTACCGCTCGTGAGCACGTTAGGCGTCGAAACGGTATCTGCGCACGCAAAGCTTCGGGGGCTGTTCCGGCACCAGTCCGTGATCACAGACCGAAAGCCATGAATCGCACCTATGCGGCATTGTTGACATGCACGTCAATCTGTGGATATGGAATCCCAATTCCCGCTTCATCAAGGTGATTTTTGATGGACTCGGTCAGCTCTTCCTTGACGCCCCAAAACTCATCTGCTGTTGTCCAGAATCGCACCGACCAGCTGATAGCGGAATCACCCAGGTCTCCAAGAACAACCTGATAGCCGCGTCCATCGCCTTCGATCATTTTTTTCTTTAGCGCTTCTGCTGCAACGGTGAGCACTTCTCGTGTTCTGCTCAGGTCGGCGGAGTAATGGCAGCCTACCTTGACTTCGACGCGACGCTCTGTGTGATGTGAAATGTTCTCAATTGTCCCGGCGGCGATGGCCGTATTCGGCACGATAATGCGTCGATTATCGGGCGTGTCCAGGGTGGTGGAAAACAAATCGATTTCGTTGACTTTAGCTGTGATTCCGGCGGCGTTGATGACGTCGCCGACTTTAAACGGTCGGAATACCAGTAATATGATGCCCGCCGCAAAATTTCCGAGTGTTCCCTGAAACGCCAGACCGATAGCAAAGCCGGCGGACGCCAGAACTGCAGCGAAACTTGTGACCTGAAAGCCGAACTTGCCGAGGACTGCGATCAGCACGCTGATCATGATGGCGTAGTAGACGACCTTACCAATGAACCTGCCGAGTGTTTCATCGACACGTTTTCGCACGGGCGTGCTGACAACTCGTGAGATAAACTTCGCCGCCATGTAGGCAACGATCAGCAGCAGCAACACCTGAACGGCCGGCATGACGAAACCTTCCAGCAGCGGCCAGACCCTCTGAAAGTCGCCGTCTTTCAAACCCTGAAGTGCCTCGCTAACATCTCGGCTGGCTTTGGCGGCGACGGATTCGACCTGTTGCTCTGCACCGGTAACTTCCTGAACGCTGAACATCCGTGCTTCTCCTGAATCGTCTCTGATCGGTTCGTGTACGCGAACACCTGGCTTGAATCAGAATTTTGCTTTGCGCCTAGTGTTTCTCATTTCGCAACAAAGTTCCCGGACAGATCAATGGAATTGAGGACCACGAATTTGTTGTGCCGTCGCGTGTAGATGCCCGTAGCACCGAATGCGGAGACTACCCGCCATGCAAATTCGAGGCCATAGCATTCGCGCAGAGCACTGTCTGTGTGGCGTCGGCAGGGTACCCAGCCGGTGACATGTCGGGCAGATTTGCCAACAATCCGTGCCATGTGTCGTGACCGTGCAGCGCATCGACGACAACGGTCAGCGGTCGCACGTGAATCTCCGACAGGTCGTATTCCTGTTGCAACGTCGTTTCCAATGCGAGACGTTCAATGGGTGGCGTAAACTGAGCGTCAACGTCGTGGCGGTTGCGGCGAGGGTCACATCGATACCCGCCGACGTTGGAGAGCAACACGGCCGTCATCCCATGCAGGCAGTATGGCGGACCAGTTCCATCAAGGCTGAGTTGCTGCGAGCAAAGCCCCGCCAAAATCTGATTCGTCCGCAACAGGGCACACAGCAGGTGGCTCTTGGCGTAGCAATATCCGGTTCCGTGCCTCAGTACATCTGGTGCCCGGCATGTGACAGGATTCAGCTTAAAGTCTGAGCTGTGGCGGATATTGTAGCGCATCCAGTCAAAACAGCGCTGGGCTACGGCGAAGGAGCGGCGCCATCTTACGCATGGATTTGGCGAGTTGCAGCACCGACGGTGTTTGCCAGTCAATGACTTCGCAGCCCTGCAAATAGGCTGCCGGATCGGGACTGATGGGACTCATTTCGTTGTCTCGTGGCTGTCCGGACTGTTCGCTTGCCGCCAGCGTCTTTCCGATATTTTTCGAGTGCTCGTCGTCTGTGCGCCTTGGGTTTTCGAACCGCAGCCTGAATCTGACCGAGGCCATCCCCCAACAATTTTAGATGGTATAAAACTGTGACTGAGGTTTGTGTTGCTCAACTGTTTCGTCCGATTACAATGCGGAACTTCCGTATTCCCCGCCAGTCAGATTTCATGACCGGTCCGATCGGGCGGTTTGCCTTAACTCATTTACATGGCAGACTTTACGGGGACTTAGCCCGTTCCACACATTCGCTTGAAGTAGAAAAGGCGAACTTGGTTTTATGGCCACAATTTCGAAGTCAGATCTAAAGAAGCTCAGAAAACGCCGCGCACGTCTCAAAAAGAAGACGATGACGTGCCCATTTACCGCAGGGGGCGTTGTGCCTCGTCCGGTTTATGTTGACTACAAAGACCTGCGAACGCTAAAAACACTCATCGACCGGGAAGGCCGCATTTTACCACGTCGACGCACGGGTACCTCGGCTATTTATCAGCGAGCAGTCCGCACTGCGATTCTGCGAGCTCGCTTTATCGGTCTGCTGCCTTACGTATCCGACGACTAAAGTTGCTGGCAGTATGAGCTTAAATCAAGCCGGGTCTGGCGCCATGCCACGTCCGGCTTTCTTGTGCGCGCTGACGGTATTCGGTGTCGGGGGTTCGGACCGTGCCGATATGTCGAGCGATTCCACCGCGGCTGCGACGTTTTAGCGCCGCAATTCACAGCGCCGCAATTCACATGTGATTCGTAGAGTCAACGGGTACACTGATGCTCCCCACCTGCCTCCCCAGTCTTTTTTTCCCACCGACTGAAGGTCTCGATCAAATGTGGTGCCACACCATCACAACACGATCCCACTATTCAATACACCTGCTGCACGCGGTTTTCCGATCCTGTTGCGTGGTCGCCGTTTTCTTCTTTAGCAAGGTTAGTACGAGTGCTTCGGAATTGACGTTTGAACGCGATATTCGGCCGATTCTTGCGGCTCGTTGTGACAAGTGCCATGGGGCAAAGGCTCGAAAGGCGAACTTGAGCCTGATTGATTTGGTCTCTGTGAAACGAGGGGGCGAGTCCGGACCGTCGGTCGTTGCTGGCGCTCCGTACGACAGCCTGCTTTTTGAAATGGTTCATTCCGGTGCGATGCCCCCCGAAGATGAACCACCGATGACTGCCGAACAGGTCAGTGTGATTCGGCAGTGGATCGAATCCGGGAGCGATTGGACGGGGCATGCGTCTGATCAGTCAGCAACGGTTACTTATGCCGACATCGTTCCGCTGATGCTGCGCCGGTGCGTGATGTGCCACGGTCCCGAGTATCAGTTGGGCGGTGTTGACCTGCGCCAGCCTTCGTTGATGTTGCAAGGTGGTAAGAACGGCACTGTGTTTGTTGCCGGCAAGCCGAACGAAAGTCTCATGGTGACGCGAGTTGTGGAACAGCTGTGTCCGCCGAAGGCCGACATTGGTGAATCGGGCATCGAGCCCATGACGCCGGCTGAGTTAGAACGACTGCAACAGTGGATTGCTGCGGGCGCGAAACATCTGCCCCTGATCGAAGATATTGCCACTGATGAACCGGATCCTCTTGTGACGGATGACGAACGACAGTTCTGGTCATTCGTCCCGCCTCAGAAAACGCCACCGCCGACGGTTGCCCCGGATGCAATTCGAACTGAAATCGATGCATTCGTGCTGGCGAAGTTGAATGCTGCCGGGTTGACGTTTTCCGACGAAGCCGACCGCACAACGCTGGCGCGTCGCGCAGCATTTGCATTGACGGGGCTGCCGGCGAGTGAAACTTTGCTCAAAGAGTTTACTGAAGATCACAGCGGCGAGGCCTGGCCTCGATTGATCGATCAATTGCTGGAATCGCCTCGTTACGGTGAGAAGTGGGGACGGTTCTGGCTGGATATGGCAGGCTATTCGGATTCCGAAGGAAAACGAAACGCCGATTCTGTGCGGCCGTTTGCGTGGAAGTATCGTGACTGGGTCATAAAGGCATTCAACGATGATAAGCCGTACAGCGAATTCCTTGTCGAACAACTGGCAGGTGACGAACTGGTGGATTGGGCCGACGAGTCCTCGGTCACCGACGAGGTAATCAGCAAGCTCACAGCGACGGGATTTCTGAGAATGGTTCCGGACGGTACAGCAGCTGATCCGGTGAATCGGTTTTCGGATCGCATGGAAGTGATCAGTGACGCTATCGACGTTGTGTCGCGCAGTTTGATGGGGCTTACGATGAATTGTGCCCGCTGTCATAGTCACAAGTACGACCCCATTCCGCAGCGCGATTATTATCGGATGGTGGCGGTCTTCAAGGGGGCATACGACGAATACGACTGGATGACGCCGCATGCTTTCAACAATCAATGGAAGAATTCAAAGCAGCGATTGCTGGAAGTACTTCGACCGGATGAGCGTGCAGCGATCAAAGACAGGCAAAGGCAGGCGCAGCAACGGATCGATGAGATTACGGCCGAACTGAAACAGAAGGTGCTCACGGGCGACCAGAAGGAAAAGCTGAGAGCTGAACAAACACAGTTGACTGCGAAGCTGCAGCAGTTACCAAAAATTCGGGCACTTTGGGATCGTGGGCGACCGTCGCCCACGTTCCTGTATCGTCGTGGTGACGAGACTCAGCCGGGCAGTCTGGTGGGACCGGGCGTGCCATCGGTGCTGACGGATGGTCGGACCCCGTTTCAGCCGGTCGCGTTACATCATTCCACACCCAAGACCGGGCGGCGTCTGGCCTTTGCTCGCTGGCTGACCAGAGATGATCACCCTTTGACAGCGCGAGTTATTGTGAATCGCGTCTGGCAGCAGCATTTTGGTCGAGGCCTTGTCGAAAGTGTCGATAACTTCGGTCAACTGGGGACGCTTCCGTCTCATCCGGAACTGCTGGACTGGCTGGCCGTGGACTTTGTCGAACACGGCTGGAGCATCAAGCGTCTGCACAGCCGGATCATGACGTCTGCGGTCTGGATGCAGAGTTCAGCGATTACCGACGTCCACAGGTCCCAGGACCCGGATAACCGGATGCTGTCACGCGTGCCGATGCGCCGACTGAGTGCGGAAGAAGTGCGGGATACGCTGTTGCTGGTCGCCGCGCGTTTGAACGAAACGCCGTTCGGCGAACCGGATGCTGTGGACGTTCGCAAGGACGGATTGGTGACTTCGAAGCCCGTTGACGGAAAATGGCGTCGCAGTGTTTATGTCCGTCAGCGGCGAAAGGAAATGCCGACGGTTTTCGAAGCCTTTGATCTGCCTCAGATGACACCGAACTGTACCGAACGAACGGCATCCACGGTCGTGACTCAGTCACTGTACCTGTTGAACAATCGTATGGTTTTTGAACTGGCTCAGGCGTTTTCGGCGCGAGTCCGCAGCGAAGCCGGCGACAATGAGACTCGGCAGGTGACTCGTGCCTTTGAATTGGTACTGAATCGTCAGCCCTCGGACGAAGAACGAGAGGCGTCACTTTACGCAATAGGCAGGATCAACCAGGAATTGAGCGTGGAGGGCGCTGGCGAGTCAGAATTAGAATCTCCTGCAGGTGACGATAGTAAAACCAGTGCCCTTGCCGGCTTCTGCCACGGACTGCTGAATTCCGCTAGTTTGCTTTATGTCGATTGACCAACATACCACGCGTCGCAGTTTCTTTGGCAATTCCACCGATGGAATGTTCGGGGCGGCATTGGCGTCGTTGCTGAGCGACGATGTCTATGGGCGATCGCTGGATTCCGGTCTCGACGCGGCGCAGACACACTTTGCGCCGAAAGCGAAAGCTGTCATTCATCTGTGCATGCAGGGCGGCCCGTCGCAGGTCGATCTGTTCGATCCCAAGCCGGCGCTGAAGAAATATGACGGCCAGGAACCGCCTCGCGAACTGACACAAACCGCTGTTTTCGAAAATGATCGTCGTGGTCAGCTCATGCAGAGTCCGTGGAAGTTCAGGCAGTACGGAGCGTCCGGAGCGTGGGTTTCAGAAGTGCTGCCGCACATCGCCGGCGAAGTCGATGAACTGTGTATCGTTCGATCGATGTATAACGTGCATTCCAATCACGAACCCGCCATTTTCAAGCTGGTCTCAGGACAGACGTTTCCTGGGCATCCGACATTTGGGTCGTGGATTTCGTACGGACTCGGTTCGGAAAATCAAAACCTGCCGTCTTACGTGGTCCTTGCCGATCCTGCCGGAAGGCTGCCGACAAACGGTGTGAGCAACTGGATGTCGGGCTACCTGCCGCCTGTCCATCAGGGGACTCGCATGCGAGCCGGAGATTCGCCCGTGTTGAATCTGAAACCGGACTACGAGGAATTGCCCGGGGTCACGGCCGCCAAACGAGATCTGATCAGCCGACTGGATCGCATTCACAAAAAGTCACGCCCAGGTCAGCGGGTTCTCGACGCACGACTCAGTAATTACGAAATGGCCGCGCGGATGCAGCTGGAAGCAACTCAGGCGCTGTCGACGGCGGATGAGACCGAAGCGACTCAGAAAATGTATGGGATCGGCCATAAGTCCACCGACGAATTCGGGCAGCGCTGTCTGCTGGCCCGTCGCCTGATTGAACGTGGCGTTCGATTTGTGCAGTTATTTCCTCGAGGTCAGGCGTGGGATAATCACAGCAATATCCGAACATCACTGAAAAGCATCTGTGATATTACCGACCAGCCGGTCGCGGCCCTGGTGAAAGATCTGCGTGATCGAGGTCTGCTGGATTCCACGCTGGTTGTCTGGGGGGGGGAGTTTGGTCGTTTGCCCATGTCTCAGGGAGATCTCAAGAAGGCCGGGCGCGACCACGGGCCATACGGCTTTACATCATGGATGGCCGGTGGCGGTTCGAAAGCGGGATCGGTCTACGGAAGTACTGACGAAATCGGTTATGCGTCTGTGGAAAATCGAGTGAGCATTCAGGACTGGCACGCCACGATTCTGCACTTGCTGGGCCTGCATCATGAAGAACTCGTTTTCAATCGCAACGGGTTAGGCGAGCGTCTGACGCACCAGTTCGAAACACGGGTGGTGCATGACATTATCGCATGATGTCATGCGATGTAACGGCAGGCAGACTTCTGTTAGTTGGTCTGAAGATAAGCCGGAAACCAGGCCGGAAATGAATCATTGAGTGTTGAAGCAAACGAAAGTTATTGTTAACAGCTTTCCGCCCGGAGACGAGTGCAGTTCACATGACACGCCTGATTAGTTCCATTTCCATCGCACTGGCGCTCGTTGTCCTGGAGCCCGGAGGAACTGCTCAGGAGCGAGTGTCGGATTCCATGGGCAACCAGTTCCGGCTGCTTGAAGGTGGTCGGTTTGTTCAGGGAACCTCCGGCGGTGAAAATGTGCTTAAGCGGAGCTTTCCACTGTCAACAACGGGGCAGTTTTATGGCAACGCTGAAGATCCGGCTCACGTGACATGGATTACAGAGCCATTCTATCTGGCAGAAACCGAGGTGACCGTCGGGCAGTTTCGTACCTTCGTCGACGACACGGGTTATGAAACATCAGCCGAACGAGGCGATACTCAGATGGTGGGGTGGGAACCAACCCCGGAAGATAAGCCTCTTTATCAGTCGCATGATTTTCTGCGAGCGACAAAATTCAGCTGGAAGAATCCCGGTTTCAGGCAGAGTGACAGCCATCCTGTGGTCGGCGTCAGCTGGTCCGATGCAAAAGCTTTCTGCCAATGGCTGAGTAAAAAAGACGGTGTGCGATACCGGCTGCCAACTGAAGCAGAGTGGGAATTCGCGTGCCGAGCCGGAACGACAACATGGTTTTCGTTTGGTGATAAAGCGAAAGGTGTCGTTCATCGATTCGGCAATCTGGGCAACGTTGAACTGGAACGACATCGTAAACATGCGGCGGAACGACAATGGCTGCTTGACTGGGACAACGATCCTGATGACGGCCACGTTTTCACGGCGCCAGTTGGCAGTTATGATGCGAATCCGTGGGGCTTCAGAGATATGCACGGTAACGTCTGGGAATGGTGTGAAGATCTCTGGCTGGACACGATCTACAAGGACTACCGACGTCCACGATACGACCAACCGAACAAAGTGGCTGTCGATCCTGTCAATTCGGACCGTCCCCAGACACCGGCCAACGACTTTCACACGATCCGAGGTGGCAGCTGGTTTAACGGCGATCTATTTGCTCGTTCCGCGAATCGAAGTTACTGGGATCGACAGGACGCGGCGTGCTATGTCGGCTTTCGCCTGGCGCGAGATGCTGGTTCGAACGCTCCGGCAAATGCCCGGCAAAAATTTGATGCTCAGCAGGCAGCGATCCGACACATCGAAGCTGCCGATGGAAAGCTGTATTCATCACGGGGGCTTGACATTGAAGTTCGTTTTGAGGGAGAGACATTTGACGAGTCCGCATTAACGCGTCTTCATCATCTTCCGGATTTGCAGCGATTGCGAATTTCGTGGCGCAAGCGAGACGTCGTGCTTTCGCAGGGGGGGCTGGATGCAATTTCAGGTCTGCGCAGACTGCAGGTCCTTGAATTTTCAAGCGCGATTGACCCGGACGTGGTCGATCTTTCTGTCTTGGCTCGACTTCAGTCACTGCAGGTGCTGAAGTTTCCTCGAACCGCACCGCTCAACGACATGCATCTTGTGTCGCTGACGGACTTTGATTCGCTGGTTGGATTCGAGTGTTTCGGGACGAACGGTGGTCTCACGGACGTCGGGATTTCACGGCTGAAAAACAACCGGCAACTTGAGACTCTGTCAGTACGCGAGAACCAGGCCACCGGCATGTTTCTGCGTGACTTCGTTAAATGTCCCTTGAATTCGTTTACCAGTACTCCGTTGTATAACGGCAGGGCCACGTTCACTGACGAACACGCTGCAGTGCTGTCGGCATTTCCGCAAATGACGTCGTTGACTCTGGACGGGCAGAATCTCCTCACCGCTGGTACCCTGAAAGTCGTCGGTCAGTTATCTGACCTTCGTCGCCTTGGACTCGACCGTTGTGCCGGATTTGCCGACGAGGACTTCGTGGCGCTGGCGACCCTGCAGCGACTGCAGGAACTTTATCTGACTGAAACGAATGCTGGAGACACGGCCGCTGCAGCGATTGCTGAGATCCCTTGCATTCGTTCCGTGCATATCGGAAACGATCGTCTGACGGACCGCGGCGCGGCCGAATTGTCGAGAGCTTTCTCGATTACGGAACTAAAACTGCAATCCCATTCAATGACCGATATGGGGCTGCAGGCATTGGGTCGCGTGAACAGACTGGAAAGGTTGACCGTTGTGTCAGATCAGGTAACCGGCAGTGGACTTGGGCCACTGGCACGGCTTCCGCAACTACGGGATCTTTCATTAGTCACCGCGGGGCTTGCAGATGTTGCGTTTGATTACCTTTCACAGGCCCGGAGTGTTCAGAAGCTGCGACTTGCACATCGGGGTCACAGGCCTCCGGCCGCCCTCACCGACGAGGGGCTGGCAAAAATGGCGCAGGCGACGTGGCTGCAGGAGCTATGGCTGCCTCGTAACGACACGGGGATCACAGAAGAAAAAATCAATGAGTTGAAGGCACTGATGCCGAAGACCGAAGTCATTGCCTACACCGTCGAGTGGGAGTAAATGATTTGATGAAGTGTGCTGCCATTCTGGTTGTTTTCGCAGACGTCTTTGTCCAGACAAAGGCATGCGCCGAAGAACCTCGTGATGTCGCGACTTACACATCTGCCGTTACTGGTTTGATCAAATCTCACTGCATTAGCTGCCACGGTCCGGACGCCCATGAGGCAGATCTTCGTCTTGATACGCTGCGCCCGGACTTTACCGATTCGCAAGCGGCCGCGAAGTGGATCGAAGTCATGGATAATCTGAACCTGGGCGAAATGCCGCCGGAGGATGAGTCGCAGCCCGGGCCGGAACTGGTTGCGGACGTCACAGACTGGATTGCCGGTGAACTTCGGCACGCCGCCACAATGGCAAAAGGGACAGGTGGGCGAGTGCTGATGAGGAGACTCAGTCGCACAGAATATGGCAATATCGTTCGCGACTTGCTGTCCGTCAATTTTCTGCCTGGCGAAGGCCCCCTTGACCTGTTGCCGCCGGACGGGACACTGGGTGGATTCGACAAAGTCAGCAAGGCGCTGTTGCTCGATCCGTCGTTGATGCAGCAGTATTTCGAGGTTGCTTCCGTCGTTGCCGACAAAGCCGTTGTGACGGGACCGCCTCCGGTACCGACGCGACGGAACCGCATGCAGTTTGAAGAGATCACGGGCGGCATCGAATACATCAAACACTCGCGAACGACCATCGTCACCGATGACGGAATTGTCACGATGTCGCAGGGGATGCGGACGGACGAGTCTTTGCGTCATCCGTGGAACGATTCATTGATTCCAGTCCGCGGTCGATACCGGCTGCGACTGCGACTGGGGGCTGATTCGAAGGATCGCGACGCGCTTTATATTCGGATTACACGTGGTGGCGACGGTGATATCTACTTTGGTACAGTGCCCGGAACGCTGGACAAACCGGAAATCCTCGAAATCGAACGGCCGTTTGATGTCCCGGGTCACCAGGAGATCGGCGTTCGATTTGAGGATGGTCCCGATTTTATCAGGGTTAACTATCACTTCACCGACCTGCGCAAGGCTGCTGATGAAGCGATTAGTGGGGGAGATGCAAGACTGGCAGGACGTCTGCGTGCTCAAATGGGAGCTCAGGGGTTTCCCAATCAGGGGCGTGAAAATCCCGAGACACGGACCACTGATCATCTGCCGCGGATACTTTTTGACTGGATCGAACTGGAAGGGCCGCTCTACGAACAGTGGCCCCCGAAAAGTACGGAGTTAATCTTTCATCGCGGGGCGAACGAAGCAAATGCTGACACCGAGTACGTTCGTGAAATATTTCATCGGTTGCTGCCTCGTGCATTTCGCCGTCCTGTTACGGCAACTGAAGTTGAACGGATTGTCGGAGTCGTTACCAGTGAGTTGCAGCACGGCGAAAGCCTGCCTGATGCTGTGAAGTCCGGGATTGTCGGGATGCTGTGCAGTCCTGCTTTTCTGTTGGTCAATGAACCGTTGCCCGAATTGTCAGTTGCTTTCGATGAGTCCCGGCCACGTCCGTTGCATGGTCACGAAATCGCTTTGCGTCTCGGTCTTTTCCTGTGGAGTTCTATCCCTGATGAAGAACTAGTCACTGCAGCTGATTCCGGCCGGCTGGGATCGCCAGACACACTGCTGCGACATGTGCGCCGGATGCTGCGGGATGAGAAGGCAGAAGCGCTGGTTGATGGTTTTGCGCGGCAGTGGTTGAAGGTTGACGAATTCGATCGCTTTGCTGTTGATCGGAATCTGTATCGCGATTTTTACAGTACTCGGAACGTCGGTCTCAATGACGCGATTAATGCGGAACCCGTGGAGTTTTTTCGACAGTTGCTGACAGAGGACGGCAACGTCCTGAGTTTTCTTGATTGCGACTGGACCATGGTTAATCAGCCACTGGCCCGATACTACGGCATACCCGGCGTGACCGGCAGCGAGTTTGTGAAAGTCAATCTGCCCAGGGAACTTAAACGCGGAGGTCTGACGACGATGGCCGCAGTTCACAAGTGGGGCAGCGACGGTAATCGCACCAAGCCGGTGGAACGCGGAAAGTATATTCTGGAGGTCCTGTTCAACGATCCGCCGAAACCGCCGCCACCGAATGTGGGTGAAGTTGAGCCCAACGTACAGGGAGAGAACCTGACTGTGCGACAGCGGCTGGATCTTCATCGGACGATTCCTGCGTGTGCCAGTTGTCACCGAACAATCGATCCTTATGGTCTGGCACTGGAGAATTTTAATGTGGTCAGTCAATGGCGCAAGAAGCAGGATGGCGAACGAGGCTGGTGGCCGGATGATGCGATTATCGACGCCTCTGGTACATTGCCGAACGGGATGCACTTTGAAAACATCGAAGGGTTTCGATCAGCTCTGCGCTCTCAGAGCGACCGATTTCTTCGAGGTCTCAGCGAGAAGATGTTTACGTACGCTCTGGGACGGATCGTCGAACCGATCGATCGTGGGACGATTGACGGCTTTGTGCAGCAAATGAAAACCAATGGAAATACGCTCCAGAGTCTGATCGAAGCGATTGTACTTTCAGACGAGTTTTTGTCGAAGTAGAATGATCGGATGTGTTATTGTGGCCCACCTGGCCCGTTGTGGCCGGGCACAGCAATAACCCGTGGATCAGGATTCAACATGCCGAACACTCATGCAACCGCACTCCCCCGCCGCACCGTTCTCCGCGGTGCTGGAGCGACGATGGCTCTGCCGCTGCTGGAGGCCATGCTGCCACAGACGACGTCCGGCATCACAACCACTGCTGCGATGCCGAAACGACTCGGTCTCTTTTACTTCGGCACCGGAATGAACATGCGGGAGTTTGAACCGCAGAACGAAGGCCGGAACTACACTGTATCGCCCACATTGAAAGTGGTCGAAAAACACAGAGACGACTTTACTGTGTTTTCCGGAACCTATCTTGAACATGGTGGCGGCCACGATGGTGACTACACGTTTTCAACGGGCGTCAAAGCCAAAGACGGCGGCTCGATCAGCAATTCGGTTTCGATGGACCAGGTCGCCGCAGAACAACTTGGCCGTGAAACCAGATTTCCTTCGCTGCAGATGTGTGTCCAGCGTGGCACAGGATTTGGCAGCAATCTGCGAACACTGTCCTGGAATCGCAACGGTGTTCCACTGGCGTCCGAAAACGATCCGCACGTAATGTTCAATCGGCTGTTTAAAGTGGATGGCCCGGCAGAACGGGAGCTTCGGCAGAAAGGGTTCCGTGAGCGGCGCAGCATTCTGGACGTGGTCATGGAAGACGCCATGCGTCTGGCCCGGAAGGTTAGTAAGCAGGACAACGTCAAGCTGGACGAATATTTTACCAGTGTTCGTGAAGTGGAAAAACAGCTCGAACGTGATGTCGAGTGGAGCGTAAAGCCGAAACCGGCGGTCGCCACAAACGGCATGAGTGACTTTTCGGAAAGCTATCAGGTCCACATGCCTGCGGGGCAGTTTGTCTACGACAGGTATGCGAAAATGATGTACGACCTGATCGCACTGGCGTACGAAACGGATTCTACGCGAGTGATCAGTTACGTCGTGCGTCAGGAGAGTTCCGGCGGCACGTTCGCGGAATTCGGCGTTTCAAAGGGCTTTCATGAACTCACGCATCATGGGAACGATCCCAAAAATCTCGCTGAGCTGGCGAAGGTCGATCGCATCTACCTGTCTCACTGGAATTACTTCATCGATCGGCTAAAGTCGTTCAGGCAGCCGGACGGGTCGAACCTGCTGGACCACACACTGCTTGGCTTTTCCAGCGGTATGGGGATTGGTCATTCCAGGGATCGACTGCCGACATGTTTGTTCGGAGGCAAGGCTGCTGGTATCGTTCATCGGGGGCACTTACGGCTGCCGGCAAAGACGCCGTTGTCGCGAGTGTGGCACACCATGCTCGATTGCGCGGGGACCAATATTGGCTCCGGGTTTCAGGACTCAACCGGTGTGATCGATGATTTGATTTCGTAGGTTGCTTCGTCCGCGCTCAGGTGTGGCATCTGAAGCCGTTGGCGTGTGGAAGTTCGGACGCCCAATGTTCCTGCACAGAACAGGAAGCAGTTCATGAAGTCTGATTTTTGCGATGGATTTAGTCGTCGAGGTTTCGTAAAGGCTGGTTTGACCGGGCTGGCGGGACTTTCGCTGCCGCACTTGCTGCGCCTGCGGGCAGAAGCTGCGGTTGGCGCCGTTGAAAAAGATACGGCGGTCATTTTTCTTGAGCTGGCCGGCGGTCCGACTCAGCACGAAACTTACGATCCAAAGCCGGATGCGCCCGCCGAATACCGAGGCCCGTTCGGTACCGTTGGGACCAACGTTCCCGATGTGCGGTTTTCAGAACTGATGACCGAACAGGCGAAGATCATGGACAAGCTCGTCATTCTGCGAGCCGTTCACCACGATTCCGGCAGTCATCAGACAAGCGCACACCTGACTCAGACCGGCTACTATCTGCGGGATCGCCAGAGTCGCGAAAACGACATGCCGTGTATCGGATCGGTCGCGGCGAGAGTTTGTGGAGCCAATCAGCCGGGTCTGCCGCCCTTTGTGTCGATCCCCAACAGCATGCGTTATGGTCGGGCAGCGTGGATCGGCAAGGGCTTCAGCCCGTTTGAAACCGTTAAGAGTGCTGATACAAAACCGTTTGTCGTTGCCAACCTGACATTAATTGGCGGCATGACGCAGGAACGCCTCGGTGACCGCCGAGCATTATTGCAGGGATTCGACCAGGCTCGACGTGTGATTGATACACGGGGAGTCGCCGACGCGCAGGACGCTTATACGCGTCAGGCATTCGAGATGGTAACCGGCGACAAGGCGCGAGTCGCCTTCGATATTGCGGCTGAACCGGAAGCAATTCGAAACCGCTACGGCGCGAGTTCACTCGGGCAAAATGTTTTGCTGGCGCGCCGACTTGTTGAGAGCGGTGTGAAGTTCGTTTCAGTACGAGTCAACACGCTTGGAAGCTGGGACGATCACAAGGATATCAAGGGACGCATGGACGCCAAAGGCCCGGCTTACGATCAGGGCGTCGCTGCCCTTATCACGGACCTGCACGAACGAGGTATGGCCGATCGAGTGATGGTCGTTGCAATGGGTGAGTTCGGTCGTACCCCGCGTATCAACAAAGACGCGGGGCGAGACCACTGGGGCCGAGTCATGTCGGTCATGCTTGCGGGCGGGAATCTGAATACGGGGCAGGTCATTGGCTCTTCTGATGCCGTTGGAGCGAGTCCTGCATCCATTCCTTATCGCCCCGAGAATGTTCTGGCCACGGTTTATCAGCACCTCGGTATCGACCCTGCGATGACGTTTAACGACAACTCCGGCCGCCCGCGATATCTCCTTGAAGAGCGTGGGCCGGTTGTGACGTGATCGTCAACCATCGCGGCCTGGCGGGTAATGGCGCATGAAAAAGGGCGTTCGCATGACGAACGCCCTTTGATCAATTACTGCCGATGTTCATCGATTAGTTATTTTTCTTTTTCTTTTTCTTAACAGCCTGGAAGCCTTTGTCGAAGGCCGCATCGGCGAAGACCATTGCAAGCTGTGCGTCGCCCTTGGCTGCTGCCACCTTACCCTGACATTTTTCGCAGCAGAATTTCACGAACTGGCCGGCGACTTTTACTTTCTGCTCTTTGTCAATTGGACCGCCGGATAATGGACATTTGGTCTGACGGTACTGTTTCGTGCGGACCAGCTGATGATTGGCCTTGGTGGCGAATGCGGTCGCATCCTTTTCCATCTTGCCTTTGCAGTTGTCACAGCAAACATAAACGTTCGCTTTGCGGTACGATACTGTCTTCGCATCTGCGATCTTGATTTCTTTACCGGCCACCGGGCACTTGACTGTTACGACTTGTTTCTTTGCCTGTTTCTTTACCGGCTTCTCGTCCGCAAAAGTGCCCGCCACGCACGCTAATGTCAGACAGGCAGCGAACAAAGTCATCACTGGTTTTTTCATAGTTTTGAATTCCACGAGTGGTCAAAAGAAATTGCGTCAACGCACAGGGTAGAGCATATCCGGAACAGCCGTCGTTTCGCAACGTGGATTGGGCAGATAGGAAAAAACGCCAAATCAACAAATGTGAGAAAGCACAGAATTTTCGGGCTATAAGACCACGAATTGTGAGCAATACCACAATTGAGGGCTGTAGTTTGAGCCACATTTGTGCTTTCCGGGCAACTCATCGGGACTCAGTGTCAGATTTCGAAGTCATTTGAACGTTCCTGCAGACGGCATTCGGCGGCGGGGGCGGGGGCGGCGTGCTGATTCGGGGACCGGCCTCCCCCCCCCCCCAAATTCGTGGAAGTTTAAGCGTGCCGTATCTGCTCAGGCTGCATTGTCAGGAGAACTGACGGGATGCGTCATCGTCGGCCGTTTCACTTGTTGCACAGTTGACCATGCTGCATATGCCACATCACGTTCGCTTGAGGCAGCAGAGAGGCCGGGGAATGCCACACGATGCTGCCGAGAGACACTCTGGTGTCGACCGTCCGACAGTCGCGCATTCCGACGGCGATGTTCGGTGGCTCAGCGATGCACTCCAGCGACAACAGCAGCTATTGAAAGTCACACACAAGTTGTCAGGAATAGGTGTGCTGCAGATGGATCTGCAAACAGGAGGCCTGACCGGACTGCACGAAGCCTGTGAGATTCCGTGAATCTCGCGGGAGGACTCGACTGAGTCGTTCGAGGCGTTGATTGCTCTTGTTCACCCTGCGCACCGTCATACATTTCGCGTGGCGATTGGTTCGTGTTCGCAGCGTTCTGCAACTTTTGCGTTACCACAGAATTCTGCGTGGCGGACGGTTCGGTCCGTGGAACGGTACTTCCAGGAAAACACAAATACCCTGCCTGGCGTTCACTCTTCACATCGTCGTTGACCGACACCAGGACAATGACGTCGGTCAACGTCTTATTGAAGCTCCGCACGGGCAGACTGCGCACAATCGAGAACCGTCGGTGCTGCAGAGGATATGAAACAGCGTGGTATGCATGTCGAACAATGGCAGCATGCTCAGGAAATGGACACCGTTGGTCAGCTGGCAGGTAGCATCGCTCACGACTTCAACAGCCTGCTGACGATCATTGGATCTTGCTCAGTCAGATGAGTGGCGACGATCTGCGGTCGGCCCTGAAGTTGTGACTGTCAACGAAGTGCTGCAGGCATCGTGCAGCCTGCTTCAGCGATTGGTCGCAGAACAAGCGACGCTTGATACGAATCCGGCATCAGAGCTGCCGCTCATCAGGATTAATCGAAGTCAGCTGGATCAGGCGATCATGAACATCGTGCTGAACGCGCGTGATGCGTGCATAAACGGTGGTGAAATTCTGATGAGGACGGAAGTCCTGCCGAGCAAGTGCTGCGGCCGGAACTACCGGAAGGAAACTACGTGTGTACAGCAACATCAGACAACGGCATGCCGTCGCTCAGTATTTCATCCTGCAGAATGAAGGCTTTGTGTCCGTCGAGAGTGAAGGAGGGTACGGCACTGCGATCAGCATCTCTTGTCCGGCGAGCGACGAGAAGATGCCAACCTCTGCTCCGTTGTCAATTCCCCATGGCGCTGGCGGCGCAGAGACCATTCTGCTGGTTGAAGATGCAGCCGCTGTTCGAAGTCTGTTGCAAAAGATTCCAGAAGCAGACGGTTGCGCCGTTATTGCAGCTGCAGATGCTGAAGAAGCTCGGCACTGTTTTGATCGGCATCGAGATGAAATTTACGTGCCGGTTACGGATGTCGTGATGCCATCAATGAACGGTCAGGAATTGGCAAGCAGGCTCTGCAGCCAAAAGCCGAACCTGACGATTCTGTACATGAGCGGATACACCAGCGATACGATTGCTGAATTTTTCCCGGAAACGTTCCAGACCGGGTTTCTGCAGCAACCGTTCCCTTCCTCTGAATTGGTCGCACAGGTTCGGAGGCAGATCGCGTCGGCAGTTGGCGGATAGCCGTAACGACAAGGCTACTTCTTCTTTTTTGGCCTGAACGCCACGATTCGTTGTTCGTTTGTTTCAAGAAATGGGCCGCCAATCAGATCGATACAGTACGGGATGGCGGGGAAGACGGCGTCCAAGCATTCGGCGATGGCTTTCGGTTGCCCCGGAAGATTGACGATCAGTGAGCCGCCCAGGATACCAGCAGTCTGTCGTGACAGAATCGCCGTCGGAACTTTTTCCAGCGAAACCTTGCGCATGAGCTCGCCGAAACCGGGCATGATTTTTTCACAGACCGATTCTGTTGCTTCCGGAGTCACGTCGCGAGCTGCGGGGCCAGTGCCTCCCGTCGTGACAATCAGGCAACACCCTTCGTCGTCAGCCAGTTGTTTGATGGCGGCTTCGATTTCCGGCTGTTCGTCGCCAATGATGATTGGCTTGCCAACCCATTCGCTGCACAGGACTTGTGAGAGGTATTCCTGAATGGCGGGGCCCCCACGGTCTTCATATTGGCCTCGACTGGCTCGGTCAGAAACGGTCAGGATGCCAATATTGGCGTGGGTGTGGGCGGACGCAGGCATGGCTATGGCTGTTTGAGTGGATATGGGGACGGAGGAGCGTTGAAAGTTGACTTGCCCGACTGAGTCGCAGAGTGCTCCGGCCACCTTGACGCAATCACGGTAAATATACTCAGTGCGACGTCTCCGGAACTTGCTATTCAGTATAGTGTGTCTTTCATTCAGAAATCGCCCCGGACGACATTGGGTGTCCGAGGAATGACCGGGAATTTCTGGATTGCACCCGCCGCAGCTGGCAAAGGCGATGTGCGACACTGTTTGTGCGACGCGAGTTTTTCGCCAGCCGGGGCACGACTCAGTTCGACGCTTTCCGCAGGAACCGGACACGAAACGTACGTATTCTGCTGCATTTTGGAATGAATGGGTCGTAATCAGAAAAATGTGTCCTTCGTCTCATCAGTCTGCGGCTGCTCCTGCGTTTCTGGATAGTCCGAATGAACCTGCGCCCAATGGGAAACCCCGTGGTTCGGTTTCACAGCTGAGTACTCAGAGTCTGGCCTTCATCGAACAGCAATACTCGGTGTATCTGCAGGACCGCAACTCGGTGTCGCCGGACTGGAGGGAGTATTTTGATGAGATCCATGCGGGGCACGAAGACGTTACGCCCGCGTTGCTGGAGTCTCCGTTTCAGCGTGACAGTATTTTTCATCGTCAGGGGACGTCTGCTGCCGATACGGCAAGTTCTGAAACTGCCATTCTGCAGGAACGCCTGGACCAGTTGATCAGAAACTATCGCGTTCGTGGTCACATTGTTTCTCAGATCGACCCGCTGCAGGCCAGACGTCCGGAGCCACCGGAACTCGATCCGGCCTTCTACGGCTTCACTGAAGAACACATGAGCATGGAATTTTCCACTCAGTGGTTCGGCGGGGCCGAGTGCCGAACTCTGGGTGAGATGCTGAAGTGGCTGCAGATGACCTACTGCCGGTCGATTGGTGTGCAGTTCATGCACATCGACAGCCTGCAGGTGCGGTCATGGCTGCGTGATCGTATGGAACGAACAGGCAATCGTCTGCGGCTTTCTCGTGAAGAACAAATTCGTATTCTGACGCGACTCAGCGACGCGGTGATGTTCGAAGAATTCGTGCAGAAAAAATACGTCGGTGCAAAAAGTTTCTCACTGGAAGGCGCTGAAAGTCTGATTCCGTTGCTGGACCTGGCCATTGAACGGGCAGGTGCTCAGGGAATCAGCCAGGTCGTGATGGGAATGGCTCACCGAGGCCGACTGAACGTGCTCGCCAATATCATGGGCAAGCGGCCGAGTCGAATCTTCCGCGAGTTCGAGGATCGTGACCCGGAACATCAGATGGGCCGTGGCGATGTAAAGTATCATCTCGGCTACAGTTCTGACTGGACGACGACGGCCGGTCAGGACGTGCATCTGACACTGTGCTTCAATCCCAGCCACCTTGAATTTGTCAATCCGGTGGCTCTGGGGCGGCTGCGCGCCAAGCAGGATCATCTTGAGGATTTTGAACGTCGTCGTGCTCTGGGCATCCTGATTCACGGTGACGCGGCGTTCGCTGGCGAAGGCGTTGCTCAGGAGACGCTGAATCTCAGTGAATTGAGCGGTTACTGCACGGGCGGGACTCTGCACATTATCGTCAACAACCAGATTGGTTTCACGACGTCGCCGTCGGAAGCGCGATCCTGTACCTACGCTACGGATGTTGCCCGCATGCTGCAGATTCCTATTTTCCATGTCAATGGAGAAGACCCGGAAGCGGTGGCACAGGTCGTGCAGCTGGCCATGGACTTCCGGGAAAAGTTTCAACGTGACGTGATTGTTGATATGTATTGTTTTCGTCGGCGGGGACACAACGAAGGTGACGAACCCGCATTCACTCAGCCGACAATGTATAAGCGGATTCGACAGCAGAAAACCGTATTCGAAAGCTATCTGGAAAGCACACTTTCGCTGGGCGAGTTGACTCGTGACGATGCCGACGAAATTGTTGCGCGACGTGCAAAAATCCTGGAAGACGAGCTTGAGGAAGCTCGACAGGAGAAGTTCAGTTTTCTCACCGACAGCGGCGGCGGTTCGTGGAAAGATTTCTTTGGCGGTCCCGTAGCTGATGCGGATACGGTGGATACAACTGTCAGTGCGGCAGAGTTAGAGCGACTCGTCACTACGCTGTGTACTCCACCGACGGGATTTACACCGCACAGTCGACTGGTGCGAATTCTGCAGCGGCGCCTTCAGATGGGGACTGGTGATCTGCCTTTCGATTGGGGCATGGCGGAACTGGCGGCGCTGGGGTCCGTCGTTGCCGATGGAAGGCAGCTGCGATTCAGCGGTCAGGATGTTCGTCGCGGCACCTTCAGTCACCGCCATGCGGCACTGCACGACGCACAAAACGGACAAATCTGGATCGGCCTGCTGGATCTCGCAGCAAGTTCGGAACAGGTTGAACTCTACAACAGCCCGTTATCGGAGATCGGCGTGCTGGGATTCGAGTATGGTTACAGTCTGGACTGCCCGCGCGGACTCACGATCTGGGAGGCTCAGTTCGGTGACTTCGTCAACGTTGCTCAGGTCATCATTGATCAGTTCATTTCCAGTGCCGAAGATAAATGGAAGCGGCTGAGTGGACTGGTGATGCTGTTGCCGCATGGGTTCGAAGGGCAGGGTCCCGAACACTCGAGTGCTCGACTTGAACGGTTTTTGACTCTGGCGGCGGAAGACAACATGCAGATTGCCGTGCCGACAACTCCGGCGCAGCATTTTCATCTGCTGCGTCGACAAACGCTGCGACAATGGAAAAAGCCGCTGATTGTGATGACTCCCAAGAGTCTGCTGCGACACAAGGATGCCGTATCACCGGTCTCAGACTTTACGGGGGGCCGGTTTCATGAAGTGTTGGCGGACGAGGCGGGTGTTGATCCGCCCGGCGTGAAGCGAATTCTGCTGTGCAGTGGAAAAATCTACTATGAGCTGGAAAGCGTGCGGAAGGAATCCGGTCGGGATGATGTGGCCATTCTCAGGCTGGAGCAGTTGTATCCATTCCCGGAAGCAGAACTGCAACACGAACTGTCGGTGTATGGAAAGAACGTCCCGGTGTTCTGGGTTCAGGAAGAGCCTCGAAATATGGGTGCGTGGCCGGCGATTCGCATTCGTTTTGGCGATTCCGTCTTTGGCTCGCACGTTCTCACGGGAGTCACACGTGACGAATCAGCGAGTCCCGCAACCGGTTCCAGCAGAAGTCACAAGATTGAACAACAGGCCATTTTGAAACAGGCTTTGGAAATCGCATGAGTAACGAAATCGAAATCGAAGTCCCGGCGGTAGGAGAATCCATCTCTGAGGTCTTCATTGGTGAGTGGTACATCGGTGAAGGCGCTTTCGCCGCGATGGACGCCAATGTCGTCGGCCTGGAAACCGACAAAGCAACATTCGATGTTCCTGCACCTGTCGACGGGACGATTACTCGTGTACTGAAAGTGGCCGGCGAAACAGCCGCGGTTGGTGAAGTCATCGGTTTCATGACAGCGTCGCAGGCCCCTGCTGCGGCGCCTCCTCCGGTCGCGTCGTCTTCTCCGTCAGCCCCCCCGTCCTCTTCGGCGGACAGTGGGCACGTCATGCCGGCCGCAGAACGAATGATGAAAGAAAACAGCGTGGCTAGTAGATCGGTCAGCGGCAGCGGACCGGGGGGGCGGGTCCTGAAGGAAGATGTGGCTCGTCACCTGGCCGGCGCAAGTACTGCGCGCAATGGCGGTCCTCGAGAAAAGAAGTCGGTGCCGATGAGTCCGATTCGGCAAACGATCGCAAATCGTCTCGTGAGTGCTCAGCAGACTGCCGCATTACTGACAACCTTCAATGAAATTGACATGCTGGCTGTGAAAGAGCTGCGGCAGAATTACAAAGATACGTTCGAAAAAAGATACGGTACGAAGCTGGGGTTTATGTCGTTCTTCGTACGAGCGATCGTGGACGGGTTGCAGCAGTTTCCTGCAATCAACGCGCAACTGGACGGTGACAAGCTGGTCTATCACAACTACTGTGATGTGGGCGTTGCTGTCGGCGGTGGCAAGGGGCTTGTTGTTCCCGTGTTGCGTAACGCGGAAAGTATGAGCTTTGCCGAAATTGAGCAGGCAATCCGCGACTTTGGTGCGCGAGCTCAGGCCAACCAGATCGGTCTGAAGGAACTCGAAGGGGGCACATTTACGGTGACTAACGGAGGTGTTTACGGTTCGCTGCTGTCCACTCCGATTGTCAATCCGCCGCAAAGCGGCGTGCTGGGTATGCACGGCATTGTTGACAGGCCAGTGGCCGTGAACGGTGAGGTGGTGATTCGCCCGATGATGTATGTGGCTCTGACGTACGATCACCGTGTGGTCGATGGGAAAGAAGCCGTGTCGTTTCTAAATCGCATCAAAGACGTAATTGAAGATCCGGCGCGGTTGATATTGGAAGTTTGACTGAGACATATGTCTGACCCCTACGATCTTATCGTTATCGGCGCCGGTCCCGGCGGTTACGTGGCTGCAATTCGCGCGGCCCAACTGGGCATGAAGGCTGCTGTTGTTGAGCGTGAAGAAAGGCTCGGCGGTACCTGCCTGCGCGTCGGCTGTATTCCCAGCAAGGCATTGCTGGAAACGACCGATCTGTTTGAAAAGTCACGGCACGATTTTTCTGAGCGTGGCATCATTGCCAGCGATGTCTCGGTCGATTTGCCGAAGATGATGGCTCATAAGGACGGTGTGGTCGCCCAACTGGACGGCGGCATCCAGAGCCTGCTGAAGAAGCACAGAATTGATCGACATTTCGGACACGGCCGGTTGCTTGGCGACGGCAAAGTTGAGGTGGCGGGGCCGTCCGGGACGACACAATTTGATGGGAAACACATCCTGATTGCCACTGGCAGTGTGGCTGCTTCGTTTCCGGGCATGGAGCCCGATGGTGACAGGATTGGCACCAGCACAGAAGCACTGTCATGGCCGGATGTGCCCGATCATCTGGTGGTAATCGGTGCGGGAGTCATCGGGCTTGAGCTGGGCACGGTCTGGCGCAGGCTGGGGGCACAGGTCAGCGTACTGGAATATCTTCCTCGGATTCTGCCTGGTACGGATTCGCAAATCGCTCACGAGGCGCAAAAAATATTACAAAAGCAGGGCCTGGAATTTCATCTGGGCACGAAAGTTCAGAACGTCAGTGCGGACGGAACAAACTGTCGAGTCGAAATCGAAAGCGACGCCCCGATCGAATGTGACCGGGTTCTGATTGCCGTAGGGCGTCGCCCCTGCACGGAGCGTCTGGGACTGAATCACGCTGGCATTGAGACTGACCAGCGTGGATTCATTCGAGTGAACTCGGCGTACCGGACGACGGCCCCTGGCGTATTCGCGATCGGTGACGTCATTGGCGGAGCAATGCTGGCTCATAAGGCCGAGGAAGAAGGCATCGCGTGCGTGGAAAAAATAGCTACCGGTCACGGTCACGTCAACTATGGGAATATTCCCGGTGTGATCTATACCGCTCCGGAAATCGCCTCGGTCGGTGAGACGGAAGATGATTTGACGGAGCGTGGGCACGGATACAGAGTCGGTCGCTTCAGCTTCGCGGCCAATGGTCGAGCACGAGCTTCCGGGCATATGGAGGGATTCGTGAAGGTCATTGCTGATGCAGAAAACGACCGTGTGCTGGGCGTACACATTATTGGAGCCCACGCGGGAGAACTTATTGCTGAGGCCGCTGTGGCCATGGAATTCGGTGCCAGCAGCGAAGACATCGCTCGCTGTTGCCACGCTCATCCTACGCTGGCCGAAACAGTCCGAGAAGCGGCACTGGCCGTCGACAAACGAGCTATCCATTCGTAGGCATTCGTCCCAGCCGGCGATTCGTGTTGTTCACTATTTTTTGCACGGGCTGTGCCAGGCGAGCAGCGTTGCGTTAGAAATAGATCATCCTTGTCAGGCCTTTGTGATCTGCGACGACGGCAGCATTTGTTTGTCCGTATTTCCCAAATGGATTACGAAAACCGCCAATGGGAATCTCACAGGTTGCAGCCCGAAGGAAGAGCACGGTGTGACGCTCACTCGTCGGCATGCGTCAAAGGCCATCTGTCGCTAGTGCTTTGTCAGAACTAAGTTGCTTTGTCAGAACTAAGTTTTAGGGTTGGCCAGGAAACGAGGCAGTATCAAAAACCGGAACGGCCCGAAGCGTGCTTTACATTTTAGGTCCCCGTCCCCTTTTTCAAGGAATGATTCAACCCCACTTTTTGGCTTTGACAAAGCACTGGAATTGTTCAGGCGTCCGTTTCTGCCGTCCGACTGATGAACAGCAGGCTATTTTTAAATTGCGGCGGCGACCGGACAATTATCAGGACCCAAAGAAGGGAGTCACTCTGACGAACTCGTGCCGTCGGACAGACCGTGGAGCGTGCCGCTTCGGTCGAGCATTTGCTTGCCGCGAGTACGGTCCGACGCCGTTTCCTGCGCGGAGATGTTTGCATGCCTGCACTGATCTGTCACATTGCGTGTGACTAGCACCGGTATCTGTATTCTCAGAGCATTCCACCAGCGCACGAAACCAGGATTTCCTCCGTTCGTACTTTCCGACAGGAGTTGCTCGTGATCTGTTCAGTAGTTCGTCATTCGTGGCTTGCTGGTGTAGTGATGTGCGTATGTCTGCCTGCAATGTGCGCGTCGCCCGGGCCGCTCCGGTTGGCCCCGTCGGTTCGACGTTCCGGCGACAGCGTGACGCTGGAAAATCGTCCGCCCGATATCCTGTTGATCATTACGGATCAGCAACATGCCAACATGATGAGTTGTACCGGGAACAAGTACCTGAAGACTCCGGCTATGGACAGTCTGGCGCGAGAAGGAATTCGATTTGCCAATGCCTATGTTTCTAATCCCGTCTGTGTACCCAGTCGGATCAGCATGGCCACCGGCGTCATGGCTGGGCGGTTAGGTGTGCTGAACAACGGAGTGAAGGCGATTGTGCCCTCTGAGGTCGATCAGAATTCGCTCGGAAAGCTGATCAAGAGCGCCGGTTACGACACCTTCTACGGCGGGAAAGTGCATATGTGTCCCGAGCTGAGTCTGCTTGACGCCGGGTATGACGAATATTTTCGAGATCAGCGTGAAGCGTTGCCGGTCGCCTGCATTGAGTTTCTGAAGAGGAAACGAGAGCGACCATTCTTTGCGGTCGCTTCGTTTATTAACCCTCACGACATTTGTTTTGCGTACAGCGCTTACAAGGGGAAATCACCCCAGGGCAGGTCCAGCGTCGAACATCTGTATCAACAGGCTTTGAGCCTCCCGGCTGAACAATTGCACCCCTGCCCGAAAACTTTCGGATCCCGGAGCTTGAGCCGGACGCGATAGATCTTTACTCGAAAGCGACTGCAGTAACGCCGGCCGGAACGATGCGGAAGGTTTATGACGAGCATCAGTGGCGGATTTACCGGTGGATCTATTGTCGCTTAACGGAGCAGGTGGACGAACACATCGGCCAAATTCTTAATGCATTGAAGCGAAACCAACTTGACGAAAAAACTCTGGTCGTCTTCACCAGCGATCATGGTGACATGGATGCCTGTCATCGTCTGGCCTCGAAAGGCCGTTTCTATGAACAGTCTGTACGTGTACCCTTACTCATGAGATACAAAGGCCGCATCATTCCGGGCAGAGTCGATGACCACCTGGTGTCAAGCGGGCTGGATATTCTGCCAACGCTGTGCAGCTATGCCGAGATCGATGTTCCCGAAAGCCTGTTGGGAAAGAGCCTGCAGTCGATTGCTGAAGGAAAAACGGTCGAATCCTGGCGTCAGTATGTTGTGACCGAGAATCACACCGGCCGCATGCTTCGCAGCAATCAATTCAAGTACTGCGTCTACCGGGAGGGAGAGGCTCGTGAGTCTCTGGTCGACATGGGGAGCGATCCTGGCGAAATGCAGAACCTGGCCACGTCGTCGGAATTCCGCACCGTTCTTGATAGACACCAGTGTTATCTGCAGCAGTGGATTGCACTGTCCGCCGACACAGATGCCCGATCATTCGCAGTGCGTTGCGAATTGAATTAAGAGATAGCGTCCGAATTCTGACGACAGGAAATCGAAATGTCTTGCTCGGTCAAACCCGGGCCTGCCGATGACCTGCTGTAGAATCAATCCAGCCCTATGATGTGGTCGAACGATACGCGATGCTGTCTCTGCGAAGACAATTTTTTGTTCGCACGCTTTTGCTGTGCAATCTCTCCATTAATCGTGGCGACAGTTCAGAAGCTCACATCAGGACCCGTCTGGCTCTCGCAAACGGTCCGGTTGACTGTTAGACTAGTTCGGTCTTCACGTGATACTTGTGGAGTGACTGAATGTTAAGTGTGGTGGATGGATGTTCGCGACGCGAGTTGCTTCGAATTGGCGCCGCAACGGTGGGAGGTCTGACATTGCCGGGTCTGCTGGCCGCGCAGGGGACTTCCATTGGGAAATCGTTACGTAACAGCTCAGTGGTGGTTCTCAATCTGCAGGGTGGTCCCACCCAATTTGAAACATTTGACCCGAAGCCGGATGCACCGCACGAGATTCGCAGCATCACGGGCGATACGCCGACTTCATTGCCGGGGGTCGCGTTTGGTGGAACATTCCCGCGGTTGGCGAAGCTGGCTGACCGCATGGCCATTGTACGATCGTATCGACACGGGATTTCCAGCCACGGTCCGGCGGCGATGCACGTTATGGCGGGGGGAAATCCGACCGGTGCGATGATGGGAGCACTGTTCGCTCGTGTTGCGGGACTGACGGATCCTGCCACTGGAATGCCGAACAACGCACTTGTGACCGCGCCCGGACTGGGTCCACAATACAAAGATCTGTATGTCAGCGTCGATCGTGTCTCGCAAACCGGGACTTTGGCACCTGCATACCGACCGTTTGACCCGAGTGCTGGCGGTGAAATTATCGATAACATGCAGTTGCATGTTCGAGGGAATCGGCTGGACGATCGCAAGTCATTGCTTGGTCGTCTGGACCAGCTGCGCCGGACACTGGATGATACGGGGCAGATTGCGTCCGCAGGCCATTTTCAGCAGCAGGCCTTTGATGTGCTGGCGCGTGGAGTCGCTGACGCATTCGATCTTTCGAAAGAAGATCCGAGACTGGTCGAACGGTACGACACCGGCTGCTTTGAACCTACGGCGGCCATTAAGAAGCGGAATACCTACGCCAAGCAGTTTTCACCCGTCGCGCTGGGAAAACAAATGTTGCTGGCGCGAAGACTCTGCCAGGCTGGTTGTGGTTTCGTGACCGTCACGTGCGGCGGCTGGGACATGCACGGCGGTGGCAAAGAATTTACGATGGCTGATGGCCTCGCATCACTGACACCTGCCGTTGATAAGGCCGTCTCAGCCTTCATTCAGGACATTCAGCGACGCGGACTTTCCGAAAAAATTCTGCTGGTAATTACGGGCGAGTTCGGGCGCACTCCGAAAATCAACAAGAATGGTGGCCGAGATCACTGGGGCAATCTTTGCACACTGGCATTCGTCGGTGGCGGCCTGAAGATGGGGCAGGTTGTGGGACGATCAGATCGAACGGCCAGCGAACCGGATTCGGATCCGGTCTCCAGCAGCAACGTTCTTGCCACGATCATGAACACTTTGTTTGATGTCGGCGAGCTACGCCTTCAAACTGGTATTCCGAAGGACATCGAACGAATCATCACAGGTAACGCGCCGATTCGTGAACTTGTGTGATCCAGCTGAACCGGAATATCAGGAAACGTGCCTGACAGCGACTGCGTTCCGAACTGCCTGTTTGTCGTGGGCCGATCTCTATTCTCCGAGATTGGCCCGTCATCGTTGTCTGTCGCCGGCCTTCGGCAGTACGTAATGGCAGACTGTAGTAAATCTTTGACTTGCCAGCTGGCAGGGAACGGCCGCAGTGAGTCGGCCTGAAGGGAATCGGCAATACTTGCCAAAGGGGCCATAAGCTGCGCAGAAATGTACCATTCTTGCGTGGGTGAGATCGTTTCGATGGCCTTTGAACAGGCGAAACGCTCCATTTTCGCCGGAAGTCGTCTCCCCGGAACTTCACCGTCAGCGTTATACGTACGCCTCTCAACGGTGATACGGTTGCTGTTCCTTGTTGTGTGACGGCCGCGCAACCGGGGAACGACCGCATGTTGTTGGATTGAAACGGACACATCTCGGGGCGCAGGTACCACAATGCCGGGACGATGGACAAAAGTCATACTGCTGACTTTCTGCACATGTCTGTGCACAGGTTGTGCACGAACGCAGTTCACTGCAACTTCATTACCAGCACGCCTGGCAGCCAGGCCGATTCGCGACTATTCGCTGCTGGATCTCACGGCCTATGCGAGTGCGAACCCAAGCGAGGACGTAATCAGGTTAGGTGACCGCCTGCAGGTTGACCTGAATACAGGGACACTTACTGAGAATGCGGAGCATACCTGGCCGGTTAGCGTCGATGAGTTTGGCCAGGCAGCGATACCAAACATTGGTGCCGTCAAGCTGGCCGGGCTGACGAGCGCGGAGGCCGCAGAGTCAATCGTTCAGACAAGTTTTCAACGTGACGTTTTTCTTACTCCAACTGTCGCCGTGTCGGTGGCAGACCGCAGAAAACGATCGATTGTTGTCGCCGGAGCTGTGAATACTCCCGGGGCCGTTACGATCCACGGTGATGCAACGTCGCTTGCTGATGTCATCGTGCGTGCCGGTGGGTTAACTTCTGAGGCCTCCGGCGCCATTTCGGTGAGTGGTGTCGACAGGGCGGCGGAAAATGTGGTTGATGGGGAGAATGCGATTCGCCCCGTCGGCCATGCCACGCTCAGAGCACAGACTGTGAGTCTTGCCGAAACGCCAGAATCTGAACTGGGACAGATCATGGTCCCTGAAGGGGCGGTGGTTCACGTGGAAGAGTCGCCGCCGCGCCCGATTCAGGTTATCGGAGTGATCAGCAACCAGGCTGTTGAAGTGCCGGCCGGGAAGAACGTGCGACTTCTGGACGCAATCACGTTGGCGGGAGGCCAGACATACTCGAACTGGATTTCCGATCGAGTCACGATTATTCGACGAGAACCTGGCGGCAATAACACGGTGCGGATCAAGGCGTCAATACGCAAGGCGGCCGCCGACGCGAAGGCAAACCTGCTGTTGGCCCCCCACGACATTGTCAGTGTCGAAGAGAACGTACTGACGTTTACGTTGTCCACATTGAGCGGCTTTATCGGCGCCGGCATGAACGCGTCCAACTTTGCTATTCGGTAGGAACTCTTGAGTGTTTCGTCTTCTGCAGCATGGATAGACAAGCGACTTTCGAACATGGATCCATATTCAATCGATCAACCTGAACTGACACGAGCCCAGGGATTCCATGCGGTGATGCGGTTCCTGCGTGTCGTAAGCCGACACCGGATTGTTCTGATCGCGATTGTTTCCGCGGCTGCACTTTTTGCTGTCATATGGCACAGGCAGACCCCCCAAGAGTACCAGTCGTCTGCCAAACTGATGATTCAGCAGACAAGTTCTGACCCAAGAATGTCGAACAAGTATGCCGCACAGGGGCTCCTGTCGAGCTACAAACAGCTGTTGCTAAGCGACACCGTTCTGGTTCAGACCGTTAATGCATTGTCGAAAACACCTCCCGAACTGACGGGCAACAGGGAACGGGGAACCTGGCCCATTCAACTACGGAACATGTTAGCAGTGAGCTTTGAGCCCTCGGAACACGTTCTGGAAATCAGTTGTCGTTCCCAGAGTCCCGAGGCGGCACTCGATATCGTCGAAACGCTCACAGTGACTTCTGAAAAGTATATGGAAAGTTACCAGCAAAATCTCTCGATCCTGCTCATGGAACAGCTGCAGAACAAACAGGTTAAAATCGTAGCCGAACTCCGGGAGCGTGAACGCGAGCTGCTGCAGAAACGCAGGGAGTGTGGCGACATAGCGGTCGGCGAAGGCAAAGACCAGTCTCACCCAATCGTTCAGCGTGTCAACCAATTGAACACGGATTTGATTGCTGTCCGGAGCCGACGGCTCGAACTTGAGTCAATGCTGGTCACGGCTCGTACTCAGGTTGCCACACGAGCGGATCTGACTGCGGCTCTGAAAAAACTCGAAATAATCGTTGGTGAAAAGGCAATGTCGCGAATTCCTGGCATGGGAGCGGCAAACGCAGAGAAGCTGGACGTGTTGAATTCTGAGCTAACGGTGATGCAGGCCGAATTGAAAGATCTGCGTCGTAATTTCGGGCTGGGCCACCCGAATATCAAGCGTCGACAGTCTCAGATCGAAATGCAGTTGCAGCTCGTCGCATCTGCACAACATCAACTGGATAGTCAGGTAGACGCCGAGATCAGTGATCCGCGAATCGGTCGTTGGGTCGTGAACACGATTACAGCAGAGTTGGCGTCGACTCAACAGTATGAAGCTACTCTGCAAAAGGACTATGACGCAGCAGAGGAGAGTGCGGTTGAGTTGAGTGATAAACTGGCCTTCATCAATTACGCCACCAGAGATGTGGAATTGCTTCGGGAACAGCATACGACGCTCTCGAACCGTCTCGGATCCATCAATATCGAGCAGGGGGGAGGCTCGTTTCGCGTCGCACCGCTCAGCGAACCGATGTTGCCAAAGTTCGCTGTGTTTCCAGTACTGACAAAAACGCTTCTCATATTTTGTGTTTTGGCGATGGGGCTGGGACTCGGCATTATCTATGTTATCGATCTTCTTGACGACCGATTGCGGTCACCTGAAGAGGTCCGTGACGAACTTGGCTTGTCGGTCCTCGGAGTTATTCGACGACTGCCGGAAGATGAGGTCAATCAGGCACGGATCTACGTCCACCAGTTTGCTCAGACACCGCACGCCGAGTGCTTCCGATCTCTCAAGACCTCGTTGACGATGGCGCCTGTCGACACGAAGTGCATAGCCATCACCAGTTCGGAGGCGAGCGAAGGAAAAACGACGACGACCGTAAATCTTGCTGCCTCGTACGCTCAGACCGGACAACGCACGCTGCTGATTGACGCAGATATGAGACGCCCGGGATTGTCGCGATTGCTTGAGGTGCGAGGTAACGGTGGGTTGTCTGAGATTCTGCGAGCAGAAACAGACATCCCGGAAATGTGTCGAGAACGCGTCGTAACCACTGAAGTTTCTCAGCTTGAGGTTCTGCCGTGTGGCCCACGAATCCTGAATGCCGGTGTACTGTTGTCAATGCCAGCCCTGGCCGACATTCTTGACTGGGCCGTTTCGGAATATGATCAGGTCATCGTGGACTGTCCCCCGACGCTGCCGGTCAGCGACGCTGCCATTGTGGGACGCTATGTGGACAGCATGTTGTTCCTGATGAATCCAGACAAGACGCACCGCCGCAGCGTGGCTCGGGCTGTTGACCAGCTACAGGCGATGGGGCTCAAGATTGTGGGGATTGTCGCAAACACAAACCTGAGTGAAGAGAGCAACAGCTACGGATACCAGTACGGGTATGGATACGGTTACTCCGGCGAATATGGTTACGGCCATGATGATGAGCTCGACGATGACGTGGGTACTGTGATCGACCCCTACGTGACGCCAGAAGGTGATGCGAAGTCCGATGGCAACGGAATTGGGAAGGCGGCCTGATGTCATGAGTACTTTGGCTCGTTCATTCTCGTCACGTCACTCCGCAGGCCGAGGGAGGCGGTTTCGTTCGACCGCGACCACGGAACGCGCAGCGACGTTGATGGATCGAACCAGTGACCTTTGTCTCTGGGTGGCAGTGCTTGTTGTACCACTCACGATGGCGGGAATTCAGGAAACAGGCATTGCGATCTTTGTTGGCAGCGGCCTGTTGATGGGATTGGTATGGGCAGTTCGACAGCTGGCGTACCCCACGTCCATGCCGCAATTTTCCGGCGCTGAGATAATTATTGCTGCCGCAACTGGACTGGTGGCGCTGCAACTTGTACCGCTTTCCCCCAAAGTTCTGCAGACGCTGGCCCCGTTTTCTTCTGAGTATCTTGCCCTGTGGGCAGAACCGCCCGGCGCGACTCTCGGTGGCCAATCGTGGTCGACGATTTCGCTGACGCCGTCGCTCACGCGGTCGGGCCTGGTCCTCCTGATCGGCTACGGCGTGTTCTTCTTCGCACTTGTGCAGCACCTGAAAACGATCGAAGACGTTGATCGGACGATTCGGCTGATTGCTGTCGCTGCTGTGGCCATGGCTGTCATCGGTCTGGCGCAGTTGTTTTTCGGCAATGGGAAATTTCTGTGGGTTTTCGACCATCCATTTCGTCATGCAAAATGGCCCGCCAAGGGAGCATTTACGAATCAGAATCATTTCGCACACTTCCTTGCCCTTGGAATCGGGCCGCTGATCTGGTGCTGGCAAAACTGGGGTCCCAAACGGCAGAATAAACACGATGTCGCCGGACAGGTTCGTACCCAGGGATTTGGGTTGTCCAGAACAAAAACCGGAGCAAACCGACAGTATCTCATCAGCATCGCGACTGCAGTCGTCGGGCTTGCGGCTGTGCTTTCGTTCTCACGAGGTGGAATCGCAGTAATGCTTGTTGCGGTTCTTGTATCCACGGCAGCTTTCGCCGGCCACTGGAAAAAAATTATTAAGCTCGTCCTTCCCATTCTGATTTTCGTTTTCATCGGCATCACAATCTTCGGAACAGATGCTCTGGAGGCAAAGTGGAATTCCATAACACGGGCGGAATCAATGGAGTCCTTGTCGTCCGGTAGATTCCATCTGTGGACGGCTCTAAAGGAAGCCATCCCGCATTTCTGGAAGAGCGGTGCGGGGCTTGGCAGCCATGCTGAAGTTTATCCGACTTGGATGAGCAAGCAGTTGGGGCTGCGTTTTTCGCATGCAGAGTCCGGCTATTTTCAGGTACTGCTGGAACTCGGCGTTCCCGGCCTGGTTCTGTTGCTATCGGGGATCGGACTTTGTGCCAGATGGTGCTGGAAGACATTTCGGACCGGCACTGCGGGCGAAAGGCAAAGAATAACCATTCTTTCTGCCGGACTAATTGCGAGTGTCCTTCATTCTTTGATCGACTTCGTTTGGTACATACCAGGCACGATGATTCTGACACTGGTCATTGCAGCTTGTGCGTGCCGCTGCTTCCAGCTCCGGGAACAGCATACTCAGGTGATTCACGCTTCGACGTGGAAGAGTTCGTTCATTCCCTGTGCGATGCTGCTGCTGCTGCTGCCCGCCGGACGTCTTGCTGCGGACGTGGCGGTGAAAGACGCGACCTCCGAACAGGAGTGGATGAGTTACAGAAAACATGCCATCGTGGGAGCGTACAGGAGCAGCTACGAATCACTCGCGCCGCTGGACGAGCGTCTCGATTTGATCATCACTCACCTGGAAAACTGTGTACGAATCGATCCTGCAGACTTTCGTGCGATGTCTGATCTTTCTGCATTGTATCTGCGCCGGTTTGACCGGGATCAATCGAATGGCGAAAACCAAATGACCGTGCGGGAGATTCGGCACACTGTGCGGTCGGTGGGGTTCGAGTCAAACAAGGCAATCGGTAAGTGGCTCTTCAGTGCATTCGGCAAGAGTTCGGCAGACCTCTACCGAGGACTCATCACAGCTCGAAAGGCGGTCCAGGGCCAGCCGCTTCGGGGCGAAACTTATCTTGTTCTGGCTCAGGTCGGTTTTCTGACAGGATTGTCTTCGGAAAGCGAAGCCGCACTTGTCGATCAGGCTGTCAGACTCAGGCCACATAGTGCGTCAGTTCGATATCTCGCGGGAATGGCTTTGGTCGAGAAGGGAGACATGGATGGCGCCTGTGATCACTGGCGTGCCGCATTCGCCGTCGATTCAGAAATTCGGGGATTCATTATCCACGGATTGGCATCGCAATACTCAGCCTCAGAAATTGTCCAAAGACTTGCCCCAAAGGCGGACGGTCTGTGGTTGCTTTTCGAAGAGTTCAGGAAGCTGAAGCAGCCTGAACAGCAGACTGTCGCTGCAGAATTCTATGACCGGAGGTTCCACGAGTTTTTGGCGACCGCCGACGAAGCAGCCCCAACATTCTGGCAACGTAGCTACACGATATTCAGCTTTCTGAAGAGCCACCGGAAGGCTCTGTCCGCTCTGCATCATGCTGTGCACCAACAACTCGGAAACTACGATCTGAGAAGTCGATATGCCCTGGAGCTTCTCGATAACCGTCACTACGAAGCTTGCCGAAAACAACTTGAATGGTGTCAGCTAAGAAGACCGGAAGATATGGTCATTCAGGATGCTTTTTCGGAGCTTAGGGCCGTAGCCGGTGCCGGAGGTGACTCATGAGCCTCAATAGACCTGAGACAAGCACAAGAGATTCAAGACCGCTCACCTTCGTAGCCAGCAATACCACCTTCGAAGATTCTGTCACGATGGATGAAACAGCGGGGGCACAGAGAGTGGCTCTCAGACCTCAGGAGATCAGTGAGCATACTCTCCGCGGTCGCTCGCCCCTGCTTCGCCCCTGGAGTCAGTTCGTAAAACGCATCATCGATATTGCCATTTCATTTCCAGTCGTTGTGCTCGCACTTCCGGTGTTGTGCGTCGCTGTCAAGGTTGCGCAGTGGATGCAGTCGGCGGGGCCGATGTTTTATCGCCAGGTTCGGTGCGGACGTTATGATCACCAATTCCTGATCCTTAAGTTTCGTACTATGCACGTGCCTTCTCCCGGTGCGTCCGATATTGAATCCAACTCGGAGGGAAGGATTTTTCCGTTAGGCCGTTTTCTGCGAAACTCGAAAATCGACGAAATCCCACAATTCGTGAACGTGTTGTTGGGGTCAATGAGCGTTGTGGGTCCCCGCCCACATCATTTCGAAGACTGTAAGAAATTCGAAGGTGTCGTTGATGATTACCCGTTGCGGTCCATTGCCAAGCCAGGTATCACCGGACTGGCCCAGTATCGGGAATGTCGAGGGGCATTCGCCTGGAACTGTGTCCAGAGTCGTGTTGAACGAGACCTGAGGTACATTAATACGTGGTCCCAGTGGCTTGACCTTTCTCTGATCGCAAAGACTGCCGGCGTTGTGTTATTGAAACTCGTCTCGTCACCATTCTCATTAACAACTCCGGAATCCACGATGGATCCGGTTTTGCGTCCTGAATTGCGTATTTTGACTGAGTTAGCAGATAGCGATCAGGAAGTCCTGAGTATTGGGATTGGTGGGAATCAATCAGGTCAGGCACCATTCGTCGAGCGAGACGATCTTGCTGCGTAGCAGGTATGGTGCGAAAAGAGATGCGCAGCAATGCCGGAAAAAGCACGGTAGCGGATGTGCTCCTGGGGTTGTTGACTCCGGATTCCGGTGAGGTATTGGTCGACGGCAATCCGTTGCAGGATGAGATCCCTGGTTCGTGGCGGTGCGCCGTCGGCTACGTGCCGCAGGAACCGTTTCTGTTGCATGACACGATCCGAGTGAACATGCTCTGGAGTAAACCGGACGCTACTGAAGCTCAGATGATCGAGGCCCTGCGACTGGCTGCTATGGATCAGGTGGTCAGCGCACTCCCCTCCGGTCTTGACACCGTTGTGGGTGACCGCGGTGTTAACCTGTCCGGTGGCGAACGCCAACGAATCACACTGGCGCGGGCCATGTTGCGTTGCCCGTCGGTATTGATTCTTGACGAAGCAACCAGTTCGCTGGATGCGGCAAATCAGGAAAAGGTGATGTCCGCGTTGAGGAGCCTGCACGGCAAACTGACCGTGATTCTAATTGCACACCGGATGTCGACCGTTCGTGAGGCAGACCAGATAGTGATCCTTAATCACGGACAAGTGGTGGCTCACGGGAAATTTGATGAACTGCACGCGCAGAATGATCACTTTCGCAAACTGATGAGCGATGAGCCGTTATCGACAGCACCGTGAGGAGAATTTTGAATGACGGATAGACGGCAGTTCGACATTCAGAACGTCTGGATACGCTGGCCAAATACAACAGTCGCATGCGCGTGGTCGCTGAAGACGGAACGTTCTGTTCTTTGATCTTCCCTGCTAACTCAGGTTCGTACGTCACGCGTACTGCGATGACTGTCATCTGAATGAACTGGGTTGCCTGGGAACTCTCGGTTCGTGGCACAGTAGCTAACAGCCCCGTCTGAATGCCTTTCGATCGCTCCTGCCCCATGTGGCGCCCCATGATGTCGGAAAGCCGTCAGTCCGCTGATTTTGCCGAATGCTGGTTCAGCGACCAGCAGAAAGCCATGGCAGCACCAGTGAGCTCGCCGATTTGGCCGGAATTCGATCTAGCATCGATTCGCGAAAATGCGATAGCCTCCGCGCTAGTAGGGGATTCAGGCCATTTTTGCCTGACCTTTCCTCTTGAGGTGCCGCCTTTTCCCCGAGATTTGTGTCACCCACGAGGACGGAGTCCGCGCAGGCCAACGGCCGTCAGGATTGGCGGTTCATGGGGGAATGGGTAAGGCGCGAAGGCGTCTGATGGAACGCTCAGAATTGAGGATGTCATTCATGGGACAATGCCGAACACCCCTGAACTTCTGTCGGTGAGACGATAGACACGCCCCATGGCTGAATCAGGATTCACGAGGTATTGCTCTGTCGCTACCTTCGCCAATGTCCTCATGGGATGTTCGATGAATCGCCATTTCGTCGTTGTCTGCGTCCAGTCGGTTTCTCGGGACTTTCACTCTGAAGCCAAACCTATTCATCCGTTGATGTAGAACATTGGTTGGAATTTCAGTATCTCTTTCTCACGTGCTGCCACAGACCATAGAAGGTCGAAATTGATGCAGTTTATTGATCTGAAACATCAGTATTCGCTTTATCAGGACCAAATCGACCAACGGATGCGCGCCGTGCTCGATCACGGCCGGTTCATCATGGGGCCGGAGATTGCTGAATTGGAGGCAGGTCTGGCTGACTATGCCGGGACAAAGCATGCCGTGACGGTTTCCAGCGGGACGGCCAGTCTGGAAATTGCCCTGCGAGCTCTGGGAATCGGACCGGGTGACGAAGTGGTCACTGTTCCATTTACATGGATCAGCAGTGCCGAGGTGATCAAGCTTGTCGGCGCGACCCCAGTGTTTGTTGACATCGAGGCCGACTCATTCAACATGGATGTTGATTTGCTTGAGGCGGCCATCACGCCACGCACTAAGGCGATTCTGCCCGTCTGTCTGTTCGGCCAGTTGCCGGACCTTGCCGGAATGAACAGAATTGCGGCGAAACACGGTGTGCCTGTCCTGGAGGACGGTGCTCAAAGTTTTGGCGCCACCCAAAATGGACGTCGCAGTTGCTCGTTGACCACCGTTGGCAGCACCAGCTTCTTTCCCGCGAAACCTCTCGGTTGCTTTGGTGACGGTGGAGCTCTGTTCACTGATGACGACGATCTGGCAACGTCGTTGCGGGCCATTCGCACTCACGGCGGCACCAGGCGGCATCATCATACACTGGTTGGAACAAACGGCCGTATGGATACTCTGCAGGCTGCTGTCGTGTTGGCCAAGCTGCCTCACTTTGAGCAGGAAGTGCGGAACCGCGGGGAAATCGGAGCTCGGTATTCTGATCTGTTGCGGGACGACTGCGATGTTCCGGAAGTCGACGTTGGCAACACACATGTCTACGCTCAGTACACGATCCGTGTTCCTGATCGGGACTTTGTCGCTGCCTCGTTGAAGGAGCAGGGGATTCCGTCTGCCGTGTACTATCCCAAATGTCTACACGAGCAGCCGATCTTCGCGGACCTGGGGTATGAGTACGGGGCTTTTCCAGAGTCCGAAAAGGCATCGCAAGAAGTACTGAGTCTCCCGATGCACCCGTTTCTCAGCGAATCCGATCAGGATCGTGTTGTTGGTGCGGTCAAGTCGGCCATTGCAAACATCGACAGCCGTGCTGCTCAGGCAGCCTGATGCAGACGCCATTTTTTGTCAGTTAATACGAAAGGCAACATGATGCGAACACGCGACCTAGCACTGATCGGAGCGGGCTATTGGGGCAAGAACCTTGCCCGGAACTTCCTGAACCTGGGGGCTCTCCATACACTCTGTGACAGCAATCCTGAAACGCTTGCCGCATATGGAAAGGAATATGCGGACGTCAGGCAGGAGCAGTCATTTGACCATGTGCTCGCGAACCCGGAGGTCTCCAGGGTTGCGATTGCGGCTCCCGCAGTGCATCACTTCAACCTTGCGAGTGCGGCTTTGGAGGCGGGCAAAGACGTCTATGTGGAAAAACCGTTGTGCCTGAATCCCGACGACGCCAAAGCGTTAATCGAGATTGCGAAAAAAAACGGGCGTGTGTTGATGGTTGGCCATTTGCTGCAGTACCACGCATATGTTGAAAAGCTTAATGAAATGGTTCGTGGCGGTGAACTTGGCAAGTTGTACTACGTCACTTCCAACCGGCTTAATCTTGGAAAGATTCGGCAGGAAGAGAATTCACTTTGGAGTTTTGCGCCCCACGACATCTCGGTGATTCTTGGATTGGCCGGGGGCCTTCCCGACGAAGTCGTCTGTCACGGCGAACAGTATCTGACCGATGGTGTTGCTGATACCACACTCACGCAGCTGAAGTTCAGCAGCGGACTTCGTGCCCATATTTACGTCAGCTGGCTGAACCCGTTCAAAGAACAAAAACTGACCGTTGTGGGGTCCGACGGCATGGCTGTCTTTGACGACACAAAGCCGTGGGACGAAAAACTGACTGTTTATCGTAAGTATCTGACATGGACAGAAGGAAAATTTCCGTCGGTGAACAAGAGTGACGGTGAAGCGATTGTCGTAGAGCAATCAGAGCCGCTTCGCAGCGAGTGTCAGCATTTCATCGATAGTTGTGAGACGCGAGCTGTGCCACGAACTGACGGTGCCGAGGGGTTGCGTGTGCTGCAGGTCCTGGATGCCGCCCAGCAGAGTCTGGACACAAACGGTGCGACAGTGTCACCATCAACGACAAGAACAAAGGCCACGTTTTTTGCCCATTCGACAGCAACGATCGACAACGGTGCTGTCCTTGGTCAGGAAACCAAAGTGTGGCACTACTCACATATCAGTGATAACGCCGTAGTCGGTCCCCGTTGCAATATCGGGCAGAATGTTTTCCTTGCCCCGACCGTGAACATTGGGAGCAACGTCAAGATTCAGAACAACGTGTCGGTCTACGCCGGGACAACGATCGAAGATGACGTATTTCTGGGCCCGTCATGTGCCCTGACCAATGTTTCAAATCCAAGAAGTCAGGTTGTTCGGCGTGACGCGTACGAAGAAACAGTAATACGGCGAGGTGCGACCATCGGAGCCAATGCCACGATCGTCTGTGGAGTCACCATTGGACGATATGCCTTCATTGCAGCAGGGGCGGTCGTCACCAAAGACGTACCAGACTACGCGACAGTCATGGGCGTCCCGGCCAGACAAACCGGCTGGATGAGCCGCCACGGGCACCGTCTGGAGTTCAGTAATGGAGAAGCGACGTGCCTGGAATCCGGTCTGCGTTACGCTCTTAAGAACAATGAAGTTCGATGCACTGACATCGCCGAGAATGCAGTCCTTCCGGGACAGCTTTCGACCGGTGAGCATGTCTATCGAATCTGCAAGGCGGCATAGCGACCGAAAGTCCTTCCTGCTTAATCTTCCCGTGTCCTGTCCATAGCATTAGGTTGGCCCAGCCCGCGACAGGCGTTTCATGGATCATTCGGTGTCCGGCTCAGCCATGATTTCGCCAGAATCTCGAGTACCCACTCTTCGTGGCTCGAAGTTTCTCAGAAATGTTACGACTCTTGTTAGTGGACAGGCTGTTGCAGTTGCCGTACCGATACTGGCGGCGCCATTGCTGGGACGCCTGTACACGCCCGTTGATTACGGGACCATGGGGATTTACCTGGGATTCTCGTCTGTCCTGGTCGTCGTGGGCAACTGGAAGTACTCTCAGGCAATCATTGTTGAAAAGCATGATCGAAAGGCAGACGCAGCTGTTGGTACCTGCGTCATAACGTCATTCTGTACTACCCTCGTCGCGTGTGTCGTGGCGGCGCTGATTATCGTCTTTTGTCTTAAGACAAAGATCATGACGGACGGCGTTTGGTGGTTTGCACTTTTACCGTTTTCCACAGCCTCAGGTGGCCTTTGTGAAGCTGTCGGAGCGCTGGCCAATCGTCACCGGCACTATCGCCTGATCGCGGTTGTCAGGCCTCTGTGTGCATTCTGTACAGTGACCACGTCAATTACACTGGGTGTTCTCGGCTTCGGTTGCCACGGACTTTTGGCTGCGTTGGCTGTCGGGCAGATGCTTTCGCTGGCTTTGTACGGTGCCTTTGCGGCCAGACACTTCAGGCACGCCAGGCACCGGGGATCAATCACGCTGAGCAGAGCTCGTGCAATCTTTCGTCGACACCGAAAATTTGCAATCTATACAACTCCGGGTGCGTTCATTGCCGACTTTGCGATGCAATGGCCGGTGTATCTTCTGACATTGATGGGGGCGACAGGGACGATTGGACTGTTCAGCCGCGGACGCCAATTGCTGACGATGCCCGTAAGTCTCGTTTCAGGATCTGTTACGCAGGTGTTTCAGCAACGCGCGGCGGTGGAATTTCGACAAACGGGCAACTGCAGGCGTATCTTTTGGAAGACCTTTGTCGGTCTCTTCGCTGTTGGATGTATTCCAACAGTTATTGTCGCCATCACGGCGCCTGATCTGTTTGCCGTTGTGCTTGGCACGCATTGGCGCGAGGCCGGAACTGTGGCTCAGATTCTCTCACCGATGCTGTTGCTGAGGTTCATGTGCAATCCGCTCTCAAGCGTCTTCTACGTGGTCGAGGCACAGAAAAAGGATTTTTGGTTGGCGATCGTAACATCCGCTGCAACGGTGGCAGCCACCGCTACACCATATTGGCTCGGGATGTCCGGCTTCGCGGTTATTGGCGGTTTCTCGCTTGGATGTTCATTGATGTATATTATCTATATGACTCAGGCTGCCGTTATTGCAGAGCGGGGGGCGGCATAGATTGTTCTTGAGAATAGTCAATGCAGGACTTCGTCTGCCCTATCGTATTCTGCGCAGATGTCTTGCGGCGTTGCCTTGTTTCACATTCGATCGGGAGTCACGAAACACGCAGACGCCGGCAACAATTGAACACTGGCTAATTCAGAATGTGCTCGGGATCAATCGCGGCCCATACTGGCCAGTACACTACACGAGCCGTGTCAGCGGCTGGGAAAACATCCTTGCCGGTGTTGAGACGTGTCCCGGCTATATGGGCGGTTGCTACATCCAGGGAATTGGTAAGATCACGATCGGTGATTACACGCAGATTGCTTCAAATGTTGGCATCATCAGCGCCAACCATTCCCTCACGGACAATCGGAAGCACACTCCGAACGAAGTCTGCATTGGGGAATATTGCTGGTTAGGCATGAATTCGGTGATTCTTCCCGGCGTGACTCTGGGTGACTTCACAGTCGTCGGAGCCGGGGCGATCGTCACCAGGTCATTTCCGGAAGGACACTGCGTCGTCGGCGGCAACCCGGCGAAAGTCATCAGGTCCCTTAACCCCGATGAATGTGTCCGTCACGTAAGCGAGTACGAATATCACGGGTACATCCCCAGGACCCGGTTTGAGGACTTTTGCCAGCGCCACCTGAACTTCCCCACGACCACGACGTCGGCCGAAAACAGATGATTGCGATCGTCGACTACGATACCGGAAACCTTCGGTCGGTACAGAATATCCTACGGCACATAGGGTTCGATTCGACGATTGCGGCAACACCAGATGAACTCCGGGCTGCCGGAAAGATCATTCTTCCGGGAGTCGGTACGTTTGACCATGGCATGAAGAGTC
>JABABI010000048.1:0-11085 GCA_014238335.1 Fuerstiella sp.
AAGCCGCTACGGAAGAAGCCGCTACGGAAGAAGCCGCTACGGAAGAAGCCGCTACGGAAGAAGCCGCTACGGAAGAAGCCGCTACAGAAGAAGCCGCTACAGAAGAAGCCGCTACAGAAGAAGCCGCTACGGAAGAAGCCGCTACGGAAGAAAAAGCTACAGAAGAAGCCGCTACAGAAGAAGCCGCTACAGAAGAAGCCGCTACAGAAGAAAAAGCTACAGAAGAAAAAGCTACAGAATGATCGCAGTTGTGGACCGTTTTCCGGTTGTCTGAGTACAACTGGGCCAAACGTAATCAGCCCAATGCCGGTTCGTGGTTTGCAAACCGGTATGGGCTGCTGTTTGTGCTGTGGTACAGTGTTGGTGCGACGATCAACTGGCGCAGCACACTGCAACGTTGGAATTATGTTTCGCGGTCGTGCGGCGACAGCGACAGAGTTGGTTGCGCTGTCGGTCAGAGGCCCAAATGCTGGTGAGCGTAAGCGACACTTTCTCGCACGTTGGCATCTTCGCGGGCCACACGCTCGTCCAACGACATTTTGTAGACATACTGAAGATTATGCCTCGCTTGATCATGCACGAAACGCATGTGGCGTGCCAGGACGCGTGCGGAAATTTTTGGAAACGTCTTCCAGTATTTTTCAGTGAAGACAGGCACCTTCAGTGGATCACGAGTGATCAGCTCAAGACTGAAGTTTAGATTCGGCTTTTCCCGACGAAGTATCTGCACCATTAGTTCCAGATTCAGGCTTCCCTGGCCGAGCGGAATGTCCGCGAGTAGGAATCCATCGCGGTACGGCTGCAAAGACTGGTCTTTCAGGTGGACTGAGTTTGCCCAGGGCGCTAACGCTGTCACCGTGTCCACAGGGTCTTCCAGCAGCGCGACGCTGTTGCCTGTGTCGACGCAGGCGCCAACGAATTCGCTGCTGATGTGCTCGAACAACGCCACCCGTTCGTCGTTGCGGTGATCCTTGTGGTTTTCGACGGCAATCGCAACCCTGTGCTTTTCAGCGATGGGAGCAGCGCGTTCCAGTGCTCGGCGACCACGTTCCTCGAACCTGCGAAATTCGGCCAGGGACTCAAAGGTCTCATAGCGACGGCCGGGAATTATCGTGGTGCGTACAGCCGCTGCGCCGACCTCGGATGCTGTCTTTACTTGCTTCTCAAATGTATCGCTATTCTTCTGCTCAAACGGAGCGGACACAATTGCCTCGATGTACAGCCCGGCTTGTTCTGCCTTACGGCGTAACTGTGTGGCAGTACCTGTGTCCAGAATCCCCGTGTGAAGTTGCATTCCACCGGCACCGATTTTCAGGCAGTGGTCGAGCAGATTGTCCGCCTTGAACAGATCAAATGATGGGTCGATTTTCTTCATCTGATCTCGGCGGTGGCGACAGGAATGGGTCACCAGTCCCAGTCGTTATCCCGACCGTTATCCCGACGTTGTCCCGACCGGACGTTCGTCACCGCAGCTGTGGCCGTGCCCGCGACGCATTGCAGGAATCTGCGGCGAGGCACGTTGTCTATTGGGATTTTCGTTTTTCCGTTCACATCGAGCCCCATTGTCTGATGGTATGATGCCGGACGATTGCGACGATTCGGCCTGCCACCGCTTATCTGCGATGCCAAGGTCCATTCTGAATTGCATGTACGCGCAATACAGTACCGGCACGACGAACAATGATACCAGTTCGATCAGCATACCGGAAAATACGGGCAACGCCATGGCTCGAGCGACGTCGGCGCCCCGTCCAGTCGCCAACATTACCGGCAATAGCGCGGCGAATGTGGTGAACGCTGTCATCAGACAGGGACGAATGCGTGGTCGTCCCGGCTTCGACCGTCGCGTCACGCAGGTCCTGGACGTTGGTCAGCTTGCGGCGTCGGAATATCTGTTCAAGGCAGGTCGCAACGACCATGCCGTCATCGACTGCGATGCCGAACAATGCGATGAAGCCAAACCTGATTGAGGTGTTCATTTAAACACCAAGAACGCCCAGACCGATCATACCGCCTGCGAAGGCCACCGGGATCTGCAGAAAAATGATGGGCGCAATTGCCATGTTGCCAAACTGCAGTGAGATCAGCAGCAGGTTAATGAGGACCACCAGAGGAACGATGATCAGAAGTCGTTGGTTGGCTTCAATCTGAGTCTGAAACGAACCGACAGGTTGCAGCGAGTATCCTGCCGGCAGATTCAGGGCACCTGTTTCCTGAGCGACTGTTCCTCAGCCTTCACCGTTTCCATGTCGCCAGTGACTCCGGACGGCGAAAACGATACACGAGCGACCAGTTGAGCATCCTCGCTGCTGATCATGCCTGGCCCCCATGTCGTTGTCATCGTTGCCGGTTGTCCGAGTAGAACAACTTTGCCAGTGGGGGGGTGACGATGGGAAGTTGAGACAGTTCGCCGACGTGGTCCCGGAGATCTCGCTGATATCGCAGTCGTATCGGGTACCGCTTCCGACCTTCTACGGTCGTTGTGAGATTCATGCCCCCAGAGCTGTTTCGATGATCTGGTTAACCATCATGGCGGACATGCCGAATCGAGCTGCCGTGTCCCGATCACTTCGAATTTGACATACGGCTTCGCCATAACAATGTCCGGATTGACAGTGGCTGCGTTGATTGTCGGAATTGAACGCAGCTGATCTGCGACCAGACAGCCTCCGCTGTCACATCGATTCGTCATTCGTCATTCGGCTTCAGTTTCAGTTTCAGTATGTTTCAATCATGGATGCGGGGGCAGGATCGAGTGCCGATCTTTCCCAGCACGTTTTCCCACATGGGAAATCTGTTTGCTCAGTGCATCCTGAGCCTGCAGGAGCTGCATCGCATCGCTGAAGCTGGCGGCCGGATACAGGATTGGTCTTCAGAAGCGGCTGCCCTTATTCAGTGCAATCCAGTCGTCCGTTCGCAGACCGGGAAAAGCGTGTTTGAAATCCACATACGGCGACACGGCGTTAGGCTCTGCTCCCAGTGAACGGCACAGCTTTTAAATGGGTGGCAGCACGGTCGGCAGTCCGGTCCATGCTCCCAGTCGTAGAATCAGCGCCGGAAGGGACATGAAGAGCAGTTGGCGGCGCAGAAAAAAATCTGAGCGTGGGCGTGTAAAGAAACAGAACCAGGTGGCTTGTCAGATTATCCTCGATCGGTCGCAGACGCTCGCGTGTCAGCGTCCAGACAATGGTCCCCATCACCACCGAACCGATTATCGCTGCCAGCCATTTACTAAGCGGCGTCAGTTCCGCAAGTCCATAACTCTATTCCACGACGACGCCCGTCAGAGTCCCCATGTACGTCAGCCCGGTGCCGGTGAGGTTCAGCCGGATTCTTCACCGAGATGTGCGGAGCAAAACACGGCACAGCATTGGTACAAGAAACGGGGCGACGAGAATCGCTGAGACCATCCGAATGTGTTGGTCCATGTCAGTGACGCAAACACTCTGCAATCGCGTCCGGTCAGGAAGAAGATCGGAAGAAAACTGATGATCGTTGTTGTTACCCCGATGATCACGGCGGAAGCCACTTCCGTGGTCGCCTCGATGATGACGTTTTCTCGTGTTTTGTCAGGCTCGGGCTGTCGCTCCTACTCCACCAGATGCTGGTCATTGACGTTCAGCGTTTCCTTCAGCCTATGGCAGGTGGTTCAACTGGCGACGCATCTACTACGATCTGATTGAGCCGTTGGGACGACAGGACGCCGCAGACCTGAGCGGCAGTCGTTTGATTAACGCTTCCGAGGGCGGTTATCATCGCCATATTCTGCCGCGACTGATGTGATCAGTGCCGGAGACGTACCGAGTCTGGAATTCAGTAACGTCTGCGACTGATTATCTTTTTCAGAGTGTCAATTCAGACCAGGGCGAACATCCGCGGTGCAGAATGGAGTTGGAAGACAGATCTCAATCCCACCCTCAAGCCTCAATTAGCCATTCAGAAAGTTGTTCCCTTGACTGAGCCTGCTCGAATTATGGTTACCGGTGGTTACGGCTGTATTGGCGTGCAGACTGTCAAGTGGATTCTGGCGAACACCGGCGCCACAGTTGTTGTGGGCAGTCGGGACGTCAGTGTCCAGCGAACCGAACGCTTTTTCCAGGATGACGATCACACCAGACTGAAATGCGTTGCTCTTGATGTCAGAGAGCAGCGTCAGCTTGAGCAAGTGCTGACCACAAACGCGATTACCCATGTTATTCACCTGGCAGCATTCCAGACGCCGGACTGCAACGAGCATCGGGATATGGGACTGCAGATTAACGTGGCAGGAACTCAGAATCTCATCGAAGCGATGAAAGTCTGTCGGCCGTCGGTGCAGCGTTTCGTGTTTGCCAGTTCGATTGCAGTCTACGGACCTCGTACCTTATATCCTGCTGCGCAGGTTCCCATGCTGGCTGAGCCGGTGCCGGTGAATGTTTACGGAGCCTGGAAACTCGCGGGGGAGCATATCTCGCGGCTGTTCTACACGGAGACCGAAATTCCCACGGTTAGCCTTCGTCCTGGCGTATTGTTTGGTCCCGGCCGCGATGCAGGGCTGACGTCGACGCCAACAACGGCGATGAAGTGTGTGGCTCTGGAGCAGCCGTACAAAATTCCGTTTTGCAGTCGCCAGGATTATCTGTATGCACCGGATGTCGGTGCGGCGTTTGGTCTGGCGGCAATCTCGCCATTCGGTGGTTACGGTGTGTTCACTCTGCCCAGTCACACCGTCGACACCGCACAGATTGTCGACACCATGCGTGGGGCTGCGGCGGAAACGGGTCTTGGCGACAGTTTTGCAATCACCGCAGGAACGGATGAAGTCCCATTTATCTGTGACCTGGAATACGAGCCATTCCTGCAGGATTTTCCTGATACTCCGCACACGCCGCTGGACGAAGCTGTTCGGGAATCTCTGGAAGCGTTTAAAGTGCAGCGCGAGCGTGGCTGGCTGAATCGTTAGACGGATATACTTGGACGCCAGTCCGTTGCCTTTGTCGTCTTTCAGTCGAACGCCGCAACACTGCCTGGTGCATCACTGTGGAAGCGAGACACAATACGAGCCCCAATCAATGACACGTGAAGACAATTTGAAACTGCTGCACGAATACACAACGTCCGAAAGTCTGATTCGGCATATGTTGTCCGTTGAAGTCGCCGTCACTGCCTATGCTCGACAGTTCGGAGAAGACGAAGACAAGTGGGCTTCCGTAGGGCTGCTGCACGACTTCGACTACGAGCGATGGCCGGATCCTCCGGACCACCCGTTGAAGGGCTCGGAAATTCTACGTGAGCGGGGATATTCGGAAGACGTGATCTACGCCATTAAGTCTCACGCCGATTATTTGCCGGACTGTCCCCGCGTGTCACAGCTGGACAAGACACTTTATGCCTGCGACGAACTGTGCGGATTCATCACAGCATGTGCTCGGGTTCGCCCTTCACGCCTGGGGGGCATGAAAGCGAAGAGTGTACGGAAAAAGATGAAGCAGGCTTCATTCGCGGCAGCAGTGAATCGAGAGGACATTGTCAATGGAGCCGCAGATCTTGGTGTGGAACTCAACGTACACATCGAATTTTGCATTGGGGCGATGCAGACCATCGCTGAAGAGCTGGGCCTTGTCGCAGAGTCGTAACGAGTAGCGGAAAGCAACAAGTGTCGCAATGTTTCAGTGCGTGCCTGTGCCGCCGATATGCTTTCGCAGTAGCCTGCTGGGGGGCGTTCGATCACGCTTGATCGACGTGACGTCTTGTGCCAGCGGGCTTCATTTAGCGCTGCTCTTCCTGCCGTTGGCGGCAGCGACAACGATGGCGGCATGCGTATTGGGAGGAACAAACTCGTGCGAGCTGAAGTCCATCGTGAATGAACCCTGGCCACCGGTCAGGCTGGACACGGTGCGGGCGTAGGCCATCAGATTGGCGAGTGGCGCCTTGGCGCGAATGGTTCTGAAGTCGCTGGAGATTTCTTCCACACCTATCATCTGTCCGCGTCGAGTATTCAGATCGCTCGTAATGTCGCCGATTCTGTCGCCAGGCACAGTGATTTCAAGAGAGACCATGGGTTCAAGAATTGCCGGCAGTGCCTGCACGAACAGATCGCGAAAACAATGTGCGGTGGCTGTCCTGAATGCCGTTTCATTGCTGTCTACGGAATGAAACTTTCCGAAGAACAGTTCGACGATAACACTCTGAACCTGATACCCCGCAATGACACCTCGTCGCATCTGTTCCCGGAATCCTTTTTCGACAGCCGGTATGAACTGGTTCGGTACGGACCCTCCCGAAATTCTGTCAACGAAGCAGAATTCAAGGTTTTCATCAAAGTAAAACTCGCGCAGATGCAGTTCGCGCATGTCCTCCATCACCATCACGTGCGTCTGCTCGTCACGATGTACGTGGAATGACGGATCCTCTTCTTCCATCTTTTGCAGGGCATTGGAAATCTTTGTCTGGTCTGCCTGGCTCCGGGGTTCAACGGCCAGTCCCACCATGGGCCTGGGAAAGGCGATGGGCGGCATTCTGATTTCGTCGGAACCGTCACTGATCGTGGTTCCGGTGTGCAGCTCATCGACTTTCGCAACTGCGACGATGTTTGCGGCTGTCGCTTCTTCGATCTGTTCGCGTTCGCCCCCCTGAAACTCCAGCAGTTGACTAATCTTCACGGTGCCGGACTCGACCACAATGTGAACTCGGTCGTCCTTTCTGAGCGTTCCGGAATAGAGGCGGATATAGCTAACTTTTGAAATGTATGGATCGATGCGTGTTTTGACGATCTGCCCAATGAGCGGCCCGTCCAGACGTGGTTTAATCTCAAGATCTTCGCCAGCGACGGTGACGCGGCGTTTGAGCTGTTCCGGAGAAGGAGCATACGCCGCAATTCCGTTCATTAATTCAGAAATTCCGATGTCCTTCTTCACCGCTGTACAAAACACGGGAATCAGCGTTCCGGCAATGACGGACTTAAGGATTGCTCGGTCGACATCATCAAGCGAAATCGTACCTTTTTCAAAGTACTGCGCCATTAGATCGTCGTCGGCTTCGACGGCGGCCGCAACGATCTTCTGGTGGATTTCAGCAGGATTCATGACAGTACCGTCCGGTATGCTGTCAGAAAGTCGCACGGCATCCACGACTCCGCCCATGTCTGCTCCGCAGTTGACCGGCACGTTCATGAGTACACAGGCGGATCGAAACTGTTCGCGGACGGACTCCATCAGTTATGGCAAATCAACGTTGGCCTCATCACATTTTTTAATCACGATGAAGCGGGCGAGTCCACGGGTGTCGGCGTGGTGAAATGACCGCCGCGTGTTTACTTCAATCCCCACATGAGCATTGATCGTCACAATGGCTGTCTCGGCCGCTCGCAGAGCTCCGATGACGTAGCCCATGAAGTCCGGCATGCCCGGCGAATCGATCAGATTAATCCGTGCGTTGTTGTGCTCGAAGTGGCAGATGTGAGACGTAATAGAGTGGTGCTGCTCTTTTTCGTCGTCGTCGACATCCAGCGTGCTGGTCTGGTCGTCCGTAGACCCTGCTTTTTTTGTTTCGCCCGCCTTGAACAGAATCAGATCCGCCAGCGATGTTTTGCCGGCTTTCAATGACCAACGAGGACAACGTTTCGCAATTCTGCGACAGGGTGCCTTGGCATTCGCAACTCCCGAAGTCGAGTCTCACCAGATAAACCTGTAGGTCCATAACCGGGCAGCATTTACTAATCGACGAGCCACCTTGCACTATGTTCCATGGTGTCCGCAGCCGGTCATACTGATTCCGGCCTCGAATACCTTAAACACTTACCGGGCAGACATCGAACGTGAATTACCATTTGAAAAAAGTCTTTGCGAGATTTGCTGCCGTAACGAAATCGACCGTTGAATCACCTCTGAACAGCTTCCTGTGAATTCTCACCTGTGCCGACCGTGTTGCGAAAGTCGTGTGTTTTTTTGGATGAACGCAGCCCGCTCACGCGTCTACGAATGTTTCGGTCGCTCTTGCTCACGTAGTATGGGGAGAAGATTGCACAGCGTTCAATTCGTCCATTTTCCCCATGTGACGAACGGAGCGTTGAAGCAAATGAACGAAACTGAATTCGCCGTGTCTTCACAGCGCGTCGAGTACCAACATCGAAGTGTGACGGCCCATGCTGAACTGCGGCGGAATCGGATACTCGTGTTTCAGGTAGGCGGGAATATGGTTGAGCGCGGTCGGTGTGTGTCCCCTTCCCTACCAACTGAGTGCACCAGTGCTCTGGCCGAACGATTGAGTTTCGATTCCAGATTTGTTCATCATCGTGACGAACAGATTGCACAAAGGAGTGCCTGCTTTGTGATCGACGTATTGGCCATGTTTGAAGCCACCACCAGCCAGAAAGATGGGCAGGTTGCGAGCGTGGTGCGCATTGGCGTTGCCGAGGTTGCTGCCGAACAGAATTGAAGTGTTATCCAGCAGAGTAGAACCGGTTTCCGATCTTGATTTTGTCTGGCTGAGTAGCCTCCGAAAGCACTTCACGATTTCCATTTCAATTTTTTGCAACTGTTCGAGTTTTGCTTTGTCCTGACCGTGGTGCGAAAGGTTGTGGTGCGTACCTGTGACGCCATCAATTTGGGGGGCAAGAAAATGATCGTGAATCAAGACGCTGATCACTCGAGAACAGTCCGTCTGAAGGATCAGTGGAATCAAATCCATTAATAGTCGGGTCCGTCCAATCAGATCGGCGTCGTCGTGAACATCGGCGGGCGGCTGTGCGGCTACTTTCGGCTTGGGTTTGTCTATCCATCTCTGCACTTCGGCGATGTTTCTTTCGGCGCCACGAACCGCTTCGAAATAATCGTCCAGCAGATGATTGTCCGATGAACTCGCTTTGCGACGGAGAGTCAGTATTTGTCCACCGAGTTGGTCGAGTATGCTTCTTCCATCATCAAGCTTTCGTTTCTGCAGATTGACCTCCTCACGGCTGCCTTCCACGAATAATTGGGCAAACAGATCTGCGGGACTTGTCTGTGCCGGGATCATGACGCCGCCGCTGGTGTAGGACTGGCTTTGTGGCTTCATCGTTCCCAGCGTTATCGAAGGATATCGAGTCGTGTTGCCGAAGTGGCCGGCTGCCGCCTGGTCAATAGAGATGCTGTTGCGGAATCCCCCCATCCCCGGTTTACGAGCCGCCGTCAGCCAGGTCATTTCGCTGTCGTGCGGCTGGCGACCGGTCTGGTCGGCGTGCTGCAGTCCGGAGAACAGAGTGAAGTCACTGCGATGGTCCTGCAATAGGTCCAGATACGGCGTCGATTCGTAATTGGCACCGGGTGTCTCAGGCCACAGATGAGATGGATAAAGGCCGAGTGCGGTACAGACAAATACCATCCGCTGCGGCGCAGGATTGTCCGTAGCTGCGAAGACGGGCTTCATTGATTCCAGCATGGGCAACGCGACCGAGACGCCTGTGGAGCGCAGTAAGGTGCGTCGATTGAGTGGCGTGTGCATGGTTTTTTCTGGTGTGTCGAACAACGTTTACGCGTTACTACGTCCGTGCATCGTGAATGCTTACTTGTGTCTGAACATTGCGCTTTGAATGACTTCGTGAACAATGTCTCGCACGGGAAAATCGTCCTCGCGCGTTCGAGCGAGAATGGCTTCTAATTCTTCACGATCGGCAAACTGAACTTCGCCGCCCGTTGAATAGACAACGAGCTGAGAAATGAAGTTTCTGGCCACCTGTTCTTTCATTTCGAGCAGGTGTCGTTTGAACTCGCTGATGTCCGCAAACGTCCTTCCGTCGGCGGTGACCCCGCTGGCATCCACCGCCAGGCCGTTCGTGTACTGTTTTCCAGCGGTAGCCCGGTAGTTCGTGCGGAAGCCTCCAATGGGATCGAAACTCTCCAACGCGAATCCAGGAGGGTCAATCTCTCGATGACATTGGTTGCATTGCGGAATGCTTCGATGCGCTGCCAGTACGTCGCGGATTGTCGTTTTACCCTGTGTGTCCGGTTCGATCGATCCGACGGACGGTGGTGGCGGCAACGGTGGTGTTCCTAAGAAATTTGTCAACACGAAGTTACCGCGTATGACCGGCGATGTTACCGTACCGTTGGCGGTGGTCTTCAGGATGGCGGCGTGGGTCAGTATGCCTCCGCGCGGGCTGTCGGCCGGCAGGTCGAACCTGCGGAAGTGTTGTCCCGTGACATTGGGAATGCCATAGTGTGTCGCCAGACGACTGTTGACGAACGTGAAATCTGATTCGATCAGATTGCCAAGACTCAGGTTTTCTGTAAGCATCTCACTGAAGAAAAACTCCGTTTCCTTCGGTATTGCGCTGCCGAGCAGTTCATCGTACTCAGGATAGAGCGTTGCGTCCGGAGTGGTGGCGTTCACTTTATTCAGCCGCAGCCATTGTCCCAAAAAATCGCGTACGAACCGGCTCGACTTTTCGTCGTTGAGCATCCGGTCAACCTGGCGGGTGACTTCTTTGTCGTCTGACAGCCCGCCATTTTGAGCCAGGGCAAAGAGCTCTTCGTCCGGCATACTTTTCCACAGGAAGTAAGAAAGTCGATTAGCGAAAGCGAAGTGGTCAAGTCGGCCGGCTTCTCCTTTGAATAACAGGAACTGTGGTGAACTGAGCATTGATCGCAGAGGAATGCGCAACACGTCCACGAAATCGCGGCCTTCTTCGATTGCAGGGATGGCGAGCTCAAGAAACGATTGTACCCCGTCTTTCGCCGTTGGTCGCCGAAAGATTCGCGGCGCAAAATGTTCGATGATTACCGTTACCCGCTCGAATGTGCCTGTTACGCTCTGGACGTCATAAGATGCCTGGTCGGATTCGTCTATAGGTGCCAATTTTACGCCATGCAGCAGCTGACGGGTGCTCTCAGGAGGCCAGCTGTCAAACAGGGGGCCTGCGACTTCCTGCGCTTTGATTGCGATGCCTTTGCCTTTGTATTTCTTTGCGCCCCCGGTGGCGTAAAGGGCAGTGAAATCCTGCACAATTGTGCGGCCCGTGTCCATGGTCAGGTAAAAATCATCGCCGGCTTTCAGGTAGGCGGACACGTCCATTGTTTCGGTCGTGTCGGGTTGCAGATCAACGGCGGCCAGCAGAGTCGCTCCGCCCCC
>JABABI010000048.1:11095-36562 GCA_014238335.1 Fuerstiella sp.
GTATTAAGCTTGTACATCTGTAATTCGTTCAGATTTTGTTATTCTAAAATCGTTGTAAGACGGCAGACAGACTGGGTCAGACCAACACGAGTCCTCTAGGAGCTGAATATCAAAAAATCCGAAGTTGGTTGCTCGAGTCAAATAGTCGGCATCAATGAACATGGCGACGCCATCTTTGAGCTTGCGCGTGACGTTGCCTCCCATGGACAGTGGCACGTCATGAAAAGCATTCATGAAGGGGTTGTTCAGGAAGTCGAACTCTTTCTGTTGATACGGATTCGGCCCCAGATTAATCGCCAGGTCGAGCGCTTCGTCAGCAGCCTGCAGATAGCTCGACATGTGAATCGAGGAGATTCGCTGAGTCGAGCCGACGGTGTCAAATCTGCCGGAGTCGACTTCATCGGGAAGCCCGTTGGTGACGTCACCATTAATCAGCAGCAGATCGCGATACGTGTATCCGAGTTCGAGTTTCGTCAGCCTTCGCGCGGGAACGCGACCGACCCGCAGTTGTTCCGCACGGCTGACAGCTCCAAGGTTCTTTTTTAGGGAATTTAAAGCCTTTGTCAGGTGTTCCAAAGCGGGGCGGTCCTCGGACTCCGGTGGCATCTCGACATCGTGAACGCGGTCATAAATCTTTTCCCACATTCTGAACGTTGCTGTGTCGGACAGGTCATGGCCGAGTGAGTTGAAGTTCAGGCCCGTGGTTGTTTCGGCATTGTGGCAGTGAAGACACGACGATTCGATCAACGGTGTTACGTCCGTCCTGACGGATTGCGCTATCACCGATGCCGGCAACAGGCCGCACGTGGAGATGAAGACCAGCAGGTGTCTCATGCTAAGACTTTCCAATGGTCAATGGCACCGGGGCTTGCAGTGCGCAGGCACATGAGGCGGAGCCGTACAATTATCCGTATGGCTGCATCGAGAACTCTTTCGATGGACGTTAGCATAAATGCTAGCGTGCAGACAAGCTTTGAACTTACCGATTCATGTTCTGTGAGTTTTGGGATCACAGAGGATCGTTGAGTGAAATCTGCATCCGTTTTGGGCAGTGGTGTGCGGGGCAGAAAACGTCATCGGGTCCAGCCCCTGGCAGGCACCACTGTCCGTGACACCCCGACGCACCAAAGTGATTCTTTCAGACGAGTACAGTTCCTTCGGGTGTCAGGTTCGGTCCCGGTGTGCGTCGTTTCGGAGCCCCTGAGACGGTGGCGTTGGCGCCGAAAATCGACACGTGGCCCGAAACGCGTACAGTGCTGCCTTCAAGTTTCAGGTACCCTACGTCCGCCCCTCAGGCAGCCGGCTTCTATGGCTTTAGCAACAGCACATCTGAGCGGCCCTCGACCAGCACCAGTTCGCTATCAATGGGAGGCTGAGAGAAGGTCTGAGAAGTTTTCGATGGCCAGACCACGGTGAGTTCATCGACGACTGATGCTGTCCCCAATCCAAAGATCAGTCGGCGCTGATTGCTGGCCTGATATCCATCGCCGGCGATGACGAGCTGAACGCGTTGCCTGCCCGCGGCGGTGACTCGCACTGTACAGCCAATCGCGTCGCGCGACGCAGTTGTGCCCACGAGTTCGATTGAAAGAAAATGCCCGACGTGATTGGTCTGATTCGTCAACAGGGCGGCCGGCTGCTGAATGTGTGTGATGGTCACATCCTCTCGCCCGTCACGATTCCAGTCCAGCCGTGCCATGCCACGGCCGAGATAGGCGCTGGATCCGTAGGGACCAAGTGCCGCCGGGAACTCTTTGGAGAACACGCCGTCACCCATATTGCGGAAGAGCAGCGTCTCCATTCTGAACGGGATATTTCGGTACCGAAAGTCGTCGATATGCCCGTTACTCACGATCACATCCTGCCAGCCGTCGAGGTCCGCGTCGACCAGCTGCGTACCGAAGCCAACGTACGCCATGCTCGGTTTCGCCAGGCTGCTGGCATTGGATGCATCCACAAACTGACCTGCAGCCTGCTGGCGGTAAAGCGTGTTGTGCTCCTCATAGAAGTTTGTAACGAACAGATCCACATGTCCATCACCGTCAACGTCTCCCACCGCGATGCCCATGCAGGCCTGTGACATGCCGTCTCCAGTCACGCCGACGCCGGCAGTGATGGCCTTGTTAGCGAACCGTGGACTGTCGCCAGGCGGACTCTCGTTCTGAAACCAGAAGTTGGGCCGACCGTCGTTGGAAACGAAGAGACTCAGTGTTCCGGAACCGTCCAGATTCCCCGCGACGATTCCCATTCCGTAGCCGTCAGGAATTTCGATTCCGGAATCTATAGTAACGTCAGTAAACTGGCCGCTGCCGGATCCGAGGCACAGGCGATCCTGCGCTGCCTGATAGTTTTTGGGAGCGCAACCGCGGCTTGGCCCTTCAGTCGTTTTGCACAGATCCGTGATGCCGTGCCGCTGCACGTAGTTGACGTCATAAAGGTCTGGTACGGAATCACCGTTGACGTCGGCGATCATGCAACTGTTGGTGAAAGCGTCTTCCGTCGGCGGGGACGCGACTGCACTGAACGTACCGTCGCCGTTGTTGTGAAGCAGGCAGTTGTCTCCGAGATTTGCGATGTACAGATCCGGGAAACCGTCATTGTCAAAGTCTCCCGCGGAAACTCCCTGCCCAAAGCCGCTCTCGACCAGTCCACACTGCTGCGTCACGTTCTGGAACTGGTTCCGTCCTGTATTCCGGTACAGGCAATCGAAGTATGCCGAATTGCCAGTTGTTACGGGCCATTCACACCCCTGTGTGAAGATGAGGTCAGGCCAGCCATCCCTGTCAATGTCCAGACTCCCAACGCCGCCTCCATTTGCGCGGTAAATTGGCATCCCGTTCAAAGCGGTTGTATCGTCGTAGTCGTGGTCGTTGAAATACGAAAAATTTATGCCGACAGCAGCAGCCTGATTGTCGAACTGTACGGAAGATACTGACGACCGTTGTTTTCGGTGAGCGATGGCAGGCGTCGGTTTGCTGCGTGCGTGCGGAAAGTCACACGAGGACAGGTCAATCTGCAATGCCGGATTCGCAGACCGCACCGTTCGCACCTTCATTCCCGCAGTCTGGATCCTGAGCGTTGCGTAGCTGGTTCTGTAGGCCTTTGTCTGAGGTTGTGCTTTGGCCAGTAATGCATAAAACGCCATGGCTTCCGATAGTCTGCCCAGTGCCTCATTCAACTCCGCTGTTTTTCGTAAGCTCTCGAGCCCTCGGGCACTCTGCAACAGCCGTGGATTGTTGCGGTTGGGCCAGACTTCTTTCTGGATGGCATTGAGTTGACGCAGAAGTTTGGCACGTTCATGAAATTGTTTTCCGGCATCCGGCTGTCCGTCGCCCGCCAGCAGCAGCGCCAGTCGGTGATTGGACTGCAGGTTGTTGGCATCGCGTTTTAGCGCTTCCCAATAACAACGCATGGCGCCTCGGGGATCGCCGGATTCCGATGCCCAGTCTGCTCGAACAACCCAGATGAGCGGATGACTTTCGGCCGCTTGCGGTAATCCTGCCTGCCATTCTGCTAATTGTTCATATTCCCGCTTGTGCAGGAGCGTCCAGCCTTTCCACGCGAGTGCCTCGGGCATCTTGGGACGCGATGACAGGACTCTGTCGAGTAGTTTGTCGGCGAGATCAAAGTTCTGTTCATGAAATGCGGTACGCGCCGAACCGATCAACGGCAAAGGATTTTCCGGATCGGCCTTGATGAGTCGAGCGACTTCGTCTGCCGCAGTAAAGTCTTCATCAGACCTCCCGAGCATCAGAAGATCTTCCAGCGAGTGCTGTTCTCTGTGTATCAGCCCTGTCAATAATAGTTCTGCATCCCACAGCCGTCCTTCGACACTCAGCAACCGCGACAAACTGCGAACTGCAAACGGCAGTTGCGGTTGTAGTTTGAGTAATTTCCGCAAGTGATATTCGGCGCCGTCGGCATGGCCATCCTGCAGATTGAGTGACGCTGCCATGCGGTGACCACGAATGGCCTGATCCAAAGGTTGGTCCGGCAGCCGGGACAAGTATTGGCGTGCGTCTTCAGTACGGTCAGCGCCAACGGAGGCTTCCGCAGCAATGATAAGTGCTTCCGCTAAATCGCCGTAAGCGGACAACCACTGCTGAGCCAGTGCCCCGGCTTCTTCAAACTGGTCGGAATCGAGCGATTCCTGTGCTGCCGCCAGTAGATGTTCTTTACGAGTCTGCTGCCAGCGTAAGATAGAAGCCGTCACGACCGCCGCCATTATCATGAACAGCAGGAGCACGGACCGTATACGGCGCAAATTCGAAGGTTGCAGACGATGCACGATGGCACCCCGTTCGAACGACTAGAGTGTTTGGACGATTCCCGGCTGCCTAAAGTAACTAAGGTTGCGGCTGAGTTCGCGTGGGAAACATTCGAATTCGTAATTTGAGCAATTTTCATTGCTGTTGGTTCGATAACGAATATAGCCCGCAGCCAGTCAGGTTGCTACAGACGTTTCGTGACTGAATTCCGGAGGCAGGTGAGCACCCACGCTCTACGAACGAAACGCTGTTGTCAGCGGGCGACATCCTGGCCCTGTGAAGGGGTCATTCTGCGCAGAATGTGTGCCGGATATTCGGGCCATCAGCGTGCGCTCCTGCAGGCGGATGGCAGTAGGGGCCCGAATGAAATGTTCTGCCGACTCCGGGACGGAGATTCGTGAGAGTCGGACGCGTGGTGTTTTAGGTGTCCGGCTCAGGATCTGCTCCGCCGTCCGCTGTTACCGTGTCGCTGACGTCGGGGTTGTCGTACCAAATCATGAGAGTGGCTGTCGAATCACGCAGGTCGATGTTGCGGACCTGCGTTTGCAGGACGTGAATACCGGTTCGGTTGCGCAGGTCAGTCAGTAATTCTGCTCGGAATTCGGGGCTCAGCCATTCCAGTTTGTCATAGTCGACAGTGTGCTTCAGCTGCTTGCGTTGCCTTGTCTTACGATTCGTCTTTGTTGGGCTGGCAGCGGGAATGCTGCCGACAACGCGTTCCTTCAGCAGCGCTGCTCCAAAGATTAGAAAATTAATGGTTGCGATTTCCACATAGCTGGTCGCTTTGTTGGAAAGCGAATTAATGACCGCGATGCCGATCACGATAAACAAATAGGTCATCTCCTTGACGCGAATGGCGTCTGTTCGGTATCGCAGTACGCCGAAGATGGCAAACAACCCCAATGCCATTCCGATGCCCAGTTCGAGTTTCTTTAGCGAGAAACAGATAAAGAACACCGTCACGTTCATCATCACAGCCGTGAAGGCGAACTCGCGTTCACGCTGGCTGGGGTAAATTGCGAACTTGACCATGATTGTCAGGAAGAAGACGTTGATCACAAAACGAATCAGCAGTTTGAAGACATCGTCGTCAAACAGCGGGACCTCTAGAAACTCCATCAGTGCAATTCTCTCTGTAAAGGTAACTGGCTGCGCGTGTTGCAAAGACTCTGTATAGGTTGTGTGCGTCAAGGAACATAAAAACACTGGCAGCGGCAATGGCACACAATCGATAATCCCATCATGAAGAAAACACCTGACCGTTACACCATACCTCTGGTCTGAAGGCACCGGATTTCCCGCGAAAGGTGTACATCATTCTAATCAGGCCGCGATTCCGCTTTGACTTCGCCTGGAGTTTCGCCGATCAGTTTTAACGCTTCGTCAAACAGTTCGTCTGCTTTGTCCACCATTCCATGTTGCAGCAACGGTGGCACTTTTTGCAGCACGCGTTGAATGGGCGATACATCCTTGCCTTCTTTTTGCATCTGGCGCGCCCGGTTTTCAATTCGTTGGAGTTTTTCGGCCAGCCGCGGTGGAAGATGTCCGTTTCGGCCACCGGACGGTCGACGTACGACTTCGGGGCGTGGCCCGGGATTTTTCAACTGTTCAACGGCGCTGACGTATCGCTTACGCATAAAGGTCTTTATCGATTCGACGATTCCATCATAGTTGCGATCGCCCGGGACGGTGACACGCTGATGGGGAAACGGGTCCGACTGTAGATCATCTTTGATTAGTTGGTAATTTGCATCGAGGACCGCGCCGAGGCGTTCCGGCTCGAAGTGTTTTTCCAGAATGGATTGAGCTACCTGGCGATATTTTTTTAACAGTACGGGGTCTGCAACAATGCGCTCCATTAACGGATTCGGTCCGCCGTGGGGAGCCAGTGGCCAGGCAGCGTTCCAGTCCGTCAGCACATGGATTCGTCCGAATGCGGTTTCGGAAAAACCAACGTCCAGGTCCCACGGCAGGTAGCGCCAACGACTGCTTTGTGAGTCGTGGTAGAGATAGTAATTGTGAGGCGCTCCGCCTGTCAGTTGATCGAAGGCCCCGGATAACAACATGACCGCGGATACACGCAGAAAGTCGTTGAGTTCCATGCTGTTCTCGAGCATTGCCGCAAAATCACGGTCTTCTGTCTGGTTGATCATCCGAATGAATTCGACCAGTTCAGCACGCTTCTTCTTCGCCGATTTCGATTTCGACTCCAATGCCTTCTTGTAAATGGACGCGTCGTCGCCCACGAACTGAAGATTGCCTCCAGGTCCGCCGATATCGGCCTTGAACAGTGCACCGCCTGCATCGGGCAGATACTGCTCGACGAAGGTTTCATCGATTCGTTCGACGTTAACGTAGACTCCCTGGTACTTGTCGTTCAGGAAAATCCTGGCATAGCTGGATCGGTGTGTCGGAAGCCCCTGATTTCGAAGAATCCCGGTAATGATCGGCTCGCTGAACAGGCTGCCAAACTGGACACCGTTGTCAAACGAAGCTCGTCGCAGTCCAAAGAATCTGGTGTCTTCTTCGTATTCATTGAATTTGATCAGGAAGCTGCGTTTGTGACGTTGACTGGGCTGGGACGAGCTGTTTCCTTTGAAGCGGACGGCCACTTTGTCAAGTATCACATCTCGCCACTGAAAAGTAGCCGGCACATAGATCCGTTTTGGCAGAGCCGCCAACAGACTCTGTATGTCTTCCGGGGCAATCTGCAGTTGAATGGTCTGGACCTTGTCCATTCGGTAGAATTCATCCTGAGCTTCGCTGTTATTCAGGCCGTTTGCCGTAAGTGTCGAGTCGATCGGCCGTGCCGGAGGCCGATCCAGGTGTGTGGTCTCAACGTTGTTCAGTTGCAGTGTCCTCAGTACTTGGTCCAGCAGTGCATCGGCTTCCCGCACCCGACCGCTCTGCATCAGCACAGGGAACTTCCGCATCAGACTGACGGCTTCGGAGGGAGGCTGAGACTTCGCAGTGCGAGACTGCACTTCTGCTTCAATCCGTACCAGTTTTGTTTTCAAACGCTGTTCCAGGAGTTCGGGGGCGATCGGTGACTGCCCGATCTTCATGGTTGCCTGACGTTGCGCCTCAGTTAGTTCGTTTCGAACCCGAATCATAATTTGCAGCCGCCGGAGTTTCTGATCCTTTTCGATTGCCAGGAATTGATCGAATTGTTTGACTGCGCTGCGTTCATCCACTCTTTCCGTTGATAGCGATTCCACCAGGCGCGCCATTGCCATCTTGGCTTGCTGCTGCAGTGCCTGCAGTTCTGGTCCCTGGGTTTCGATGCGAGTCCGGATCTGTTCGACCTGCTTGTCTGACAAACCAATATCAGTAGCGTGTTGGATGAGTAGTTCAGGACTTATCAGCAGGTTCTGCAACGGATCGCCCGTCGGTTGCTGTGCAACAGCGAGTGGGATGCCGGCGGTGATCACGACAATACACATCCATTGGCAATTCATTCTTATGATTACTCCTGAATCAAGAATTCACTGGGATTCCATGCCACAAACGACTCTTTCGGACTGGACCAGAGCGGTGCGTCGACACCGCCTGTCGGTCTCCCTTTTACAGCAGCACTATATCGCAAAGGGCCGCAAAGGCACTCATAAGCCGTTCACGGCCTGATTTGGTCATGAATGGCGCTGGCAGCCCAGTGTTCAGACAGCAAGAAAATCTGGTTTCAGCAAGGTGTTTTCGATGGCAGGTTCCTGCGGACGACTTATGGGTTCTCAACGCTCTCTGACGACGGTTGGAAAAATATCGCCCGACCAACAGGAATCAGACCCAGGGATCGGCTATTGTCATAAGATAGAGTAATGGACGAAAACATGTGGCTTGTTCGGGCTCGTGGGAAGTACACACCGTCGGCCCGAAGAAGTTATTCGCTGCCATAAACCATCGCAATTCGCTGTAATTGCCTGCGTTTTCTTTTTGACGTTGGACTCCGACTGCATGAAGAATCGTGAAATCAGTCATTGCCTGTGTGTTTTGGGATTCGTGCTGTTCGCCACGACCAGCGTGCCTGGTCAGAGACCGGAAACAAAACGCGATTCTCCGGATGAACTCAGGCCTCAACGGATTCTGTCAATTTGGGGTGCCGCAGGCCAGAACGGCCGGACACCGGCAATGCGAGCATCATATCGTCGCATCTTCGCGCGGATGGATGCCGATCGTGACGGGCGACTTTCCAGGGAAGAGTTCATTGAAAAAAGTACGTATCTGACGAAGAGAGTGCGAACTGGCATCTTGGCGGCATCCGACAATAACCGTGACGACGTGGTCAGTGAGTCAGAATACATCGAAAACCGATTCATCACGGACGAAGCGGAAGACATCATTGGAAGGATGGACGAGGACAGCAGCGGCAGGGTTTCGTTACAGGAGTTCGTGGGCAACTCCCGTATCGGAGACAGCCAGACGGCCCGACAGATATTTCGGCTGCTGGATACGGACAAGAGCGGCGACCTTATAACGCCTGAATATCTGCGTGTCTGGGGCGCATGGGCGCGGGCAGGTCAAGGGCGCCCGTCGACACGCGGCCACGATCAAAACGTCGAGGTGTTGAATCTGCCGAACATATCGAGTTTCGAACGGAATCCGTCAAACCGCTTTGTCGTCGATCTTGATTGGGTTCGTGCCGGGCATCCGTACAAGGGGACTGACGCCAACCAACCGCACACGGGCGCTCATATCTATTTCAGCGTTCCTGACAAACCGATTCCGGCCAGCGACGTCGAGGCGTTTCCGGCAATCTACGCAGTGGCCGACGGATTCGTTTTCCGTGTTGATGAGTATTTCAAGCAGCGGGAAATGTTCAATCGTACGCTGGGCAAACCGGTGTCCAATCGTCGATATGGGGTTACGCTTGCGATCGCCCTTCAAGAAAGTGCAGCGGTGAATTTCCATTACAGCATCGAACCCATGATCGACCCTGAGGACTCCGACTTCTACAAGCCGTTTATTCTGGTCAAACGCGGCCAGTGGGTTAAGAAAGGTGATATCATCGCGCGCATGTACATGCCGCCGCGGGCCGAATTTTCTCGGAATACGCATATACACTTCAATCTGATGGATACCGGTCGGCGACAATTCATGGCACCAACAATATTTTCAGAACGAATCAACGCGCAATTCCATGCTGCGTGGGGAAGCCGTGGTGTTGACGGTGGCGACCGAATTCCGCCGTGCATGGGATATCGGCTCTCCGGCCCGGAGAATGCTTTTGGTACCGGTGCAAAGAGCACGCTTTGATGGTGCCGTGCCCCGCCGGGATTGAGTAATCAGCAGGCCGGTTAGAGCCGTTGTCGTAAATCGCCTGAAGGACTGCCGTACAGGCGGAATCACTTGTCCGTTGCATTTTTGTCGAGTTGCCAGTCCACCGGAAATTGAACACTGACGTGAAATGGCAGTGGAACTGCGACGCTCAATCATGCATTCTTACTGACAACAAACGATCCTGATTCTTCATTTCGCCGGGCTCAATAATGCGTACCTTCACGGCTGGTTTTTTGGGATTAGCATTCTTGCCGATCACCGCCTGCACAGATTCGCACATCGATACTGCAAACTTGGCGGCCTCGTCCAGCCTGGCCGCCGAAGAGTCGTCCCTGACCAGCATGCCAAAGTCGAGCACAACGGCGGACGACGAACATGATGAACATTCCGCTCAAGCTTCCCACGAGTCCCATGCCACAGCCTCCCGCCAGTCCTCAGAGGCCCATCACATGGCCGGCATTGAGATTGGCCAAGTGGTCCCCGATTTTGAAGTCACGATTGACGGAAAGTCGCGTAAGTTTACCGAACTGCAGAAAGACAAAACCCTGACGGAAGACGGCACATTAGTGTTTACGTTCTGGTGTTCGTTCTGCCACAGTTGTCGTGACGTGGAAGCAGATCTGGATAAGCTTGCGACCACGTATAAGGGTCGGGTTGGAGTCATCGCACTTGATGCCAGCGCCGGTGAAACAGCGGAAGCAGTCGCCAAATTTGCTGCGAAGAAAAAACTTTCGATACCGATTGCCCTGGACTCTCGCGCTGCAACGGCGGACTTGTTTGGCGTTAGAACGACGACAACAACCGTCGTTATTGATTCAAAGCGTGTGCTTCGCTATCGCGGCCGATTCAGTGATGACGAACATGCTTATGCGGAGAACGCGATTGTTGCGGTGCTTGCCGGAAGCGACGTTGTCGTTAAGCAGACTGCTCACCGTGGCTGACCTGTTGAACGTGAATAACCTCCGTGCGAGGTTTCATGACTCGCCTTCTCATCGACGACCGCGCCGCTGTAATGGCTAGCCGTCGATGATCGGATAGACGACTTCACCGTGAACGTCGGTCAGTCGGAAATCACGGCCAGCATAGCGATAAGTCATACGCTGATGGTCGTAGCCCATGAGATGCAGGATCGTCGCGTGAAGGTCGTGGGCTGAGACAGGGTTTTCCACAGCTCGGAAGCCAAAGTCGTCCGTCGCTCCGTATACCGTCCCTTTCTTAATTCCGCCGCCCGCCATCCACAGAGAAAAGCCCCAGTGGTTATGATCACGCCCCTGACTGGCTCCGGAACCGTCCTGTCCCATCTCGACGGAAGGCGTCCGACCAAACTCTCCGGTGCACAAAATTAAAGTCTCATCCAGGAGTCCACGCTGCCTGAGGTCAATGATCAATGCGGCCAGCCCCGAATCACATTCATTCGCGACCTTGCGATGTTCGTCCTTGATGTTTGAATGGCTGTCCCAGGGCTGCATGGCACCGTGCCACGTCTGAACGAAACGCACGCCGCGTTCGACAAGTCGTCTTGCCATCAGCAGCTGGCGGTTCTGCGGTCCGTCACCATAGAGCTTCTGAATGTGTTCCGGTTCTTTCGAAACATCAAACGCATCGCTGGCTTCCGTCTGCATTCGAAACGCCAGTTCAAACGATTTGATTCGTGATTCGATGGCTGCTTCGCCTGGTCGATCTGCCAGATGCTGAGCATTCAGCTGCTGCAGAAATTCGAATTGCTTCGACTGCTCTGCCGAAGAAACTCGTTTGTTCTGCAGGAAGTCGATCAGCTGCGTGGGATCGGGATTAGACGTGTCGACGCGAGTTCCCTGGTACGCGCCAGGCAGAAAAGCTGATCGCCAGTTGCCGGCCCCACCGACCGGCAGGCCGCCAGGGCACAGGGCGATAAAGGACGGAAGATTCTCATTGAGAGATCCCATTCCCCACGTGAGCCATGAGCCCAGACTTGGGCGCACGAGCCGCTGATCCCCCGTATTCATCAGCATCAACGACATCTCATGGCTTGGGAGTTCGGCGTACATGGAACGAATGACGGTCATCTCATCCACACACTGCGAAAGATTTGGGAACAGATCGCTGACGGGAATGCCGCTTTCGCCGTGCTTCTCGAAATTGAACGGGCTCGGCAGTGCCACACCCGTCCTTCGCTCGGTCTGCAGGTTTTCAAACGGAAGCATCTGCCCGGCTCGGCGAGTCAGCTCCAGCTTCGGGTCAAACGTGTCGACCTGTGACACACCGCCATTCAGAAACACATGGATGATATGTTTGGCACGGCCCGGGAAATGAGTCCGCAACTCTCCGCGGGGATCTTCGGCCGATGACGTGTTCCCCAGAAGATCGGGCAGTGCAAGGCCGCCAAATCCCATGCCGCATTGCCGCATCCAGTGCCGTCGTGTCTGGCTGATCATGTTTAAGCTCGTTGTTAATTCGGTTTTTCTGCCGCGGGCCATGTGTGTGCGAATGAGAGCATCGCACCAGCGCTGTTAGTCCAGAAAAGTAAACTCGTTCGAGGCCATCAGTGCGTGTGCCAGACGTGTCCAGCTTCGTTCCGGATCCACTGCAGCACCGTCGGTCGCTGTGGCAGAAGGGATAGCTTCACTCAGAAACGTTTTTGCCTGGTTCACTTCGGACTCTGTCGGGGTTCGACAGAGCGTTCTGCGGACCATGGCCACGATACGATCTTCATCAGAGGCAGAACTTAATTGCTTCGTAATCGATGCCAGCCGTGCTGCTCGGTCCTGAATGAAGTCCGAGTTCAGGGCGAACAGTGCCTGCTGAGGTACCGTAGTTTCAGGACGTTGGGCCGTACACGCATTCGGGTTTGCGGGATCAAAAGTGCTCATTAAGTTGGCGATGATGTCGCGATTGACAAATCCGTAAACGCTGCGTCGAGGGATTGCCGGTGATGCATTCAGGTCGATCGGCTTTCCTCCCATGGTGATGTCCAGTTCATCACTGGCTGCCAGCATCGAATCAAAGTCCAGACGCCGACGCGGCATGCGCCAGAGAAGCTTATTTTCCGGATCGACCTCGCGACTGTGTTCGTTCTCAATGGCTCCCTGGTGGTACGCCCGGCTCAGCATGATCTGTCGGTGAAGCCACTTCATGGACCACCCATTCTTTCGAAACTGATCGGCCAGGTAATCCAGCAGTTCAGGATGTGTGGGAGCTTCGCCGCGGGTTCCGAAGTCGTCAGGCGTGCGTACAAGGCCGGAGCCAAAGTGATTCTGCCATACCCCGTTGACAAGAACACGGGCTGTGAGTGGGTTGCTGTCTGAAATGACGGAACGAGCCAGACCAAGGCGGCGTGTTCCGTTTTCGTAGATGGGAGTTTCTTCGCCGGACATTGCCGACAGAAACTTCGGTTGCACCGTTTCCCCTCGAGCGAGCGGATTTCCTCGCAGAAAAATATGTGTGTCTGTGGGGTTTGAATCTTCCTGCACAATCATTGCTCGCGGAGGTGATCCCGGAGATGCAAGGTTCAGCTGGTGAATCGCGCCTTTCTTTCCAGTCATCAGGTCACCGATTGTTCGATTGGTGAGCCGCAGCGCTTCTTCGTCCGAAACATCGAACGGCGATTCTGGTGCATAAAGGTGGTGACGAATCTGTCGATGCGAAGGACTGTTGATAATCAGGTGCCGAGGATGATCGTCGGGCACGACGGCACCCCCCGGCGCGGCTTCACTGGACGCTTCCAGCAATGATTGCAGCCAAAGACGCTGCTGTTCTGCAAACACTTTCCCGTAAACCGCAGCCGCTTCACTCTGCGAATTCGGTTTCTGTTCGACCAGCGCATCAACAATAAATGGATTCCATTTCGGTGGTTCACCGCGCAATGCATGCAGTTTGTCCGGAGTCCGCCCGATGGCATCCAGTTCGGCGGAAAGCTGGATCAGGTAGTCATCGCGGCGTTTTTGAAATGCTGCGTCCGAAATCGATCCCCATGACTGCATCTCGAGCCACGGGCCAAAGACGGGGTCGTCCGTGCCGAGTTCCATTAGGTAGGCTCGCCAGCGATTATGAACGAGTGGGCGAAGATCGTCGGTGCGATACGAAAGAAACTGAGTCGACAGATTCCCAACGCCACCCCTCTGTGCGGTCAACTATGCCTGCTCGGAGTGCGTTACTGTTCACATATTGACAGATCAGGAAGAAATGATCGGCGTTCTTTCTGTATCGGAAAGCTCTTGCACCGTTGTTGGTAGACATGCCCCTTTTATGTTCTCCGGAATCGTTCGGTTTGAGGGGACACTTGCGTCTGCAGGCCGTTCCACCGCCGGGAAATCAGCGAATTCGCAATTGCAGACTGCTGTTTCTGTAAGTTCGATTTGGCAGCGGTCGGCACGACGTTGCTCGCATCTCACGTCAGTAATTTCTTTCTGCTTATTTTCGCACTGTCATTGGAAAGCTACCGTGAATTTCGCTGACTCATGGCCGCGATTGACGTGTTTCAATAGTAGAACGGCCGTCCCCGCGAGCCAGAACTGGTTCCGTCAATTTGTAAACGGATCTAGCGATATCCACTCCATCCGACCCGCAGTCATGAGTTCGTTCCACTCGGCAGCCAAAGAGACGTAAATGAAGTCTGTCACAGTGCTTGCTGACTTACGGCGCTGTCGTCGAGTCCTGAAGCTTGTCATTCGGACCACGGCCCAAGACCAGTATTTGGGCCTCCCCGTGCAGGCACAAGTTGTCGGCCGTTGTGGCTGCCTAATCGTCACAGTCGGTCTGACTGGACTCAGTCCTCCAAATTCGTAGCGCTTCGGCCATCTGCAGGTTCGGCCTCTTTCAACTAGTCTGGTCTCCCCCCAGAATCACGAATGAGGTGCCTTTGCAGAAAAATGCCTTCTGATCAGGTTGCCAGTGTTTTGAGTGGTTCAAAACAGATTTTCCATCGTTTTCCCAGATCGTGTCGGACGGACAACGAAGCGGTATTGAGAACCATCCGTTCTATCGCATGATCACCTGGCATAGACGGACCGACATGCCACTCCGGACAGCGGTTGGTCGGACCGCTCAAAGTACTGGTCTCCTGCTCAATAGTCAGGTCTATGGCGTCTTAGGAATCAAAATGCAGATCTCAGCCAGGACGTCGCTGTCTGTGCCGTGCAGAGACGCACGTTGGAGTTTGCCCTTTTAACAAGTGGTTTCAAAACCACTGAATACAAGCACGAAGTGCAAGCGAGTGCATCACCATCGGGATAAGACCATGGTCGTAACACACTCACTTGTTGGCGCTGCGTGCTGGTATTGAAACCATTTCCAGAGCAATCCGATCGGCAAAGCTTAATGCTGAATCGCGATCGGAGGCCGTGAATTCGTCAGCCTGAAACCAGTTGAATCGAACAGATTTCTCACCGCCATACTTCGCGATCGCATGTCGACATACACCGAGTATCACGAAACGTCAGCGGCAGTCCTGCCTCGAAATCCCGGATTCCTGCGGGCGCTTGAGCTGGTGGCGGAGTCCGAAGACAGCGCTGAAACATTTTTTCGGACCCTTGCGGACACGTCTATTAACGAAACGCCGCTTGGTGCGTTCGCCGTGTGGCTTTTGGCGGACGACGGAACGTTGAAGGTTGTTGCTGATCCCACGAAGCCGATGCTGGCGGAAATGTCAGTTGTCTGGAAGTCAGAGCAACACCGGCATTTGATCCATGAGACTGTTGTCGAAAACCAACCGCGCATGCTTCCCTGCGAACGCAGCATGGTCAACGGTGAGTCGGCGACCTCAATTTTGATCCCCGCACGTGATTTTGAGTCGCCTCGCGTCGTCTTAGAAGGCATTCCCGATCCGTCCTGTTCCCGCGAAGAACTGGATTGGGCATTCAATTGCATGCTGAGCCTTGGTCAGATCAGCAGCAAATTTCTTCGAGTGGATTCGTACCGACGTCTTCGTGAGCAGACGGTCGATCAGGAACAGCTCCATAGGTTTGCGCGGGAATCGCACGAGAGTCTGTCGCTGCGTGAAAGCGGATATACGTTGGTGAACGATGGTCGCAGGGTCATCGGCTGCGACAGGATTTCTCTGCTGATTCGCCGGGGCCGTCAGTATCACGTGAAGGCCATCAGCGGTACAGACGCGGTGAACCGGCGTTCATGTCAGATCCGAGCGATGGAAAGACTGGCCGGCGTGGTTGCTCACGGAATGCGTCCCGTATGGTGTACAGATGAGGCAGAGACTTTTGCACCTCAGATTGAATCTGTGTTGCAGACCTACCTGGATGAATCGCAGGCTCGGATGGTCGCCGTGGTTCCTTTGAGTTCTGTTTCCGAAATGAATCCTGCGATTGGCAGTAGCGCCGTTAGGAACGATTGCCGGGATGACGTGCCAGTCGGAGTGCTTATTGTTGACAATTTCAGGAGTGCCGAAGCCAATGAGAAACTCCGGGTGCGGACGAAACTGGTTGCTTCGCACGCGGCGACTGCGGTCCGAAATGCACTTCAACACGATCTCCTGTTTGTCTCGGCCGGTCGAGTGGCCGCACGCCTGCTGTCGCCCGTGTTTCGTTACCGAACGCTGACAGCATTCGCCGTTCTGTTAGGACTTTCCGTGGGGCTCGCGATCATTCCCGCGGAACTGGAGATCAGCGCCGACGGGGTCCTCGAACCGGTGCTGCAGCGAAATATTTTCGCTGCGGAAGCCGGCATTGTTCATGAGGTTCTGGTCGAACATGGCGATGACGTCGAAATTGGCCATGAAGTGCTGCGACTGGAAGACATGGAGGTGTCGATAGAACTTGCCAGGTTAAACGGCGAGTTCACAACAACAGTGCAGAGATTGCGCGGTGTCCAACAGGAGCTTATCGAAACGGCGGGGATCACAGTCACTGAGCGTGGCCGTCTGGAGTCTGACGAACAGCAATTGATTGCTCGGCTCGGTGGTCTCCGGGACCAAATTTACCTGCAGAACAGCCGTGTAGGAACTCTGGTCCACAGGTCCCCACAGGCCGGCCGCGTCATTACGTGGGATGTGCGCCGCGAGTTGGTGAATCGCCCCGTGCGACGCGGGGACCTGCTGCTGACGATCGCCGACACCGATGGACCGTGGGAGGTCGAATTGTGGGTTCCGGCGAACCGAATCGGGACTATAGCGAACGCCCGGTACACCTCTGAAGAACCGCTGAGGGTCGAGTTTATTCTTCTGACACGGCCACAGACTACGCTGTGTGGCACGGTTATAGAAATCCATGACCAGGCACAGGTTCGCCAGGACATCGGGAACAGCGTTTTGGTCCGTGTGGCATTTGACAGGTCACAGTTGACGGCATGCGACGACGATTCGTTGAGTACTCCGTCACCGAGTGCAATAACGGATGTCAGACCACTGAAGTTCTCTGAACTAAGAAGGGGGACGGTCGTGAGGGCTCACATCCTGTGTGGCTCGCATCCACTTGGTGTTGTGTGGTTCCATGAGGTGATTTCCTTCTTCTATTCGCACGTCTTGTTCTACGTTCGCTGAGGCAGAAATTCGATGAAAAGACGTCTGACACTGATGGTAATTATTGGTGCCTTGTTGCTGACCGCACTAAACGGGAAGTCCGAGACAAACGACATTTCGTCCGGCGCCCGCGACGCTCCAGTCCGTTACGACCCGCCCGCGAAAGTTTCGGTGCAATCATCGCAGTTTGACCGAGCGTGGAATGCCATGCAGGTGCCTGATCCATCGCGGATCGACAATTGTGTCGTGCTGCCGGAACGCGACGTGGACGTCCCTGCCAGAGTAGATGGACCACTTGCTGAGTTGCTGGTGGAAGCTGGAGATGCTGTTACCGCCGGACAGGTGATTGGGCGGATGGAAAATCGTCGGCATCAAGCGATTCGAAATGCTGCGGAACAGCGCCATCGCGAAGCGTTACACCTGGCAAAATGCGATGCGGCACTTCGCGAAGCCCGTGTAGCGGCCGAAGTCGCCGATCTCCATTACCAGTCTCGACTGGACGCGAACGAGCGACGAGCGGGAACGGTGAACAATAACGAATTGCTCAATTACCGTCTTGAGGCTGCTCGCGCACTTCATAATGCTGAAAAGGCCGCCACTGAACACGAGCGGAATGCTCTGGTGGCGGCCGCTCGGGAGGCAGAATTTGTGGCGGCCGAAATTGATTTCGAGGACTGTCAGATGACGACGCCGTTTGACGGGATCGTGGTGCAAACCAGTGCAGTGGCCGGTGAATGGGTCGCAGCCGGAAACACAGTCGTGCGCGTGGTCAACCTGGATGTACTGTTTGTCCAGGGGGTCCTGTCGCCGCGACTGCTGGGTGCCGACATGCTGGCGAGTCGGCAGGTCAGCGTTTCATTCCGAGACTCCAACGATAATCCTGCTTCGCTGCCAGCGACCGTTTCGTTCGTCAGTCCGTTACTGCACGCAAATGGAGGACGTCAGTTGCGGGTGAAAGTGAAGAACAAAATGATCGACGGCCATTGGATTCTGAAGCCGGGAATGGTGGCCACCGTCCATCTTGGCAGCGCCGACCCCGTTATGCCGGTGGCCGCTGCAGGCGAGGGATAATCTGCGGCGATAGCGCCGCGACAAACGTTACCCGGTTCGTGAAAGTTTGGTCGAACACACATATTTGAGTCTGTGCGAATTCAACTGCTGAATGCCAAATGCGAACTTTCCCTCATCTTCTTGACGCTGCATCGCGTCCGCTTCCGCTGCGGCGTCGGCCGGATCTCGTTGTGCAGCCGCGGTCCGTGCAGCCGCGGTCCGTGCAGGGGCGGTCCGACTGGGTTGTGAAGGATCCGACAGGTTTCACATTCTTTCGATTCAACGAACAGGAAATGTATCTGCTGAATCTGCTGGACGGGTCCGCCACGATGTCGTCGATACGGGAAAGCTTTGAAACGCGGTTTCCGTGTGAACGCATCTCCATTCGAGGGCTGTGGGAATTCATTGCCAGACTGCATTCAGAAGGATTGTTGATTTCTGAACGACCTGGCCAGGGATCGGAACTGCTGGACCGACACAGAAAACAGCTCCATCGTGACCGACTCAGAAAATGGAGCAATGTCCTGGCATTTCGAGTCGGCGGAATCGACCCCTCACGGGTGCTGGATTGGATATCTCCGAAGGTTCGCTGGTGCTTCCATCCGCTGACGATATTGTTTTCAGCCGCTTTCATCGCATCAGCGGTCCTGCTTGTCGTGGTGCAGTTCGATCGGTTCTGTGCGCAGCTGCCCGAATTTCACCAGTTCTTTAGTCCGACAGGAGCGATGTTTCTTGCGACCGCCGTGATTGTCTCCAAAGTCATCCACGAATTTGGACACGGTGTGACGTGCCGGCACTTTGGCGGTGAATGCCACGACATGGGGATTCTGTTTCTCGTTCTTACCCCGTGTTTCTATTGTGACGTGTCTGACGCGTGGATGATGCGGAACAGGTGGAAGCGAATTGCGATCGCAGCCGCCGGAATCTGCGTTGAACTGGTGCTGGCGGCACTAGCGACGTTCTTATGGTGGTTCAGTCAACCAGGAGCGTTGCATCATTTTTGTCTCAGCATGATGCTCACCTGTTCGGTAAGCACTATTCTCTTCAACGCCAATCCGCTGCTGCGATTTGACGCGTACTACATACTGGCGGACGTCATGGAAACGCCGAATCTCATGCAGAAGTCTCAGGCTCTGCTGCAACGTTCGGCGGCTCAGTGGTTTCTGGGGATCACATCGCCCTCGGATTCGCTGATGCCCGAACGGAACCATGGCGCCTTCATCACGTATGCGGCGCTTGCATGGTGCTATCGCTGGATCGTTACGGTTGCGATTCTTGGATTCCTGTTTTTTGCTTTTCGTCCATTCGGTCTGGTCATTCTGAGCCGGATGGTTGTTACGTTTTCGTTGTGCGGGATTCTGATTGCGCCCGCCGTTCGTTTTGTTAGGTTTCTTCGAACCCCGGGATCGACTGATCAGATGAAAAGCTCAAACCTGCGTCGCACAGGAATATTCTCGCTTTTCGTGGGCGCCGGCCTGTTTCTTGTGCCCTTTCCGCACCACATCTATTCCACATTCGAAATTCGGCCAGATGCTGCGCAGTCACTTTATGCCGTGTCAGACGGCGTGCTGCACTCGCTTCATTGCCGGGCTGGAGACATCGTGCAGGAATCACAGCCGCTTCTGGAGCTCAGCAGCCCGGAACTCGAAACGCGCATCGGCCGACTTGCGACGCAGCGTGAGGAGTTGAATGCTCAGCGTCATGCGTTCCTGCGACAGACATCAGTGGATTTCGAAACCGGACAGCAACTGGCGGCCGTTGAAAAAGCCCTCGGCGGCATCCGAGAACAAGTCAACCACGCGCAGCACGAACTCGCTCAACTTTCAGTGACCGCTGTGCGTTCGGGAGTCGTTGTCGGCCCGGCGATGCCTGAAGTACAACCGAATCGTACGGAGCATCAGTTGCCGTCGCGAACCACCAACCTGCTTGATTCCGCCAGTCTGGGCTGTGCTGTACGAAAAGGAGACCTTCTTTGCGCAATCGGAACGCCGGGACAGCATGAGGCTGTCGTGATGATTCGCCAGGAGGACACGGAGTTCGTCCGCGAGGGGGCTCGCGTGCTGTTGTGCTGTCACGGTGATGAAACGCGTTATATCGTCAGTTGCATAGAACGGGTCTCCGAGAATCGTGTGACGCTGATCAGTCCTGCTCTGTCATCGCAGGTTGGCGGCTCCATTCCGACTACGACGGACGGAGCAGGCCACCAGCAGCCCACGGACAGTTGGTATCCCGCCACGGTCCCGCTGAAGTCGTCAGGTCCGCCGTTTCAGACCGGCCTGACGGGACGCGCCAAAATTTCTGCCGGAAGTCGGACGATGGCATCACGAATATGGCGGTTCCTGTCAGGAACATTTCGACTGGAAGGATGACATGGCCCTGACTTGGTGGACAACCCGGACGGTGCGTGAGCTTGCCGCACTTGTAGGTCAGCGAACGCCCTCTGTATCGCAGATTTCAGATGACGAACTCCGCGCACGCACGCGTTCGTTGCGCTTCGAAGCCCAGTCCGGGGCGGACCTGACGGCTCTGCTGCCGGATGCGTTCGCCATCGTTCGCGAAGCCGCGAAGCGGACGCTTGGGCTGCAGCACTTCGATGTCCAGGTGCTCGGCGGAGTGGCCATGCACCTTGGACACATTGCTGAGATGTCCACAGGCGAAGGCAAGACGCTGGCGGCATCACTGCCGGTGTTTCTGCACGCTCTTTCAGGAGAAGGGTCTCACCTTGCCACCGTTAATGATTATCTCACGCGGCGCGATGCTGAAAAACTCGCGCCGCTCTATCGCTCGCTGGATATGTCTGTCGGTTTTATCACGCAACAGACGCCTCCGTCCGAACGCAAAGCCGCATACCGCTGTGACATCACTTATGGCACAGCGCGAGAATTTGCGTTCGATTACCTGCGGGACAGGATAGCAATTCAGGCCGGACTCAGGGAATCCGACCCCATGTCGGTGGTTCAGGGATCACTAAATGCCATTGTCGCGGATGAAGCCGACAGCCTGTTGATTGACGAAGCCCGAACACCGTTTATCGTCGCCGCCGTTCCGACCGAAGATGCCAGTCGCGAAGTCGAACGCTTTCGTTCTGCCGATCGAATCTCACGTGATCTGGATAGCCACGACTTCCTGTTCCACCGTCGTCGCGGTCGGGTCACGCTTACAAAATCGGGGCGCATAAGCGTGCGCCGCCGAGCTGCCGCCTGTTGGCAGGGAAAGGCGGTCGAGTGTCTTCACGCGGCGGTCGAACGAGCCCTGCTCGTGCATCACCTTTATCATGTCGACCGGCACTACATCGTTCGCGAAAACGAAATCGTGATCATCGACGAATCCACCGGTCGAGCGGCGGAAGGCCGTAAATGGCGCGACGGAATTCACCAGGCCCTCGAGGCCAAGGAGAGCGTCGAAATAACGCCTGATTTTGGAACGGCGGCTCAGATTACGTCGATGGAATTTTTTGCTCAATATGGTCATCTGTGCGGTATGACGGGCACGGCCAGCGAAAGCCGACGTCTGCTGAAACAACTGTATCGAACCAGCGTGGTTTCCGTTCCTACTCACAAACCATGTCGCAGAGAGGTGATACAACCGAGTGTCTATGCGGATTTTCCCGGAAAAATTGAGGCGATTGTTCTGGAAACACAGGCGATGAGACAGGCCGGGCGTCCGGTATTGATAGGAACTCGGACCATTGCTCGATCTCATGAATTGTCGAAGGCGCTGACGACGGTCGGAGTTCCGCATCAGGTCCTGAATGCGGTCCATCATGCCGAGGAAGCGAAACTCGTGGCGTTTGCCGGGCAGACGGGGACGGTCACGGTGGCGACGAACATGGCTGGTCGGGGCACAGACATCAAACTTGGTCCGGGCGTCGCGAATCGCGGTGGCCTTCACGTTATTGGCACGGAACTTCATGATTCGTCGCGTATCGACCGCCAGCTTGCCGGTCGATGTGCTCGCCAGGGTGACCCCGGCTCCTTTCACCAATTTCTTGCTTTGGACGATGACTTGCTAATACAGGCGGGGGCGGAATCGTCGTCAACCCACGCCGTCCATTTCCATTTCGCTCAGCGGAAAATTCAATCTCGCCACCACCGCCAGTTGAACGCTCTGTCATGGCGTACTCGCGAACTCCGAAAGAGAAGCCAGGCTCTTGGCCTTGATTTCCGGATTGAAACGCCGACGTGAGAAAAGGCTTTCAACGAAACGCAGTTTTGGGGCCGTCTGGTTCGGAAGCGCGATCAACAGATGTCGGATTCTGTGTGCGTGTTGAAGTTTTGCATCATTATGTTCACATGAGGCAACGCTGCGGCATAATCCCGATAATCCGGAAAATCGGTACTGATGCTGTTGATTCGCGACCCTGGGACATTTCTCGCATTCGAATGTTCCGAATACTCGCGTTCTGTTTATTATGAGGCGGATTCGCTGTGCGCGATATCCGTTGATCGAGCGTGCATCGAGATCCGGTGCATGTCGCCAGTATCCGTTAACCGATGGCACGGGGAGCGGAGCATTTGCTGTGTCTCCACACTGAGAGATGTTGATTAATGCAACAACTGAACCCCCTTAGGCTATTGATGATCGCCTGGTTCCGGTCATCCGACGATAACAGTGAACAACGTCATCGCGACGAACGACGGCAGCGACACGAGCGATCACTGGCATTCGAGCAACTTGAGGAACTGCGACTGCTTTCAGCGGACGTCGGTCACGCTCTCTTCGCAGTTGCAGCTGACTCTGGTGACCACAGCCCACCAGCGGTCATGGACTCAATTGTCGCCGATCAGGCGCAGACATCTGTGCAACAACACGAACATGCAGTTGCGGCAGTCGCCGGCGCGAACCAGAATTCATGGATCCTGCCGATTGTGGACCAGGAAGTGACCGTGGGTGAACAGCTTTCCATAGTTGCCGGTCCGGTCGAATCGAATTCCACAGAGGTTCTGACATACGGGCTGACGGGCGACGCGCCGGATGGAGCGAGAGTGGATTCGTTAACCGGTGAAGTCACCTGGACGCCCGTGGAATCTCAGGCTGACCGCGACTATCTGATGGGCATCATTGCAACGGATGGCATCGGAACATCATCTGCGTCAACATTTAACGTCCGCGTTGTGCAGTCGGTCACAGGCAGCAGCACATTGGATACCCCGGCCGCGGATGATTTGCTGTCGGTGGATTCCTGGACGGATAAAACTGCGCCAACCAATAGCGGCAGCGCGACTGATAACAATCAGAACGTGCCATCAACCGTCAGCACTTTCAATCCAACCGACGATGCCCTTGTCAAATCAGCCTGGGCCGACCGAAGTTACGGCAGTCAGGTTAATCTGCGTCTGCGTGACGATGCATCCGGGTACCGCAGCTACGTAAAATTTGATGTCAATGCGATTGACGCTCAGGTTACTCGGGCAACCCTGAGGCTGTTTGTTGACGATGCCAGCAGAGACGGCGGCACAGTGTATTCTGTGCCCAATATATACAAAGGCACGAATACGGCGTGGACTCAGGAAGAACTGACCTGGAATAACGCTCCCCTGCCGCCGCCAACCTACCTGGATTCCGTTGGCGAGGTGTTCGAAGGAACGTGGGTCGAGTTTGATGTGACTGCCGCAGTTTCCGGAAACGGCATCCACAGTTTCGGTCTGATCAGCACTTCGACCAACAGCGCCATGTACAGTTCGACCGAAGGGCGTTTCCCTCCTCAACTGGTCATCCTGTCGTCTGCAAACCCAACAGTCGTTCAAGCGCAATTGTCGGGCAGAAACGTCATCGCCAATGACGACGTTAAGAGCACCTCGCAGGTCGTTGCTCAGTCGGGACGAATTCAGATCATCGATCACAACGTAGTGTTCTCTGACCCTGACGCGATTAACAACCACATCAGTCTGTCGTTCGACGGCGCCGATTTTCTGCTCTCGATCGCGGGCAGCAGCTTCTTCAGTGAATCGATTCCGGATTCTCTACGTATTGTCGATGCCGACACCATCGCGATTCCGACTGGTGTTCTGGGCAATGACGGGCAGATCATCATCAACGGCCGTGGTGGCGACGACACATTGACGGTGGATTTCGCGGGAGGGGCCGCCGTGCCGGTCGGTGGAGTGACGTTCAACGGGGGAGATCATGTCACATTAACCGGCGACACGCTGCTTGTTGAGAACCTCGAAAATCCGGGGCTCGTGACGATCAATCACACCGGACTTGAATCGGACGGGTTTACCGGATCAGTTCAGGTCGGCGAGGCAAACGACGGCCGGACGATTACCTTCACCGGCATCGAACCGCTCGTTAGCTCAGGCGATGTCAACAACATTGTTTTCAACCTGCCGGACGTCGGTAATACTGACGCAACTTTGACCGACATCGGCGGCGGACAGTTTCGACTGGCAGGAACCACGTTTGAAACGACGAACTTTGATGCGCCCCCGGTCGGCGGATCACTCACGATTAATCTTGGTGACGGTGACGACACACTGTCGATTGATTCGTTGACACTCAACCAGAATGCAACTCTGAATGTCAACGGACAGCTTGGTACAGACAGTGTTCAGCTCTTCGGCGATTCGGCTCTCCCCGCTACGACAAACCTGAACGTTGAATCGACGCTCCGTCCGACGTTTCTGATCAGCGAAATTCTATCCAATTCACCCGAATCCGATGCCCGGGACAAGGAGTACATCGAATTCGTGTCCAGCCATGCAAACGCAACGATTCCGCTGGGAACGTATTTCGCCACGATCAGGGGAGAGGCAAACGACGGCGAGATTCGACAGCTTTTTGATCTTGGAGGATTGACGTTCGGCGACAACGGCTACCTTGTTATCCGCCACAACACCATCGACGTTCACGACCAGAGTGCGGCCATCTATACGGCTGGAAATGATGGTTTTTCCGGAGTCGCGAACTTCCAGACATCGAGTGGTTCGAATCGACTCGACAAAGAAAGTGCCACCTGGATGCTGTTTACGGCAGCCAACTCACCGTCGGCGGGCGATGACATCGACACCAACGATGATGGTCATCCAGACGGTGTCTTTGTGACAGACAGTTGGAACGTTCTGGACTCCGTAAGCATTCTCGACAATGACGACAACAGCGTTGGCTACGGGAAGATCGTATTCTCAGTCAGTAGTGGTGGCAATTCGCCCCTTGCTGAAACAATCGTTCAAACTCCGAACAGCGGCAATAAGGGCGTTGATTACGTTTCTCGCGCCGGTAGCGGAACCGGATACAGCGCCAGTGACTGGGTGGGAGCCGAGGTTTCAGAGAGCAGAAAACAGCCGTACGAGATCGATTACGCATTTTCCAGTGGATTCGATGGCCTGAGTCTGGATCACGTCGGTAGTGCGAATTTCGGAACATCGCCCTATCTGACTGCGCCGGACTTCACTTCCCCATTAACTTTCAACGTTGCCGAGAACACAA
>JABABI010000048.1:36659-52241 GCA_014238335.1 Fuerstiella sp.
GGCAACCGACGCCTCAGGAAATGTCTCCACGCAGACTATTACAGTTAATGTGACCGATGTCATCGAAGACGGACTAGCATCGGTCAGCACGTTCAATGCGACCGACGATGCCCTTGTAAAATCAGCGTGGGCCGACCGAAGTTACGGCGGTCAGGATCATATTCGTCTGCGTGACGGTGCATCCGGGTACCGCAGCTACGTAAAGTTTGATGTCAACGGGATTGATGCGCCTGTCACTCGGGCAACCCTCAGATTGTATGTTGTGGATCCAAGCGGCGACGGCGGCACAGTGTATTCCGTGCCGAACAGCTACAAAGATACGAACACGGCGTGGACCCAGGACGAACTGACATGGAACAACGCTCCTCTGCTCCCCGCCAGTCATCTGGACTCGGTTGGCGCGGTCTCCGAAGGAACGTGGGTCGAGTTTGATGTGACCGCCGCCGTTTCCGGCAACGGAACTCACAGCTTCGGCCTGAGCAGTGCCTCGGGCAACAGCGTTATGTACAGCTCCACCGAAGGTGACTTTCCTCCGCAACTGGTCATCGAAGCCGACGGCGGAAATGGGTGACGAAACACAACGCAGGGTCAATGCCCAGGACAGCACGATCCGAACTGCGTTCGATCTCAAATTCGGTCGCCAACCGTGTCAGCCCGGCCATGATGATTGGTGCATGAATATTCGTGCTGCCTGCCGCAACGTCCCCCGGGTACGATCATTAATGGTTCGGAACCCATGAGAATCGGCGATATCGTCAAAGCAGAGTTTTATGGCTGAACCTGGTCAGCACCGTGTGGATTCTTCTTTGCAGCATGGCTGCTCGGGGCGTTTGCATTCGGCACAGCCGCGTCCGACTCGGTTCGACCGCGGGGCGTTGACCAGAATCGGTCACGCGAAGTGGGCCGACCAGTAAACGTAAGGTGCGTAACCAAAGCCGCCTGGCATTTGTTGCCGCCGCTGTAACCCGGTTTCCTGACCGTCCACGTAGTGCGGTGGTCTTTACTGATCATCAGTGTTGCGAACGTTTCCCCAGGCTGTCGGCCCATGCGTCTCTGCACCCGCATGACCAGTGTTCCGTCCGCCATGTTGAAACCCGACTGTGGCGACGGCCCCGCAGCCATCACGACTGCTGCTTCAGCCTGCGCGTAAGATTCTCGGGCCGGGACCACGTCAGGCCGTCGTCTTTGGAACGCACCAGAATCAACTGGGCTGTTTTTCCGATCTTGAAGCCTGTTTTGGAACCGTCATGCACAGGGCGAAACAGAAAATTTCACCTGTCTTGCCGATCGACGATGATGCCTGGATGGCTGCAGCCATTTTGGTCCTGCGGCAATCCGCCATATTCGCCCACGTCCATGATGACGCGGACCGGCTCCCACGTCTGACCGGCGTCCGTGCTGCGACTGAGTTTAATGTCGATGTCTTGCTGCAGATCCCGGCTCATTCGGCGGCGCATGTCGTACACGGCCAGCAAAGTTTCCCTGTCCGACGTCGTCAGAGCCGGAATACGATAGGTGTGGGCGTCGTCGTCGTTGTGCTTTCGCAATGCGACTCCGATTTGATGCCGCACGCTCGACGACTTATCACGGGGCACGAACTTTCCTGCCGTTGTTGCAAGCGACGGACATGCGGCGGCAATGCCATGAAGCAGATCGGCAGTGGCCTTCAGACGGCACGACAGCCAGAATATGTTTTTGCCGACGTGCAGCCGTCGATAAAATCGAAGACGAGTTTTGCCGCCGGTGTGGCCGGTTCGCCCACGCGAGTGTTCAGCGAAAACGCATCACTGTCGTCCGTGTCGAAGAGCGTCAGCGATTCGAGGGCGTCTATGTCGTCGGTGCCGTCGAGATTAAGGACCAGCGAAGTTGCCCGCGCTGTCATGCCGTCTTCAACGTAACGACAACGCGTATCAACGGGCGGCGTTCGTTGCGAATCAAGACGGGATGCACGGGACAAGTGACCGTCGCCGTTAGCGCCTCGGCTGTTTCGTGACCGCACACCGTGTTCGCATAGATCAGCAGCGTGTGTGCCAGCGACGTCGTCAGGAAATACGAACGAGTTTCGAGTCTGCTCGCAAAATTGCAGCGTGTTACGGGACGTTCGGATCCTGATTTTGCGGAAGTCATCATGTCGTCGCTCACCCTCTAGGTAATGAGTTGTTGGAAGGGCACTGTTGTCTCATATGTCGGTCGCGAGAACCGCGATTCGGGCGGGAGGTATCGTTGCAACTCGTGCCATACGACTCTGTATTCCGTCTGGCTTAATTCACTGTGTTACCTTGCCAGACAGAGCGAACGTAGAGGGTTCAGGCACAGAGGTGGCAGCGACGTTCAGTGTGACTGCACCGACGTTGGGAAAAAGTTAAAGTGCTCGTCGCCTTATTGAGCGAAGAGGATCCGGCAATGAAATGAGGAAAATTCATGTTCTGAAGATCGTAATCATCAGAGAGTGAAGTGAGAAAGTTCCCGATTTTCATGAACGGAAAACGTCCTGGAAGAGAAAACGACGTCTCTATAATTACCGCGTGTTATGAAGAGAAGCCCATGACCGCGTTCAGAACAGATTTCCGGAGTGGACACTGCGATATTACTTGCGGCGAAATATTAGGTCAATCACCCGGCACATGAAACCGCGGTGAGGGACCTGTACAAGGTGCTGGCCACGGCGAGAAGGTTTTGACTTTGAGGGCAGCGATTCTGATCCCAAAACGCCGTGCGAACGCAGATCTGCCAGCGTTGCGAATTCGAAGCTGTCGCGGAGAGTATTGGTGTCCTGATCCGTACGCGGCTGCAGATATTGACAGAATGGTTTCGCAGTCACTGCCGTGGTGACCTGAGATCAATTTCGTAATGTACGGGTGTCGTCTTAAGAACGCGGTGATTTGCTTTGCAGCGCCGTGGGAAAGTTGAGACAAAAGTTTTCTGAGCCTGCGACCGCTGCCCCCTGCAGTGGAATACTTCCGGGGCACGGAAAACGGAACTGTCAGTCTTGTGCCCGGTGCCCTGTGTTATTGCGACTTCTTCAATGTCACTGAGTATCTCCCGTTTTGCGTGCAAATTGATACGATAGAGTTCACACGACCGGAGACGGTGAAGTCTTGCGGTAAAATAAACGGGGACGTGCCGAGCTCAATCGATCTTACCACCCAGGTGCCCGGAAGGAATGAGTGTTCCGCACGAACCACCTGTTTTCATAAACCGCGGTCCTTACGGTGTGTAATCACGAAATGGAGAAATTATGACTAATTTAGTGTCCGAAGATGATGCAGCACGCCGTGCCTACTGGGCCGCGCAGATGGAGCTGGGTTATGCATTTGTTGAGCGTCTGCTGGAATTTCCGGTGACTGAATGCAACGAAGGATTCGCGTCGATTCGCAAGGCGGCCGAGTCTTCTGACGTCGAAATCGTGTTTTCTGATTCGAAAATTGCCGGAGCCCTTGACCGCGTTTATTACATCCGCGAATCACTGATTGATGACGTGCTGGCCATCGGTCGTGATATGAACGATCTGGGCTGGGTGCTGAAGATCGAAGACGGATTTCGGTCACTCGAAATGCAGCGAACGCTCGTACGCAAACCGGAAGTTTTCGATTCGATTCTGCAAAAATGTATCTGGGAATCGGGTGGCGAGATCCCGTCTGTCGAATTCGTATTTCGCCGCGCGATCGTCATGGTGGCCAACATCCCGAAAATCGGCACACATATGTCCGGTTCCGCGATCGACATTTCTGTATTCCAACGTGACGGCGGCGAAGTCTGGCGTGGCGGACCGTACCTTGATGTCAGCGAACGGACGCCGATGCGTTCACCGTTCATCAGTGAATCGGAATTACAGAACCGAATCCGGATTACGGCAGTACTGGAATCGCATGGCTTCATGCATTTCCCTTACGAATTCTGGCATTACAACAAAGGCGATGCCGGTGCGCACATTCTGACCGACAATCCCGCGCCCGCCCGATACGGACCGGTTAACTGGAATTCGGATACAAACATCGTCACTTCGGTGCCCGATCCGATGAGCCCGCTGAATCCACTGGATGTGATTGCTACAGAAATCGCCGCTGCCATGGAACGCCTGGGTTGAATGCTGTCCGTGATCACCCCGACCGACAAGGAAGTCGTCGAGTTGTGCGAATTCCAGCTCGGTCGCTCATTGCGGCTGGGAGGCTAGTTTCCATGCTTCATCGAAGAAGCCGGAATCGATTACGGTTTCCTCGACGTGAGGGACGGAACTGACAGGACGGTTGGGCCCTACTTTCATTACAGCCCAGTCGCCCAGACGCGGAAATACCATGTAGCTGAATCGAAGTTCCATGTCGTGATACGTGTGGCCGCTGTTCAGAACTACGTAGCGGCCCCTGGCTCCGGGAAGCGGATTGGGACTGATCAATTGCAGGCCATGATCGGCAGCGGAGTACGTTTTCGTATTGAGCCGAACGGTGTTTCGGGTCCACTGGACCGGCAACTCAGGCAGAACCTTACTGATCCATGTGTTGCTGCCAGGATCACCAAACAGAATCAGATTGCACTGCTGTATGTCGCTGTCCGTAACCTCGGTATCGTCTTTGACCGGTAAATAACCTCGGTAGTGGCGGCGCCATTCGTCCGCGAAGCGTTTTAGATTTGCGTCGGCCCATGCGGCGACATCCGCATTCCACGCCTTACCTGTGCCGCGCACGCAAAGGAATGGTCGGGCGAAGGCATCATCGATCGGCCCCTGAAGTCCGGGGCGTTTGCCCGTCAGAACGGCGGAATCAAAAGACCCCGAGCAGGTCCATTGCTCGTCCCGCTTCTCAAACAGCAGCGAGCGGAATAGATCGGGCCTGTTTGCGGGCAGCGGGACCCGGGTGCCACCGATCATGACCGAGCCGTTCAGGCCCGCAACTGCCGGGGAGTGCACAGCAAAACGGGTGATGTTCTGCGGTTCGGCGAACCCGATGGCACCGTCATCGGCCACTCGGACATCAATTTCCGCGCGGCTGTAGTGTTTGGCGAGTCCAAGCAGCTCAATCCAGTGGCAACGGCTGAACTTCAACGTCCATGTCACAAAGCGAATGTGTTTAGGGAAAGGGTCGACTCCCTGGGCGGCATAGTCACCAAGCCGCTTCAGTTGAGCTTGTCTGGCAGCCGCGGACAGTCCGTGGCCAGCGCCTTCGGCAACGATTCCGTTAAAGGGAACACCTTCCTTTGCGAACGCCTGTTGGATAAGCAGGTGAGACGAAAAATAAGGGTCCTGATCTCCCATGGCGGCAACCACGGGAACCATGCCTGCGTTCGCGGTGTAGTCGATAGCATCCACCAGATGCAGAGTCGTCTTTTGCCACGGAGTGAGCGGATCGAGTCGTACAAAGTGTTTCCACGGCGAGTTTGCAAACACGTGCGTATCGACCGGGCCGGCCGCGGGGCCGACGGCAACAAATCGGTCCGGCCGTTTCAAGCCAAGCTGCCATGCGCCTACGCCACCAAGCGACGAGCCGCGCAGAACGATCCGAGACTGATCAATGTTGTAGCTGCGGCACACTGCAGCAATGGCCTCATCCACGTCGGTTTCGCCTTCGAAGCGGTACGCGTTCTCGCCGAGCCGCCCCATTGGGTAGACTTCAATGAATGGGTTGGCGGATGCCGCCTGCCGACCAGTGTCAGCTGCATCGTGGCGATTAATAAAGAGCAATTCACCAATGCCCGTGGCACGAGTGCTGCCATGCAGAACGACATCCAGGCGTATGGGCGTGGCGGAATCGTAATTAGCAGGGATCACCAGTCCAAAAGGCTGCACTGAATTATCAACCGCAGAAACGAACCCCCGCACGCTGCGTCCGCGTCTTTTCGCCCATGGCGCCTTCCCGGCGCTTAGAGCCTCAACGCGTTGCCGCGCTCGTATCAGACCGTTCCTGACCACCTGGCGACTTTGCGCATCGTTCACCGGACCGAAGTCGAGCGCCCACATGACGCCTTTGACAAAAATCTGCGCATCGGCCCAGCGGTCAAGCGACACGTCTGGAGTTCCTCGCAATGTGACAAGCTGATCCTGCAACGGCTGCAGTTCTGCTATGAACGCCGCACGTTCGTCGGCTGAAAGTGGCCCTGAATTTTCGTCTGCTCTGAGACTGAGTGGTTGCAGGAACAGCAAAGCTGCAACGAATGAGAACCAGAATAAAGCGATGTCTCTGTTCATGAAGATGAGAATTCCGGCTTGCAGGTTCAGGCGATGATGTCGTCGATCGGTCGGCCGTGGTCGATGTCGAGTCGTTTGCGGCCAGGGATTTCCAGCTTTCGTGAGTCGAGGCCAAGTTGCTTCAGAATCGTGGCATGAATGTCGGTCACATAATGGCGATTCTCAACGGCATGAAAGCCGATGCCGTCGGTGGCTCCGTGCGCGACTCCTCCCTTGATGCCGCCGCCAGCCATCCAGACGGAAAATCCGTAGGGATGATGATCACGGCCGTCGGCGCCCTGGGAAGCCGGTGTGCGACCAAATTCCGTAGCGAAGATGACGATGGTGGAATCCAGCAGGCCTCGTTGCTTTAGGTCTTTCAGCAGTCCCGCGACGGGTTTATCCACGGCCTTGAAGTTGCGTTCGTGATTCGCCTTCAGTCCGCCGTGTGCGTCCCATGCTCCGGCCCCACCGGCGCCATGCTGTACCTGAATGAAACGCACTCCACGTTCAACGAGTCGCCGCGTAGCCAGCATCTGTGAACCAAAACTCTTGGTCGCGGGTTCATCAAGACCGTACAATTCCTGCGTGACCTGCGTCTCGGCCTGAAATCCAAGCGCCTCGGGAACTGAGGTCTGCATGTGGAATGCGAGTTCATACGCTTTGATACGGGCCAGCAGCGCCGGGTCATTCGGATACTCGATCGCCTTCAATCGATTCAGTTTCGCGCCGAATTCAAAATTCAGCCGCTGCTCGTCCAGTGAAAGATCGTTTGCCGGTTGGCCATAATCCAGCGGGTTGTTTGGATCGACACGGATTGGCACCGCATCATGAGCAGGCCCGAGGTAATGGCCGTCCTTCGCATTCCAGTATTCACGGTTACCCATCGAAATGAACTGCGGCAGGTTGTCGTTCAATGATCCGAGACCGTAATGGACCCAGGCTCCCAGGGTCGGAAATTCACCATCCAGCATGTGGCGGCCCGAATGAAACTGTGTCTGTGCCCCGTGGTTGTCGTCGGTTGTCCACATGGAGCGCACGATGGAAATGTCGTCGACGCAACTCCCCACATGCGGAACCCAGTCACTGAGCTCGATGCCGCTCTCGCCATATCGTCGATAGCCAATCTGCAGTGGATAGATTTTCTGCCTGAGTTCCACATTGAACGCCACTTCACGTCTGTTTAATTTCTCTGGATCCTGTGTGTCAGCGTACGGTGTTTCGCTGATTGCCTTGCCTGCGTACTTCGTCATTTCCGGTTTCGGATCGAAGGATTCCGCATGCGAAACTCCACCGTTCATAAACAACCAGACCACGCTCTTTGCTTTGGGCGTGATGTGAGCCGTTCCGGTCGGGGGATGCCACGTTTCCGGTTCACTGGCTTTCAGAACGCCGTCCCGCGCCAGCATTGATCCGAGAGCCAGCCCCGTGAACACATGCCCCAGGTCGGCCAGAAAAGTTCGTCGACGCGAATTCATGCCGGAAGTGTCCTTAGTCATCTGATGCTCCGGAGTTTTTCAGCAGTCAGTTTCGCCCGCGTTTCTGATTCAGTCGGCCGATGGCTCGTTTGGGCGACAGTCATGGAACTAACGCACAGTAATAAAGTCGTTGTGATTCAGGAGCGTCTGTACGACGCTCGTTCTGGCGACGATGACCGGGTCCGGACGATTGTTCGCCCTGGCGACTTCAATCATGCGTTGCAGCAGTTCAGCCAGTGTGGCCTGTTCTTCGTCAGTCGGTTCAACACACAGAATCGTAACAAATGCGCGCCGAACAAACTCGACGTTGTCTGCCCCTTTTTTTTCGGCAGCAATTCTTTGGGCAATTCCAGGAGCCATCGCAGCAACAAACGAACTGTTTTCAAGTGCCAGAGCCTGCTGCGGAACGATGCTTTCCGTTCGTCGATAGCAGTCCAGCACGCTGGCATCATCGAACATCGACAGGAACTTCTGATGGTCGTTATGTGAATGCACGAAGTAGAGACTTCTGCGACGCGAAGCCACGTCATTAATCGCCACAGATGGTCCGCCAGTCGACACATCCAGCTCACCCGCCAGTGACAGCAGACTGTCACGAATGATTTGAGCCTCCATGCGGACGGGATTCATGCGCCAGTAGAAGTGATTGTCGTGATCGGCAGCGAGAGTCTCTTTGGCGGCGTTCGCACTGGATGACGAGCGACGGTAAGTCTGCGATGTCACAATCAGCCGGTGAATGTGCTTCATACTCCAGTCATGTTCGATCAGCTCCACCGCCAGCCAGTCAAGTAGTTCCGGATGCGATGGCGGCGTACCCCTGCGGCCGAAGTCAAAGACAGTTGGTACCAGTGGCCTGCCCATGTGGCGAGCCCAGATGTGATTAATAGCGACTCGCGATGGCAACGGATGGCGCGGGTCAGTCAACCAGTTCGCGTACGCCGTGCGACGACCAGTGCTGGTGGTCGGGTAGGGACTGTTCGCATTTCGGTTCTGATAATCTTCCTGAGTTTTCTTCGCGCCAGGTATGGCCGTGTAAGTTTCCGTCGGCGTGTCGATTGTTTTTCTTGCGGTGTCCAAAGCTGTCTTTGCGGCGAGAACGGCCTGCTCCGCGGCAGCTTTCTTGTCACTGGCCGCCTGCAGCAACGCGAGTTCGGCCCGACTAAGCGCTTCACCGGCACGCATTGCGGTCACGATCCGTTCTGATCGAGACGCGGCCAGTGTCAATTTCTTTGCTGCTGATTCCGTGTTGTCTGCCGGTGGCATTAGGCGCATTCGGTCGGCCGCCGCGCGCGCTTCGATCGACTCGACTTGAGCTTCCGCAGTCTTAACCGCATTCTCCGCGACTGTCACCCGCAGCTTTGCCTGGTCGATTGAAACAGGTGACGAAGCTGCTGTGGCGGATGCGGACCGGGACTCAGGAGCCTGAACCAGTGGTACGTCGTCGGGCAATGCGCGAAGTTCGAAGGCCACAAATTCGGCCGTTGCATCAAACGTGATCAGTTCGAGAAAACCGACTCTGCGTTTGAAGCCCGCTGGCAGGCGAAAAGCAATCGAATGCTCACCATCGATCTGCATGTTGATCAGGGTACCATGGACTCGCAGCACGAGTTCGTGGGGCTGATTGAGTTCGACTTTTCGAGATTGTGTGGCGGTCGGTGGATAGACATAGTTCCCATCCTGTTTGAACGCGAACTGTGATTTCGGGCCGCCGGCGACCGAGCTGACGTACGCAAGCAACTCGTTTCCGTCGGCCGTCACATCGCACGAAATGCCGACGGACTTCCACATGTCGCCACCCGTCGGGATGTATTTCAGCCGTGCCTCGAAGTCAGGCGGTGGTTGCTGCTTCAATCGAAAAGCGCCACGGGTAGCTCCGGCCTGTGACTGGAACAGCTTCCCGTTTTCATAGCTCCACTTTCCTGAGAGCTGTTCCCACAGCCCCGGATTTTTAGCGGAGAAATCGTCGCTGGCGAGCAGCTTGCCAGACGGGTTTGGGGTCGGGGCTGACGCCTGCTTTGCAGGTAGTGCGACAGGAACTTCAACATCCGACGGCGCAGTCTTCGCGGCAGCTTCGGCTTCTGCAAACGTCTTTTGGGCGGCTTGCAGAGCAGAACGCGCGGTTGCAACCTTCTGATTCGCCGCCTCGCGATGTGATTTTACCACAAACGGACGCAGGCCTGGATGGGTCGCTTCGACTGGCAGCGAGATCGGTTCGATCGCCAGTTTGAACGTGTCTGATGAAAGGAACGCCGGTACGCCGGGTTCCAGGCTGCGGCTCTTGTCGGGCTTGCGATCGTCGCCTCGGACATGAACATAGGTTGGCACATCCAGATGAGCATCAAACGCCCGAGGAATACCGTTTTTCTCGAAATCAGTCTGGCCGGGCAGCATCTCCGTGCGGATCTGATACGGCTCAAAGATTGCTCGAAACTGGTAGTACTCATCGTGTGTCAGCGGGTCGTACTTGTGGTCATGACACTTGGCACAATTGAACGTCAGCCCCATCATCGCTTTGGCCGAATGCTCAATGGCCTCGTCGAGCCATGTGGTGCGATTGAAAATAAAATATTGTCGAGCGAGAAATCCGGTGGCGCGAAGACGGTTGAGGTCGTTAGGATAGAGTTCGTCCGCCGCCAGCATTTCTCGCAGCATCTGGTCGTAGCCTTTGTCGTCATTCAGCGATTCGATAATCCAGTCGCGCCAGTGCCAGATGTGCTTCTGTGAATTGCGGACTTCCGCTCCCAGTCCCCACCAGTCACTGTAACGCCAGACATCCATCCAGTGTCGTCCCCAGCGTTGTCCGTATTGCGGACTCTCAAGCAAACGAGTAACGACCTTGTCATAAGCCCGGTCCGACTGATCGGCGATAAAGTTGTCCTGTTCGTCACGTGTCGGCGGCAGTCCGATAAGGTTAAGCGAGACGCGCCGCAGCCAAATACGGCGATCGGCATCGGCCTGCGGAGCGAGGCCCCGTTTCCGATGCTCAGTGGCAACGAATGCATCAATTGGATTGCGTTGCCAGTGACTCTGCTGCTGCGTCGCCCCTTCCACCCGAGGCAGCGCTGGACGCACGGCAGTCCTGAAGGCCCAGTGATCGCGCGAGTCGTGTTCAGGCTTTTCATCCGCCGGGGCTGTCGCCTTCTGAGTAATCCAGTTTCTCAAAGCCGCAATCTGTCCGGGCTTGAGTGGCTCGCCCTCCGGCGGCATTCGTTCGTTGGCATCACTTGCTGCGACGCGTTTCAGCAACAGGCTTGCATCCACATCGCCGGGTATGATCGCCGCTCCCGAATCGCCCCCCTTGATTGCCAGTGCTGCGGTGTCGAGTCGCAAACCGCCGTGCTGCTTCAGTGCACCGTGACAGGCATAACACCGCTCTCGAAGGACAGACTTTACCTGTTCCAGATAGTCAACGTGGTCATCCGCAGTCAAACTGTGGCAGTGTGTCAGAAATGTCGCCACAAGCGAGATGCTGATCATGGCGAAGCGTGGCACTATTGTTCGCAGCCAGGGCAATTCGCATAAGGCAGAGACGTGTTTGCTGTTCATTTAGAATCTTATTCCAATGTACCACTTAAGCAGCGAGTGGCCTGATTCGTTCAACGTGAGCAGCCCTGCCCCTCCGTAATTCTTTGGCAGATTACCACGAATCTTTCTGAGTATAAAACGGTGGGCCATTTTACACGAGGATCCGTCTCGAAGTGAGCCCGTTTTGCACCTCCGTCTGCAGCGCACCCGGGTGCGAGACTCAACAAGAGTACGGTAATCGAACTCATCGGAAAACCTGATGCTGTGTGACCGGTGCGAGTTCTTTTCCGTCGACATGCCCGGCGTATACCTGCGATTGAAAATCCGCACCGGCGGCCAGAAGTCAAGACGTACTCAACTGGTCGCAATCACACTAGATTTCAACGAATTGCTGCTCGCGCGACAGGATCGCAGGAAGGGTGGTATTTAAACCGAAACGGCTTCGCGAATCCTCTGCTTCGCGAATCCTCTAATTCGCATTGGTAAAGTGGCCGGAGACGAGTTTCTGAACCTGCACTCCAGACGAACATACCTCACTGCCGAGCTGCCACATCGTACGATTGCTGCTCGGAGGCGAACTTAATGCAGCTCTGAAATAAGGGGCCTGCATTCAGAGTAACGCCCCAGGAAAAAGTAGATTTGCGCGCGCGCTAGCCAGGTCGAAACCGCTGTGGCTACACTGTTCATGAAACTCAGGCGTGTTTGTCGGCCGGTCCGGGCGTTTACACGACTGGCCATCCAATGTACTTTGGTGACGAATGCGTGGTCGATCAGATCGTTTGACGATGTCAATGCCAGGGCAACAGCTTTCGCGATCTGATCGTCGCTATCGTCCAAAGCGAAGCGTTGGCTGTGAAAGTAAATCTTGAACCCGTTCCCACAACCAGAGATTTTCGGATGCGCGCTATCACGTATTTGGTTCTGCCGCTGTGTTTCACGACTGCCTTGATGGCGGATGAATTCGAGGAGCCAAAAAAAAACTCCGCGCGAACGTCAGGCGTCGCGCCCGTGATCCTTGTCGCTGACGGACTGAATGCCGATGGTTCTCTCATTGAGAACTATCAGCGCGGGCTCCGCTACGCCATCGATTACTTCGGGAACTATGGCCCGTACTACATCTATTTGTTGGGACCAGACAGTGAGCAGAGCGTCCGCAAAATATATCGCAAACGTGCGGAGAGCCGAGTCAACCCAGACGCGTCTACTTCGGCGGAGGAACAAATCGAACAATTTCTCACACGACCGAACGTCGTCACCGAATTCAAAGCGATCTTTTCAGGCAAGGCCGAAACCGGATTGACATGGACTCAAGATTCGCCCCTGCTCTTTGAAGATGTCACCACGAACGCCAGGGAGAGAGAACGGAATCCCATTGAGAACACGTGGGGAGCCCTGCACGAGTATCACCACGTTTTTCAAATCGCGCACTGCGACACCAAACAGAAGCGATCGTCCGATAAACACATAAATTCATGGATGGCCGAGGGAATGGCCACCTACAGTTCCGCCAAGTTTATGGAAAATCTTGGCCTCCTCGATTTCAAGGACTACATGCTGAGCCTGAGGACATCGGGCGGGAACATTGGGCGTCCGGGGATCAACGAGTTCCTGGCGAAGACGAAGAAATGGCGTTTGGATGAAGAGAGCTACTGGGAGACCGGCGGATCCCCAATGGTATATTACATGATCGGCGCGTGGGCGACAGCTTATCTAATACACGTGCAGGGCGTGGACGAAGTTACCGTTCTGAAAGATTGGTACCGTGACATTCCTCGCATGGGCAAAGCCGCGGCGTTCGAGAAACACATGGGTTTGTCGCTTGCTGATTTCTATCTGAAGTTTGATGAGTTCATTCGCCAGTCGGACGAGGAAATCATGAGGATCTTTAATAAAACGAAAAGTGACTGAACTATGCTCGGCGCAGCGAGTCGGGTACTCCACAGGATCAACAAGTTGCTGCGTCGTTATCGACAGATGAGGTTCGTTGGTATCAGGGAGCTGGACCCGTCCGAGGTCTTCCGCTGGTTCTTCCCCATACTGCTCACGAATAATCGGACGCCAGTTCTGAGCACCGCCCAGCTTGCCTGTGGAGTATCGCCGTTTGCATTCGGCCCACATTGCATCGCGACCGGTCTCTCCCACATTTAACGAGGAAATCTCACGATTCCGGAGAATTCCCATCGCTAATTACATGTAGAGTCGACAAGCCTATCCCTCAAAGTCGGGAGCGCTGTAGAATTGTTGCTGTCAGTTATCAGTAGACCCGATCCGGGGACGGCATGAGCAAGAACTTGAGGTTGGTCCTGGCGTGCGCGATGGCAGGCCTTGCACCGCTCGGCGCTGCGAACTTCGCCCTGGCAGACCAGCGCGAATTGAAGGCCAGAGTATTCGCCGAGTACCCGCGACTGGACCCGCAGCATCCACTGCACGGGCAACTGAGCGATTGGGACGTCGTCTGTATGCTCCGCGAATTCTCGTACCGGCATACGTGCTATTCGAACAACGTCAGCTCCCGATCCTACCGGGCGGGTGCCGCGGTCGTCGACGAAATGCTCGCCAACAGGCGCACGCTCGGCGAGGTCTACGAGTTCTTCGACAACGACGGCGGAGGCGTCGTCTGTGGCCACACGTCTCACGTGTTGCAGCGGCTGTACACGGAGTTCGGCTACCACGCATGGTACGCGGGCCACGGATTCTCGCCGCCAACGCCGCGCGGCAGCCGGTTCACGCACGCGGAGACGCTCGTGCGAATCAACGTCGCCCGCGACGAAAATCGGCGACACATCCTGACGTTGCATGATCCGAGCACAAACCTCAGCTACGTCGACGCGGAGACGAAGAACCCGCTCGACTATTTTGAAATGCTCGACCGCCTGGTCCTCCGCCGCGCCGAGACGGTTGCAATTCGTGGAGCAATCGAGGATGGCATCCACCGGGAGCACCCGGCCACGATCTGTCTTTCCGATGAAACGGCCGGCCGTCGACCGGGATTTTTCCAGGCGTCCTGGAATGTGGGTCCCCGGTTTGAGAGGATCGACCTGGGCGACGGAAAATGGAAGTTCAGCGCACCGCGCCGACTCGAGGCGTTCGAACGACTCGGCGACACCTGGTGGAAGAAGGAACTCGTCGCGGAAGGGATGCCCCCGGAGACCATTTACCTGCACTGTTTCCCCTTCCAGGTCTCGGGCAGCCCCAACGCGGCGCAGATCCTCCAGAAGGCGCGGGCCATTGTCTGCCAGGAAGACCGGTCAGGCGAAGAGTAAGCACGAGCCCCACTCCCCTGCGGCAGAATCGATGACAAGACGCGCCGCAATATGGCGCAGATAAAGCCTGAAACCGGCTTTGTTCCCGAAGCCAAGAAGCTTTTCGGTAACGAAGAGGTTGTTTACATCAAGGTCGCAAAAGGCGGCCAGCCCGTCCACAGGCACCTCAGGCAAGTCCAGAACCTGCTTCTGAACCAATCGTCTCACTCCACTGGCTCAGAAATTCTGATAAACCAGCTGCGCCGCTTTACCTCGACTAAGGTCTGAATCTGGATTAGATGGCGCGGAGACTTTCTTCTTAAGCAGGCCGGAAAGGATTTTTGCGGCCTGGGCGCCGCTTACCTTTTTGTCAGGGTGAGCAAGGGCGGTTCTAAAGTTCTTGCTTGGTTCAAAGTCAAAGAAGGGCTGCCTGGACTGTGTTGAGTAATCGTAGAGCGTTTCGATGTATTTAAAGGCGGGATGTCCGCGCTGTACGTCTGTGAAGTGCGAAGCGGTAATGCTTAGTGGCATTTGAAGTCCGTTCACAGCCATTTGAGAGAATTCGCCCATCGTGATCGGTTCATTGGGGCGGAAGCGGTAGGCGTTCATTTCCAGCGTGCCCAAACCTTTAGCTTTCCCGGCCGTGTTGTAATCATCGATATCAGGTCCGGCCACCGCGCCAAGCAGACTTAGCTTCTGCGCCGCAGTGAATGCAGGCGCATCTGCGGGGAGGTCTGTGTAGAAAATCAGGATGCTTCGCTGCTTTAAGAGTTCATCCTGGATTTGCTTAACGGGGACGTCTTTGAGTTCCTGCTGATTGTCGATCGCCAGGGCGGCGGCAACACCCGCAGCCTGTCCCAGCGCGGACCATACGGGCTCCATTCGCACGCTGCACATTGCCACGTGCGTAGAGGAAATACCCACAGGGAAAAGAATGCCTTTGTGCTGTTTGGGCACCAGTGTGCCGTAGGGTATCTGGTAGGGCCCTGTTGCATCATGCAGGTGAAGCGTGCCTTCAGCGGCGCCTTTTCCGTAAGGCGGTTGCTTTCGACTGTCAGGGCCTTGAACACGGTGTGCATCAATTCCGTAGACTCCAATGGCAACCGAGTCCGGAAGCAGCGGTCCGCGAAATCCGTCTCCGCGAAGATCCTTATGCAGATCACTCTCCGTTAAGGTGTAG
>JABABI010000049.1:0-30066 GCA_014238335.1 Fuerstiella sp.
ACATGGGCCGTGGTATGGCGCTGCTTGATCTCATCCAAGAAGGCAATATGGGCCTCATTCGAGCAACCGAGAAATTCGATTACCGCAAGGGTTTCAAGTTTTCTACGTACGCGACGTGGTGGATTCGTCAGGCTATCACCCGCGCCGTCGCGGATCATGCTCGAACCATTCGTATCCCGGTTCACATGTTTCAGAACATCTCGATGCTGAAAGCCAAGGCCGAAGAAATTCGACAGGCCACCGGTCGTGAACCCAGCAACGAAGAGCTGGCGGAAGCGGTCGGCATGAGCATCGAGGAAACAGAGCGGATCATGAAGACGTGGAAGCATCCAATAAGCCTGGATACTCCGGTCGGTGAAAGCGAAGACAGCAGCTTTGGCGAGTTTCTGGAAGATTCGCACGAACAAAGTCCTGCTGAGTCTGCTGCGAAGCAGATGCTGCGTGACAAGATCGATCACGTGCTGAAGAGTTTGACCTATCGCGAACGTGAAATCGTCAAGCTTCGTTATGGCCTTGGCGACGGGTACAGTTACACGCTGGAAGAAACCGGCCGTATCTTCAAGGTGACGCGCGAACGAATTCGACAGATCGAGAGCAAAGCGCTGAAAAAGCTGCAGCATCACACGCGAGCGATCCATCTGAAAGGTTTCGTCGATCACGTTCCCGATGAAGAAGAAGAGGCAGATAAGTCGGAGGACGGACCTCCGCCGACAGCTGCATCCTCCTCAGACGCTCTGGGCGTTGCCTGACGTCGGCAGCAGCGGGTTGGTTTGAACAAGTGTTGAGCAAAGCCCCGTTCTCTCGCAGAGACCGGGGCTTTTTTGCGTATCCACGGTTGCCACGTCGTTCGAAAACAGCCTATAAGCCAGGCTGCTGCGGTGACCGGGGGCACAATTCCCACAGGCTTCAACTTTAGTGGCGTCCTTCGTCGACGAAGTCGAAACTTCCGCCTAAGATCTCTGGTCTTACAAGTGTGGCTGTGTGCAGCGGATCGTATCGGTCCGTGTGGTCAAGGTCTTTTGTTCAGGCTTCTTGCCGTTTTCTTGAAGCCTATTCAGCCACGGACCGGAGTGGACAGGCAGGTTCCGAGCATCAGCTCGAGTCGGCTCGTAGACCGTCCAGTATCACGTGATGGAAGAAAGAGATCTCAAGATGGGTTTGTTCGAAGGTAAAAAAGGGCTGGTGCTGGGCATCGCCAATGACCGTTCCATTGCATGGGCGATTACGGAACAACTGCATCAACAGGGCGCAGAAATCGGGTTTACTCATCTGCCCGATGCAGGTGACCGGCCGAAGAATGAACGGAAAGTTGGCAAGCTGGTTAATCCGATCGGCGCAAAATTCCTGATGCCATGCAACGTCTGTGAAGATTCTGATCTTGAGGCTGTTATGGAAAAGGCGGCTGCTGAATTCGGCAAGATCGATTTTCTGCTGCACAGCATTGCCTTCGCACCACCCGCCGACCTGACCGGACCAACCTGGGCGTCCAGTCGCGAAGGTTTCCGACTGGCTATGGAAATCAGCGCTTACAGTCTGCTGGCCGTTTGCGGCGCGGCGAAGAAGAAGGATCTGTTCAGCGAAAATTCCAGTGTGCTGACTCTGTCATACTTTGGCGGAGAAGAAGTGATTCCCGGTTATAACCTGATGGGAATCTGCAAGGCCGCGCTGGAGTGTGGTGTTCGTTATCTGGCCAGCGAACTGGGCCCTGACGGGACACGAGTTAATGCCATTAGCGCCGGTCCGGTGAAGACTGTCAGCGCACAGGGTGTGGGTGATTTCGACCAGATGCTGGAATTGTACAAGGGCATGGCACCTATGCGGCGTAATATCACGGCGGAAGAAGTCGGCAAGACCGGAATGTTTCTGCTTAGCGATCAGGCCAGCGGCATCAGTGCAGAGGTTGTTCACGTCGATTGCGGATTCAGTAAAATGGGTGCTCCACCCTCCGACTTTGGCAAAGTCGCGGGTGGCTGATTCGACATTGTCACGGAACATGCCAGGAACAGTCCATTGCCGATCAAGGTCGCCATCGCAATTGTGGAATCCGCCGGGCATGTCCTTGTGGGAATGCGGTCCGTGGACGGACCACTGGCCGGCAAGGCCGAGTTCCCCGGTGGAAAATGTTTGGCAGATGAAACGCCCAGATCGTGCGCCGTTCGTGAATGCCGCGAAGAAACCGGATTGATTGTGATTCCGCGCAAGCATCTGGTGACGACGATTCACGAATACGATCATGCCACGCTGGAGCTCAATTTCTGGCGCTGCGCATTGACGCCGGATCTGCCGGACTGCTCCGCGCCCCAAAAGCCGTTCCGCTGGGTCAGTCTGCAGAATCTGAGCGAACTGGATTTTCCGGAAGCCAACGCCCAGGTTCTGGCGATTCTGGCATGAACGGCCGTCGGCTGACATTCGGCTGTTACCGACAGTAGCCAATGAATCTGCTGCAGGGCGTCCTGCCGTATTTGGCCGCAAATCGTTGGATTCTGATTTTCTGCAAAAACGTGCGCAGCAAACATCGGTGTGGGTACACTAATCAATGGCCATGGCGGCTCCTTCCTTAGAACAGCTGCATTCGATTTACGCGGCGGCTTTGTCGGCAACGTCTGTGGTCGCGACAGGTGATGCTTCCGGCTTGTGGATGCGGCAGACGATTTGAACTCGCAGCCATGGGAACCATTTTTCGAATGTCTGACCGAACAGCACTGTCAGCCGCCACGTCGGACAGCTGAAGGCCAGGTACGCAGGCGGGATGGAAATATTTTCAACCGGTGCGTCGACTCCAAGTTCGCGCGATGCAGTGGATAGCGGACACTGTGTTGATGCAATAATGCGTCGGGAATACGTGTTTTCGGATCATCCCCATGCCCAGATGACGTACGAAGAACATGTGAAACCAGTGTGGTGTGGCGGCGGCTACCAGCGAAGCGCAGGACCAGAAGGACACGGAGTGAAACATTAACAGTTCGCCTGGTTTCAGGACTCGCAGAGACACCCGCACGTTGGCAGTCGGATCTGGCAGGTGCTCAGCCACCATCGTGTGGAATACCAAGTCGAACGAATTGTCTTCGAAAGGCAGGGCATCGTGCAAATGTGGGTTGTCCATGACGCGTGGATCAATGTCGCCGCCCGCGTATCGCCGGACCTGCGACTTCAATAGCATTTGTGTTTGCAGCCCCACACCTGAACCGGCACCGATTTCGAGTACGTCGCCGCCTGCGGGCGCACCTTCTTCGACCGTCGTGTTGAAGTGCCACGGGTCGAAATTCGGATACTCTTTGCTGCGCCATTCCTGCAGGCGCTGTCTGCGGCGCAGAGCTGTGCTGTTTACTGTTCGATTCCTTTCGAACATCAGACCGGAGGTAGGGTATGGTTGAAGGACATGACTTTCCTGTGCTTCGTCTGAGTGCGTCAATGTGGGTCACTCGGTATAGGCTGGCGTGACGGCTGCCAGCCGAAAGCTGCTGTTGCCAGTAAGTTGCCAGTTCCCTGCATCTTCGGCCGGATGCCACGCCAATTTCCCGCGAAATCGATGATGACTTGAACTGCGGCTTTGGTTTACACTTGGCAGGATACTCGAACTAAGGTGACTCGGGACCTGTCTCGCGGTCACGCTCTGGACTCTCGATTTTGCACGGAGTTGCAAGGATGCGCCTCGCTCATTTGGCTGCTTATTCACTTGTGCTGTGCGTTGCCACTCCGGCCACGTACAGTCAGGTCCCGTCGCCGGAACAGATTCTCACACAGTTTCGGCCAATTCACCGTGACGTTGAGTTCGAAACTCCGCCACGCGATGACTTCGGAGATTGCAAAGTAGATGTGGAACGTGGCAACGGTATTGCCGGCTTCGTCGTGTATGGACCTGCCGGTCAGGTGCTGCGGCGTTTCACCGACACGAATGGTGACAACAAGCCCGACCTGTTTCGCTACTACCGCATGGGGCTTGAGGTTTATCGGGACATCGACAGTAACCAGAACGAAAAGCCTGACCAGCACCGCTGGTTGAACTGGGCCGGCATGCGCTGGGGTAACGACGAAGACGAAGACGGCAAAATTGACAGTTGGCGAATGCTGTCGGCGCAGGAAGCCGCTCAGACGGCCGTTGAAGCCATGATCAAAGGTGACATGCATGTTCTCGGGAGTGTGCTGATCAATGCAGATGATGTCCGGAGAATCAAGGCAGCGCCTGCGATCGGACGACAGCTGCTGTTGTCGGTAAAGGATCCATCGGCACAGCTGCGAAAAGTTCTGGCCGGCAGCAAGTCGCTTACGTCAGTATCGAAGTGGGTGCGTTTCGACCCTCCCGTCCCCGGCCTGATACCGAAAGAGGATGGCAAGGCCGATAATGATCTTACGGTCTATGAAAACGCGATGGCCATTATCGAAACTGCCGGTACTCATCAGCTGGTGTCAATCGGAGAGATGGTTAAGGTCGGCAACGTCTGGAAGCTGACGCAGCTGCCCAAACCCCTGGATGCAGATAACGCTGAGGTGCAGATTGGTGGCATACTGATGCAGCCTCAGCTGACCGGTGGCGGAGACAATGCTCCCCCCGAAATGGCGCAGGAAATGGAAAAGCTGCTGACGCAACTGCAGAAGCTGGACGAGAACAGTCCAACCGCCAGTGTGACTCCGACCGGGCTGGCCCGCTACAACCAGCAGCGTGCTGACATCATTGAGAAGGTCATTCGAATTGCTCCCACTGAACGTGAGCGAGTTCAATGGATTGAACAGTTTGCCGACGGCATCGCAGCAGCTGTGCAGACCGGGCAGTACGACGCAGGGTTGACACGATTGACGGCGCTTCAGAATCAGGTGAAAGCCAATCCGGAACTGCTGGGCTATGTCTGGTATCGTCGTCTGCTGGCTGAGTATGCGGTCCGCCTGAAGACTGACGACGACAAGGAACAGCAGGAAGCTCAGGAATGGTGGCTGAAGCAGCTTGAGGTGTTTGCTCAGAGGTGGCCACAGTCAACCGACGCTTCGGATGCGATTGTTCAACTGGCGATCAGCCTTGAGCTGACCGGCCGTCTTGATGATGCCAAACGATGGTACAGCCAGTTAGTCAAAGACCACGCTGAAACGAACGCCGGTATTCGTGCTCGCGGGGCGCTGCGGCGACTTGGCCTGACCGGCAAGCCGTTGCAGCTGGCCGGTCGGTCGCTGGACGGAAAGCCGATCGATGCCAGTCAATATCGCGGTAAGGTGACACTGGTGGTCTTCTGGGCGACATGGGCCAGGCCCTACACCGACGATTTACCGAAACTAATTGCTGCTCACACGAAGTACCAGCGATCCGGTTTCGAGATTCTGGGTGTGAATCTGGACGCCGATGCCAGCGGTATTCAGCCGTATCTGGTGAAGAATGGCGGCAAGTGGCAGCACATCCGCGTTCCCGGCGGAACAGACGGGCAACTTGCCAAAGATTTTGGGATCGTTTCTGTGCCGACCATGTTTGTGGTCGACAAGACAGGTCGCGTGGCGGGCGGTATCACGGTAGACAATCTTGAGCAGGTAGTGGCATCACTGCTGAAAGGCCAGCCGCTGGATTCACTTTCACGTCAGGGCGCCGCAGGTCTGTCAACGCCACGGAATTGATTGCCGGATCAAACTTCCCTTCTTCACCGGGCGCTGATATTGCGGCCTGGAAAACGAAGTGCCCTGCCCGGCAGAGCTCCCGTTACTTTACCGTTGTGCAGGACCGGTGTGCCGTTGACGAAAACGTGCCGGATGCCCGTAGCGTATTGGTGCGGATTGTCGAAGGTGGCCGTGTCCTTCAGATCGTTCACGCTGAAGACAGTGATGTCGGCCGCCAATCCCTCCTGAATCAGACCACGATCCGTCATCCGCAGGATCTCCGCCGGCAGACTGGTCATGCTGCGGACGGCCGATTCCAGCGACAGCACTTTTTCCTGAACGGAATAATACGCCAGTTTGCGAGGGAACGTACCATAATTGCGGGGATGAGGTCGGTCCGATCCTGGCAGGTATGCGCGACCGTCAGACGCGGTAGCGACCCAATCAATGGCCATGATGTGCCGGACGTCGTCTTCGCTCATGCTGAAGTTGACAACGCTTGCTCCACCGCCGCGAATGATTTCTTCAGCGATGTCAACAGCAGGTCTGTCTTCGCTGGTGGCGATATCCGTCAGATTTCGGCCCACCCATTTCTTGTTGGGATTGTATCGGGCAATGCGCACGGCCTTTCCGTTGTCGCGTCTTACAATCGCAGTCCTGATCAGCTCGCGAATTCGAGGGCCGGTCTCTGTGTCGTCCAGCCGTTTGATCAGTTCTTTTGTGCCGCCAGCGCGAACGGAGCTGGGCAGCAGTGTTGCTCCCAGCGATGTGCTGGATGCGATGTATGGGTACTGGTCGGCCGTAACCATGCGCCCGGTTTTTCGTGCCGCGTCAATCATCCGCGCGGCTTCGCGAACAAGTCCCCACGCATCGCGACCACTTGACTTGAAGTGAGAGACATGGACAGGCAGTTCAGCTTCGCGGCCAATTTGCAGAGCCTCGTCGACTGACTTCAGCAGCATCGTTCCTTCGCCACGGATATGACTGGCATAGATGCCGCCATGCGCAGCAACAATTCTGGCAATCGCAATCAGTTCTTCTGTTGGCGCGTAGGAACTGGGTACGTAAATCAATCCCGTCGACATCCCCCATGCACCATCCTGCATGGCCTGTTTGCTGAGTTGAAGCATCTGCTCCACCTGCTGTTCTGTTGGCTGGATATTGCCTGATCCGAGAACGCGTTCCCGGAGAGATCCCTGAGGAATCAGGTGAGCGACATTCAGACCGGCTCCGTGCAGGTCAATTTTTTCATAGTAATCGCCAGTGTCGACGGGGCCGGAGCCGCAGTTTCCTGTCACGATGGTTGTGCAGCCCTGCGTGACATAGTTGACAGCAGCTCGAGTTGCGGCATTGACGACCTGTCGATCGGAATGGTTGTGCAGGTCGATGAACCCCGGGCAAATGACCAGTCCTTCACAATCAATCGTCCAAGCGGCTGCGACATTGTCCGCGTTGCCGATATGCGTGATCTTTTGATTGCGAATGGCGACGTCTGCTGGAATAGCCGCACTGCCTGACCCGTCAATCACACTTCCACCACGCAGGAGAATATCAACTTCCTGAGCGGAGGACGTACACGGCAGTGTAACGAGCAGACACGTAGTAAAGGTCAGCAATGTGCAGAATTGAGGTCTCATTTGGATGGCTTCTGAAGTTGAATCGGCGCTATTGGCGGTTACACTTGCTTCGGCGCAGGTTTGATGGACTTGTCCCGTCAGCACTGAAGCGGCGACGGATGAAAGAGAGAAGGTCTCTCGCATCATGCTGCACTTCTTCTGCTCACGCAAGTCGCTCCGGCTGTGTTTTTTATCGTCGTCGGTTGTGCTGTCGGTTGTCAATAATCTGAGCCGTCGCCTCGTGAATAGGATGGGTTCAGCAGCTATGTCTCTCGGTCCAGTTTAGGGAAGTGTGTTTGTCCGCTGCGGTAGCGGCGTTGGCGTCTCTGCACTGTCTGACTACCTTTCAGCTGGATGATTGACTTCTGGTACCATCGATTCGATTCTTCACTCAAATCCGGTCTTAACCAAATGTTTCGTGCGACATCAGAACAGAAGTGAATCATGGCCAAACGTGTTGTCCTCGCAATGAGCGGCGGCGTCGACAGTTCGGCGGCAGCGGTCCTGTTGCATCGACAGGGGTACGAAGTCATCGGACTGTTCATGCGCTCGGGCGAAACCGAAAAATCGGCCTGCGCTGTTTCCGGTGACGGACTACTGCCGGTCGTGGCCACGCCCACTCACAAGCAGGGGTGCTGCAGTGCCGAGGATGCTGCCGATGCACGGCGTGTGGCCGACGAACTTGGAATTCCGTTTCATTCTCTGAACTTCCAGGATTCGTTTACCCGGATTAAGGACTACTTTGCGGACGAGTACCTCGCCGGGCGCACGCCGAACCCGTGTGTGCAGTGCAACAACTGGCTGAAATTCGGCAAGCTGTGGGACTTTGCTCAGCAGGTGGGTGCAGAGCATATTGCCACTGGACATTACGCTCGGATTCTGAAGGATGACCAGTCCGGCAATTATTCGCTGCACTGCGGAAATGACCCGAACAAGGATCAGTCATACGTTCTGTTCGGTGTCCGACGTGAACTTCTTAGTCACATCCTGCTACCCGTCGGCGAATACCAAAAGCCAGCAATTCGCTCATTTGCCCAGGAAGCCGGGTTGCGCGTGGCTCAAAAAAAGGACAGTTACGAGATCTGCTTCGTACCAAACGACGACTACGCGGCATTCCTGAAGGAATATCGAGGCTGCGAGGGCACTGAAGGTGAGTTTGTTGATACGGCAGGAAACGTCGTTGGGCACCACGACGGGTACGAAAAGTTTACGGTCGGTCAGCGAAAGGGACTTGGGGTGGCCTTTGGACAGCCGAAATTCGTCCTGCGAGTTGATGCCAAAAGTCGACAGGTTGTTCTCGGCGATCGGGAAAATCTGGCGTCATCTGAGGTGCGGATTAAGGATCTTAACTGGCTGGTGGAGCCCCTACGGCAGAGTCTTGAGTGTTCCGTGAAGGTTCGTTATCAGCAACCATCACGGGCCTGTTTAGTGGAAATCACAGGCAACAACGAAGCCGTCATCTTTCCCCGTGAACCAGTCATGGGTGTGGCTCCCGGACAGGCTGCCGTGTTGTACGATGGCGATCGTGTACTCGGCGGCGGATGGATCCAGTCGGCCTGATACAGAGCGACGGTTATCCCTGTTGTGTATCGTTCACGATGCGGCGGAGTTCGTCGACGGACGTAATTTTGTCGTAGACTTTCCGGCGTGCGGCATCTTCCAGGCTTACCATTCCGCCATCGTGAGCAACCTGCAGGATTTCGTATGCCGCCATACCGTTTGAAATCGCATTTCGTATGTCGTGTGATACAAGCATTGATTCAAACACGGCCGTTCTGCCCGAGTAGCCGGTGTTGAAGTTGGCGTCTGTAGAAATGCCGTGCACGATTCGTGTCTCGTGATCGTGGTCGTCCATTTGCAGCAACCGTCGGGCTTTGTCGTCGGGCTCTACTTCTTCGCGAGATTCGTCGCACACCTTACGTATCAGTCGCTGGGCAACCACGCCTCGCAGGCAATCTGCGATAGACATCGATGATATCCCGAAACCACGCAGCACGTCGACGGCCGACGCCGTGTTGTTGGCGTGCAGAGTCGACACGACAAGAACGCCGGTCGTGGCCGCTCGACATGCGATCTGCGCTGTTTCCGGATCGCGGATTTCTCCGACGCAGATAATGTTGGGGTCCTGTCGCAGCGTGCCCCGCAGCGCGTTGACGAAGGTCAGGCCAGTCTTGGTGTCGATCTGAATCTGGTTGATCCCCGGTATTCGTCGTTCTACGGGATCCTCGATCGTGACGACGCTTTTCTCCGGGCTGTTTAGTTCCTTCAACAGGCTGTGAACCGTCGTGCTCTTCCCGGATCCGACAGGGCCGACAACGAGCATCAACCCGTACGGCGCGTCCAGCAGCGTGCGGACGGCCGACAACTGGTCGTCGTAGAATCCCAGGGAGGTCAGGTTATTCAGCTGTTCGGCGTCCGGCATCAGCCGCAGAACCAGGCGTTCGCCGTTGATGGTCGGCGTACTGCCGACGCGGATATCGCGTGGCAAACCGGGAAAACGATCCGCTGAAATTGCGCCATCTGAAGGACGCCGGCGGTCGGTGATGTCCATACTTGCCATGACCCGAATACGCGACAGCAACACGGCTGCTTTGTCCGCCGGGATGGGCAGGATGTCCTGCAGCGTGCCGTCCACGCGAAATCGAATTCGCGTTCCAAGTGTGGTTGGGTCCAGGTGAATATCAGTGGCACCGTGAGCGAACGCTCGTTGCAGCACCATGTTCGCCACTGAGGCGGGTTCCACAACGCTGAGCAACTCATTCAGCTCGGCCGCCAAAGCTGCGTTGTTCGGGCGAGCGTGTCGGGCGACAAGCTCGCCCGAAGCTGTATGATCTGTTGAGGCCGCTTCTGTCATCTGTTGTGTACCTGTTGAGACAAAATGGTCTGTTCGACGAAAGATGACCTGACGCTGGCTGCTGCCGCGCCTAGTTTTTCTGTTCGTCTGACGTGTTCTCTGTTGCGGTGTTCTCTGTTGCGGTGTTCTCTGTTGCGGTGTTCTCTGTTGCGGTGTTCTCTGTTGCGGTGTCCGCAGAAAACTCAAGGTTGAAGACAGTGGCATCGTTATTGTCGTCACCTGGACTTAGTTCTGTGAATCTCATGGGATTGCCGTCGAATAATGAAGACAAAACTCCCAGCGCCACGACGACGGCCGTTCCTGAAAAAAGTTTTGGGATTCCGCTGGCCTTGATTACGGAGATGATTCCGGTCACCAGGGCAGCGGCAGCCAGCAGCAATGCAGCCAGCTGAGAGTTCACGCCGATGTCTCCTGCCTGCTTCATCAGCATCGGAATCATTGATTTCGCTGCCATCATCGATATCGCTGACATGGCGGCAAACGAAACTGCCACCATCAACAGAATTCGTCGTTCCCGTTGTTCAGACTGAGCTCCGCGTGAGACCCCGAGATCGTAAGCGGCTTCTTCCCGATCGTTGACCACAGACCACAGCTTCCAGAGACCTGCGGACTTCAGGACGTCGGTTATAACTTCGTTGGGGCTGACCAGGGAGAACTGACCCTTTTTCTGTTGCATCGTCTTCCACATACGGACGAGTGATGCAATCAGTCCGCTGTTGATCATGTCCATCGCACTGAGATCCACCAGCAGACTTTTTCTGTAGGACTGTTCGAGTTGTCGGATGATCTGCGACGTCCCGGCTTCCACGTCCCCCCAGCTGAGCGTCATCAGAATTGGATTGAACTGCACGGAGCAAAAGCCTCGCTGTTCCTCGAATACGAATGGTTCTTCCTTCTTGACAACCGATTGGTTGGATGATGCTGGTATCTGATCGATCTCTACGTCGGTGTCGCCGACCACACCCAGTGCTGTGTACGCATGTTCCAGCGAAGACGTCAACGTCCACAGCGACGCTAACCCCGTCTGTGCAAGTTCTTCAGTTACCAGTTGCTGCGGTGACACGACCACGAACTGACGCCGCTTTTCATCCATGCCTTTCCACGTTTGCACGAGCGAAGCCAGGACACCGCTCGGCATCGTCTGCAACGATGACAGATCGACCAGGACGGAATCTACGGGAGCGTCATGAACGAGTTGTGCGACACGTCTGGTCGCTTCCTCAACATCCTTCCACGGCATTTCTGACAGATCAGCCGTAAACCGCAACGTGCAGTAACCGGAATGCTTTTTAAAGGTGACGCTGTTCATGGACCCCCTTCACGACTCTGGTGTTGATCGTCGACCGCAGATTCACCAGAATCAGGTGACCAGCAGCCCTAGCGCTGGATTATGTACTAATTCCTGCCTGTGGGACATTCCCAGCTGCAAATCGTCAAACCTCCAGACTGCAATCATGATGTGACAGGGTAACAACCAGGCTCAAGCGACCGGTTGAAGTCGAGTGGTTTCCTGTCGCAGTGCACTTCGAAAAAGTGCGCAAACCGCCTCAAGTCAGCAAGAACAGACTGTATTGCCTTCATCAGCATCAACAAACCTTATTGCGTTCATCGTTTGATGACGAGGCTTCCGGTGAGCCAAATTGGGCACCTTCCAGTACCGTTTCGCTAATAGTGAACTGTAAATTGTATGAGTTTTCGCCAATCTGCCGTCTGTAATCTGGTGCTGATCGGGCCAGCCGCGCGTCGTGAGTTTTCGACGCTGGTCTCCTGGCTGCGGCAGAATCCGGGAATCAGAATTGTTGATCACTTCAGGGACGTCGGAGCGGCTCTTGACGGGTGGGACAGCCTTTCGGCAGAACCGGAAATGACTGTCGTTCTGCAGTCGTGGTCCGACGAGTCAGCGCAACCCGACGTGAATCAATTGATCGGGAAGACCTTGTTCCAGCGATTGCTGTGCTGCATCGGACCGTGGTGCGAATCCGATGGACGAAACCGAGACGTGTGGCCGGATGCACTTTGTGTCCGGTGTCGACTGGCGGAATCGGTGATTGCAGCCGAACTGCGCAGTATCAACGCCGGTCATTTGCCCATTCCTCCAACGTCGTCGCGTGATGAAGTATTTGCTCACCGGATGGCTGCGACAGCTCACGGACCAGGCCTGCAGGACATGGAAGGCGCGGTGATTGGTCCTGATCGAGTCTTTCGAAAGACGATTTGCTCCACGCTTCGTGACGACGGGCTGCGTTCTGTCCATCTTCCTCTGATTACTTCACGTCACCGGATCGTTTCCAGGGAAGCGTCGCGCGGCCCCATTCATTTCGTGATTCACGACCTTGATCCGTGGGATGAGCTGACGGAATACTCACTGACGGCTTCTCGGCGAATGTTTCCTTTGGCAACTGTTCTCGGAATCGCATCGATGCCGGATGCCGGGATCCGCGCCGAGCTCGACGACTCACAAATTGACTCGGTCGTCCCAAAACTCGATTTCGAAAACGGTTTGCACTGGCAATTGAAGCAGCTGCTGGATTCGGACAGGCAGAAACAGGTACACTCTTACGGTTAGATCGTTCATGTGACTCAGGACGAGAGTCTCGGTTTCCCAACGCGACCTGCAGTCCAGCGAACACAACCTGCCTGCAACAAAGTTTCTTCTGCCCGCGCCAATGCCAGCTGCTGAACAACATTCCAGACGCGCCTTCTTTGGAGACCTGGCCACCGGGTTAGGCAGCATCGCCGTGACCCACCTGCTGCAGGGGGATGGGCTGCTGGCAGCCGACTCCAGCGACGGGGGTTCGATTCGCCCACAGGTTGATCCGGGGAATCCCTTCGCCGCGCGCGACTCGCATTTTGACGCCGCTGCAAAGAACGTTATCGTGATTTTCTGTTCGGGTGCCTGCAGTCATATCGACACCTTTGACTACAAGCCGGAACTGATCCGACGCCACGGGCAGGCAATGCCCGGAGCAGACGACCTGCTGACGTTTCAGGGACAGCAGGGAAATCTCACAAAGAGTCCGTGGGCGTTCAAGCCGCGAGGTGAATGCGGAAAGATGGTGTCGGATTTAGTTCCGCAGCTTGGTGACCTGACGGACGATATCTGTTTTCTACACGGGATGACCAGCAAAACCAACACGCACGGTCCGGGCGAAAACTTCATGTCCACCGGGTTCACGCTGGATGGTTTTCCCAGCATCGGAGCATGGGTCAGCTACGCTCTGGGCAGTGACAACAATAATTTGCCGGCGTACGTGGCCATTCCGGATCCGCGAGGGACTCCGCAGTCCAGCGTTAACAACTGGGGGCCTGGTTTCCTTCCGGCGGCATTTCAGGGAACCGACTTTAACGCCACCAATCCGATTCGTAATCTGGCTCGGCCCGAAGGTATTTCGCAGCAGACAGACAAGGCGACTCGCGATTTTCTGCGCAGACTGAATGAGCGACATCAGGAACGTTATCCGGGCGACACCGAACTGGCAGCTCGTATCTCAAGCTACCAGCTGGCTGCACGAATGCAGCTGAGCGTCCCGGGCGTCAGCGACCTGGCCTCTGAGTCAGAGCATGTCTTGAAGATGTATGGCGCTGACGATGCAGAGAACTCGCTGAAGTCGTCGTTCGCGAAGAACTGCATTTTGGCTCGGCGACTCGTCGAAAAGGGTGTGAGATTTGTCCAGCTTTTTAACGGTGCCTATCAGACGGGTGGCGAAGGTGTCAGCAACTGGGACGGACACAAAGTTCTGGAACAACAGTACAGCAAACACGGTCCGGTTCTGGACCAGCCCGTTGCCGCACTGCTCAAGGATCTGAAGCAGCGCGGAATGCTCAAGGACACGCTGGTTGTGTGGTGCACGGAATTCGGCCGCATGCCGACATTTCAAAAAGGCGCCAGCGGACGGGACCACAATCCGGCAGGATTCACCTGCTGGCTGGCCGGAGGCGGAGTCAAAACGCCCTTCCAGTATGGAGCCACAGACGAGTTCGGATACAAGGCCGTTGAAAACGTAACCACTGTCTACGATTTCCACGCCACGATCCTGCGTTTGCTGGGCCTGCATCACAAACGGTTGACGTTTTATCACAACGGCCTGGAACGACGACTCACTGACGTTCATGGCCACGTTATTGAGGATGTATTGGCGTGATTCGGCAACCGTCAGGTCAGAACCTCTTCGAACACCTCACTGTTGAATCCTACCATCACCGTCTTTCCCACTTTCATCGTGGGAGCCCGAAGATTTCCGGTCGGTCCAAGCAGCAGTGAAGTCAGTGACGAATCGTCGGGACGGTCCTTTTTCAGGTCGACGCGCGTGACTTTTTTACCCTTCGCGACCAGCAGGGTGTTCATTCCCTTCAGCAGCAGCACCGCCTCGAATTCGCCGTACCGCTCCTTTCGAGCGTCGACTTCTTCTTTGGTGTTAACATCATGAGACGCAAGAAACTCCTGCGCGCGGGTACACGATGTTCAGCCGTTGCGGTGATAACTCCAGTCGATCTTTGCCACGTTTGATTCCTTTGTAGTCAATAATACGTCAGCGAAAGTTATGGTGGTGGCATTGTAGTATCGGTGGCGAATCCGGCCAGCCAGAATGCAAGTCGGCAGGTTGTCCGACGCTATTGCTCAGCGTCGGCACCGACATAGACAGAATCTCCCTGATTACGGAACCAGTTCCGCATCTGCGTTTTCAATTGATCGCGAGTTGCAGAATGAGCTTCGACGGAAATCAGATTGGTCCGTTCGTCGGGGTCTTGCTTCAGATGAAATAGCTGCTGACGATCGACGGCCGGATATTCGATGTACTTCCATTCGTCGGTCCGAATCATTCTCTGAAAGTTGCGGAAGTAGCCGACCACAAAGTCGTGAACGCGTTCGGTTCTCCCGTCAAGTATGGGCTTCAGACTCAGGCCGTCAATCTGCTTCCCAGGTCCGTCGATACCGACCAGATCGCACAGCGTTGGAAACAGGTCTCGCAGATAACACTGAGCATCGAAACACATGGATTTCGGAATGCCTGGCCCCTGCATCAACATGGGGATGCCGATCGTGTGTTCGTACATGGTTTGCTTACCCCGAAGTCCGTGACTGCCGACCGACAGGCCGTGGTCGCTGCTGAAAATTACGACCGTGTTGTCCGCTTTACCGGACGCGTTCAGGGCGGCCATGACCCGGCCGATCTGTTCGTCCATGTACGAGATGACGGCATAGTAGGCTGCGATCTCTCGTCGAGTTTCCTGAGGCGTGCGCGGCCATAAAAACAGCTTCTCGTCGCGTCCGTCGAAGTTGCCGTGATCAAAGAGATGTTCAGGCAGGAAGTTCGCCGGTAGCTCCATTGTGTCCGGGTCGTATTTCGTTTCCCACCCGGGCGGCAGCATCAATGGGTCGTGCGGCGACGTAAAGTTCACGTGCAGAAAGAACGGTTTTTCACCGCTGAACTGAATGATTTCAATGGCCGCGTCAGCAAAATGCCGACTGATTTCCGGCGTGAGTCCGACGCCTTTTTCTGGAAACAGATTTCCCTGATCGTCCTGGAAGATCCAGCCCCGATAACCCGTCACCGGTCGTCCTGCGAAGTCGACCTGAGGTTTGGCAAACTTGCCTCCGCCCCCACAATACAGGCCTCTTGTGAATTTGTAACCACGATCGATGGGCTTGCCGTCGTTGTGCCACTTGCCGACGTATGACGTTGAATATCCCGCTGCGGAAAACCACTTCGACATCGTTGGGATCGCCGAATCAATCGGCTTGCCGAAGTCCATGACGCCGCAGCGAAAGCCGGACGACCCTGTAAGAATTTCCGCGCGACTGGGCGTGCAGATCGGATTTGAGCAGATCGCTCTGGTGAAAACGCTGCCCTCACGAACGAAACGGTCGAGATTTGGCGTTTGAATTAAGTCGTTACCGAGTGCCGCAATCGTGTCTGGCCGCTGGTCGTCACTGATCAGCAGCAGTACGTTTGGCCTTTCGGCTAACGTCTGTGAGCAGAATACGAAACTGCAGAACAACAACAGACTTCTCATGACAATCGCCTTTACGCGGCATCAGCCGCAGCCGAGTGCAGATTCAATATCCGTAATTTGATTTCACTTGCGTTCTTCAGATTTGCGAGCACGCAGCCGGTTTCAGTTTGATACTTCGGATTTTGCTGACCGTGCCCTTGTACTTCTCCATCTTCTTCAGCACCTGCCAGCGGGGATGTTTTCCGAATCCGCCCCAGTGTTCACCGTGAGCTTCTTCACTTGGCGCGCTCAGCATGTATGTCAGATTCGGCACGTCGTTGGAGATTAGTGTTTCGCCGAAGAACACGGGGCCCAGTTTCACGTCCTTCATTACATCGATTTCGCCGTCATTGAACATCTCTACCTTCAGTCGGGCTTTCTGTGTGTTGTGGCTCTCATAGATTCGAAGTTCCAGCAGGCGATCTTCGCTGTTGCCGTTTGGCACTTCCAGCACCGGCATCCCGGCAAACGCTTTCATCAGCCGACTTTCAAGCCGGACGTAAGCCGGATCCTTTGGTGATGCAGCCATGAATTCAGCCGCTGCAGCTGTATAAGTTTCGTCTTCCGCCAGCACGCCGCCGGACTTTGTGAATTGACTAAGGTCTGCAAACGGAATCAGCACGAAGACGTCTGTCAACGGCACTTCAGGTTTACCACCGGTCGGGATAAAAACGCCCACGGTCTTCACGCCCATGCGATTCAGGGCGGGAACCAGCGCGCCTTCCAGGTAATTCACGACGGCCGCCTGTTTGTCGGCGTCCGCGTTTCTGTAGACGCGGAGTTCATAGAACTCCTGCTCAGCGGTGACGGCCGGGCCGGCAACGAGGGCAAAGGCGCCAATCATCAGATAATGCAGGACACCCTTAGACATCGTGAATCTCCTATTGCGGCATGCGCCGCGATTCTAAATCGAGCCGTATTCGACGGTTTGTGCGAGCTGACGCACGGGCATTACTGGAACGCTCCCGTTAGGGGCCATGCCTGATCCCCCAAACAACACGTTGTCTCCGGGAAGCAACCGATGCAGTATGTGCAATGCCGTGCGAGATGTCCCGTCCGGAGGCACCGAATCCGGTCAAACGATGGACTTCACACGGGTTAAGTCGCTGCCGTATTTCCTGGCTGGCAGTTTCGTGAACGCGCAGGATGCGCTCCCGCGTGGGCGCCGTTCATGCTCAAACGGCTGACCGTTTGCGGGAAGGCCTAACCTAATCTATGCCGGCAGTTCTGGATTGTCGTCCAGCGTGTGTTGCATGAGGTTCGCGCCGTCCACGTCGCCGGGTCAGTCATGCTGGATCAGGCCATGGACGACATTCTGCTGACGTTCTGCGCTGTGGTTCAGCTTTGCTTTGCCTTCGATCCGGTCGATAGTGATCGAAAAGCCGACGATCGCTTCGGCCAGTTGACCGACGCATGCGTCTTCTGCCGATTCGTGTTTCCATGGAGTCGGCATCGCAGCTTCGCAGGAATCCACGTAACGCTTTACGATGTCGTGCAGTCGCTCCGGATTGTTCTTTACCTTCAGTGTTCCGTACACGTGCACGGCAGTGTAATTCCACGTGGGCACCAAATTCGTATTGCCGAACCACGACGGCGAAATGTAGGCATGCGGGCCGTGAACTATCATCAGGACTTCCGTGTCAGCGACGGTCTCCCACTGCGGACTACTTTGGCCATGTGCCCGATCAGTGTACCGTGCTGTCCCGTATATGGTTCCAGCAGCAGTGGTAGCTGCGAAGCGATCGGTGTCGTGTCCTGCACCGATGCTAATACTTGGAAACTGTGAGCCCGAATAAAGTTGTGCAGTTTTTCGAGGCCATCAACGACGAATGCCGACGGTGTACATGGTCATGCTTCTGATAGAGTGGACTGCGTCAGAAACGAAATAGCGCGGACAGAGGCCACAATCAATCGCCCAGCGGCAGTGAATAATGAAGGAAGGATTCGTTTTGCAGCCAACCGTGATATTTGTAAAGCGTCTGTGCCGCAAAGTTTTCGATGCCGGTTGCCAGCTCCATTCTTAGCGCCCCGGTTTCACGACCGAATTGCGTGGCCGTTTTCAGCAACGTTGTGCCGATGCCCTGCTTGCGACTTGTTTTCGCAACGAACAGATCGTTCAAAAGCCAGACCGATTCCATCGAGACGGATGAAAACAGCGGGTACAGTTGAGTAAACGCTACCGGAGCGTCATCCACGACGGCAACGAATACGACAGACTCATTGTTCTGCAAACGTTGCGTTAGGAAGTGGCGAGAACCATTCAGGTCGGATTCCATTCCGTACCACATGCGATACTGGTCGAATAACGGTGCCAATGCTTCGATGTCGTCGACTGTGATATGAATAACTTTGTGAGCTGCTGACATGAACTGTGGTCCATATGTGATGTGGAACGTCGACTATTCGTGCGGGCGTCTGAGCGGACTTGCCATTGTCGGGTCCGATCGACTTCCGTTTGCAACACCGGTCGACAAGAATGGTTCGCGTTCGGGCAATTCCGTCTACACGAAAGCTCTGTCAATGATTTCAAGATACTTCGCCATCGCAATGTTCTATACGATGGCTGCGGCATGTTCAGCCAATCGTCCGAACTTTCTGATGATTGCGGTCGACGATCTGCGACCGATGCTGGGTTGCTACGAAAATCCCAACATTCGTACGCCCAACATCGATCGGCTTGCCGGTCGGGGAGTCGTCTTTGAGCGTGCGTATTGTCAATACGCCAAGTGCGGAACATCGCGGCTGTCGCTGATGACTGGGCTGCGTCCTGATACCATCGGTGTCTTCAGCAACAACGAAAAGGATGTTGCGGCGTTCCGGAAACGCCGCAGCGATGCTCCATCGATCGCTGCATGGATGAAACAGCACGGTTATCACACTCAGGGTTTTGGGAAGATCTATCACGACGGTTGGGACAATGCCGCAGACTGGAGCCTGCCGTCCAGTCCTGGTCGGCCCCGGGAAATGTGGGAAGTCGTTGACGACGCAGATCCGACGCAGCCGACATTGATCGCGGAACGTCTGGATTGTCCGATCATGCAGAGTCCTGACGTTTCTGACGATCATCTGTTCGCAGGACGAATGACAAATCAGGTCATCGCGGCCCTTAAGAGTCTGCCGAAGAACGCCCCTGCATTTGTTGCCGTCGGCTACCGTCGACCGCATTTGCCGTTTATCGCGCCAAAGAAGTATTTTGATCTCTATCAGCCCGACGAATCCTGGCTGGCTCCGTCGGCGATTCCTGGTGACGATTTACCGATCATGGCGTGGTATAATTCCGATGGCTATGTTGGTTCTGCTCGGCGAGTGGGATTGACGATGCCCAATCCACCGAATCGTCAGCAGGCGATGAGGTGGAATGGATATGAAATGCGAAGTTACATCGGTGTGCCGAATCATGGTCCCATCGATGTGGCCACGCAGTTGCGGCTGCTGCAGGCCTATGCCGGTTGCGTCTCCTACGTTGATGCACAGATTGGAAGACTGCTGGACGCGGTCGATCAATCCCCGCGGTTCAAAGATGCCACAATTATCTTGTGGTCCGATCATGGCTGGCATCTTGGTGAGAAAACAGCGTGGGGAAAGATGTCTAATTATGAAATCGCCACCCGTGTGCCGCTAATCATTTCCGGTCCGGGCATCAGCCCCGGCAGGACGCAGGCGGTTTCTGAACTGGTCGATTTGTATCCAACGATCTGTCATCTGGCCGACGTTGAACCGCCGAGTCAGTTGCAGGGCGAGAGTCTGAACACCGTTTTGCAGTACCCGCAGCGGAAATCCGAGGCGATCGCGTTCAGTCAGTATTCAAGGTTTGGCGGCAAGTACATGGGACGAGCGCTTCGAACGGATCGGTATCGGTTTGTGACGTGGATGAACGTGAAGACACAGCAGGTTGTGGAACGCGAGTTATACGATCACCTGACTGATCCGCACGAAACCAAAAACATGGCAGCGCACGCCGAACACTCTGAGCTTGTTCGGAAGCTGGCACAGCAACTGGATTTCAACTGGCGGTAGCTGCCGTAGCGCATCCGCTGCTTCTGAAGGAAGATTATTCGCAATGTCTGATGCTGGCCAAAACTGGACATTTCTGCATGTCAACGACAGCCACATGGGCACGCCGCGATCGTTTCGGTTTCGCCCGGCCGTAAATCGACGTTGGGCGGCAATCAAACAGCAAATCGCGAACACCGACGCGGATTTGCTGATTCATGGTGGAGATCTGACGCGCGACGGAGATATTCATGAATTCGAATATCAGCAGGCGCAGGAAGATCTGGAGACGCTGCCGTTTCCGTCGTTCGTGATTCCCGGCAACATGGATGTCGGTAACAAGCACGCTTCGGTGAACGGCGTGAAACGCAAGTGGGAGCAGCGTGGTCTGGGCTGGAACGATCCGGATCTGAACATGACGTCAGAACGACTGGATCTGTTTGCGTCGTGGTTTGGTCCGATTCACTGGACATTCCAGCATCGCAATGTCCGCTTCACCGGCTTCTATGCTGCTGTGGCGGGTACCGGTCTGCCTCAGGAAGAGCGGCTCTGGCGGATGCTGGAACGTCTGCCTCAGTTTCCGAAGACTCGGCATCACGTCGCGATGATGCACTACTGGCCGTTCATGGAAAAGCCAGACGAACCGATATGGGATCTGACCGATCCGGTCCAGTACGACAACTGGTACTTTTCCATCGACCCGCCGCACCGGCAGCGTCTGTGGGATCTGTTGCAGAAAGCCGGAGTGGACATCCTGTTCTGCGGACACGTGCACACGGGACGCTCTGTTCAGAACGTCGACGGAACTCGCATCTTCCGCACGCCCGCCGCCGGCAACACGTCTCAACTGGCCGAACGGTGGCCGGACGCCGATACGCGCTTCGGATTTCAACGTTGTGAAGTGACGCCGTCAGGAATTGACGTGGTCTTTATTCCGGGTGACGATCAGTGCGGCGAATTCGATTCCTACGGTCCGATGGGGCACCCATCTGCCGAGAAACGTGACTATTCCATCGCACGTGAAAAGCCGGCGATTCAGTGATCGGCCTGCGTCACCCCATGCGATTTCCACATCAGGACACTGGAATACAGCCTCTTGTTCCCAGGCTCCGGCTGGGGAGCACTTGTCCTTGAAGCTCTGCTTCTGACAAAGGGATGGGATTGTCCGTGATATAAGGCGAAGCGGAGCGGGACTGCGGTCCCAAACTGGAATTTGGAGTTTGGGACCAGGAATACCGCGTTACTTCAGAGGGCGTCCGGTCAGCGGTTTACCGTTGGTGTCCAGAATCTGAAAGTGGTGGATGCCGTAGGGATTTCCGTCGACGTGAGTCCAGACAACCTGTTTGTCACGATTTACTTCGATCAGTTTCGGTGCATTCTTGTCTTTTTGTCCCCCCGCATAGCTCGTGATAACGAAGTTCCCGTTCGGCAGAACCTGACTGCCACAAGGGTCCTGCAGCCACGGTCCAGGGAGATCATCGTTCGTCAGCTCCCACACGATTTTTCCCTGGTCATCGAATTCCACGACTCGATTGCTGTGTGTACAGCAGACGAGTGTGCGGTTCTTTTGGTGCCGAATTGCAGTGAACGGCCACGAGTGAATTTTATGATCCGGATCGCCTGCGACGGTTGTGTCGAACTGGCCCAGCAGTTTTCCGTCAGCGTCATAATGCATGACGGCGAAGTTAAGCAGATGGGGCGCAATGTATGTTCCGTCTGACAGCTTGCGTGCCATGCGTGTCTGCATGTGATGGTTGTCGGTCTGGCATTTCAGAGGAAACTCCACGACGATTTTTCCCGACCGGTCCAGTTCCAGCAGGCGCGGCTTCGGTCCGGCCTCTGTCAGAACGAACGTGTCGTCTTCTGTCGGCTGGACGCTGTTGACTTCGCTCTGAGTGCCTTTCCACAGCAAAGTTTCCTTGCCGTCTCGCGTGACTTCCACGGCGGCGCCGCCCGGGTGTATCTTCGACTTGGTTAATGCCAGAACGATGTTTCCAGTGGGCATTACGTAACCGTCACGTGTGTTGTGTGGATACGTCCAGATCTTCTGTCCGCTGCCATCGGTGATGTAGGTATGACTGCCGCAGGCCAGAAAGCCGTGAGTCGTGTCTTCGGCGACAGCTCCGGTCGCAAGCATCAGGTACGAGCTGAGGATAAGAATGTTGCGTGAAATGTGAATCGTGTACAGAGAGCGTATCTGAATCATGAACGATGCTTTCCAGGAAACTCTGTGGCTCAGTCTGAAGAGCTGAACCTAACGACCGAACAGCCGAAATACTACTCCCGCCCCTCTCACTGATACGGAAATCCGCGATGAGACCCTTTGCTGAGGATGAAGGGATTGCGAGACGGATTGCCGGCCGATATATTGGTTCGGGAAGCTACCGGCTTCTTTCTTCCTGTTGATCCACCTTCCCACCGTCAGACGTTTGCGTCTTCCTGAGTCGAAAGGGCCAGACATGCACGGCGTTTTCCCTGCCTCTCGTGACCTGATCAGCGTGCCGTCACGTCGCTGGTTTCTGCAGAGTGGACTGTCAGCGCTCGGTGGTCTCAGCCTGTCGCAGTTGATGAATCTGCAGGCGGCCTCCGGTGTGGATACGGAGTCCGGCTCAGGAAAAAAATCGGTCATCCTGTTCTGGCTGTCCGGCGGTCCCAGTCATATCGACATGTGGGATCCCAAACCTGATGCGCCGTCAGAAATCCGTGGCCCTTATGCGACCATCCCGACGAAAATTCCTGGCGTCCATTTCAGCGAACACTTGCCTCTGCAGGCATCGATTGCCGATGAGCTTTCGATCATTCGATCGGTCGACTGTTCCAGCAGCAATCATACTCCGATCACCATGCAGGCCGGCAATCCTCTGGCGCGGCGTACCAACGATGGCAAAGATGGTGGGGGGTATCCATCGATGGGCTCCATCGCTGCAAAGTTCCGCGGCGCCAATGATGCGGATCTGCCTCCGTTTGTTGGTCTTGCAGATTCCTGGACGTCCGACGTCTGGGAATCCGGCCACATGGGCAGCGACTTTTCTCCGGTCAAAGGCAACGAACTGAAAGGCCGGTTCGCCATGCCACCTGGGGTCGAAGTGAATCGTTTGCAGGATCGCGACAGTATTCGTCGTCAGCTGGATCAATTTGGACGCAGTCTTGACAACAACCAGACACTCAACACGTCAGACCGATTTACTCAGCAGGCTTACGACCTTGTGCTGTCAGGCAAGGTTCAGAAAGCATTTAACACTGACGAAGAGTCTGCCGAAACCAAAGCTGCCTACGGCACGGAAAGTATTGCTCAGAAAGCGTTGCTCGCTCGTCGACTGGTTGAGGCCGGCGTCACCTACGTCCTGGTGAGCGGCGCATGGGGATACTTTGACCACCACGGTGACAACGTTCGCTGGAAGGGCATTGAGAAGGGGCTGACACCGTTGCTGCCGCGAGTGGATCGCACGCTGTATGCTCTGGTGAATGATCTGAAAGCTCGAGGCCTGCTGGATGATACGCTTGTACTGATGATGGGTGAGTTTGGCCGGTCTCCGGTGATCAATAAGGAGGCCGGGCGCGATCACTGGACGAACGTCATGTCCATGGTGCTGGCTGGTGGTGGCCTGAATCACGGCCAGGTAATCGGCTCAACCGATCGACGTGGCGGCGCCATTGAATCCAATCCGGTGAGGCCACAGGATCTGGCTGCCACCACGTTCCGTCACCTGGGGATCGACCTGAATTCACATTGGGTCAACAACCAGGGACGCCCAGTTCCGATCGTTGCTGAAGGTGGACGCCCGATTCCGGAACTTGGCTGACGCTCAGTGCCGATGCACTGGGGGCCGAGGGGAAGGGCTACGGTGCGGCTGATCGGACAGCGTTCGGCAGCGTGTCATCAATCGCCCGCATGTTGCTCAGAATCTTTGCGTGGAGGTTTTGAACGATGGATCGATTTGCGGCGTCACCGATTACGTTGGTCGTTTCTCCCGGATCGGTTGTCAGATGAAACAGTTCGTCGCGGTCAGCATTCAGGAAGTCTCGCACCAGCTTCCACTCGGGCGTGCGAATGCACCGCATGTGAGTAGTCGACTGATGTTTGGTCGAATACTGACTGAATACATCGTTTTGCCATTCGCTTGTGTTTCCGCTTAGCAGCGGCGCCAGATTTCGCCCGCGAACAATCTTGCCGGCTGGCACGGTTGTCTCTGCGATCGCGACCATTGTGGGGAACCAGTCCAATTGTGTCACCGATGACTGAATGACCGATCCCGGCGTGGTTACTCCAGGCCAGCGTATGGCGGTGGGAACCTTCAACGAAGCATCGTACATGTTGGGCCTCTGACCCCGAGGGATATTGTCAGTGGCCGGAGGCAGCGCATCCTTCTTCAGGACCCAGTGTCCGTTTCCTTTGTGCCAGATGCCGTTGTGGCCCATGTTGTAGCCGTGGTCCGAGGTGAAGACGACAACGGTGTTGTCTGCCTGGCCCAGGTCATTCAGGGTCTTCATGATCTGACCAACATTCCGGTCGACGCCGCGCACGCTGGCAAGATATTCACGAGTCATTTTTTCCACGCGCGGGATATCGAGACCGGCGTAGTTGGGGTGTGGCAACGCCGGCTTCAGGTTTTCGAACGGCGCCCAGTCTTCCGGAGCAACCGGAAGCCAGCGTGAGTGGGGGGCTCGATAGTGCAGCACCAGCAGGAACGGTTTGTCAGTCGGCCGCTCGTTCAGAAACCCGATGGCATGGTCAGACAGAATGTCGGTAGTGAGTCCTTCGAACTTCTGATTCGCCCCATTCTTTTCCAGAGTTGGATTTGATGGTGACCAGCCACCACCTCGGTGTCCCATGAAGTAGTTGAATCCGGTTTTGGTAGGGTGAAACTGATCCAGCAGGCCGAGGTGCCATTTGCCGACCAGCCCGGTGTGGTATCCGGTACTCTGCAGAATTTCGTACCACGTGGTCGTCTTTGGATCGAGTCCGTGGTCAGCCTCGGTTTTCGGATGCAGCCAGTCCGTGATGCCAACTTCCGAGCCATAGCGACTGGTGGCCAGGGCGGCTCGAGACGGGCTGCAGACGGGAGTCACCACAAACGTATTTGGCAGGTACGTGCCCTGTTCAAACAGCCTGTTCAGATGAGGTGTGTCTGCATGAGTCGGTCCGTCGAACGACCCCACGGCCCACGGTGCCTGATCGTCGGTCATGATAAACAGGATGTTAGGACGGTCGGCAAGCGTTGACGATGCAAAGCAGGCCAGAGCTATAAACACGCAGCGACTGGGCATCGGAGATCCTGTTGAATTGTTCCCTGTTGATTATGCGCCGACACAAGAGCGACCCATAAACTCGCAATTGTAGCGAATTCTGTTGGATACGAGGAACAAACGGGACTTCGTTGATTCGGAACAATGGTCGAGAAAGTGCAGCCCGTGGCCGGTCGCCTGGGTTGGTGACGTGAATCCATCATGACACAGCAGTTACGGACGTCGGAAATTTGTCGCTGCTGCGTTATCGTATCCATTCGTTACGACGGATTCCTGACCTGATGCAGGGACGCGGGACGTTCTGTCGCCGAGCAATCACGCCGCCCTCATCTTTCAGGGATGTCCTGATCCGGCAAACTGCGTGCGGAGTCAGAAGTCGGTCATCGAGTTCGATCCGAGCCTGTCCTGTAAACGCAATGTGGCGCACATAACGATTGAATTAACGAAGCGGATGCGCGTCGGCAACCTGGCTGGCCTTAACGGGCACGATCCGATTTGCGTCGACGCTCACGGCTGACTTACAGTCTTCGCGAGGTCAGGTGATCGCGGTGTCAGCGAACTTCTCCTGAACGCCTGGGAATTTATGCCGCGATTGCACTCGGATAGCAGTTCCGGCAGCGTAATTGCGGACGGATCGCTGAGATGTCCTGGTCACGGATTGGCTGTTTCGTGACGGGTCAGAATTCCCAGTGAATCCCGAGGTCCAGCGTATGCTCATAGAAATGGTCTCGTGAGACTTTGAGTGTCGGGAAAACACCGTCACGTGGCCGAGACAGCCATGTGATTTGCTGACCAGGGTCCGCGACTTCGCCAATCCACGTGAAGGTCCAGCCTGCACGGAATGTTGCGTTCTCCAGCTGCGGCATGTCTCGCAACACCGGAATTTGCGAGAACAACGGAATTTCAGCCCGGAACGACTGTTCGAACATGGGAGACACATGAGTCGTGCTCATGCTGTCCGTAAAGGCATTCTGAGTTAACTGGCCATTCGCTGTCGTAGTGTCGAACATGTCCGCAAGTACGGTCAGTCCATTGTCAATGTCGGTGCTTAACGTGTCACCGATGTTGTCACCCGCCAGAGTGGCTTTTTCATTGTTGAACAGGACACCCACTCTTGTTGACCCATTCAGGGAAAGACTGCCGCGTTCACCAATCGAGTACTCGAATCCGATCTCCGGACCACCCATAGTGCTGCGAACTTCGCTGGATACAAACGAACGGATCAAGATCTCTTCGTCGATGTTTGGCGTTCTTTCGGCAAAGTTGAGAGTTCCATTTTCCTCAACATTATCGATCACAAAATCGTCATCATCGTCAACTCCATCGGGGAGGTCGGGCAGATAGTCCAAGCCTGAGTCGACACCTCGAAAGTTCAAGGATTCGCGAATGCGGAAGAATCGTCCACCGAATATCGGTCGAACCTGCAACGAGTTGTCTTCGTAGACCGGCGAAAACGAAACATGAGCACCACTGCCGTACGTTTCAATGGTTTGTTGCAGAACAAAATCCAGGTCGAATATCTGCGGAAATCCATCAATGTCGACACCATTGTGCAGGGGGATGCTGCCGTACGGGTACAGGTTTCTGTCCAGTATGTCGTTGGTGCCGCCGGCAACTCCAAAGGTCTCTGCATTTGCAGCATCAAACAGTCGTGTATTAAGAATCTGTGTCTCGAGAATCTGCCGTTCGTTTAGCTGACTTAGACTCGTGGGTATATCCGGGTTAGCCAGTCCACCTGTTGCTTCAAGGTATACGGCGTCGGAAAAATGGTCGACGGAATGCAGATTTCTGCGCGTGGCTTCCACGATTGCTCTGGCATCGTACGCCGCCGAGTTTTTGCCATCGTATTTTGCGTTCCACGAGAATCCCCAGCCTGTTCGGTTTTCCACACCACCGCTCAGGCGAATGCCGTCGCGCCAAAAACGAGGAATGCCCTGCGAATACTTCTCCTGATACTGAGGCAGAAACACATTGTCCGGCAAGTTAGGGGAGTTGTTGACGATCGAATCCAGCAGAAATGTGGCTGCCGTGGGATTACCAAACAGGCCATTGAGCTGTCGTGTCTTTGTGCGCGTGTAGTCAACGTTGAAGTAAAAATCGTTCAGGCTTGCCCCTGGACCAAACCCTCCCAATGCGCGCTTGAACCAGAGACCGTCCGAGTTGAAGTGCTGCTCAAATGCCTGGTCGAACGGTGAAACCATGGGGTTTGACTGAAACGATTGCGGCATTCCCTGAGCCATCGTGGCTGAATACGCTGGCTGTGGTCCGGTCATGTATGCCGGACCTGCAAAAGACGGATAGTCCATCATCTGCTGTGCACGACTTTCTGCTGACATCGTAATGGCCAGCAGCAAGGGCACTATGTGTTTCAGACGGTGCCAGTTCCGCATTGATCTATCCTTCAGAAGCCACGGTTTTTGTTGGCTTTTTCCTGCGTCTCTTTGCGATCGCGAAACTGCCATTACGTAACGACAGACCGAGCGCGTTGAGACGATCTTGTGGATAGTATCGGTCAGACAATTTGTGAAACTGTAGGGATTGTTCCGGTAGTACCGTTTTTTCCGTGTATGACGAATATGCCGAATCTGCCGGTCACCGAACCAGTTCGAGCACAGATTCGTAGAGTCCAGGCGCAGCGGCCAGCAGACTCGTCTTCTGCATTGATATGTCGGAACCGCTGCAAGTTGTCACTTTCCCACCCGCTTCTTCAACCAGCAGACGACCGGCGGCAAAGTCCCAGGGCGACAGTTGATACTCGAAGAATGCGCCAAACTGTCCGGACGCCACCATTGCGAGATCCAGTGAGGCCGTGCCGAACCGGCGAATCCCGCGGATCTGCTGCTTAAACAATCGATCGATGGCAGCCAGCGTCGCTTCCATCATCGCGCCTCGGTCGTAGTAAAACCCTGTTCCGATCAGGACTTCACTCAACGCTGTCTGAGTCCCCACCTGCAGAGATACGTTATTGTGTGTCGAGCCCTGGCCTCGTTCCGCCACGTACCAGTCCTGCCGAAGTGGATTAAAGACAACTCCGCACTGAGGAATTCCGTTGGCATAGTAAGCCACCGATACAGCAAAGTGTGGAATGCCGTGTGCGAAGTTCGTTGTGCCATCCAATGGGTCAACGATCCAAAGGTGTTCTTCGTTCGCGTTGTCGGAGTTCTCTTCTTCACCCAAAATTCCGTGGCCCGGGAAATGTGACCGAATCACCTCGGCAATTGCCCGTTCTGCATTGACGTCCGCGTCTGATACCAATTCCACAGATGCACCCTTGGTCCGCATGGACAGGCCGCTCTGAAAGCAATCGGACAGGACCTCACCGGCAGCAAGTGCCGCTTCTTTTGCAACGTCGATAGTGTTCACAGTGTTCATTCTGATAAGAAAAGTCAGAGGACCGCGAACACTCGAAAAAATGATCTACCGAGGTGCGCGTATCGCTCGGGAATGCTGCTGTCCCGTGATTGGAGTCGGCTCAAAGTCCGATTCGTTCACCCAGCCTGCATTGACCTTCTGGCCAGCAGCGAATTTCTCGTAAAAGCCATTTCCCTTTTTGTCAGCATACGGGAACTTTTCGAAGTATCCGGAATCGCCGAGTATACGCGGGTCTTTTTCCTCGGTCAGCGTTGCCAGCAGTTGCCTGCTCAGTTTTTCTTTTTCCAGCGCGAACATCGGGCTTTCCGCGAGGTTTCGCATGCAATACGGGTCGTCCTGCACAAAGTACATCTCTTCGGCCGGTCGTTTGCCAAACGACATATTCCAATACCCGGCTGTATCCGGGCCCGTTCGTCGGGCGTTCAGAATCTCTGTCTTTGTCGGGCTGCCGTCACAATTCAGGTAGCCGGTTTCGGGGTTGCCGGCCGGCCAGCGTGACGTTTCGTAATTCTTCACATACAGCCAGCCGTCTCTGACGATTCCCCGAACAGGATATCCCTGGTCCTGCGGTCGCCCAATATCATGACGTTCCTTGCCGAACACGACGAACTCCCGGTGGGACCGCTGTTTACCTGCCGCCGGCGACTCGTTCTGCGTTGAGGTCAGCAGAGGCAGCAGACTTTTGCCGGGAGTTCGAGCCATTCCTGTGTCGTCCCAATGCAATCCTGCGGCTTCAATGATCGTGGGTGCGTAGTCGATAAAACTTACAAAATCGCGGATCGTTCGGCCAGGTCTCGCGATCTGTTGCGGCCACATTATTGCCAAAGGAAGATGATTGCTCATTTCATATTCCTGTCCTTTGATTCGCGGAAAGGGCATTCCGTTGTCAGCTGTTACAATGACCAGTGTGTTCTGCAGCTGACCACGTTCTTCGAGCGCTGTGAGCATGCGTTCAAGGTGATGATCGAAGTGCTCGATCTCCAGAGCGTAATCCAGCATGTCGTTGCGGATCGTGTCGTTGTCGGGCCAGAATGGTGGAACCTGATCGATGTCGTCGAGTGACTTTCTCCCGACGCTGACGCCGGTACCGTATTGGTATCGCCGATGCGGTTCTGTGCTGCCGTACCAAAAGCACCACGGGCTTTCCTGAGCGTTGTCATTCAGAAACTCGGAAAAGTTGCTGGCGTAGTCATTCCGACTGATAGCTTTCGTCGGCGGCTGTGCAGTTCTTGAATTGTATTTTCTGCCGGTCAGTTGGCGGGCCTTGCCGTCGCTGTCATTCGCAATTCCGGGAGCCCAGCCTTTGCCGGTGGAACCCACGTGGTAGCCATTCTTTGCCAGGACCTCGACGTAACTGCTGAATTGCGTTGGGAAAAACGGCCAGTGGTTGCAGGCTTCCTCCAGCTGCCACGTATT
>JABABI010000049.1:30076-51418 GCA_014238335.1 Fuerstiella sp.
GCCTCGAGCAACTCCATCCAACTGCCGAACTTGGCTGGGAAAAACGTCATGTGGTTTCCCGCCTGCTCCAGCTGCCACGAGTTGCGCCCGGTCAGGATGATCGCCCGCGACGGGGCGCACTTGGCGTTGGGCGTGTAAGCACTGGCAAACAGCAGGCCTGCTTTCGCCACACGATCGAATCCGGGCGTGTTCACCCACGAGCAACCGTAGGCACCAGCATGCATCCATGATTGATCATCGGAAATGCAAAACAGGATATTTGGGCGATTGTCGTCAGTTGCATTGATGGAGTAACCGTTCAGGGCCGTCGAACAAAGCAGGAGGACACGCAAAAACATTGAAAAATCCGATAACGAGTGTAGGGAAAACGATATCATGGTGACGAAACGTGTGCCATTTCGCCAGTGAGCGATTCGGCAGGCGATGCGTGGTCATGTTGCGTTTGATTTCGATGTTCGTCTTCTATATATGCCGATATAAATCAGGCACGGGGGCCTGCATAACTCACTCACCCCTTTCCCGCTCACGTTCATCCATTCCGAGCGTTAGCTCGCATCCGCTGGCGGTCGGCACCACCCTGTCAAAGAAGACGAAATGTTAGGTCCGTCGGATATTTATCATTTTTCCAGGTCGGGGATGATGCCATCCACCGCCAGAAGATCTCGCTGGCGTGCCATGGCCCGTAAGATCATCCGCCGCAGTCAGCAGTTGAATTCTCTGACTGACGAAGAGCTCACGGCGGCCGGTCGTGAGCTGCGCTGGGAAGCCAAGGCAGGAACGCCTCTGGACAAGCTGCTGCCGGAGGCCTACGCACTCGTACGACAGTCTGCCCGCCGCGTGTTAAACATGGAGCACTTCGAAGTACAGGTCATGGGAGCCATCGCTCTGTTCGAAGGCCATATTGCTGAAATGCAGACGGGCGAAGGCAAGACGCTGACGGCGACGATGCCGTCGTTCCTGCGAGCTCTGCCGGGGCACGGCACTCACGTAATCACCGTCAATGACTATCTGGCAGAACGTGACTGCGACACTATGGGCCCGGTTCTCAGAAAACTGGGGCTGACCGTCGGTCGAATTCTGGAACCGATGGAACCGGATGAACGCCGTGAGCACTACGCGATGGACGTTACGTATGGCACATCCAAGGAAATGGGATTCGACTTCTTGCGCGATCGACTACGGATGGGGGCGAGTCCCGACGATGGTGGTCCGTCGCTGCGAAAGTTTGTACGCACTCTGCGAGGTGGCGAGGAACCCGTGCAGCGCGGTCACTATTTCGCGCTGATCGACGAAGCCGACAGTATTCTGATCGACGAAGCTCGTACGCCGCTGATCATCGGTCTGACTCAGCCGAACGATCCCGGCACCGTCAATCTGTTCCGCTGGAGCAACCGGGCTACGTTTCAGCTGCAGCCACGGGAAGACTACGTGTATGAACCCGAGCGTCGTTCTGCATGGCTGACCGATGCGGGTTGTCGCAAAGTCGTGCTGATGTCCAAGCCATCATTGATGAATTCGATGGATACGGAACGCATTTACACTCAGGTGGAAAAAGCGCTCACGGCCAAGCATGCTTTCGAGAAAGACCGTGATTACGTGATTGTCGACGAAAAAGTTATGATCGTCGACGAAGGCACCGGCCGTATCATGGATGGGCGTAAATGGCAGGACGGACTGCACCAGGCGATCGAGGCCAAGGAGCTTGTTCCCATCACAGCGGCCACCGGCGAAGCCGCTCGTATCACTGTTCAGAGTTTCTTCCGCAACTACACAAATCTGTGCGGGATGACCGGCACAGCTATTCCCGCAAAACGTGAACTGAAAAAGACGTACAAACTGAAGGTGACCCGAGTCCCGACCAACAAACGGTGTGTGCGCAAAGGCATGGTGGTTCGTACGTTCAAGGGGCAGGAAGCCAAGCGAGTCGCGATCAGTGGCGCGGTTGAAAAGCTGATCAAGGCGGGACGATCCGTTCTGGTCGGTACGCCTTCGGTGGAAGCGTCCGAGGCTCTGGCGGCAGTGTTTAGCGAACACGGTATCCAGTCGCAGATACTGAATGCTCGCTACCACGAACAGGAAGCTGAGATTGTAAAGCAAGCCGGGCAGCCGGGAAAAGTCACGATCGCCACCAATATGGCGGGTCGCGGGACCGACGTGATTCTGGAAGGCGACGTTCGCAAAGCCGGCGGTCTGCACGTCATTGCCACAGAAATGCACAGTTCCAAACGTATCGATCGCCAGTTGATCGGTCGCTGTGCCCGCCAGGGCGATCCTGGGTCCTATCAATTCTTCCTGTCCATGGAAGATGAATTGCTGCGCTGTCGGGAACCCCAAGAAGTCAGAAGAAACCAGCGTCTGGCGATTGGCAACAAGGCTGGTGAGACCAGTCGATCATGGCATCGATACTTCAAGAAGATCCAGCGTTTCCTGGAGAAGACTCACCGCAAACAGCGCAAGAGTCTGCTGAAACAGGAACGGCAGCGACTTGAACAGTACGAGAACATGGGCCTGGACCCGTATCTGGAACTAACCGAGTCGTAGGGCGCGGCCAGGGCGCAATACAAGCTCGATGCGCCAGCAAGTGGGTCTGCGATTCACTGCGACGCAGGGGCCGCAATCAAGAACGTGAAGAAACGATTTTCTGGTGGAACCGCGTTGCCCACGCAGTTAAACGAAGGAAAAAAGTTATCAGGAAGCCCCGGGGGTTCCCTCGCTCCACCCGCCCACTGAGGTTCAGGACCTTCCGTGACCCGCACTCCATATCCGCGTTTAACTCCACGCGCGTCGGAAGAAGTCAATCCAGTTGCTGTGCATGATGCCGGCGATGTCGTCGTCTGAGTAATTTCGTTCACTCAGGATTTCGGCAATCTTCTGCAGGTCGGCGATGGTTTCCAGATCGTGAGGACATTGTTCCTTGCCGAATCCGCCATCCAGATCGGAACCGATTCCGCAGTGTTTGGTCGTTCCTGCCAGCTGACAGATATGATCGATGTGATTGACGGCGTCCGCAAGGCAGACGGTTTTCGGATCCGTTTTTCCTCGAACCCAACCCGGACGAATCATCCAGGAATCCAGAGCCAGCCCGATCACCGCTTCTCGCCGTAGCAGGGCTTTAATCTGCTCGTCGGCCAGCTGCCGGTCACCGGGCACCAGAGTGCGACTGTTGTGGTGGCTGGCCAGCACCGGCCCCGTGTAGATGTCGAGTGCTTCCCAAAAACAGGCATCGGACAGATGCGTCACGTCCAGCAACATGCCGACGCGATCCATTTCACGCAAAAGCTCCGGTCCATTTTCCTTCAGGCCGCCTTCGCTGCCCGTGCCATGGCCATAGTCATCCGGTCCGTAATGAGCCGGTCCCAGGATGCGCAGACCTATGTTGTACCAGCGTTCGATATAGGACGGATCGGGAACAGCCCAGCTGCCTTCCATGCTTAAAATGAAACCGACGGGTGCGCCGTCAGAGATTCCGTGCTGCAGGCTGTCAACGTGACTGTTCAGGGCTGGCAGGTCTGACAGCTCTTTCATTTGTCCGGCGTCACACATCGTGCGATACCACGCCAGCTGGCCCTGCATTGCCGCGAAGGCCGAAACTCGTGACTGATAAAAAGTCCGGGGTGCGTGTGTACGTTCAAACCTTGGCAGCAGGGTGGCAATGACGATTCCGATGCTGCCGTCTCGCAATGCGGGCAATGTCGTCGTGGCGTCACCGGGCACACAGCCCGGAAACTGCTGTTCGAAGTCGCGTATGGCGGATACCGGCTGCAGCAGGTCGCGGTTCCATTCTAAAGCGTTCCATGCAAGGTCCAGGTGAGCGTCAAAAATCAGCATTGTTTTTTTCTAAATGAGGAGTTGGAGGAGGGAAGGTGAGCGCTGGTCTGTTGAGGCGGGAAGATTTCAAATAGTCGGAGTTGCGGATGAGCCGGCAGCATCCGGTGTTCGCAGTACGGCAACGGTCAGCAGTGCCCAGCCTACAAGTTGCAGCGTGCCACCGATCGGTGCGATCATACCCCAGGTGATGCCGCCAAACTTTGGGCCACAGATCACCAGGACGTACAATGCGCCGGAAAAAAAGACGATGCCTCCGATGAAGCACCAGGCCGCCGCGCTCAGCAGTCGCGATGGACGACGTTGAATCAGCAGCCCGACACCAAACAATGCCAGAGCGTGCCACATGTGATAGCGAACTCCGGTGCGAAAATCCTGCAGGTACTTGTAGGCGGGGGGCAGTTGCATGCCTGAAACATTTTTGGGCTGCATGTCCGAGTACCTGCGCTCCAGGTAACCGCTCTTCGAATCACTTCCCGACAACCCATGCGCACCAAACGCACCAAAGACGACGGCAAGGAATGCCAGTGCGGCGGCCAGTGACAGACAGGTGCGAGCGGACATGTCGGAGAGTGTTTCTGAAGAGAATCTGGTGAGGCGGATGCCTCCGGTGAATGCGGGGGCCTGTTGTGTGAGATTTTTCAGGGTCTGTGCCGGAACAGTAGAAGCAGTTTCAAAACTCCTCTGGCACAAAATCTGGAAACCCGAAGCGTGAGCGAGGGACTGCAAACGAAGCAATTCCCAGGACATCCCTTGCTTACGCGTCCGGTTACCAAAGGCTTTGAAAGTCCTTGTGGGGGGCCTGCTCGCACGCACCGGTCTCGGTTGCAGCTTCAAACGTATTCCCTGGCGATGGTCCGCCGGATTTCGGTCTTTCGTATCGGAGACGACTTTGACAGATACGTTCTGCCATAGACCATCAGAGAAGTGATAAATTCCAGCAACAGGTTCAGCCAGACGAATGCCCAACGGAACCACAGTGGGGCGTTCGGATTGCTGTAGGGCCATAACTCGAAGTCGGTCGGCTTATTGAGACAAGCATGGTGCCGAATATGGCTTTCGCGATAAGTCGAGTATGGCGTATACATCAGCGTGCCCAGACAACGCCCGACAATAACGCTGAACCATTCCGAATTACTCAGGGTGTGGTGGGCGGATTCGTGGAAACAGCTGGTATAGCACAGAAAAACGAACGAAGTGATTGCCATCAATGGCAGGTCGCCCCACACAGGCTGCGTTGCCCATAGTTGAGCAAGGATGCCAAAGCACAGGGCTCCCAACGGAAATAACACGGAGCGCGGAAGTGCTCCTCCGTCGTGTTCAGGTTCCGACTGTTGATCAACGCTCATTGCAGCAATGCCCCACGGGCAGGTGTTTCGTGTGTATGCCTTCGATTCTTGCCCGACTCTGGTCCGGAATCCAGCGTAAACTCCCTCTTTTTTTCCACAACTCAGGTACCGCATGAGAATCACAAATAATGGCAGTCCGTGTGATATCCGCATGCATCACTGACCGTCAATCGATTCAACTGGTCCTGCGGAATTACGCGTCTGGGTGCTCGAGGCGGAGATGACGATCGGGGCACGTGGCAGTCTGTGCCGCTCAATCTCCAGCATTCACCGTCGCTTCCGGAATTGTCAGGTACACGGGGTTACTGGCATAGTTTGTGGTGATCGAAAACGTGATGGGAACGCGGGCGAGAGCAGCAATGGGCAGTCGATTGACCGTCAGTGCCCGGTCCGTCGCTTCCAGTATGATTTTTCCTTCCAGCGTGTCACCAGCCAGGCGACCAGTGCTGGCCTTGGCAAGTGTTACGCCCGGCGGCAGCTGATCACCAAAGCTGTTGGTGAAATACATAAACGACATCGCAACGGTCACAGATTCTTTGAACTCTGCATTGCGTTCGATCTTTACAGTGAACTCGGCCTTGCCACCCTTTGGTAACGTGATTTCCGTGGGCTCTGCGGTGACGCTTAGCAGGTCCAGCGGATCCGTGACGCCGACGATGGATGTATTCACCGGCCAGCGAGCCTGGCCGCCGCCCTGACTCTGCAGCTCACAGGTAACTCGCCCGAATCTCGTCACGCTCTGTTTGTCGCCGTTCAGATCTGCGATCTCTGCACGCCCGGAAACGGTCACCAATGAGGCGTTAACCGGGGCATTCGTGTCCGCAACAAGGTTCACCATGCAGTGGTCCATGCCGGCTGGAATTGTGACTGGTTCGAACGAAACTCCATCCGGCAGATCGTCGACGGCGATTTCCACCGGTCCCGTGAAACCATTGAATCGCTTGAGTTTGACAAACCACGCCATTCGTGTGCCGGGCGCAATTTGAGCGTAATAGTATTCTCCATGAACTTCGAAGTCCGGGCCGCTCGGTTCAGCACTCAGGTGATACTGAAACCGTTCACCGCCACGATCATGAAGATCACGGATGGACAGCGTGTATGTTCCGTCCGCTGGAGCTTTGAAGTGCAGGGTCGGATCTTTCGTCTGCAAACCGTCATCACCCTCCACCAGTTTCTTTGCCGCTGCATCGTGGATCTCGATGGTTGCATCCAGAGGAAGACCCAGCCGATGAGCGTGCAGGTCGAAACGGAGGAACTGGTCCTTCATCGCTTCGAATGAGAATCGATGACTCTGATCGTTCTTCGTAAATCGTCCACTCACGCCAACGGGCAATGATAACGGCATGGCCGCGTCCGGAGCGTGGTTACCGTCCTGTGCAACCACCTGCGGAGTATCGGTGATCAGAACGGGCACGGAGTTCGTGGGACCGGCGTCTGCCGTTACAATGTGTGAATCCCACCCGACGGTGGCGGATTCACCAGCAGAAACAGTGGCTGCGTCATTATCGCCCAGTTGGTGTCCCACGATACTGACAGGCTGCGACTGACCGCGCTGCACGGCCATCGGAAACACGGCGTGTGCATACGGTCGGTCTGAGATCTTCAGGCAGTAAACGTATTTTGTGTTGCCGATGTAGCGAGCATCACGGACGGAGATGACGTAGTCGCCGTTGGCAGGGAAGGTGTAAGAAATGAACGCATCGCCACCAACATGATTGTCGTTCTGCTTCAACACCTGTCCGCCGGTCGTGGACAAGGTGAGGATGGGATCCATTAGGTAAGTGCCGCCACCCGACTGCATGCTGTGAACTGCTCCGGTGACTCGCTGAGCAAAGATTTCAAACGTTAGTGACTGCCCGGCGCTGGCCGCAATCACGTAACAGTCCACGTCTTCTGTTTTTTCGCAAACTCCTGCGATTGCTGCGGGCACATTGACGGGCTGCGCCTCAGCTGGTTGTCCGTTTTCTTTCCCGGCGTCTTCTGCAACGACTGGCAGGTCGGTGACCAGCAGATGGGCGACGCTGGAAACAGCCGTGCGCGTCGCCACGCGCAGTTCATAGACTCCCGTCGGCTGACCGGCGGGTACGTTAACTTCAAACCGAAACGGTGTTCCAGGACGACCTCGACCGGATCTGGGAGCAGCGATCGGTTTGGTTTCCAGGAACTTCGCTGTGATGCCGGGCCTGTCGAACAGAACGGAATAAGCGCCGTCCAGAGTGTAGTTGGACCGGATATTGATCGTGGAAACTTGACCGCGCCGCACCACAATGGGCGTTGTCGATCCCAGTTGACGAAACCCGACTTTGGTTTCCGCCGTCGTGGACGCAGTGGGAACGATCAGCACGACCACGAGTATCAGGAACCAACGATTCACATTTTCGCTTTCGCTCTCACCCCAATTACGCCATGAATTCCTTGATCACGTTGCCATCGCACAATCGCATGGGACGACCGTCCGGTGCGACGTGAACGGTGTCCAGCGGAATGCCCAGCCTGGTGTAAACTGTGGCCGCGACATCAGCCGGGTAATACTCCTGGCCGACCGGCTTGGCGCCTGTGTCATCGGTTTCACCAAGGACCATTCCGGCAGGTGTGCCTGCTCCGGCCATGCACAGTACGCTGGCCGATGACCAGTGATCACGGCCGGCGGCAGAGTTGATAATTGGTGTTCGACCGAAGTCCGTCATCCAGACAACCAGCGTCGTGTCCAGCATGCCACGTTCCTGCAGGTCTGTGACCAGTGCCGGGAAGGCCTGGTCCAGAGGCGGCAGCAGCTTCTTCAGCCCCGTGAAATTTTTCGTGTGTGTGTCCCAGCCACCACTGGTCACCGTGACGAACCGAGTGCCGGCTTCGATTAACCGTCGAGCCAGCAGGCAGCTTTGCCCCAGATTGGTTCGGCCGTAGTCGTCACGCAGCTTGTCGGATTCGGCAGGCAGGTCAAATGCTTTCTGCGTTTCCTGAGAATTGATAATGCTGAACGCGTTCTGATAGTGCTCATCAACGGCATTCAAAGTGTCGGTTTGTTTTTCGAGCTGTCGTTGAAACGTGTCGATGCTCTGCAGAGCTTTCTGGCGATAGTCCATGCGACTCGCACTGATGCCACCGTATGGCTTGATGTCGCGGACCGTGAAATTGGCGCTGTTGGGGTCGCCCGGCAATTCGAACGGGTTGTGAGCGATACCCAGGTAACCGGCCAGACCTCCACCAAAGCGACGGTCCACGTTGGTCCCGACCTGGATAAAAGGCGGAATCGTACCGTCGAACCCCTTCTCTTTTGCAACCACTGATCCAAAACATGGATACGTGATGGACGGATTGAACTTGTGTCCGGACATCATGAAAGCGTCGGCCGTCGCGTGACTGCCATTCCGAGGATTGAGGTTCCTCATGACGGAGAATCGTCCGGCCTCTTTTGCAAATCTCGGCATCTGATCTGTGAACTGCACACCAGGCAGAGCTGTGTCGATCACCCCAAAGTCCCCTCGCACCTCTGCTTTCGCATTCGGTTTCGGGTCCAGCGTGTCGTGGTGACTGGTGCCGCCTCTGGTCCAGATCAAAACGCAGCTAACGTCTCGATTGGCAGACACACTCGCCGCGCGCAACAACTGGTCGAGTGACAGTCCGACACCCGCGAGCGAGCCGACCTGCAGCATGAAGTTTCGGCGGCTGGAGTTCTCGCAGTTCGAATGGTGTTGCGGATACAGGCTCAGCATGGCAGACACCCATTCTGAATTCGGGAGGTGGGTACGCGAAAAGTGTGATGCGAGAAAAAGGTCGGGAGTGTTTTTCGGACGGATGGAATTCGACTGTGATTTATTTCGGGCCGAAAAAGACTCCCGACCTTCTCACCAGCGGCCAGGCAGGAGTAGGCAGTAATCGGCTCATGCGACATGCTGACCACAAGGGAATTTCGGGACCGCGATTGTATCGGGAGATACCCGCTCGGTAAACTTTGTTTACATATAGTCATTGGGTAACTCGGAATTTCGCAGGAATCACGGTCCGCGTCTCAAATGCTGCCGCTACACTCGCAGGAGTTCAGACGCCGGTCCGGATGCCTCCGAAATTATACGGATACTGCTACGGATACGACGGTTGTCACAGTCTTTTGTTCCCGCTCCGGTACCATTATGCCGCTCAGAATCAGATTGCCCGTCGCAGCTGCTGCATCACTGTTGACGTTATTTACGCCTCCGGTCGACGCCGATCAGTTTCATGTTGAACCGACTTCTGCTGCGCTGGGGGGGCCACACGAACGCCTGCAGATGGTGTCGACAGAACCGGACACAGTTCGTGGTCCTGTCGATATCACGCGGTCCGTAACTTACAATAACCTGACACCGGTAGTCATTTCAGTGTCGCCGACGGGTGTTGTGACTCCGTTGAAGTCCGGCGTGGCTGTGGTGCGGATTGAACATGGTGACGCGGCCGTCGAAGTTTCGATTGAAGTGTCGGGCATGGCCGGCGGTTTACCCGTCAGTTTTCAAAAAGCCGTGATGCCGATTCTGTCAAAGGCCGGGTGCAATCAGGGGGCATGTCATGCGTCGCAGTACGGAAAAGGTGGATTAAAACTTTCGCTGCTGGGCTATGCTCCGGAACAGGACTACCCCGCACTCGTCCGCGACCTGCATCAGCGACGTGTTTCTGTCGTGCAGCCGAAAGACAGTCTGATACTGAAGAAGGCAACTCTTGAAACCGGCCATGGTGGTGGCATGCGGTTTCGCCGTGGTTCCTATTCGTACAATGTCGTGCAGGCGTGGATTGCCGGTGGTCTGGAACAGCCGGACATTAAGAAGGATGCTCAGGTGGTTTCTCTTTCCATAACCCCCACGAAACGCCTGTATCAGGCAGGTCAGACTCAGCAGCTGCGTGTCGTGGCTCGCTACAGTGACGACACCGTCCGTGACGTCACTCATATTGCTCGGTATGACAGCCTGGGAGAAAGCGTGGCCAGCGTCGACGAAGTCGGTCACCTGGAAATCGTCGGGCACGGTCAGGCGGCCATCATGATCCGATTTGAAGGTCAGGCGACGGTGTCTCATGTGCTGTCGCCGTATCAGGAAAATGTGAATCTCACGAAGTTTGTGCCGAACAATTTCATCGACGAAAAGGTCAAGGATCACTGGCAGCGTCTGGGCGTACAGCCGTCAGAAATCTGCAGTGACGAACATTTTATTCGTCGGGCGTTTCTTGATGCGATTGGCACTCTGCCGTCTCCCGATCGCGTCAATATATTTCTGCAGTCGACAGCAACTGACAAACGAGCTCAGCTAATCGACGAACTGCTGGGACTGACCGGCGACCCTGCGCGAGATATCTATGGAAACGAGTGGAGCGCATGGTGGACGTTGAAATGGGGTGATCTTGTTCGTATCAACCGCAACACTCTTGGCGACGGCGGCATGTGGGCGTTTTCCAACTGGGTGCGAAAATCTCTTCGCGAAAACAAACCAGTGGATCAGTTTGTACGTGAGATTATTACGGCACAGGGATCCATTTTTCAGAACGGTCCGGCCAACTATTTTAAGACGGCGAAGACGCCGACCGATCTTGCGGAAACGACTGCTCAGGTCTTTCTGGGAGTTCGCCTGCAGTGCGCGAAGTGTCATCATCATCCATTCGAATCCTACAGCCAGGGCGATTATTACGGACTGGCGGCTTTCTTCACCCGAGTTGGTACAAAGGCGAGCACGGATTTTGGTGCCCTGGGGGCCGACACTGTCGTGAAGCTTAATCCCACCGGTTCAATCCGACATCCTCGTACCCGGGAGACGATGGCTCCCAAACCACTCGGTGACGAAGCTGGCGATACGGCGGATGTGCGGGACTTGCGAAGGCCTCTGGCGGAATGGCTGACGTCCCGTGAAAATGATCTGTTTTCCCGGAATATCGTCAATCGGGTTTGGGGGTACTTCATGGCGAAGGGAATCGTGGAACCGATTGACGATATGAGAGCAACAAATCCACCATCGAATCCGGAATTGCTGGATGCACTGGCGCAGGACTTTGTCGATCATGGCTTTGACCTGAAGCATCTGATGAAGTCGATCATGACATCCCGGGTCTATCAGCTTGATGCCAGTCCGCGTTCAGAAAACGCCACTGATGAACGCCTGTATCTGCACTATTACGTCAAGCGGATGCCTGCCGAAGCGCTGCTGGACGGCATCGACTTTGCGTGTGGAACGCAGGAACGTTTTTCCGGTGTCCCGGTTGGCACACGTGCGATTGAACTGCCTGATCCCAACTACACGTCGTACTTTCTGGACACGCTGGGAAGGCCTCAGCGAGTCATCACGTGTGAATGCGAACGAACGGCTCAGCCTAATCTTTCTCAGGTGCTGCACATCGCCAACGGCGACGTTGTTAATCGCAAACTGGCCGATAAGTCCGGCCGGATCACTCAGCTGGAAAAAAAGGATGATCAGAAAGCCATCCCTGAGCTGTATCTGGTCACGATGAGTCGTGCACCAACGCCGGAAGAATTCAAAACGGCGTCTGCCGTGATTGCCGGAAGTGAAAATCGAAGACAGGGGCTCGAAGATCTGCTGTGGGCTCTGCTGAACAGCCGCGAGTTTTTATTCATTCACTAACAGCACAGCTTCAGTTTTCTGAACACCCCGTGAGTCTCGTTCCCAAAATCCAGTTTGGGAACGCATCTGCTGTGAAGCTCTGCTTCACAGCATGATCACTACGAGAGTCCCCCGTTTTCAGCGTAACAGCCCTTCGCGAACACGTACTTCCGAGTCTGAGACCGATTGCACGATGCCGACTCCCGACGATCCGTTGTTAGTTGGTTCACCGCGCGGGTTTTGGGAGACTTCGAAATGCAGGAGGTCGTCCCATCTGGAAATTGGGTTGCAGTTGAGACGACTGCTTTTGCTGGTGCCGGAACGTGACCTTCTGAGTCCGGCCGCCGCTTTTTACCTTTGCTCCACCAGTGATTGACCAGTTCAGGACAAGGTTGGTGAACCAGGGGCGAAGCTTGACAGGAACTGAATCGTCGTCGTTTGCCTGTTCCGGAAGCAGCATGAGCCCCTCTCCGGAAAATGACTCGGCTGTTGCTTCCACGTCACCAAAACTGACGCTTCGGGGCGACGCAGCACTATCCGGCGGCGACGGCGCGACCTGGCGTACAGAACCGGACACCACGACTTTCGCAGGACCGTCTCCCTGTGAATCAATGCGACACGTGGCGACTGTTCGCAGGCCGCCCATTAACCCCAGTGACAGCTGATCGATTCGCTCCCATGTCTCGCGGTCTTCATGATCATCGCCAGGCTGCGTCATCCAGAACGGACGGCCGATCCATGATTCGAACGACTGCTGAGGCCACGCTTCCTGCAGAAGCTGCAGCATTTTCTCGTCGGGACCGGCGAACTGTTTCAGGGATTCGCGGTATCCCGTCAGGTTAGTGACCACGCCGTTGGGGCCAACAGAGATCATGATGGGAACTCGCTCCAGTAGTTTTAAACGCTGGTCGAACATTGAATCGGTGAAGGCATCTCCCGAACTGCCGATGCGAACGAAACTGACCACACGCACCTGCATCCTGGTCTCAACCGGTGTGGCTTGCCAGACCAGATACTCCAGCTCCAGCTGATCCTTCGATGTGGAAGTGACCGGAGCACTGTCTGCGAGTTGGATGTCGGTTTCACGGTCAATCGTGGTTTTCACGGAAAATCGGTCACCACTCCGCAGCCCCCACACTGTCGACTGCCCGGGGGCGGCGTTGACACTGATTGTGAACACGCATACGACGGCAATAAGAGACTGCAGGCAAGTCTGCACTTCTAAGGCCTTTTCGAAAAACGATCTGTTCGTGTCTGCACACATTCCCGCACGTGACTGGCAGGGTCGCCGAGTCGGCAATGAGCGGTCACTCGAACGTTTCTGCGGTGCAACCATATCAGCTGACTTCGTTCAGAACATCCTCAGCCACGAAGATCGGCAATGGTGGATCGTAATGAACCGACAACGCCACCGCGTCGCTTGGTCGACAGTCAATCTCCAGTAACTGGTCGTTCTGCTTGATCTTCAGGACTGCAAAATAGATATGGTCTTTCATTTCCTTGACCACGACTTCCTGCGGTTCGCCACCCAGACTTTCGATGGCAAGTCGCAGCAGATCATGAGTCAACGGACGAAACGGCGGCTCCTCCAGCAGCCGCCGGTTGATAATACCCGCTTCGAACTCCCCGACAAGAATTGGAAACTTGCGTGTTCCGTCCACTTCTTTCAGGTAGATCGCCTGCTGATCATTGATCTCCGAGACAATGACTCGGGTGAGTTCCATTTTGACCGCCACGGCCAGCCACCTTTCTTTTCCCCATGGTGAGGACCTCTGTCCGGAGATTTTTGAGCACACCAGCCGACAGGTCTGGTGCGTCTGACAGGAATTGCCATCACGCGACGAGCGATGGCACTGAAGAACGAATTACGGCAGGCGACGAACCCTGAGATTTCGGAATGAGACGACACTCTTGGGGTCGTGTGCCTGCAGAGCAAATGTGCCCTCGCCGAGTTTCCGTTCAAATGCACCGCTGAATGCTTTCTTGCCGTCCTCTTCTGTGTAGTTCACCGTGACCTTGTCATTTACTTTGATCGTGATATGCCGGCCTTCGACTTTGATGTATGTCTTATACCATTCGTTGTCTTTGACGACATCCTTAAGATCTTCCGCACCAACGTTGACGACGCCGTATAAGCTCCCCGTTTTCTTGGGGTCCCCGTGAGTGATATTTACCTGACATTCGTAACCGTACTTGGGCCAGCCTTCTTCCTGCAGCTTCGTGTGAAAGTAGATCCCGGCGTTGCTGCCCGGGGTTGTCATGACTTCGCACTCAAACTCAAAATTCCTGAACGGCTTATCATCGCCGACATAAAACAGATGGCTGCGTTTGCCCGTACACTGCAGATTTCCGTCCGTGATTTTCCATGAATCCAGATGCTCTGTTTTCTTCCAGCCGGCAAAACTTTTACCGTCATACATGGATTTCCAGCCATTAGAATCCTTATCTGCGGCGTGGACTGAACTCAGCAGAACAGCAGAGAGAGATAGAAAAATGACACTGCGAAACATTGGGGATTCTCCGGATGAGATTGTAATTTAGTGGGTCAGCATGATCGGAAGGCCTGACGCCATTCGTTATTTGTGAGGTCGCTCAGAGTACGCGATGGCCCGCCTGGAATCCACTGTGCTCAATCTCTGATCGGAAGGAAAGCTGATTTGACAGTGTGACGGTTTTGACACAGGAGCCAGGGACGACCAAACTGCACGTCTGACGATGAATAACTACGGAGTTTGGCCCAGCGGTGCCGTATTTCTTTTGACGATGAAAGATCCTGTCATGTCATTGCGGAACAGCCGAATCCTCAATTCAATTAATTTGTCTGCTCTCGCGACCCTGACCGTCGTTACGTTTGGCGGCGCTCAGAACGACGTCGAACAAACGTTCTCTGATACGACGATGGACCTGGGGATCGTTGTCAGTGACCTCGACGTGAGTGTCAAATTCTACACGAACGTCATTGGTTTGAAGAAAACCGGTCAATTTGCCGTCGGCCAGGATTTCTGTCGCGCCGCAGGTCTGACTGATGGTCATGACCTTAACGTTCAGGTCCTTTCGCCAAATGGAGACACAGACGGAACCAGTGTTAAGCTGATGGAGCTTCCGGGCGTCGACAGTAAAACGGGTGATCATCGGTTTATTCATTCACAACTGGGGTACAGCTACCTGACGTTTCACGTGGCGGATATTGAAGCCGCGTCCGTCCGGATGAAAGTTGCGGGAATCAAGGCGGCAGGCAGGGAGCACGTTCGCGTTCCTCTGGATACGCCCGTGCCGATATTCCTCACCGTGGTCGCTGATCCGGACGGCAACCTGGTCGAACTGGTGGGGCCAAAGGCGAATTAATGTCGTGTCAAATTCATCAAACAGCCACAATCAAAAAATGTACGTGACATACTCATTCCAAAATCTGCTGCTCGTTACCGCTTACACCGCTCATTTCGTTTCGTTCGCTGGCCACGTGGCAGCGCAGGAATCACCCATCGCAGGCGGCAAATCGCACTTCGAAGTCAGCGTGGCGCCATTTCTGGCGAAGCACTGTGCGGCCTGTCACAGTGGTGATGAAGCGGAAGCCGGGGTCGCGTTCGACAGGTACACCGTATCAGCGAACGTGCAGAAGGAATACGACCTCTGGGACAAGGCAGCGCGACTGATTAGGGATCGCCAGATGCCACCACCTGAGCAGACGCAGCCGACTGCGGGCGAACTGATTGCCGTTGACGCCGCCATTCAGGCAGAGCTTGCGACCTTTGACTGCACCACGGAGCAGCAGGCTGGTCGAGTCACCTTGCGGCGACTGAACAAAGCTGAATACAACAATACCATTCGTGACCTGATCGGGCTCGACCTGAAGTTGGCCGATGATTTTCCGTCGGACGATGTTGGCAATGGGTTCGACAATATCGGTGACGTGTTATCCCTTTCGCCGGTTCTGCTGGAAAAATATCTGATGGCCGCTCAATCCGTTGCGGATCAGGTGTTTGCAGATCCGCAGGCTCGCGCCCGAGTTCTTGTGCATGTCGCTCAGACGAACGGTGATCGTATTGACGTTGCCAGACGGAACGTGCGTGATTTTGCTGCGCGGGCCTATCGTCGACCGCTCACTGAAGGCGAACAGGCACGATTGTTTGACATCATGAAGTTTGCCTATGAACAGGACAGTTCGATGGACGAGATTTTCAGGACCGTGGTTGCTGCGGTGCTGTCGAATCCGCATTTTTTGTTTCGAGTCGAACGGGATGCGGACAATGATGACGAAGATCGAATTCGCGAACTGGATGGCTACGAAGTGGCGTCACGGCTGTCCTACTTTTTGTGGAGCAGTATGCCCGACGAAATTCTGTTCGAAGTTGCCCGTCGCGGAAAACTGACGCAACCGGAAGTCATTGCGGCGCAGACAAGGCGAATGTTGGCCGATCCAAAGTCAATAGCTCTGGCTAATAATTTTGCCGGCCAGTGGTTACAGCTGCGGGACGTTTCACGACTGATGCCTGACCCTGAACGGTTTCCTGATTTCGACGGTGAACTTCGTTCCGCCATGCGTCGCGAGACGGAATTGTTTTTCGAATCGATGGTTCGGGAAAACCGCAGCGTTCTGGAGTTTTTGAACGCAGATTTTACGTTTGTGAACGAACGTCTGGCGCGGCACTACGGAATTCCTGGTGTCAGCGGCCCGGAGTTTCAGCTAGTGGCGTTGAAGGCCGATCGTCGGGGTATTCTGACTCATGCTGGTATTCTGATGCTGACTTCCAATCCCACTCGAACGTCACCGGTGAAACGTGGCAAGTGGATTCTGGACAACATTCTGGCCGAACCTCCTCCACCTCCGCCGGTCAACGTCCCGGAACTTGAAGAAGGTGCCGAGACGCTTGGTTCGCTGCGCGAACAGATGGAACAGCATCGGTCGAACCCTGCCTGCTCGGTCTGTCATCTGAAAATGGATGCGATCGGTTTTGGTCTGGAGAATTTCGATGCCATCGGAGCGTGGCGTGACAGTGACGGTCGTTTCGACATTAACGCTTCCGGTGAGTTGCCGGGTGGTCATAAATTCGGCGGGGTTTTGGAATTGATGGAGATTCTGGTGCAGGAAAAGAAAACCGAGTTCTGTCGGTGTCTGGCGAGTAAGATGTTAACATATGCGCTTGGTCGAGGCCTCGGTTCCTACGACCGGTGTACAATCAACGATGTGGTTCGGGATCTGGCCGAAAACGAATACCGGTTTGAGACACTCATTACAGCCATCGTGACCAGTGTTCCATTCACCATGCGTGAATCAAAATGAACGCTATGGAGGATTTCCAATGACAGGTCGCAGCCGTTTTTTCTCACGTCGTCACGCCCTGCGGGGTTTAGGTGTGTCATTGGCGCTGCCATGGCTGGAGTCCGTTTGTCCGGTGGCTCGAGCCACAAACGTGGCACCCACACCACCGCAGAGGATTGGCTTCATTTTTGTTCCCAACGGAGTTCATCTGCCTGACTGGACGCCGCAGTCAGAAGGATTTGGCTTCGAGCTGCCTTATATTCTGGATCCGTTGTCCTCCGTTCAGGACGAGCTTCTGGTCATCAGCGGCCTGACTCACGACAAAGGTCGAGCCAATGGCGATGGTCCGGGCGATCACGCTCGCAGCGCCTCTGTCTTTCTCACCGGTGCGCAACCTCGTAAGACCGACGGTGCCAACATTCGATCCGGGGTGTCGGTGGATCAGGTGGCTGCTCAGGCCGCTGGCAAGGCGACACGTTTCGCGTCATTGGAACTCGGCTGCGAACAGGGCCGCACCGCGGGTGGATGTGATTCCGGGTACAGTTGCGCCTATTCGTCCAACATCGCATGGTCGTCAGAATCAACGCCGGTTGGAAAAGAAACGAATCCCAGGTTTGTCTTCGATCGTCTTTTTGGAGGCGGAAATTCGAAGGCGACGAGCGCAAACCGGAAACGCCATGATGTTCTGCAGAAAAGTATTCTGGACTTCATCGCAGAAGACGCGCGGCGTCTGCAGAAGCAGCTGGGGAAGAACGACAAACGGAAACTGGAGGAATACCTGAACGGTGTTCGAGAAGTCGAACGCCGTGTCGCAGGCGTTGCAGATCAATCGGAGATCGTTTCTGATATCGACTACCCGGTTCCCAGCGGCATACCGAACGACTATGGCGAACACATTCGTCTGATGTGTGACATGATGGTCCTGGCGTTTCAGACGGACAGCACTCGGATCGCCACGTTCATGTTTGCCAACGCTGCCAGTAATCGCAGCTATCGTCAGATTGACGTTCCGGATGGCCACCACGATCTGTCACATCACGGCGAAGACGCCACAAAGCTGGGCAAGATCCGCTCCATCAATCGATTTCACATCGACCAACTCAGTTATCTGCTGCAGAAGATGAAAGCGACGCCCGATGGTGATGGGAATCTGCTGCACAACACGACCATCTGCTACGGCAGCGGAATCAGCGACGGCAACCGTCACAACAACGAAAACCTGCCGATTCTGATTGCCGGTCATGGAGGCGGCACGGTCGATCCGGGCCGACACCTTCGAGTTCCCGAAGAAACGCCGGTGTGCAACCTGTTTATGTCGATACTGGACCGCTTTGGTGCGCCTGTCGATTTTATCGGCGACAGCACCGGGAAACTTTCCGGTCTGCAGATCTGACGGGTTGACAGTCGCCGTTACACGATCGATTTTGAAATCGCCACTTTGCTTAAAGACAATGCGCCGAGTCAACAAGATACAAAGAAGTTTTCGCGTCCCGGTCATTGTGCTTGTCACAGCTGTACTGACCACCGGGCCACCTGTGGCTGCGCTGGATGAGACGTCTTCGGAAGGCATGTCGACAGTCGAAGCGTATGCCGAACAGCTTGAGAGCGGCAACCTGGAGGCACGTCGAGACGCTGCTTATGCTCTGGCTTCTCAGGGCAAGAACTCTCTTGCGGCACTGCCGGCGTTGATCAAGGCATTGAGTGACCGGGATGAACAGGTGTGGATACAGTCGGCGATCGCGATTGCTCGCATTGGACCGGTGGCGGTGGACGCTGCTTCAGTTCTGATTGATAGTCTCGACAATCGATCTGATCAGATGCGATACCGAGCCGCATGGGCACTCGGGCAGCTCGGGCCGCCTGTGATTCCCGCACTTCGCGAGGCGGCGAAACATGATGATTCTCGTATTCGCAGGGGAGCCGCTGCTGCAATGGGCTGGCTGACCGGCAGCGGCACCGATGTGCTTCCCGATCTAAACACTCTTCTTGTCGATGAAAACGCCGACGTTGCCGTGTCTGCGGTCGCTGCCCTGGGACGACTCGGACCGCCCGCCGAAGCAGCGCTGGCACAGGCCCTTTCAAATGAACGGGAAACTGTTCGCGTCAAAGCGGCTGCGGGGCTGGCACAGATCAGCAATGTGTCTGAAGCCACACAGCAAAAGCTGATCGACGTCACACAGGACAGGTATCCACCAGCCCGAGCTGCCGCCGTCGTTGCTCTGGCTTCGTCCAGCTTTAACCGAGTCAAACTGCTGGACGTCATAGCGGATGCATTAACGGACGAAGACAAAAACGTTCGCAGCGCTGCCGTGCTGGCTTTGCGAAAACTGGGTCCGGAATCCCGCCGAGCGGTTCCTTTTCTGGTCGAGATGCTCAACGGTGATGCTGCAGATGCGAGGTCGTCAGCCGCATTTGCATTGGGAACTATGGGGGCGGACGCCGCCGAAGCTCTGCCGAATCTGATCGCAGCATTGAAACGCGAGCCTCATGATGACGAGTCAGAGCTGGCCAGAGCGATCAGTCGAATCGGGTTGACGGCCGTGCCGGCGTTGCTGGCAGCCTCTACTGATTCAGGTCTGCTGGCCGAACGTCTGGTGGCAGCACTCGCGGGAATCGGTCCATCCGCGACCGATCTGCTGGTGGCTGCGTTGAACGACAACCAGGCTTCGGTGCGAATCACTGCGGCCCGGGCCCTGGGCCGCATGAATGTGACGCCAGCGTCAGCGGTCAGTACACTGACGACGTGTCTGCAGGATTCGTCGTCAAACGTCCGCGCCGTGTCCGCGTCGGCACTCGGCCGGTCCCGTCACCCCGGCGACACTGCCGTTGCCGCATTATTCGTGGCGGCAGAAGACAGCGACAGTATTGTTCGAGCCGCCGCCGTGTTCGCACTCGCATCGATCGCTTTGCCCGCGGACAATGTGTTGCCCGTCCTTGCAAAGTCTCTGTCAGATCACGATGCCGCCGTGCGTGGGAAGGCGATTGCCGGCCTGGAGCACCTTTCGGACGCAGCGATTTCCGTGCTGCCGGAAATCACGGCAGCACTAAGCGATGAGGCGGCAACGGTGAGAGCTAGTGCCGCATCCACAATCGGAAGCCTCGGCGAATCAGCCAGCCCGGCAATGCCGCAGCTGACGGACACGCTGTCCGACGCAGACGCGGCTGTTCGAGTCGCTGTGGCCAATGCGATGGCGAATATCGGCGTGAAAGACAGCCAGACCGCTGCTCTGCTGGCACCACTACTGGCCGATTTGGAAACAGACGTTGTACTGGCCGGAATGGCAGCGCTGACTTCGATGGGGAATGCCGGTAAGGATGCCCTGCCCGCTGTGACAAACGCGCTTAGTCATGATCAGCCGTCCATCCGGTCCGCCGCAATCCAGTGTTTTGCGGCCATTAATTCCGAGCAGTCACGATCGGTATCGGTCTTGATGTCTGCGCTGGAAGATACGGACTGGACCGTCCGCCGCGCTGCCGCAGAATCGCTCGGAAAAATCGGTCAGGCGGCCAAAGCGGCGATCCCGATTTTGTTCGTGATGCTGCAGAACGAAGACGACACCAACGTCGCACGAAGCGCGATTCGAGCGATTGACGCGGCCGGTCCGGAAGCACTTCCCGTGCTGCTGGCCGGTCTGAAATCAGGCGACCTGAGAACTCAGTACTACGCCGTCTTTCTGGTCGGAAAAGTCGGTCCGGCGGCTGCTGACACATTACCGCTGCTGTACAGGATTCGCGACGAATCCGAAAGCCGCCGGTTCAGGGAACGACTTGAAACTGCGATCAAGCAGATCGAGGCAAAACCTGAGACCGAGGCTGAGTAGCACCACTGGTCAGAAGTCTCCGTCAGCGACGAACGGGAGCAGTGCGCCAGTTTTCGAACGGATTCTGCGCTAGCTGAGAATCTCATGGACGACGCGACCGTGTACGTCCGTCAGCCGAAAGTCGCGACCGCTGAAACGCCAGGTTAACCGTTCGTGATCCAGTCCTAACAGGTGCAGCAGTGTGGCGTGCAGATCATGAATATGAACGCGGTCCTGGACAGCGTAATAACCATATTCGTCCGTCGCTCCCAAGTGAAACCCGGGTTTCAGACCACCGCCCGCAAACCACCAGGTGAATCCATGTGGATTGTGATCGCGACCATCATTACCTTCTGCTGTTGGTGTGCGTCCGAATTCTCCGCCCCACATCACCAGCGTGTCTTCCAGCAAACCTCGTTGATGCAGATCCACCAGCAGGCCGGCGATCGGCTTGTCAACGGCGGCCGCCAGCTTGGGATGATGCTTCACCAGATTTGAATGGTCATCCCATGTAATGCTTTCTCCCTCTCGATGTG
>JABABI010000004.1:0-83707 GCA_014238335.1 Fuerstiella sp.
GGCCATCAGCACGCTTCTGGATGATCTGGAGGAGCGAGGGCTTCTGGACAGCACATTGGTGGCGGTCTATGGCGAATTTGGCCGTACGCCTACGATTTCACCGTTAGCCGGGCAATCTGTGCCGGGGCGTCACCATTGGGCTCATGGGTACTCAGCAGTCTTCGCGGGTGGCGGTGTTCGGGGCGGCCAGGTCATTGGCAAGACAGACAACATCGGTGGCTATCCCGTAACCACACCATGGCACCCCAACGATATCGGGGCCACGGTGTACAGTTCCCTGGGTATCGATCCTGAAACAACAATTCATGATCGCACGGGCCGGCCCAATCGCCTGAATCACGGACGTGTGATGGACGTGCTGTATTCATGAAGCGGCAGCGCCACCGATAAAGGCAAACTATCGGCTGGTTTGGAGAGTTGGCTCCGCGTCGACCGACAGGACACACCCGGTGCAAAGTGTCCTGGTGGACCATCGAGGTCAGGAATTGGGGCTGGCGCAGGGATTTATCGGGAAAAATGCAGGCCGACAGCAGATCCCCAGCCTCGAAGAGAATCTACAGCGAATTTCGCTGAATCATGGCCGCGGTTGACATGTTTCGATAGCAGAACGGCTGCCCTCACGAGTCCGAACTGGTTCCGTCAATTTGTAAACCGCTCTAGTGCTTGTAGATCTTGTGTTGCGGTCGCCCGGAAAGAATTTGTTCCTTGCCCCAGTTGGTCACATTGCGAAAAGCTTCGCTGCGGATAAATTCGGTGAACGCAGTCTCGTCGTTCCATTCGCTGGTAATCAGGTACGATGCACCGTCGCTGACATCTTTCCACAACGTCGAACTGGTATGGCCTTCCGCTGCGTTCAACGCATCAATGACGGCGGCAAATTTGTCCTCGAAGTCCTGTTGCTTACCTTCAATAACGTGATAGTTCATTCCGACCGTGATCATACTGGTGCAACCTGTTGATTGAAGATTTAGATATTGTGAAGCCGGTGATTGTAGCATGCTTGCGAATTTGCGAAACCGCGGACCATCCGGACCTCAAACCCGATCATCGAGTAAACGGTGCGCAATTCGTTCGCCGAGGGTAACGTATTGTAGTGCACGCAGCCTGCGTGTTGAGGAACATGGACGCGCCCGCTGGCAGCAGGCACTACGTTTCCCGACTGGGGCCGGCGAACGACGATTGGGTAGACAGGCACCGGTCCGCGACAGGATAATACCTTCATGGCATACAACACCTGGACATCGTCTGAACCTGACCTGGCAACGATCATTACTCAGCACCCGCAACCGCTGGAAGCACTGGCCGCAGGAGATGTGCCGGCACTCGTAATTCGGCAGGCCTTTCCACTGCGGTCGTGTCAGCAGTTAGTCGAACGATTGATCGCAAAAGAGCTGTTGTACGATCCGCGCGAGTCAATCCCGCAGGAATTCATCGACGCGGCTGTCCCTGAAGGTCACTTCCGCGAAGGGCGCAACAAGGAAGCTTCACGTGCGTGGGACGTCGGGACAGCGACCGGACGACGGCGAATCGACATCGGCACCAGTCTGGGATATCGCGGTTCTGATCCTGATGCATTCTTTGCCCACAGCCGTGAATCGCATGAATTATTTGAGGATCTGTTTTCGACGGGTGAAAACCCCGTTCAAATTCTCTACGACGCTCTGCAGGGCCTGTCCCGCACAAAAAGAGTTGTGACCGCGCACGAACCAGACGGGCGGCAGTACAGTCCGGCCATCATTCGAGCCCATTACGGAGGCTATACATACAAGCCACACTTCGATTCGGTGCGGCTGCGCGAAAAACGCGAAGGCTATGCCGTTCATGACTTCGAACATCAGTTCGCCGGCGTCATGGTGCTGCAGAACACTCAGGTTGGCGATGTGTCAGCGCAGTGTGTACTGCATCAGTATTTGTGGCAGCCGGAGATCGATTCACATTTGCGCAGCGGTACATTTCATGAACACGCTGCCCGTGAGGGTGTAGCCAGCGTCGATGTCATTCTGGAACCGGGTGATCTTTATTTCTTCAACACCCGCAATATCCACGAAGTGCCCGGTGTCGCAGGCGATCTGCCTCGAATCGTGCTGGCCACGTTTATTGGCTATAGCAGCGACCGCGACGACATCTTTGTGTGGTCGTAGCCTGCAAGAACCTCAATTCCTGTGAAAGTCAGAGGGAACGTGGATTGAGAGCGCTCACCTGAACGCTGCGATTTCCAAATCGAGGCGTCCGGCATTTCTCAGATTTCACCCCTGAAACGAAAGAAATCCGGAACGATTTCTCCGGCACGGCGCTCCAGGGGATGAAGCACAACCCGCACCCGTGTTCTGCCATGTGACAAAGGTCTGCGTACGCGCAGGATTCGTTGCGCGAGTTTTGTTGCGCAGTGGAAAGTGCTGTTGTTGCTGTCACGGCGAGTCGTACATGAATGAATACCACCAGAGTCCGCGCAAGAGCCACGCCGATCTGATTTCGGGCCGGTCAGATTTCGCTCACGGTATCTTACAACAATCTGACACAGTCGCCGACAGCACTCATTAGCATGCTGCAGTTCTGACTTCGCATTTCAACGACCATGCAGGAGACGTCCTATGAGTCGCTTTCGCAGCTTTTCGATTGTGGCCCTGACGGGATGTTTGTTTCTGAACTTCACGGCTGAACTGCAGGCTCAGTCGGATGCAGAAACATCCCTGAAAATCGCTCGCGAAGCGTTTGCCGCGGAACAATACACGCAGGCTCGTGATGCCGCACAGCAGGCATCGCAGACGGATGCCGGTAACCCTGACATCTTCCTGTTGCTCGGTAAGGCTCACCTGCAGCTGGGGCGAAATCGGACCAGCGATGGCCGCATGGCGAACCGTGCTGAAGCTGGCGCCGAATCATGAATATGCCGGCGGCATGGTGACTGCTCTGCAGGGGCGGACGACTGACGCGGATGTCCGAATTCGTCTGGCCGGCACCATGGTCCACGACGGATTGCTGCCGGCTGCCAGGGCCGAATTGCAGACGTTGCGAAATCGATCATCGCTTACGGACGGCCAGCGTCAGCAGACACTGCTGCTGCTGGCCGAAGTCGAGCTATACAGCGGAAAGGGTGAGCCAGCTTTGGCGATGATCAATGAGGTTATCAGCCGTAATCCAGAGGTCGCCGACACGTTGCCCGTCAGATTACTGACAGCTCAGACTCAGCTTGTTATTGGTGGCGAATTGACCGCAACCGGACTGGCCGGGCTGACAAAGATCGTCGAATTGTCGGCAGAGCTTCCGGCTGGAGAAATTGCTGCACTGGACCTGTTGCGAGTTGCCGAACTGTTTCACGATCATCCGAAAATCGGAACAATCCCCGACATGCTGTGGGCCATTAGCACGGAACTGGCAACCCGCAATTATCACGACGAAGCAATTACTCTCTGGAACCAACTTACTGAACATGATCCGCAAGCACGGATGAGTCCGCACGGGTGTCCCATGAACGGTTGTGAAGTTGGACAGTTAGGCAGCCTGGGACCATTTTTCCGAGGTGACTCAAATTACTGAACGGAACAATGGTCCCAGGCTTCGGTCGAGAACAACTATCAGGTAACTGCGCCCCCATCTGTTCACGCCGCGCAACTTCAGAGCACGGGCCCCAGCATTGCGATTGCGTTATTCCATAGGCGTGTTCTGACGGGCCACCCGGAGACGATCTCGTGCGTTACCGTGTTGGACTTCGAAATGTAGTCCTCCTGCAGCCGCCTCATGTCGGCAGTGAGTGCAGCATCAAAGAGCAGGATGTTGTTCTCGTAGTTTAGATCGAAGCTGCGTCGATCCATGTTCGCCGAACCGATCAACGTAACGACTCCGTCGATCGTAAACGATTTCGTATGCAGCAACCCACCAACGAATTCGCGGATCATTACACCGGCGGCCAGCAGCTCAGCGTAGTAGCTGTGACTGGCTGCAGAGACAACAGAGGAGTCGTTGTGGGCAGGGAAAACGATTGTTGTGTCCACACCACGCCGCGCTGCTGCACACAGCGCGTTCTGCATGGATTCGTCGGGGACGTAGTATGGCGTTGAAATTACGATCTCGCGGCGGGCCGTGAACATCAGAGACTCAAACATTTCCGGCATCGCCGAATGGCGTACCGTCGGTCCCGTGCCGAAGGCCTGTGCCACAACTCCGGAGCTTTCCGCCTTCATCGGTTCGCTGAGCATTGGAACGAGATCTTCGTCGACATAAGTCATCCAGTCGCTGGCGAATAAATGTTGATTCTGCCGGGCAATCGGCCCCTCGAACCGTATCACTGCGTCCACCCACGGGGCGAATTTCGGTTTCACTCGGAATTCAGCGTCAGCGCAGTTTTGACTACCGCAGTAGGTGATGCGGTGATCAATCACAACAATCTTGCGATGATTGCGGAGGTCAATGCGCCCGTGCAGCGGGCGGAGAAAAGGATTGCCGATCGGCAGGGCCACGCCGAGGTGCACACCCGCGTTCTTCATTGCCTCCCAATGTTCGGAGCCAATCATCTGTCGTGACCCCAGGCTGTCAGCCATAGCTCGGCAAGTGACGCCGCGAGCCGCCGCTCGCCGCAGCGCGTCCGCGACTCTCAGTCCGTTGTTGTCGGTCAGCCAGATGTAGAACAGCAGATGCACGTGGTCCCGAGCCGCGTCGATGTCGCTGACCATGGAACCAATCGTCTCGTCCGAGACCGAGAACAATTGTGCAGAGTTGCCGCCAACTGTCGGGAAGCCACTGATGGAATGTGCCGTTCGAAACAGGTGGTCATACGGTTCGGGAACTTTATTCTCAGGATGTTTCGAATCGCTGCTCGTCTCAACGGTCGTGGCCGGCATTCGTGCCAATACCTCTTTCGAACGCTCGACTCGCCGTCTGCCGATATTGGTCTCTCCCAACAGGATATACACAACGACGCCCAGGACCGGTATAACCGCAATGACGACAACCCAGGCGATCCGTGAAGCCGGATTCCGATGCGGGCGCAGGATCGCGCGAACAGTGACCAGGAGCTCGATCAGGGCAAGCCCTACATACACCAACGTGGAATAAGACATGGCGACCTGCAAAAGTCATCGACGATAAACGGTTGAACGGCAGATAGCGTAACAGGAATCGTCTTTACGACGCTAGAAATCGACGAGTGCTCGCAGGCCAGGCACGACTGCGACATCGGCTGTCACTGCGTTCGGTTCGACGAATTGAAGATCGGGAGTAATCCTGAAACACTCGGTGACAGCAATGGTGTAATAGACTTCGATTCCCTGACCGTCATGGAACAGTCCGGATACGACGGGCCCCGTTTCGTCACTGATTCCCGTGTAGTACCAGCCAATGCCGATGGAATCGTCCCGACGATCCGACAGCGGCCTGCCGCCGCCGCCAAGGCTCAGGAACCATTGCACGGGATTCGGGTTGCCGTCAGAAACACCGGCTCGACCAAACACGCCCCAACCGCGTTCTGAATCACAGGGGTCCTGGCACAGGACCTGATTTGAGTTCCAGTACAGGGCGCACGATTTTTTTTCAGCAATCGGGACATCAGGGAATTCCAGACGCTGGCTCTGATTCAGCGATGTAAACGTGCGACTGCTCCAGATGCCTCCAAACATCTGATGCTCCGATCGACCGAAAAACTGCGTTGGCAGCCGGAGTTCACCGAAGATGGCGGCGCCGTCCGCGAAAAATTCGCCGAAACCACTGGTGGTCGCTGTGTCTTCGGTATTGACGACGGCGAAAACGAACAGTGAATCTTTCTCTTCACCGACGGCGAATCCTGCACCCAGAGTCGAGAAGGGAATCGTGCGGGTGGCGATTGGATTGTAGTTGAACGCTGTGGTGAAGAACCGGTCTCGTCCTTTGCCGTCGGCGATGCCGTTCTGGTCAAACTCAAGCGTATCCACCTTGCCGAAAAAGACTCTGAACTGTTCGAACATCGCGTGCGTGAACAATACCTTCGTCAATGCCAGTATGTTCGTTCACGGATTCTCCGAATCGGTGTTCGGAACCGAGATCCAGCGTCAGACCCTCGACATCGATGAGCTTGCCGAAGTCGAAGCTCAGCTCATAGTCACCGTGGCCACTGTACTCAAAACGCTGGTCTAGACCTCCGCTGGCCACCCCCTGACAGAATTGAGTAACGGCCCCGTCAAAGGTGATACCCTGCTGGCGCAGCGAAGATCGAACGCCCCACCAGTCACCTGTCCGCGAATCCTGATCGCCGGTGCATCCCGGACGGTCAAAGACGTCAATGGATTCGCCGCAACTCAGCCACTCGTCAGCCAGAGCCAGAGCGGATGGGTACTGCGCAGTCGCCTCGTGAGTGTGCTGAAGCATGCAGAACGTAACGGCCAGTACGCATACTGTCGCAGGTGTTTGTCGAGAAATCACCAGGCTCGATCAGACAGCACGGGACTAATATGAGGAGTTGTCAGATTGCTGCCGACCGTCGGGCGGTCATTGCCGTGCAGATCCGCCGTCAAATCAAACCGCGGCGAGATTTCTGTATCGCAGTCGAATGCAGCTCCCTGCAGCTCCTGCACCTCGACGGCTGCCAGCGGATTTGCGAGGTCCCTGAAGGCCCGGCTGGGCACCGATAATGTGACGTATGGCCGAAAATCCATTTTTCTGGTCCTGTCCACAAACTGTGCGAAATGCACGTGACAACGAAGAACTGCCAGGGAACATTCAATCTCTTTCTCATTCGTCGGCGTCCAGCATGGCACTTGCAGCTATACGCCGCCGGATTAACCGTTGGCACATGTCAGCAACCGCACGGCCGTAATAATCCGCACGATGCGAAATCACGGCATTGCCTAATCTGGTCGCCTTCCCCGAACTTTGAATTCAGAACAATCGGCAGAGTCCGCCATGAACAGGACTGCGCGACGTTAAGAATCTGAGGTCCGCAGTGCACTGCGATCACTCCGGCAGTTCTGGTCGCGACATTTTTCCGGCAGCGATCGCTGGATGCGTTCAAGTGCAGGCGGCGCGCGTGATCCCACATTCCGCATGCAATCTGTTTTCTGCAAGTACGAGGTGGATACGCACGCCACAGATTGCGGAACGTTGTCGACATCTGCAACACTGATGGAGACAGACGATAGCTTCTTTGAGGGCTCTCTTCTTTCTCGGCTCTCGATCTCTTGCTGCGTTGACGAATGTGTCCCCGGCTGGCATTCTGAGAAAGTCACCACAGGTTGGCGGTCGGAGGTTTTCCCCCGCGAACAGAGAAAGAGATCGCCTTACGATTCGCATTCAAAGTTTTGCGTCATCGTTAACCGGCGTCGCGTTGGCCGCCGGAGGACTTAGATACTTCCCTGGGCCGGCCGGTTTCATGCCTCAGCACGAACTCGACGCGAGCGAAATGGCGGCAGTGAGTCAGCCGGTCGACTCCCGTGGTGAAATCGTCAAACAGCCGGCCGGGACGGTAGCCGCCGCGACATCTGCGGCGGTTCCTTAACCGAAGATCTCAGACACTGTCCCGCAGCGACGCAAGACCTACTACCCCAACACAGAAGGGTTGGGAGAGACCGAAATGCGAGTTGTTTCGCTCGGCACGGGCATGTTCGACCAGCGGAAATCGCAAGCGGCAGCATGGTGGCTTGTCGAGTTCGGCAACAGTGATAAGTTTCTGTTTGATTTGGGTACCGTCTCGGTCGGCAACCTGTCCACATTGGAGATCCCCTTCGACCTGGTCAACAAGGTTTTAATCGGCCACTTGCATTCAGGTCATGTCGGCGATTTCGCCGCATGGCCGTCCATGTCATGGCCGGGCCAGTCAGTTTCTCGCTGCAATGGCAGAATCGCAAATTCGTATTCTCCAGCGACACGTTTCCGAACAAGTGGTTCATCGAGCACGACAGGGATGCGGATATCGGCATCCACGAAACCGTCGGAACGATCCGGCAGAACATTGATTTCCAGGGTTTGGATCGCGCCAACTCAGCTTTGGTTTCCGCCCGAGTCCACACGCCACCATCGGCAGCCGGCAGGGGGTTCAGCACAGTCAAACCCCGCATGGCCATCGCAGATCACTTCTTCAATGACACAGATACGTGGCAGAAAATCTATGACGAAAGCCGTTCCACGTACGATGTCCGCTTACACCTGCCAAAGATCTCCTGTGCTGGAACGTGACCGACGCAGAAATCACAGGCTGCGATGTGGTCGCTCAGGAGTCGGTCTGGCCGGCGAAGTCAGCCTTCGGCACAGTACCACCGAGCGGAAAACGCGAGGAGCTACCGCCGCGGCTGGTCGACGGAATTATTGAGATGAAAGATGTGATCAAGGCTTATTACGAACGTCAGGGAGTTGGTGATATTTACGAGCAGCAGATACCCAAAAGTAGGCGACGAACGAGGCGAGTACGGTGATGCCATGAGTATATGGGGAAAGGGCAACATGCTCTCCGCGTCCACAGAAACGCATCGTTCCATTGGAAGAAGATTTTTCCATCCTCGCGAACAGACGGTGGTCAGTGTGTATAACCAGTCACACAGAAAAATAATGTCAGTGTCTGCAATTTGACTAGATAAAAAAATAACGACATGAAAACAGAATCTTAAGGTCTGTGTGGCGCGGCTGTCGTCCTCGCAATAGGTGTCGCCATTGGTTTCAGTCTGCGCAACGACAGCATGCCAGAGCTGGGCTCGCTGGCAAGTGCAGCAACAGCAACTGTCATTGCCCCGGCGGCATCGTCCCCGGAAGTTCAACAATACGCACTGCTGACGCGCCGTATTCTGTTGGCGCTGTGGCAACACGGCTGGTCAGTTCTCTGACTTTACGGATTTTCCTATCACGAGGCCGGTGGCCTGCAGGCGCGCACGCAGTGTCGTTCGGGACATGCCAAGCAGCTCGGCGGCCCGCGCCTGGTGACCGTCGAGATGGGCCAGAACTTCTTCAAACAGAACGCTGTCCACAACCGTGTGAAACTGATGATTGACGTCACCGGGGTATTCCTGAATCAATCGGCGCACCAGTGCGCGCAACGTGTCTGTTGCTTCGGTGTCTGCCCGGACATCTGATTGTGGTGTGTCACCGCGTACGGCGGCGGGCAATGACTCCGGCGTGATGACATCGGTTGTGGCTCGGACCAGCCCGTACTTGATGGCACTTTGCAGTTCGCGAACGTTGCCGGGCCAGTTGTATGCGCGCAGCAGGTCCAGCGCGGTCTCGGAAATTCCGTGAACCTGTGTACCCAGTTCCGCGTTGAACCGTCGCAGCAGGTAGTCAACAAGTTGCGACAGGTCGGCTCGACGATCGCGCAGCGGTGGCAAATCGATCGTGAACACGTTCAGGCGATAAAACAGATCTTCGCGAAAGTCACGGTCGTCGATCGCGGCTCGCAGGTCACGGTTGGTGGCGGCGATGATGCGGGCATCACTGGAAATCGTTTCATTGCCACCCACGCGTTCAAAGCGACCATCCTGCAGCACGCGCAGTACCTTGGCCTGCGTGGCCAGACTCATCTCGCCGATTTCGTCCAGAAAAATCGTACCGCCGATCGCCTGTTCGAACTTCCCGATGCGACGTCGATCCGCTCCGGTGAACGAACCTTTCTCGTGGCCGAACAGTTCGCTTTCCAACAATGTTTCCGGAATCGCCGCGCAATTAATGGCGATGAACGGACCGTCGTGACGTTGACTGTGCTGATAAACAGCACGGGCGACAAGTTCCTTGCCCGTTCCGCTTTCGCCCAGAATCAGCACGTTCACGTTTTGCGACGCGACGCGTCCGATTTCTTTGTACACGGACTGCATGGCAGGTGACGTGCCCACGATGTGATCGACGCCGACATCGTGCAGTTCGTCCGGCCCGTGTTCAAAAACGGTTCGCACACGTGACAGTCGGCTGGTTTCGAACGCCTTCGCGACTGTCTCCTTCAGTTCCGTCAGATCAAATGGTTTAAGCATGTACTCGAAAGCGCCCCGCTTCATGGCTTCGATGGCGGTTTCGGTTGTCGTATGAGCCGTCATGATAATGACCGGCAGGCGGCGATCGTGCTCACGTATCTCAGCAAACAGGTCCAGCCCGGACATATCGGGCAGCCGCACATCCAGCAGTACGGCGTCGGGCGAATCCTGCCGCGCCAGCCTCAGCCCCTCGTGCCCGTTTTCCGCGGTGACAACATCCACCCCGTCCGCGCAAAACGTTTTCTCAAGCGAATAACGCACGCTGGGTTCGTCGTCGACAATCAACAGCCTGGGCATTAGGTGATCTCGGGGTCTTCTTTTCTGATGACATCATTGCCGGACACGGGTAACCGCACTTCGAACACGGTGCCATGCCTGGCCTCGGATCTCACGGTGATTGAGCCGCCATGGTCTTCGATGATACGCCGACTGATTGATAAACCCAACCCCGTGCCGGAGTCCTTTGAACTGACGAACGGATCGAACAAACGATGGGCGACGTCGGGACGAAGCCCCGCGCCGGTATCGGACACGGTAATAATGACGTCGCCCTGCTCTGCATCCGTTTTCGCCGTGACTACGACGCGGCCTCCGTCCGGCATCGCTTCGAAGGCGTTAAAGAGCAGGTTTACCAGAACCTGACGCAGTTGTTCGAAATCAGCAACAAGTCGGATTGGCCGTGACGGCACTTCCGTATGCAGATCCGCTCCCTGTAACTTTGCTCGCGCGGTGACTAACTGCGTGGTATTATCGATCAGGCTGTGCAGTTCGAACTCACGTTTTTCCAGTTTCGGTGGTCTCGCAAAATCAAGGAACAACTGAATGCCGTCGTTCAGCCGCGTCGTCTCCGTGTCCAGAATCTCCAGATCGCGTTCATCGAGCGATTGTCCCGGACAATATCGGGCTGACTGAATGAGTGTCTTCATGGCTGTCAGCGGGTTGCGAAGTTCATGTGCCAGTCCTGCTGCCAGCTGTCCGACGGCGGAAAGTTGTTCTGTGCGAAGTCGTTCGTGTTCACTGGCCTGCAGACGCTCGACAACCGTTCCTACCTGTGAAGCCACCTGGTCGAGTCGTTCCTGCAGCGATTGTACCTCTGAACCACCAGACACGGCGATCGGTCCGACGACCTGACTGAGTTGACCGGCGGCATCACGAACGGGGACCTCCAGCCGCAGCAGTGATTGCCGGACGCGCCGGGAAATCAGGACGCCCAGTCCCAATCCTGCAATGGCTCCGCACACGCCCAGGCCCAGCATGGCCCACGTGGCCCGCTGTGTGAGCAATTCGTGTTGTGTGACCGCAGCCGTCATGGCCCGAATTTGCTCAGCACGCTGCAGCTGCGCTTCTTCAATCAGAGCGTCAGCGACCCGGCCATCCAGCAGATTTGACGCGGCTTCCCGCGCTTTATCCTCGTTTGATAAATCGTTCAGCCGGTCTGTCAGCCGAGTATAACTGCGACGCAAGCCGGCGACATATGTTCTGCCGTCATGTTGGACCAGCAGGCGTTCGGTCTGAACAAGCCAGCGTTCTGTTTGTTCCTGCAGTCCCAGTGCCGCGTTCAGATGTTGCTCGTCTCCCGTGCGCATGTAGGAGTAAAGGTTCGATCGCATTTGATGAACTGTGGTTTCGAGTTCACGAATGGCATCCGCTCGCTGCAGACTCATCAGCACCAGATCTGCCGCCTGGTTTTTTGACTGCTGCATCGACCACGCGGCGATTCCCGTCACGACCAGCAGGGCGAGACTGATCAGAAACAAAGGACTCGCAATACGTGCTGCCGTGTCGGCGACCGAAATCTGATCGGGTTGGCTTGAAGCGTCGCTCATGGCTTGCGTAATGGCGGGTGAATATCCGGACGATGAATTCTGATTGTAGAGAACAAGCACAGCGGTGGGAGTGTTTTCACCGCTGAGATCCCCGAGGACACAGAGAAAATCAGCCGCTGTTAACCGCTTCCCCGTATGAACGTAAAGAAACCGGCCGAGAGAAGCGAGCTGAACAACCAGAACGGTCTGCAACATTCAGCTCGCTTCCCCGTGGCGGGTTTCGCCGGGAGTTGTCCACTCCCTTTCGGCATCCGCGACGTTGCCATCGTGAATGCCTCCAGGGAGCGGACGGTTCATCAAAGCCTCCTGCCATCACTTCTTCAGAACAACAAAGCGGGATGCACTTCCGCTGCGGACCAGCAACAGCAGTCCGTCTTCGTCGAGCTGTTCCTTCAGCGTTTTGGCGAACTCCGCCGCCGATGTGACGTCTCTGTCACCAACTCGCGTGATGACCATTTGGGGAGCAAGACCCGCTTTGTCGGCCGCGCTGCCACGTTTAACACTGGTCACAATGACTCCGCGGACTCCCGACATGTCCAGCTTAGAAGCCACGTCATCAGACAGATCGGTCACTTCCAGTCCAATATCTTTCAAGTCAGATGTCCGTATACTGCTGTTGCCCGACTCGGTCAGATTCTGCGGCAGCTCCGAAACACGCACTGTCAGTTCCACCCGTTTCCCCTTTCGCATGACAATCAGCTTGTGGTCTTTGCCAACCACTGCTCGTTCCACAGTTCCCTGCAAAGTCCGGGGACTGTCAATTTTGCAGCCGTCAAATTCCACAATCACATCGCCTGGCTTGACGCCCGCTGTGGCGGCCGGTGAGTCAGAACGAATATCCGTTACAGCGGCACCGGCCACGGTTCCCAGTCCAAACTGCTGAGACAGGTCGCTGGTTACCTGCTGGATACCCACGCCCAGAAACGCACGCTTGACGGTCCCCGTGTTGACCAGTTGGTCACTGACCCATTGCGCCATATTGATGGGCACTGCAAATCCGACTCCCTGATAGCCACCGCTGGTTGAGGAAATTGCCGTGTTGATGCCAACGACTTCACCGTTGAGATTAACCAGCGGACCACCACTGTTGCCCGGATTGATGGCCGCGTCAGTCTGCAGAAACTCTTCTCGTGCGGTGATACCGATGCCGCGCGACTTGGCACTGATGATTCCGGCTGTCACCGTTTCCTTCAACCCGAACGGAGCACCGACGGCGATGACCCAGTCACCAACGTCCATCTGATCACTGTTCCCGATGATCGCAGCCGAAAGGGTTTCTCCAGCATCAATACGGACAACCGCGATGTCAGTTGATGGATCCGTCTGCACTTCGGTTGCTTCGAATTCACGACCGTCCTGCAGGATAACGACCACTGTGCCTCCACCCTTTACGACATGGTTGTTGGTCAGAATGATCCCCGTAGAATCGATGATTACTCCCGAGCCCTGTCCGCCGCCACGACGCTGTGGGCCAGGCAGTTGCCGTCGGCCTTGAGGAGATCCATCGAAAAATCTCTTGAAGAACGGATGGTCTTTCAGCTCGTCCGGCAGACCATTATCAAACTGTCCCGTGTCCGGTCCGGAAACCTGTTCCACATCCGTCGGCATTGTGCGGATCGTCACCACGGCCGGCGTAACTCGATCAGCGGCCGCACGGAACGCCGATGACAGCGAATTCGCCTGTGTCAGTGATTGCTGAATCTGGCCGTCGGTTGCTGCGGGAGTCCCCGATACAGCGGAAGCTCCAGCCAGTCCTGCGACGGCCAGCACACCCAGCATGCCTGGCAACCAATATTCTTTTCCTCGTTTGAAATTCATGTCTTTTCTCCCTCGTGTTTGAAACCCCTCATTATTGAAAGTCAGCCAGACGCACAGCGAGTCTTGTGACTCGACGGGCTCGCCAACAGCCAGCCTCTGCAGCGCGTCGTATGTGGCTGCCATCCGTCTGAAGTCTAAAGCAGCGACCGTGCCACTTAACCAAACCGTGTCATGAATTGCATCGCAAATCGTTTTGACCAATGATGTTATGGCAATTGTTAATTTTCCGTGCTTGTACTCGAGGCGGCCCGGCCGGTCAGATACTGTTCGTGAAAAACAGATTCTGGTCGTTAATCGCGATGGCGGTGCGACAGCTGCGAAACCACGCGGCTAAGGCGGCAAAAAGGCAGTCGCCGGCCGACGTTGGTGCGGAACGTGAAGATGGTAATGGCCGCCAATTAAAACGTGTGTTGACTGGCCTGATCTTCCTCGACTCAACAGAACGGATGTTCGCACCCTTCTGCCAGCACGATCGCATCGCCAAAGAAGGTGTCCGATTCACCGACTGGTACGGGCAGAACAGTTGTACAGCAGGTAGGTTGATCTGTCAGGATCGATGGAGCATCAGGGGTTTCACCAACGCGGTCGGATAGCCGGTTAACCGCCTCGATACTGTCAAGGAAGTCCTTAGCGACTTTCTGATCAAACGCAAAGGCGACCGTGTCGGTCTTGTCGTGTTTGGTACGGCGCCATTTCTGAAAGTTTCTTTCACGAACGACGTGAAGCCGTGCAGGCAGTTACTGTCGGCCGGACAGCCGGGTCAGCCGGATGCACTACACTGCTCGATTGGAGACGTGCGGTGATCGCCGACGGCAAGGGCGTACGACTGGAACGCCTGCTGAAGGACGAGGGTGTTGAACTTCAGTAACAGTCGAATCGGTTGTCGCGCCGCGTATTCGGCGGCATTGAAAATCTGCCAACGTGGTCCGGCGAACGACTGGCAGCGGCGTTCAAACAGATGCGCCCCGCACTCCGTCAGTCGCCGCAGGCACGAAGTTCAAACGATGTTCTCCCTGCGTTGAATCCACCGTACTGCCCGGCCACCAGAGTTTCACTGAATAGACATTGATCACTCCACAAAAAGATTGAACCGGATTCATTCAGACTCACAGTCGCGACGTCCCACCGCGATAGATCTCCGGAAGTCTTTGTTTTTCGAGGACAACTCCTGGAAATTGAAACGTCAAATGCCCATAAGTATGGCTCCGGGTTTGTCTTAGTGAGAGGTTTCGGACTCGCATCCCTGCTGCTTTCTTGAAGTTACAAATGACCTCATGTAACATCGGTCGGTGTGCCGGAAGGTTTCTTCTGGCCTCGGAAATTCTGGTTGGCTACATAATTGCCTGTATTCAATCCGCAACGCTGGTTAACGCGAGCGAGCCCTTACCGAACACGGTTTCCACAGCAAATGCGCCAGTCGTGTCTGTGCAGGATTTTTCGGTCCCTGGCCAGTCGTTTTCGCCCGCAAAGGCTACTGGAAATCGAGATATTTATTATCCGGGACGGAGGATCTTGCGATCCAAGAGTACTTTTCTTCCGCTGCCTCTGTTGGTGATGAAGCAGGGATTTGCACCTTTGGAAGCTCTGACCGTCGGGACACACTTCCCCCGAACAGTTCGGAAAAATCATGTCGCTGGTCAGGCCGTGCATCGCTGTGGGTTGTCACTTCTACAACGACTTCGATGTTGAACCGGACGTCAGACGGCGAGTACGGAAGGCATACGACGAACCATTGTCGCTGGCGGTGGACTACATGGGGTGGAATGTGACGAAGGATGACATCAAAGTTGGCATGGTCGCCAAAGACGAAGAGGTATGGCCCTCATCGCCACTCAGAAAGAAGATCGCTCTCGATGTGAGGAACTCCATAAACTTCTCGGAATGCACTCTGTCCGGACGCGAGGCATATCCGGAGGTTCTTGCGCCTCTATACGAAGAGATAAACGAAATCTACGGCACAGATTAAAAACCAACGATCACGGAAGAGTGGTACGAGGAACGGGACAACCATCGGTGACACAATCGTGCTGGCTGGCACGATTGCTGATGCCGGAGCGTCGAAATTGTTGCTGAGTCATGAAATTGTTGGTGAGATCATGAAACAACTGTCAGAAATTGTGATTAGCTTGATGTTCGTCGGAGCATTGACGACCCCTGTGACGATGGCCTGCGCTCAGGACGACGACAAAACAACCACGCCTCGCGCGCCAGTGCAATCGACAATTCATCACTACTTCTCCAAGGATACGCACAGGCATGACGCTGAATGGAGTTATTCAGGAAAACAGGGACCGGCATTCTGGGGCACATTGAGTCCGAAGTACCATCTGGCGACGGACGGTCAGAAGCAGTCTCCTATCGACATTTGCCGTGGCGATGTTGTGGAAAGTGATCTGCCAGCGTTGAAGTTTCGCTATCGCAGCGAACGGCTGTCGATCGTGAACAACGGACACACAATCCAGCACAACGAGCACCCCGGCAGTTTTCTGCAGGTCGGCAAACAGGTCTACGTGCTGGAACAGTTTCATGTGCACGTGCCGAGCGAACACACGATTGATGGAAAACACGCCGACATGGAGATTCACTTTGTTCACAAGTCACTGACCGGCCACATTGTCGTCGTGGCCGTGCTGGCCGATGCCGGTACTGATGACCCTGTTGAAATCCCAGTGCACATTCGACTTCCGCAAACTGTCAATGCTGTGGTTGAGCCAACGCAGTCACGCAATCCGACGGACTTCATTCCGACAGACCATCGCTACGTTACCTATTCGGGGTCGTTCACAACTCCGCCGTGTAGCGAGGGTGTTCGCTGGATCGTGATGAATTCACCGATACAGATCGCTTCTTCGACTCTGGCCCGTTTTCGTCAGACACTGGGGCGCAATATTCGTCCGGTCCAGCCACTGCATGGGCGCGAAGTGGCGATCTCTCCGTAGACGGATCGGGTTCGCAAGCTGCCCCGTGGCCTCGCCGGCTGGTCCGTTATGCTTCGCTGTTTCCATTCACTATTCGACCAGTCATTGTACTTCAGGAATCGCTGCTACGAGGTCCTATCGTAGTTGGCTGACATCAACGTGCCATGCCAGCGTCTGGCCTGCCCGTTGCGGCTGAGACAGACCCGGAACAAATCAGTTCTCACAACATCCGAAGGTTTCTAGTGATGAAAGCCGGTTGCTTCCGTCGCTGTCATCTGTGTGTTGCCTGGGTGCAGTCGAAAGTACTCCAGCGACCGTTTCATGTCTTCGACTAACAGGCCGCCCAGGTCGCGACTGACACCGTGACGGACAAGAATTCGCTGAATAACCAGATCCTGCCGATTCGCCGGCATAGAATACGCCGGTATCTGCCAACCGCGGGTACTAAGACGGTCAGCGAAGTCGTACAGATTGAAGTCCGATTCCGTGCCGTCAATCAGCTTCCAGCAGAGCGCCGGGATACCCGCGTCCATCTGGCCATTGTAGATGATTTCGAATGGTCCCAGCTTTTCAATTTCGTTCGCAATGAATTCAGCCGTCTCATAACAGGCGGTATGGATCTTGCGATATCCGTCTCTGCCCAGACGCAGGAAATTGTAATACTGGCTGACGATTGAACCGCCTGGCCGTGAAAAGTTGAGTGCAAAATCCAGCATATCGCCGCCAAGATAGTTGACGTGGAAGACCAGATCTTCAGGCAGGTCTTCCTTCTCACGCCAGATCACCCAGCCAACTCCCAGCGGGGCAAGTCCGAATTTGTGTCCCGAACTGTTAATTGACTTCACTCGTGGGATACGAAAGTCCCAGACCAGATTGGGCGAACAAAACGGCGCCAGGAATCCTCCGCTGGCGCCATCGACATGCATGGGAATGTCCAGCCCTGTTTCCTGCTCCAGCACGTCCAACGCATCGGCCACAGCCTTGACGGGTTCGTACTGGCACGTAAAGGTCACACCCAGTGTCGGGACAACGCCGATCGTATTCTCGTCGCAACGTTTGAGGACTTCTTCCGGCGTCATGATCAGGCGATCCTGCTCCATCGGGATCTCGCGCAGTTCGATGTCCCAATACCGCGCGAACTTGTGCCAGCAGACCTGCACCGGACCGCAAATCATGTTTGGTTTGTCGACAGATTTCCCCGCGGCTCTGCGTTTCTCACGCCAACGCCATTTCATTGCCATGCCGCTTAGCATCGCGGCTTCACTGGAACCGATGGTTGAACAGCCCATGGTGTTAACGGCTGCCGGAGAATTCCAGAGATCGGCCAGCATGTGCACACAACGGGCCTCAATTTCAGCAGTCTGAGGATACTCGTCCTTGTCGATCATGTTTTTGTCCATACACTCATCCATGAGCTTGTGGACTTCCGGTTCGGCCCAAGTCTGGCAGAACGTTGCAAGATTCTGTCGAGAGTTGCCGTCCAGCATCAATTCGTCGTGCACGACCGAGTAAGCACGCCGCGGATCCTGTTCTTCACCGGGGAATTTGTATTTTGGAAGACTCACGGACAGATCTACAGAAGCGTAGACGTCGTCATCAATATTGTCCTGAATGCTCTTTTTTTCGTGCAACATGTACCGCGACCTCTTAGCGTCTCACCATTCAAACCATAGACATACAACGGACGTAGTCTACGAAGCAGGCACAGAAGAGTAAGTAAGCCAAACTCTAATTCAGAAAAGAAACCAACAGCACATTCAGCAACAGGCCTGGATAGACGTTCGTTAGTGCCGGTTGCGGCACTTAGAGGTCCAGAAATTGTTTCACGCCGGTGATGGTCCCCGGACTGGCGGCAAAATTGATCAGCGATGTGGGCGAGTCGTCGTCGGCTTCAGACTCTGTTGCGGTCGTTGGTGAGGCTGTCCCTCTGAGCATGATTAACCCCACCCAGATCTGCACAATGTCGCCTGAAATGCACCCAGTGAGATTCCGAACACTTGCAGTAACTGACCGTCCCCCACAGAGCTGCAAGACACAGAATGGCGGCGATGGTCGCGGAGGCGTGCGTTGCCAAAAAAATCCTGGCCGCACTGGGTTTGTCGACAGCGATCTTAGAAAACATCGTGCCACAGATTACCGGTTTGACGAGTGACAAGATCGTGAGCGTCCCTTGAACGTACTGATCCATCGAACGATTTGCACCACTTACGAGACTTCATTCTGACGGCACGCCCAGTGCAAACACCAGCAGGCACATTATCGCCAGAAACGAAAACGTCACCAACCGTACGGACCGCTTTGGAACATCTTTTGACTGCCACGCGACAATGAACGCAACGATGCACTGCAGCATGTAGAACAAGGCGAATGCACGTGAGGCCCATGTGATGATTCCGTTGACGTCCGTTTCCCACGTAATGGCAACCGTCACCAGCAGGATTAGCAGATAGGCATAGCGGATGGGAAGTTTGCGGTGGGTGATGTCTTCGATCAGGCCACCGGCACCTGAATTGTCCGCCACGGCAGCGCTGAACTGGCTGCCGATCGCCGCAATAGAAAGCAGTACAGGCAGGACGATGGCCACTGGTTTCGTCATGCTGATAATGGCCGTGACGTCGGGTCCCAATCCGTCGTGAAACAACACTGTGGCCAACCCGATAAACACCAGGTAGATCGCGGCGGACAACAGTTGCGCAGCGCGCATGGTAGCGATGCGCTGCTCAGCCGGATGGTCATCGCCGAGGTACCGGGACGTCTCAAAACCCTGCACGACGATCAGCAACCCCAGCAATACTCGCACGTCGTGGAAGTCGATAACCGATGAAATGTTCGGCAGCGACCAGCAACCACCGGTCATCAGTTGTACGTTGTAAATCGCCAGACCGACCAGAAGTGCGCCGATCATACCCAGGTTCAGACTGATGGCGTACTTTGCGACGCCTTCCAGCAGACCCAGCCCACGCCACATTCCGATGCTACCTATCGTCAGCAGCAGCCCCGTGGTGATGCAATGCGATGCCACGTCGCTCTTGACGCCCGCGGCATTCAACAGGAACGCTGCCAGCAACTGCAGATAGTACGCCACCGAAATAAAATAGGCTCCGGCGAGAACGATCCGAGACAGAAATGCCACGCTCTGAGCCGGACCATAGCCGGCGTTTTCGATAGGTTCGAAGTAGCGAATATTGAAACGAATCACGCCGCCTACCGCATACGCCAGAACCAACAGTAACGCCATACAGACGACTGCAAGATTACCGACCAGACCGCCCAGCAGAGGGGCACTGACCAGGAACCCGCTGCCCATAATTGACGCCAGTGGTGTAACGGTGGCCTTCCAGTTTGAAGACGCAGACAGTCGTTTCGAGAAGGCAAGGTTCGCCCCCAGGATAATCGCCACTGTGACGATGATAGCATTCAGCACGTCCCCCTCCCGATTTGCAGTTCGGTTCATCCAGCGTGACTCACAGCGTAACGGATCGAAGATCCCAACTACCAGGCACACCGACTTGTCATTTCATGCCAGACTCAACGCACTTACGCATCTCTTGCCGCAGAGCCTGACGGTCCTGATGGATCTGACGACGAGACCGTAAAAAGGGGCGGCTGATCTGGAACACATCCTGAAAAGCCGCGCAGGTGAGTTGAGACTCACCGATAAATCGGGGCAACGGCAATAGGCATTGGCAATTTCGGATGGATTCGGACCGCTCATTTCTGCGGTGATGTTACCAGAGAGGGCTGAAGTGGATCATCGCAGTATTTTTGGTCACGCACGTCGTGGCCCCGGGTCGACTCCGTTCTTCCTCTGCCCGTTGACGACAATCAGCGTTTGCGGTTGTGCCACGTTTCACAACTGGAAAGACAATGGCTTCAAGGTCGGCCCGGAAGACTTCAAGCCGGCCGCGTCGGTCAGCAACGACTGGATCGATTTATGCGATGAATGCATCAGCACAGACCTGCCCAATGACGCGTCATGGTGGGCTACGTTTGGCGACCCCATTTTGTCCGGACTGGTGCAAAAGGCGTTCAGTCCGAATCTGACTCTGCGAGCAGCCGGCATACGAGTTCAGCAGGCATGGACGATACGAGCGATCGCTGCCGGAAACCTCCTGCCACAACAACAGCAGGCGTTCGGCAACTGCACCAAAGTGTGCTCATCCGAAATACATTCCCCGGCAACATTTCCGGTCATGTCCCCCGTTCGGTTGGATTCTGGTCGGGCGGTTTTGACGCGTTCTGAAGGTGTCTTCAGCAGTTTCAGAATCAGCAAGTCTTAAACGATTCGCGAAAGGAACATAGGTCATGAACTACAGAATCTTCGCAGCATTGCTGGCCGTCGGCGGTTTATGCATATCGTCGGCTCCCCCCGCATCGGCCGGATGTTTCGATTTGAGTGAATGCTGGCCCAGGTGCATTACGAAGTTCTGCTGCGACGACTACTGCCCGAAGTCTCTGCCGAGGGTGTGCAAAGTTGGCTGCTTTGGCTGTGATGACTACTGCCCCCAACGGCAGCCCTGTGTCCGAGGAATATGCCGCACGTGCTGTGATGATTATTGCCGTAAACCGTTGCCGCGGATCAACTGTCCGACCTGCCGGCGCTCATCCTGCTTCCCTGTCCGGTGTGACACCTGTACCGAATAAGGTTGCGGAGAATCAGGGCATCTGGACGGCAGTCGTTGGACTCGCTGACTGTCGACGATTCAGGCTTAGATCGGCACGCAGTGCATCCAGCCTTTTATCCGAATCGTAATCCTGCTGATAACGTGGCATGGGCGGTCGACATTGGTGTAGACCGTCAGTGCGCACGCAGCCCCAATGGAAATTCCCGAGCGAGTTTTTCATCATCCAGTTTGATTCGAACGACCAGATATCCTTTCGCCCCCAGGTCGGCTGCTACCGGCCCAGCTCTCAGCTCCATCAGAACTGAAGATATCCATGCCAGCTTCGAACACTGTGGATATCTGACCGCCTGCTTCAGTAAATTGCTCTAGCCGCTTGTTTTGCAGCCGCCAATGCGACGTCTGCCTCTTTCTTCGCGGCCCGTACTCGTTTGTCAGTGACCTGCGCAGAAGCACAGGTCTGCTCTGACTCTTCGACCTTAATGGTGGTAATTGCGCCCGTCTTTACTTTCTGCAACTCAAGGGCCGTGTCCAGTTTCGCCCTGGCAGCGGCCATGCTGGTCGCTGCACCCTTTACAGCAGCTTCCGCAGCGTGGATCCCCGCCTCAAGCTGCGACACGGTCTGACGGGCTGCTTTCAATTCTGCCGTGCTTTGATCAACTGCAAACTGAAACCGCTGAGGGTTCATTTCAAACAGTACGTCGCCCTTGTTTACAGTTTCATCAGCAGCAACATGAACTTTGCGGACAAACTCCTTGCCGTCCGGAACGAACTGCAACACGTCCCGTTTGAGAAACATCTGCTGGGTGATCGGCGCCGAAAACTTCCAGCCAATGACGATGTCGCCGATTAACACCAACACGTACAATCTCGAATCGCAGGCGATTGAGTTTGCCGACCGTCATGCACTTGCGTGCGGTTCGAACGCGTGCTTGAGAAGAATCATCGTTGCCCAGATCACAACGCTGAGGTCGAACAGTCTCGAAGACCAGGTACAGGCGCGACAGGTTTCTGTCAAAAAAATATCGTATACCGACAACTGCGGATTTGCGCGGAACGACACTTCAACAAATCGATGAAATTCTCAACGTCCAACAGTCTGAAGCTGAACTGTGGCACGAGAGGACTGTCTGTTCCGCGCACTCCGGTGATGCTGTTCATGCCTGCTTGAATCCCCCCCCTCCCTACCACCCTGACGCCCCCGTTTACGCGAACCAGATATCTCCTGGCCACTGCCGATTCGTTCCAGAAATGCCGAATTACTGGGTGGGCAACTGTTCCGCCAGGCCCGGCGGTCGTTGCTCAGCCCCCTTTCGTCAGACAATTTGCTCTACGTCTGTTGCGGGGCGGGCTCCGCAATCCTCACGGATTGAGAGTCTGACTGCGGTCGGCCGAAGAATAGAATTGATTCGCGATTCGCACAGAATTTGGACACAAACGCATATATCGTGCGGACGCGTTGTTGCTGAAAGATTTCGTAACTTTCCGGCCGCGAAGACATCCGGGTGGCAAGGCTCTAATTCAACACCAACAGAATATTCGATCCGTCGGCCTTCGGTGAGTTTTTTATGCTGCAATCAGATTCTCCAAACGATTTATGGGTACGATCAACCCGGTACTGAATTGCAGCAACACGTACTAAGCTTCGCTGAATCCTTCAGAGAACGCGACAAAAGGGAGAGAATACATCGATGAAACGTAAGATTTTCAAGTTGTTTGTTGTCGTCTGGCTCGCCGTGGCCAGCCTCGCCGCAGACGCTCAGGAAGCTGTCACGGAAAACGAAAAGGCAGCTGACGAAGTTAGCGCGGCGATCCAGTCCTACATTGCCGCATTTAATGCCAGAGACGTGGATAAGTTGGTTTCGCACTGGTCGCCGCAGGGTGTTTACATCAGTCGGAACACGGGAGAGCGAGTCATTGGGCACGAGGCATTGACCGAGGAGTTCGCCGGGATGTTCGCGGGTGTGAATATTCTCATACTGGCGGGCACGACCGAATCGATCGAGTTGATTTCACCGAATGTCGTGCTGGAACGAGGGATCGCCACGGTTACTCGGGAAGAGGCTGACGTCACCCAGAGCAGCTACAGTGTTGTGTACGTGAATTCGGGTGGAAAATGGCTGATCGATCGCGTTACGGACGAAGAGATCGTCGTTGATCATTCCAACTACCAGCACCTGCAGGATCTGGAATGGCTTATCGGAGAATGGGTCGACGAAGGCGACGGGATTTCTATCGAGGTTGCCTGCCGATGGACAAAGAATCAGAACTACATCAGCCGCACTTACACTGTTTCCAACGATCAAGGTGTCGAATCGACTGGCCTGCAGATTATTGGCTGGGATGCCCAAGCGAAACAGATCCGTAGCTGGCTGTTTGATTCCAGCGGTGGCTTCATCAAGGGGACATGGGCCAAACGTGATGACCGGTGGGTTGTTCAGGCTGTAGCAACGCTGCCCGACGGTGCATCCGGCTCGTTCACCAGTATTTTTCGGCCGACCAAAGAAGGCACTTATACGTGGGAAAAAATCAATCGCGTTCTGGACGGACAGCTTCTCCCCAATGTTGATGAAATCGTCGTTCGCCGAAAATAGGTGCCGTTTCTGGAAACTAATATCTGTAAAGGCAGTCAAATGACACATCTCACGAGAATCGGATTTTGCATTGTTTGTTTAGTGGCCACCGGGATGTGGATCGGTGAAGAGTCGCATGCCCAGCGCGGTCGCGGGGGTGGTGGGATTAGTCGTGGAGGCGGCGCAAGCCGCCCTTCGGTCGGGCGCTCTCCATCGATGAGTCGACGCTCGTCAAGTCGCCCCTCGACGCCGAGCCGTCTATCAACTCGGTCGGCTTCACCAGGTCGGTCGGCAACTCGACCTGCGCCCAGTCGACCATCGGCGGGTGCACCGCATCGTGGACAGCTGAACGATTTTCTTAATCTGGGCGGATCGGACTCACGTCCGGGAAATCGACCAGGCGGAGGAGCCGCCGGCGATTTCCTGCAGAATCGACCGGCTCAACTACCGTCAATCGGACAGCGCCCAGGAACTTTAGGAAACCGTCCGGGAGTCGGCACCCCTGGACAGCGTTCTGGGAACGGAACTCCCGGTCACCGCCCGGGTGGCGGGAATAACATTGGAAATGACATCAACGTCAACATCGGAAACAATGTCGGAAACCGACTAGCGAACTTACCGGCATACCGACTTCCTGGAGCCGGGCACGGCCCAGGACATCGACCACCAGGGACACGTCCGCCGGGCTATCGTCCACCCGGTACCAGACCACCAGGATACCGTCCCCCGGGATACCGGCCGCCGTACCACGGCCATTTGCCGCATTATGGAGCCGGATACTGGGGACGACATGCAGCTTATCATTGGGGCTGGCACAACCATGCTCACAACTGGTGGAAGTGGGCGACCGCTGCCACGGTGACACGCTGGGTGGTCCGAGGCTTCGGTCAGCCGATTTATTACAGCTATGGCGACAATCTGTATTACGAAGGAGACAACGTCTACTACAACAACGAAGTTGTTACCACAGCGGGTGAGTACGCCGAGCAGGCACAAACGATCGCCTCTAGCGTGCCCGACGTCGCTCCGGAAGAAGTCGAATGGATGCCGCTGGGTGTCTTCGCACTGACTCAGAAAGACGACGAATCCGTGGAAGATTCAACACTCTTTTTGCAGTTGGCGATCAGCAAAGAAGGCATCATCGCGGGAACTTTTCAGAACACGGCGACGGAAAAATCGTTTGAGGTTCAGGGAACGATCGACACAGAAAGTCAGCGTGCCGCATGGGGACCGGTCGGCGAAGACTGGCCGATCATGGAAACGGGAATCTACAACCTGAGTGAAGACCAGGCTGGAGCGCTGTTGCACTTTGCCGACGGGCCGACTCAGGAGTGGAGCATGGTTCGACTGGACGAACCGACAGAGGCAGACCAGGCACAGTAAGCGTCATATGCGCCAACAGCAGCGTCTGATTCGCGTACAGGGCGAATCAGACGTTTTTTGGGACGAAACGGAAGTTTCTAAGGCCGCTGCTTTTGTTAGCGAATTTAGTGCTGGCGCCTGCGAAGAAACGATAATTCTGTTCTTGCGAACTGAGGCTTTATGGCTCATCTCAAACGCCTTTCTAAGCAGCGGCGCGATCGAATCCTGTTCATGGGCTCCACAACATTTTTTCTTTGTGTCGCCCCCGCCATTTTGATCGGTGCCACCACAGAAGTGGGAACATATACGTTCGGATACGCTGGCGGGGCCTCGTACCTGAAGGACGATGCCCAGTCCTGTGCGAACTGTGACGTGATGCAACAGCATCTGGATGCCTGGGTGAAATCATCGCATGGCAAATTCGCCCCGCACGACGACTTTGCCGCAAAGTGATATTTCAAGGCGCGAAACGGCTTCTTTCACTCGTTGGCATTTACGGCTGGCGACTACCCGAAAACCTGAGAATTACGGACCACAACCGTGGGATTACCGAGCAGGGTGTCGGAACTGCCACTCAGACACTGTTCATCAGGTTGACATTCGCGCCGTTGGTGAACTTAATCACGGCGGCGCCAAAAAAAGTTGAATCAAACTCATGTATCCCTTGTCACTCGATGGTCGGTTACGACACCTGATATGTCGCGAAACTCTGACGGCCCTCATCGTTCACCGTTTATTTTCGTTGCTTCTGGAACAGTGCTGTGACTGGACCAACCCGCAACTCATCTTTCAGCATACTTGTCGTGGTCGCGATCGTGTCCGCCATCGTCTGATTACTTGCGGCGTTTCTGCTGACGAGTATTTTTGAGCGAAAGCAGGCCGCCGCTTCAGCGGAAACCGGGACAACCGTCGGCATGGCTTGGACCAATAATGATTCAAAGTCATAAACGCCTCAAACGACTTTCATTCCGGCGATATGGAGATTCTCGACTTCGCGGGCCAGATCGAATGATGTGACCGCAGCATTCATGAAGCCGCTGGCTTCGACATCTGCGGCCCGATAGTTCGGGTGTTCGGACACGTCGTTACCGAACTGCGACTGCAGCGTCGTCGCGGAGATCCGTACGGCAATCTGCATGCGATCCACCAGTGACCGCAGCGGGTGAGTGAATGCAATTTCACCAAAGTCATGAGGAGTCAAATAGGAATCGACGGCCGCCGTGACGACCCCGCATTGGCTGTGGCCCAGCACCACCACCAGTTTCAGGCTTTCCGCGAGATGCTTGAGCGCGTAGTCCACGCTGCCGAGGCATTCTGTCCCAAGCACATTTCCGGCAATACGCACAATGAACATACTGTTGAAAGACTGTCCGAAAAGTCTCTCCACGTTGACGCGAGCATCAGCGCAGGACACCACCACCGCAAATGGCGACTGCGTCAGGACGACTCGCGGCAGCACAGGCAGCCCCATCGTTATCGAATGTCCGGGGATCACCGTGGACTATGCCTCGGCTCCCTGCATTCTCTTCTGTATCCGCCGGACAATATCGGCAAACTGCAGATTCCCTTCCCTGAGCACTTTGATGGCGGCGTCCGAGTTCGGCACCACGCACGTCGGAATCGGAGCGTACGGGTCGAATCGATAAGTTAGGTCCACAGTGCGTTGCTACTGAATTTTGACGGGGTGATTCCGGCCAGCACGACAGCCCAGCTGCGTGCAGAAAATATTATCCGGCAATTGCGGCGTCTGTGGACAACGGCGATTCTTCCCAATGCGAGCCGACCTGGCGCTCGACCGTGGGCATGAAATTCTCCTGCCGTTTGGCATCACGGCAGCGTTCACGAGTCTGTGGGCGGAGCTGCTGGTGACTGAGATACGCGTTGGCATCAACGGTACAGATCCCTCTATCGTAGCGCCCCTTGCGTTGGATAAAATCGAAAACGAAACCCATACCTTCGTCGCACGCATCGATAGCTGGATTCTTCCATTTCTAAACGTCTACGGTATCTATGGTGAAACATGGGTGGATTCATCCATGGGTCTCACCATTCCAAAACCGGGACCAGGACCGCCGACAATCGTGCTCCCGATTCGTGTGAACTTTAATAGTCCAACGTACGGCGCCGGTTCGACTCTGGTTGTTGGTTACAAGAGTTGGTTTGCGGGCGTCGACGCAAATTATACCAGGACGGATTGCAACGAATTTGACTCAGAGATCAAAAAGAAGACTGTCAGTATTCGCACGGGATTGCAGGGGCGATCGGAATGGCTGAAAAAAGCCGTCCGGATCGGCACTATGTACATCGATCGTCGAACACGGCTTGAAGGGACGACACTTTCCGGCACAGTGGTCGACCCGATTCGATTTGAACTGGACCAGAAGTTTGCAGATCCCTGGAACTTTTTGTTTGGCGCCATCTGGCAACCGTCGCTATCATGGAATGTCACCGTGGAAGGCGGTGGTGGACCGCGGCAGCAGGTGACGGCAGTCGTCGCTTATCGTTATGGGACGTGGGGAACAGGTGTCTGACGCTCATGAGAAGGAACGTGATGAGAGGACAGTCACCGCGAATAGCGAAGTTCCGTCGGGCAAGGTCCTGCTGCTTGTCGTTATCTCTGTTCTGGGCGTCGGTGTCGGCTATGCAGCATCCATTACTGCAGCACGAATCCTTGGCCCTGCCGCGTTTGAGAACTACGCCGTTGCCATCGCCACACTGAGTCTGCTGGCGACTCTGGCCGAGGCGGGCGTTGGCAAGTACGCCCTGAAAGTTGTGCCAGGCTATGCCGCCACACAGCAGTGGCCGCTGGCTTCCGGCTATTGGCGATTCAGTCTCCGGGCAACGCTGATGATCAGCACAGTGCTGGCAGTGGGCGGCATCATGTGGGAAGGAGTGCAAATCGACGAATTTGGAGGTTACCCGCTGGGTGTCGCAGCATTCTTTCTTCCCGCTGCAGCCCTGGCTGCAGTCGGCGTGGACTTTGTGATGGCCAACCGGGCAGCCGTGGCGGGAACGGTGATTGCCCGCCTGGTTATCCCCGGCACAACTCTGATACTGCTGATCGCCGCAGGCAAATGGTTGAGCAATGTGAGTGGAGGAATAGCTGTGACATGCTTTGGCATCGGATCGGTGATCGGAGCGGTAGTGTGTGGCATGGCTTTTCGACTAACTTCCCCGCGTCAGATCTTTTCAGTGGCACCCAAGTACGATCGTGGGGAATGGTTGCGGGAATGTGGTTATTTCATGGGCGTCAGCTTTCTGATGTCGTGGATTCTTCGAGTCAGTCTTGTGATTCTGGAGTTACTGCCCGTGGCCGAGGCTGAAGTCGGGTACTTTGCGGCCGCTCTGGAAACAGGTTGTCTGATCCTGTTGCTGTCGAAATCGACGGACAAACTCTTTCAACCTGACATGTCCGTCATCGTGCAGGAAGGGGACATCGCACGGGGCATCAGGTTGAGAAACAGGAGATACATGTTCGTCGGCTCAGGTTGTGCCATTTTCATGCTGGCGGTGGTCCTGTTTGGCCGCGAGATCATGGGACTGTACGGCCCGGAATTCCGGGCAGGTTATGTCGCGCTCTGCTTTGTGTCTGTTGGCACCTGTACATGGACCATGTTCTCGCTGGCTCCTGTTTACCTGCGTTTTGTGGGCCGCAGCATGTTTGTGATTGCGATAACGGTTGTTGCTGCAGTCATGATGGCAGTGCTGACCATAGTTCTCGGTCTGCGATACGGTGCCACGGGGGCCGGCATCGCCTTTTGCATTGTTTTGTGCACGGTGGCGGTCGCCTTTCTTGGTGTTGAAACCAGAGACGTTTTCCAGCGAAATACTTCGAACACAGGTTTGCTCGAGTGACATCCGGACGAAAAACGTAAATTGAACAGAGGCCTCCGCATTTCAAGAAGGTCACGCGGAACTCGCAGGATTGCCGTGGCCCGTATGCGGTTTCAGCAGCTGTGCCGCGCACGATTGACAGGGAAAATGCTTCGGCATATTTCGCCGGGGTGATCACATCACATCTGTAGCAGACCAAAGACTCGCCCTGTCATCTGACTGAACTTTCTGAGCTAACGATTGCGCAAAATCTGACAGTTTTTCCGGTTGTGCAGCCTCTGAAGTGTCGAGTGAAATTATGGCAGCGGTCGCCGTACGCACCCGTTACGTCAACCGCTGCGCCCGAGTCATTCGATGAGACGAATTCACGGAAACTGGAAACTGATTGATGTCAACCACACGCCACAGCAAAGCCGGGCACCTGATGTGCGGCTTTGCTGTGGCGTTTTTGTGGTGCGAAGTCGCAGCTGCTGAGGACCGAACAGCGGCGTCTGATCTTTCACAGTTCGCTGTGCAGGATCACCAGAGTCCGCCGGCTCCCCCGTACGTCTGGGACGTGGACCGGCCGATCTTGCCAAATCCGTTCACGCCAACGGTCCGCCCAGTCTCCTATGCGACGTTCGACGATCCTGTTGTTGTTCCGATTCCGGTGCTGCCGGACGAAAAAACTGAACGCCTGGAGGACGGGGCCATAGTCACACCGGCTGCAGATGAGCATCCAGACCTGGAATCCCGTGTGCGCGCACTGGAACAGTTACTCGCAGGCCCAACCGATGATGACGAGTCACAGACTGAGAAATCGGTGACGTTCCGTCTGCACCATCTTGAAAAATCGTTCGCAGATATTGAAGGCAAAGGGTCAAAATTTGTGGAGGCATTGTCCTACAGTTCCCGCCGAATTTTCAATGGGCGACTTCAACTCGATTTGTGGGAGTACCCGAAATCGTCACCCGGAATCAACGCCATCGAAACCGGGGACTTCGACGACAGCCCGCAGAATCGGATCTTAGTGCGACGCGCACGCATTGGTGTCCGCGGCACGGTCCCGCCGGACAATATGTCGTATCGTCTGGAACTGGAATTCAGTGGCCAGGACGGCGGTCGCATACGCGATGCATGGCTGGGTTGGGACGATCTGCCCATCCTGAATACTCTGCGTATCGGGAATCAGAAACGCCCGTATGGCCTGGATTACCTCAACAGCAGCAACTTCATGACGTTTCTGGAACGCCCGTTTGTCGTCGAGGCCTTCAATAATGCCAACCGACGAGTAGGACTGGCGTCTTATGGCGTCTCATCAGACAGGTCGTGCAACTGGCAGTTCGGCGTCTTTAACATGGTTCAGATTCAGGACACAAATGACATTGTGGGTGACAACGCTCAGACGGAACTGGCAGGAAGGCTGGCCAGTTCCTGGTGGTATGATGACAGCTCTGATGGTCGCGGTTACGCACATTTCGCGCTGGCCGGCACATTGGCATTCCCGGATGGCAGTACGCTCGCCAACCGGGCGGCATTTCGAACAACGCCGGAAGCCCGAACCAGATCAGACTGGCTGGACACAGGTCTGATCGCCGGTGCGGATTTGTATCGCCTGTTCGCCGTCGAATCTGTGTTTAACGTGGGAGCACTACAGCTGGTTGGCGAGTGGATGAATATTCAGCTGCAGCGCGACGCCGGGTCCGGCAATGATCTGCAGTTGAACGGCGGTTACGTGGCTCTCTCATACTTTCTGACAGGAGAACACATTCCCTGGGACCGCGAACTGGGCACGATCGGTCGTATTGAACCTTACGAAAACTTTTTCTGCCTGAACACGTGTGATGGCGACGTTCGATCAGGACTGGGCGCATGGCAAGTCGCGTTACGACTTTCGCGCGCCGACTTCAACGACAGCGACATCCAGGGCGGTGTGGGCGAAAGCCTGACACTGGCTCTCAACTGGTATTGGAATTCGCACACGCGTTTGCAGTGCAACTACATTTGGGGCCAGATCGATGATCGCCGCACGACGCTGACCAACATGACGACGCCTGTCGTCTCCGGCAACTACCAGGTCATGGGAACTCGATTTATGATCGATTTTTGAGGCTGACAGCGGCGGCTGGTTCGAGTCGCTACGACGCGTCGGTACAACTGTGGAAACGGCGATGCGGACGCCGGGTGCACCGGTGAATCTGCAGGCGATCTGTTTGCCTGAAGGCGCATGACGGCGTTGTAGTTCACCGGTAATGACCCTGACGCACCGCACCGCCTGAGCCCCTTTTTTCCTGCAGACTAAGCTGGTGCGCCCGCCAGTTCCGGATCCATTTCAGTCAGAATATCGCACAGACGTCCTCGAGCTCGACACAGCCGCATATCAGCGGCCGGGGGATTGGCTTCAAGAGTTGTGGCGATCCGGGCCGACGACCAGTTCATTCCATAACGCAGCGAAAGAATCAGCCGATCAGATTCTCGCAGCTGTCCCAGCGCTGTACGAACAAGCTGACGCGTCTCTGAGCGAGCGAACGTCACTGCTGCACTGTCAGCCGAATCCGGAACGTCTTTGAGCTGAGCTTCGCCCACGTCGGCACGTTTTTTCCTTCGAGCAACATCACGCAGCCAGTTGCGTCCCACATGCAGCAGCCAGGCTCGAGGGCTCTTGATGGCGGACACGTCCTGCTGCTGAAGACGAAGAAAGGCCTGCTGCAGAGCTTCGGTCGCGTGTTCAGCATCGCTGCAGAACGTGTAGAACAGGACCCAAAGTCCGCGATGATTGGACGTGTAGATGACATCAAGATCGTTTTCGGAACTCGTTTGCTGAGACAACCTTGCGTGACCTTCTGGCCTGATAAGTGTGTTCTGCATCGTGCTTCCTCCCGTCTCGCGTGTTTGGTGGACGCGGTTGAAATATGCACAGTCACATTTGCTCCGCTACTGTTACTACGGACGAAGATGCAGAAGAATCACCGATATACGGTTGGTTACGTAGTTGTACGTATCCGTAAAAAAGCGTAGAGCCGTTCAGGTAAACTCGCCTGGATTACGCGCAGGGAACGCGACCAGCGGAAGCGGGCCATCGTCTTCGAGCGGCAGCTGGCATAAACAGTCGCAGACGGAGTCAGTCGGTGGCCTGGAGGGACAGGCGGATGAGCTCGGCGGTGGTGCTCAGCTTGAGCTTCTTCACCAGATTTTCTCGGTGCGTTTCCACCGTACATTTGCTCAGCTCGAGTTCATGGGCAATAACCTTGCTGGCCTTGCCCGCCACGACCATTGGCAGAACCTGTTGCTCGCGCGGTGACAGTCGATCCAGTCGAGCCGCCGCCGCATCCTGTCGCGCGCGACGATGGTGATCCGTGAGCCCGAAGACAATTGACTCGATCACTCGCAACTGCTGCAGTGACCACGCCCGCCGGCTGCGCAGCGCAAGCCAGCACGCTTGTCAGCAGTGGCAGAATCATTGCCCACAGCCACCACAGGGACAACGTACCGCGGACCAGGTTGCCCGTGAATGCGGCCGTCAGAATGACTATCAGCTCAGTGCCAGCGCGGACGCAGGCGATTGCGCAGCAGATCGGCAGTTTCGTCAGCGAACCGGGCACGGTGACCGACAACGAAGTCAACGTTGGCCCGCGACACTTTCACAGAGGGATCCCCGTGAACAGACGCTGCCGCTGAACCGCCGAAAATGGTTGCCTGAAATTCTTCGGATTCTATGTTTCGTCTGTTCCCAGCCTGTCGTAAATGTTACTGCTCCGGACCAAAGTCCGCAGCTTTGGGCAAGACGTCTCACCATCTTGCGCATGTTTTTCGACTCGGGGCGGAAGTTCGCATTGAGTGGGTGCAGTCACGGATTGTGTTTTCGACCGTAGGATGGGACCATCGTCCCGTCCAATAATCTGACTCACTTCGGGACAATGGTTCCAAGCTGCAAAACTGCCCAACTCCACACCCGTTCAGGACTACCCCATGAGTTGTCGGCTTACCTCGTCAGCTGCCTGGAACACCGATTTCACTCTGACTCAATCCATGCCTTTGCATCGTCCAGCTTTGAGTGGTCAAAGTATCGGATTTTTGCTGACGTAAATGGTTTGCAGAAGACGGCCATGCCCTCTTCCCATTTTGATTCACCGACAATGGCCAGTTGCTCGATGTCCTTCCAGTGTTCGAAATCGAACTTCAGGTCTTCCCACATCGCCGCGACCGTCCAGCCGTGGAAGTCGTGCATTTCGAACAGCACGCGAATCCTGCCGTGTTCCCTGACCTGTGCATCCACACAAGGGGCGAAGGCTTCATACGATTCTTTGGTCAGCTTGCCTGTCACTGCGACATGTAGCAGCTTTCCGGCAGATACAATTTTCAGCCCGTCAATCATGAGGAGTCTCCTTGTCAGGAAGGTTTTAGTTTTGCAGAGTCACCGTGTTCCGTCCATACACCATACAAATCGGGGGTAAGGTCAGTTATTTCTGCAATGGGGTCGCTGAGAGTTAAGTCGCCCGCAGCGGAGGCCTGTTTCCGTCATCTTAGAATCCGCGAAGCGGAAGCGGAAGCGGCCTTCCTTATTGGATTGCGGATCGCGCCGACATATCAGGCAGTCAGCTGTTTTGCGAAAGCAGCAAGCTGATATAGCCAGACACTCCCCGAAGCTCGGCACCCAGTGAGGCGATTTCAAGAAGAGCGGCCACCCCTGTCGCGTCCGCCGACTGCAGCTGAGACAAGTCCAATGCGACCGAACCGGTGAGTTCCCGATATTCACTCATCAGCGCACTGACATTCTCCATCCGCAGCTGGCCGTCTATGTGGAGAACGGAAACACCGAATACGATTATTTTAGTGATCCGTACCGTCATCTTTGCTCGGACGTCAGCATTGCCAGTGACACATCCATCGCAGACCTGTTACGCGATTGGCTCGCAACTGGCATGCGTGGAGATCCCACGCTCGTGAGAAAAGTTCCGGCGCTGGAGTTCTCCGCGACAAACTGGCACGTCTCGTGGAGCCTCAATGCCGAACCGAACCCTGCCACCTTGAATGGCCAGAACGGTGAGCGAGATGTTCGGTCCAACACAAATCACTTCGCTCGTTTTCCTGCTCAAAACCAACATTGAACTCTCCTCGGGGATTAACCCCTTTGGGTCGGTGGCCTCTAGAATGACTATTTCGGCGACGGAATGCGCCAGAACATGCGTCGGTGAATACAGATTTTCGGATTAAGCATTTCATGTGCCAATCCAGACGCTGACTTTCGTAGAACCTCCTAACTCATATATCTATAGGAGGTTGTGAAAATCACTGGCCATGGCAGAGGATGTGTCTTTAAAGTTTCTGGGGACGATTTGTTGCCCCGAGGGGCGAATAGTTGCCCGCAGCCGCCGTTCGGCAGCATAATTAGCACTTGGCCGTTGCTGGAGCTTAGTGATAAACGTCCCTGGTGGACGGGTTCGCTGTGTGAACGCCGGTGAGTGAGGCGTACAGTCAGTCCGGTTTCTATTCAAAGCGAGCAGGACTTCGCTCCGACAACACATGATGGTGAGGCGGTCGTAAATGGGAACGAGCTCCAGCAATACAAGTTCGCCGGAGACGGAAGCAGCACCGCACGATCCCGAGGTGCTTTTTCAGCGACTTGCAGATGCGATCGACCAGGTGTTCTGGTTTCTCAAGGTTGAACCAGAGCGGGTGGTGTACGTCAGCCCGGCCTTTGAGCGGCTTTGGGGGGTTACTGCCGAACAGCTCTACCAGGATCCGAGGATTTGGACGTCGTCCATTCATCCTGATGACCGAGAACGCATCTCCGTCACCTTTGGCGACTGGCTGCAGGGCGAGACCTCCGAATACCGTGTTGAATACCGGATCGTCCGCCCGGACAAATCGATTCGGTGGATTCTTGATCAGGGCGTTCAGGTCCGGGAGGACCAGGGAACGCTGAGTTATCTTAGCGGTATTGCCAAGGATATCACTGAACGCAAGGAGGCGAAGGATGCACTTGAACGCGCTTTCCGGGAGATCACCCAACTCAAGGAACGGCTGCAGCAGGAAAACGTCTACCTGCAGGAGGAAATCAAGAACACAATCGGGTTCGACGAAATTGTTGGGGAAACCGACCCGTTACGTGTCACCTTGAGCAAAGTGGAACAAGTGGCGCCGACCGATGCCAGCGTGTTGCTGCTTGGCGAAACCGGAACCGGCAAAGAACTGTTAGCAAGGGCGATTCATCGTCACAGTCGACGAAAGGAACGTCCGCTGGTTAAGGTCAACTGTGCATCATTGCCGCACTCACTAATCGAAAGCGAACTGTTCGGTCACGTCAAGGGAGCATTTACTGGTGCATTGTCGGAGCGGTTGGGCCGTTTTCAATTGGCCCACGAGGGAACAATCTTTCTTGACGAAATCGGCGAGCTCGACCTGAACTTACAGTCCAAACTGTTACGCGTTCTGCAGGAGGGTGAGTTTGAACGGATCGGTTCGTCTGAGACAACCAAAGTCAATGTTCGCATCGTGGCAGCCACGAATCGAGATCTTCACGCTGCGACAGACGAGGGATCGTTCCGATCAGACCTCTACTATCGGCTGGCGGTGTTTCCGATTGAAGTGCCGCCCCTGCGGGCGCGTCGTGACGACATTCCACTGCTGGTCTGGAACTTCATTACGCAGAAGAAAGCCAGACTCGGCAAGGAAATCGAACTGGTTCCACAGATGGTCATGGAGACGCTGGTTAAGTATGACTGGCCGGGCAACGTCCGGGAACTTGAGAATGTGATCGAGCGGGCGATGATTCTTTCGCCGGCACGGACCCTGGTACTGGATGATTCGCTCGACGCGCCGGCTCGGCCTGGTTCATTCCACTCGTCGTCTGCGAGTCTTGAAGATGTCGCCCGCGCACATATCATCAGCGTTCTTGAACAGTGCGACTGGACCATCAAAGGCCCCGGACAGGCGGCCGAAAGCCTGGCACTCGCCCCCAGTACACTTCGTTACCGCATGAACAAGCTGGGTATCATGCGGCCACCGAGGAAACCGCGTTAGAAGTACCAGGCACAGCAGACGTCAGAGCAACGGCTGTTGAGTGCCGATTACTCTTATTGGAGTCGCTGCTTTCCACTTCGTTCTTCACAAACTGTCTTGCAGCCGGAAGCGGACAGGCTGACGAACTGTTCGAAGTCAGTGAACTTGTCGTTGTGCGAGAGCTATGGGTGCGATTCCGGATTTCCTCTGGTCTGGCAAATTTCAAACAGCGGCTCATTCGCCGCCTGACGCCTGGCATAACGGATATCCATTGGGCCGCCAGGGACCTTGTTTGGCGAAAACATCCAGCCGTCAGAAACGTTTGAGTTGTGCGTGATCGCGGTGCACTTCCAGATAGATCCACAGGTCTTCGGGATAAATGGAATCAGAAGAGGAAAAGGGGACCGCCGGCGGCGTTTCTCGGAAGACACATGGCGGTGCGTGTTCGCGCCGTTGGGGATCGACGTACACTCATAAGTGTACAGAGTTGCGAACTTGTCCGGCTTGTAGAAATTTCCGGCCGTGGCAATGAATTTTTCCAGATCCCGGTGCGGAGTTCCGGTGTGACGTATTCCTTCATTGGGTCGTTTTGGACAGGCGTCTGGATTAACTTTTCTACTGTGGCGCCGGCTGCAGCCATGCCGGCCCCCATCTTCTGCAGTGTTTTTGCGAATGCCGATTTCAAGAGTGGGATCGATGAGGTCTTTGAGGACGCTATAAGAAGTCGAGTGATCGGTGATCGCGACGAAGTCGTCGGTCGTCCGTCGTTTCAGTTTATGTCTGGTGGTAAACAGTTCGATTTCCTCGACCATGGCGAATCGATAAGCATCTTTTCATGTCTGCGCGACGTCGGCCCTGAACGCATCGCTGGACTTCCGGGTGATCATATGCAGTTCGCCAAAGAACACCTGGCGTTTCGCGGTATCGGCTACAGACTTGTTCTGTGCAATTGCGTTCTGCGCAAGACCAAACACGCAAGAGCTCAACGCAGACAAGAACGTTTCTGGTAGATTCGTGCCTGATGGCAGCAGATTTACGGCAAGATCGTCGCCAGACGCTGAGCACGACCTGCATGTCAGTCGCCTGTTCGCGGGGCAGATATCCGGAACACGTCAGTTGCGAAGTCACTGCTACAAGTACTTGCGCAGTCGGTTGCCGCAAGTGCTTTGATACTGTGAGCGCTACGAGAGGCCGCTGGCGGACGTTTTTGAAATTGAATCAACCACGCTGATTAATCGTGCAACTGTACTCCGTCGCTGGAATCCGTGAATTGCTGGAAGTAGGCTTTGCACGTCTGTTCCGTATCGTGCATCCGAGGATGGACGATACGTGTGTTTCCATTAAGTAGGAACTAAAACCAATGATCATTGACGCTCACCAGCACTTCTGGCAGCTGGATCTGCCTTTTAACTACGGCTGGCTGCACACGGAACAGCACGAAACGATTTGTCGCAGTTATCTTCCGGCGGACCTGCAGGGTCACCTGAAAACGTGTGGCGTCGACAAGTCGGTTTTTGTGCAGACTCAGCATGACGTCACAGAGAACCGCTGGGTGCTGAAACTGGCGGAACAGAACGATTTCATTGCCGGCGTCGTGGGCTGGGTTGATCTGGCGTCGGGAAAATGTGAAGAACAACTGGCAGAGTTCAAAGACCATCCCAAATTTGTTGGTATTCGTCACGTTGTGCAGGATGAACCCGATGACGATTTCATCATTCAGCCAGCCGTACTGCATGGCCTGAAGGTTCTGCAGAAGCACAGCGTGCCGTATGACCTGCTGTTTTACACCAAACACCTGAAGCACGCCGTGACGCTGGGGAAAGCACTGCCCGAATTGCCAATGGTGATCGATCATCTGTCGAAGCCAAAGATCAAAGACCATGTGACTGCTGGCTGGGCAAAGGATCTGAAGGCGGCGGCACGATTTCCGAACATTTATTGCAAGTTAAGCGGGATGGTGACGGAGGCTGACTGGAAGAACTGGAAACCGTCCGACCTGAAACCGTATGTCGAAACGGCTCTGGAAGCCTTTGGCCCGGAACGCTGCATGTACGGCAGCGACTGGCCAGTCTGTGAACTCGCGGCCACCTACGAAGAAGTGTACAACGCGCTGGGTGAAGTTCTGGGGGCCATCAGTGAAACAGAGCGAAATAAAATTATGGGCGGAACGGCTCAGGAATTCTATCGCCTGTGAATGCCCGGTGCACTCGGAAAAGGGGTCAGGCATCAATAGTGCGCAGCACTCGAAGGGCCGTTCCGGCTATTGGTGCCTGACCATTTTTTCAAACCTTCTCTACTTTCCCGTATGCACAATTCATTAAGGTGGCAATATGAAAACAGCTAACGGCACTGTTGTGGTTCGCAACGGTCAGATTATCGATGGCACGGGCGCAGCAGCTGTTCCCAACGGTGTCGTTGTGATTACCAATGGCTGTATCGACTATGTCGGTACTGCTGAAGACGCTCCCGAGTTGCCAGCGGGTGCCCATAAGATTGACGCCAACGGCGGCACGATCATGCCTGGCCTGGTCGAAGCACACTTTCACGGCACATACTTCAACATTCGAGCACTCGAAGATCTGGATATAAAGTATCCAGTCGAATATGTCAGTCTGCTGGCGGCCGTCAACTGTCGGCTTGCACTGGAGTGTGGATACACTGCGGCACGATCCGGCGGGTGTCTGTTCAACGTGGATTTCTGGCTGAAGACGGCGATCGAACAGGATCTGATTCCTGGACCACGGTTGTCTTCGTCAGGTCGAGAGATCTGTTCAGCTGGTGGGCTTATGGACTGGAATCCGGAGTTCCGGAAGATCGGCATGGAGGGGCTGGTCTTCATTATCAATGGTGTCGACGATGCGCGTCGGGCTGTGCGTTCACTGGTCAAAGATGGCGTGGAATGGGTGAAAACATACCCAACCGGAGACGCGGCCGCCCCAGATACGAACGACCACCACACGCTGTGCATGACCTTCGACGAAATGCACGCTGTCGTTCAGACCGCTCATAATCACGGCATGAAAGTGACCGGCCATTGTCGCGCGACGGAGGGCATCAAGAATGCGCTGCGGGCCGGCTACGATGCTCTGGAGCACGGCACCTTCATGGATGACGAAGCGATGGATTTACTGCTGGAACGAGACGTGCCGGTCGTACCGGCTTTGTACTTTGAAAAGGCCAGTGTGATCCGCGGCAAAGAATTTGGTCTCCCTCAGAATGTTATCGACGGTCACCAGGAAACGCTGGCAGGAGGCGCGGAAAGTGCGCTGCGAATTCTGCGGGCCGGAGGACGACTGGGGATGGGCGGCGATTACGGATTTGGCTGGAATCCTCACGGAGACTACGCGCGCGAACTCACGTACTTCACAAAGGAAGTTGGCTTTACACCACTGGAAACCATCATGTGTGCCACAAAGACGGGCGCTGAAATCATGGGGCGCGGTGACGAGTTCGGTACACTGGAAGTCGGCAAGCTGGCTGACGTACTGATTATTGATGGCGACGTCGTTGCCGACATCTCAATTCTGGAAGATCGCGACCGATTTATCGCTGTTATGCAGGGGGGCGTTGTGAGGGCCGGACGGCTGGCACTGGCGCCCCGAACTGAAGTCACCGTTCAGGGATAACGGACAGTGAATCTCGCACAGGCACCGGCGGCCTTCGCGAGCGGCACGTGCTAACCGCCCGCTTTGAATTCAGCTTTTTCTCTGGCTTTTTCTGCACGTTCTTCTGCCCTCGCACGCTGCATTTTCATCCTTGTTTCCTGCATGTCGATCATGCGAGCCACGTAGTAATTTGCGAGCACCTCGCCCATCTTCAGATTCAGCCGAATACCGTTTCTGTCCGCGATTACCGTCACTCCCGCCTGCATTTCACCGCCCAGATCAGCAACACGTTGCAGCAGTGGCGTTGGCTTTTCTGCACTGTTCGAGCCTGTGGAAACTGACACCGATATCGGACTCGGCGGAAATTCGTGGTGGTTCAGATCCAGCCACAAAAGCAGACCGGCAATGCCTGTGGAATCATCCTGTGGGTATGACAACCAGCGGTCCATGTCGATGGATGCTGTCACCAAAGGTGTTCTTGCCGCAAGACCACTGGCAGCACATCGCGCAACGGATGACCGAATGATCTCAATCGCGTTTTCACCTCCAACAGCGAACCACAGGCATGAATCCTGGTGGACGACATAGGCGTGGCTCAGCGACAGTGACGTTTTCTCAGAGAATTCATTCGTTATATTTTCCGGTGAGGTGACCTTGATCACTTCCTGCCCGTCCATCTCGACAATCGCAAAAGACTCTGCCATTCCGGGCGATTTGTCCGCTCCGACGATCATACTGTGCAGGCTGCGGAGCAGCCGTGGATTGTCATCTACATGGAGTCCTCCGTAGAAAACTCCACCGGATGCTTCTGTCCAGCCGACCTTTACGAATGCTTCGAGTACCTGATGATGTGAAATGCCCGATAAGGTTTCTGCCAGAACGCTGCCAGCGTCGACCATCACGGAATCGCTGTTTGTGGCGTCCTTGATGGATTTCTGCAGCCATGCCCCGACGGCAGTCAGCAGCGGGTCCGCTTCCTTAAAAGCCCGCAGACATACATGCAGTGTTGCGGCGGCGTCATCCTGCAGGATCGGGACGAAACGACTGTTGCCTGACGACACATTTTCCAGCTGTTTTGTCAGTGCACTGTTGCGACGCGTGTCAAAGTTCAATTCTCCGCGCACGGATTGCTGCTCGTCTGTCGCAAACCGCAGCCACCCACGTGCTTCGTCCACATCGAACATCAGCGCCTTCGCAATATCCAGACCGGATTGATACGACGACTTCCGTAAATCTGCGATCGTCTGATCTTCGTCGTCCCGCTGCTGCATCTGAGTGCTGGCCCCGGAACTCAACATGCTCCAGCCGAGTGTTTTTATGCCAGCTGGAATTCTGTCGAAGTAAGCACCCAGGCCCATGTCGTTGAGTGTGTCCACTCCACTGGTCAGTGAGTCTGCAGTGGGTAGCTCCATGTTCCACAGTTCTTCAAAGTTACCACTGAACAGAAGCTGATTCTGATAGCGAAAGTACTGAGTCACAGTAAACGAGTTTTCGATCATCCTTCTGCCATCGACTTCGATAACTTCTGCCGTTCGCTGCAGCCCACGGTTGCCTGTGGAATGCTGAAACTGCTTGACATATTCATCCGGGTCCTGACCATCAGGGATATTCTGGTTCCAACTGTTCCTGCTGGTCAGCTTGAACAGGCCGTTCGATTCTGTATGTATGGTTCCGTTGGCACCATACCTTTTCTTCTGGGCGTCGATCATGCGTTTTGCGTCAGCTTCGTCGACGACCTGCTGAAAAGAGACGTTCTCAAAGGCGGGGATTAGTCCCTGGACCATATACCACGCGGTACCGGAGACGGCCTGATCGACGTTTGATCGAAATCCGTCCATTTGCTCCTCAGGAATCCTGTCGAACATCGACGCTTCCAGTGCGAGTCGGGTGGTCAGGTGCTTTCCATACTCCAGCATCCGCACCTGATTGACATTCCTCAGGTACCCAACGCCAAGGGGACGGTCTGCGAGCCGCCCCGCCAGCTGCGCCTGCGATTCACTTGTAAAACACAGGATCAGGGCGACGGCAAACAGCAGTCGGTTCGACAGAAGAATCGCACAAACGGAGCGAGGGATGGGCTTACACATAGAAGCTGTTTCGAGTCTGAAAAGTTCGAGGTGGGCAATTCCGGCGGGTAGAGTGGAGTCCGGATTGTAGCAACCCGTCGGCACTGTTTCACCGCGGGTTGCTGCTGTTTCGCACACGTAATGCTGTGAAGACACTGTTTTAGAGAACGCTCCTCGGCAGTGTGGTCTACAATCACAGAGTCGTTTACGACGGCGATTTGCTTGCACGATTTCCCGGGAAATTCCTGTTGGACAATCGGTTTCGTGCCCGGTTCAACTGCAGTTATGGTCTAGGTTCGTGGTGTCAGGGAAAGTCGTCGTTCCGAAGAATCGCGGTCCGCGGGGCACGCGGTTAAACAACCAGCAGCACCTCAATGTTCGGTTGGGTCGCGCTCATTCTGCTCACTCGGTGTGCAGTAGTCCCATGATTCCGAGCCCGTAAAACGTGTATTCGGCATCGGCCTGCTGGTCCCAGCTGGCACCGCGAAAGCCGCCGGTGGGCAATTCGATCTGCGTCGTCAGCCATTTCAGAACTCGTTCCGCAGGAATGATGTTTTTTCCGCCAACGTCCTTCGTTGTCAGCAGTCCGGTGAATGTGGACAGACCGTCTGCGAAGGGAATCCGGGTATTCGCCTGAAATCCACCTTCTGTGCTGACAACATCGGTCAGGAAGCCCTGCACGTCGTCAGCAATGTCGTGTTCCATCCCGCCCAGGCTGTTTAGCAGTGCGACTGCGGCGGCAGTTGGGTTTGTTCCGCTGCGTTTCATCGGTGCGATTTCAACGAATCCGCCGTCATCTCGCTGTCGATCGTACAGAAACTGAATCAGTCGATTTGGTCGCGGCGGTTTTCGGCCGATCAGTTCGTATGTCAGGGATACCATGAAGGAATGATAGGTGCTGCCCGCAGACCCTTCCGTACTTTTCGCATACCCACCGTCTTCCACGCGAGTTGCTTCAAGCTTTGCAGCGATCAGATCGGCAAAGTCAGACGGTGCCTCAGACAATAGGTCCGCACCGCCTGCTGCCTGAACAACCAGAGCGCTGTACAACCAGCTGAGCAGGTCGATCACGCTGAGTTCTGTCGGCCGCTGGGTACTCAGGAAGTCGCTCACACGCTCACGATCAGTCACATCCAGTCCGCCTGAGACGGCCAGAGCCCTCACGGCGAAACCTGTGTAGTACAGATCGGATTCGCCTTCCCGCCCGCGGAACCCTCCATCGGGCAGTTGCTGCGTGAGCAGGAAGCGACGGTGGCGTTCCAGACGTTCCGGCGCGACCTGGCGAAGTCCTCGTGAAACTCGATCTGCCAGCTGAAAAAGGTACATTCTCTCCGTCTGCCTCAGGAGGGCATGACCCTCAACTCAGATTCAAACCGTCCGAGACGATTCATTTGACCTATTGTTGGGAAACAGGCGTCACGCTCGGGCTGTGTGCCCCCCACGAATACGTCAGAGAACAGGGAAATCCACAGTTCCCGAAAAATCTGACGCCCGGGCACCGCGACAGGATGTCGTTAACGCTGCTCTCTTGAATACAGCTGCACGATCGTTAACATTGTCCCTTTGCCCCTTCCCCATTTTTTTATTCCGTCAGTGGACGTCTATATCGTCCGATTTTCGCGGTGCCGCACGACGCCACCCTCATCAAGTAAAGCAACCGTCACTCTACTGAGTGCGCAGCAAATTGGTATCAACTCAGAAACCGTATTGGTGGGCCAGGTCTCTTCGCGAGGTCTGGTCTTTGTTGCTTCATTGACTCACGTGATCTGAACAAGCGAACGACAGAAATGACTGAATCTGCATCGGCTGACAACTCCTCAGCAGCCGGCGTCAACTCTTACCAGCAGGACGATGTCGTCCTTGTCCTGGACTTTGGCGCTCAGACCGCCCAACTGATTGCCAGGCGGGTGCGTGACAATAATGTGCTGTGCAAAATCGTTCGTCACGACCTGACAGCAGAACGAATTCGAGAACTGCGTCCGAAGGGATTGATCCTGTCCGGCGGTCCCGCCAGCGTGTACGGTGACGGCGCACCGAAGGTGGACCCGGTCATTTTTGATCTTGGCATTCCCGTTCTGGGAATCTGCTACGGCATGCAGTTGATGTGCCAGACGCTGGGTGGCTGTATTCAGCCTGCCGATTCACGTGAGTTTGGAAGAGCGCCGTGTTCGACAACGACGATCAACGCGTTGTTCGCGGGGATTCCTGAAACATTTACGGCATGGATGAGCCACGGCGACCAGGTAGATACGGTCGCCGGAAAGTTTAACGTGATCGCCGCTACGGAAACCTGTCCGAATGCCGCCATTCAGCATCAGGATCTGCCCATTTACGGCATCCAGTTTCATCCGGAAGTCACGCACACGGAACACGGATCTCAATTGCTGGGTAACTTCGTACGGGACATCTGCGGCTGCAGCGGTTCGTGGCGTATTTCGTCGTTAATTGAACAGCAGAAACAATTGATTCGGGACGCCGTCGGTACAGACCAGGTCATCTGCGGCCTGTCCGGCGGAGTGGACTCGTCGGTAGTGGCGGCTTTGATCTCAGAAGCTATCGGTGACCAGCTGTCGTGTATTTTCGTGGACAACGGGCTTTTGCGAAAAGGTGAACGCGAGCAGGTAGAGGAACACTTTTCAGATCATTTCAAGACCGACCTGCACGTTGTTGATGCTCGAAAGCGATTCCTGACGGAACTGGCCGGCATCTCCGATCCGCAGACAAAGCGCAAGGTCATCGGCAAAGTCTTTATCGATTGTTTTCGCGACGAAGCGAAATCCATTCCGAATGCAAAGTTTCTGGCACAGGGGACTCTCTATCCCGACGTCATCGAAAGCGGGGCCAATCCGGACGGGCCGGCGGCCACGATCAAGTCGCATCACAATGTTGGCGGGTTGCCGAAAGAGTTGGGCTTCGAACTGATCGAACCCGTTCGAGAATTGTTTAAGGACGAAGTGCGTCGGATGGGCCTGGAACTCGGCCTGCCGGAACAGATGGTCTGGAGACATCCGTTTCCTGGTCCGGGTTTGGCCGTACGGTGTCTCGGCGAAGTCACTGAGGAACGGCTGGAAATTATTCGTGAAGCTGACGCCATTCTGATTGAAGAACTGCATTTGGCAGGATTGTATCGAGACATTCAGCAGGCATTTGTTGTGCTGCTGCCGGTCCAAAGTGTGGGCGTGATGGGCGACTGCCGCACCTATGAGAACGTGGCCGCCATTCGAGCGATCGAATCCGAAGACTTCATGACGGCCGACTGGTTTCCCTTCCCGCACGAAGTCCTGCAGCGGATTTCGACACGAATCATCAACTCGGTACGCGGTATTAATCGACTCGTCTACGACGTAAGCTCGAAGCCGCCGTCAACAATTGAGTGGGAATAGTCGCCAAATTACAGCTGACATGAGTCGTTTGGAAACGAACTTCCCGTGGCCCGCGGACGTCCCTGGGCATTGACGCAGCACAGGCTGGCAACCTGTACTGCGCTTACTTTCTGCTGAAGCGTTGTTGACGTGCTGCAGAAACCATTTTCATAAAGTGGTTGGGGCAACGGGGACTACGTTATCCGGTGATTTTGCAGCTCGACACCGCGGCCTTCAGCTGCTCAATGTCCGCATCCGTCACCTTCGTCCCGGTCATGCTGGCGAGATGTCTGACGCCGCCGTCTGTGATACCCGCACGATTCAGGTACAATGAATTTATGTGCTCTGCCCCGGCCAGCGGTTGGAGCCCCGTATCTGTTACCTGTGTATATCCAAGCTTCAGCTTCTGCACTGACGTCAGCTTCGTCATCTGCTCAAGATCTCCGTTCTTCAGCATGATCCGCGATAGATCAATCGTCACGGGAGTCGTCCCATCCGACTCAGTGTCGAATTCTATCTTTGCCCGTGGTCTTTCGTAGAATACGACGGCTTCGTCGCCGTGTTTGTCTGATCGGCAGTTACTGAGTCGGACGGGCTGTCTACCGAATCCGTACCCGAATTGTCAGTCGGAGTACTTTCAGTTGAAGCTGGAGGCTGCCTCGTCTGTTCGGAAGTGCAGCCCAGGAAGGTCAGGTATTTCGTAGACAGGACTAAAACGGAAACAGATTGCATGTAGTAGCCTCTTTTTGGCGTTGATTTCAGACGGCCAACTTCCACAAATGAAACGAATATTCGTTGGTTACGAGACTGCTCTGGTCTCGGATCGAACAATTTGCGGGTGGGGCCAGGATTGCCGAAAAATGCGGGCCAACGGTTGGGTTGACACGGTGTCGTCCCGAACACCGGTCGCGCCCGAGATCACATGTTCGGTCGTCGCGTTCTTCACTTCGTGACGACCGGGCGAGGTGCAGCGATTGCCGATTCACCGGATATTGACTGCCGAAACACGCCTTTCGGTGATTTGGCAGATCTGGTAGAAGCGCACGAGGTACACGGACGTTTGGCGATGTCTGACGGGGGCGTCGCGCCATCATTTTTATGGCAGGGGAAGGATTCCCATGCAGGCATCATTCTGGAAAACAGTTTCGGTCGTTGGCGTGATTGGCATTGGCAGCCTGGTCACACTTGAGGTTCAGAACCGATTGTCACGCCCCGATTCCGTGGCTGACACGTCCACCGACGCAGCCCTGAAAAATCTGGTCATCCAATCCGGCGAAGAGTCCCTGACGGCAGCCACGACAAAGTCAGAATTTGACCTGGCGATGGAAAGCTCCCACGTTGACACACAAGGGTTCAACGTAACAGAGCCACCACTTGATACGTCATTGGCTTCCGCTGACGGGCACTTTCACAGCGAGTCCATGCCTCCGCAGGGTTTTACTCCGTCAGTCGACACGACTGTGCGCTCCGAGCAGATTGGCGTGGAAGGTAACCCTTTTACAGAAGCCCAACTGCAGGTCACACCGGCCGTGGCAGCTCAATTTGAAGGCAGTGACCAGTCTGTCGTCGAACCCGTGGGTCTTGTAGGCGAACCTGAATTCACTGCAGACACAGCTTCCATCGCATCCTCACAGGCAGCAGAAGCTGGCGTTCAACCAATGGCACTGCGGCCGACGCCAAACGTCGCCGAAGAGGCTCCTGCCAGTACGTCTTTTCCACTGTTCGGAGCTGCGACAGATCTCCAGGGCGCACCAGACAGCCAGCCTGCGGCGACCAGCCAACAGACTGCGGACCTCCCCGTGCCGGCTCCCAGGAAATCTGATCCATTCCTGTTCTTCGGCGAAAAACAAAACACGACCACAACGACACCGCCAACGGGATCGGTCACACCTCCGCAGACCGTGCAGACACAGCCAGGTACGACTGCACCGTTCTATGGGTCCGATGAACCGCAGCTGAAACACGCTCCAGCCGACGAACAGCCTCGTTCGTTAAGTAATGATGTTCCGATGTTTGACCTGACGCCGGAGAATCAGCCATTCGGTGGCCAACCGGAACCTGCTGCATCGATCGACCAGGAAGACAATCCGTTTCCCGGACTGCCTGCATCAACGCAACCGGAAGCCATCGAATCAGGCAACAGCAGGCGCCCCTTTACCTCGGACCTGGTGCCAACACCGCGCGAGCCGTCATCGAATTCGGCTCCGGCGTTCACGAGTGACCCCGGCGAAAGTTCGGATTTTCCGAGTTCCATCCCTGTGGATTCAGTACCCCTGACGACCCCATCGAGCAATGATGCGGCTCTGCCCTTCGCGGAAGATCTTCCATCAACTGGCGATTTGCAGACAGTTCCGGAATTGCCGGCCACTTCGCCGCTGATGAATCCCTCGTTTCCCCAGCCGGAAAGCACGTACTCCGAGACTGACATCAGACTTCCGAACAGCCGCTATCCTGAAAGCCCCGACCGTGCGGGCAATTCACCTGCAGGTCGCCCAGTAGATTCTCTCGACATCCGTCCGTCTCCGCGACCGGGACAGTTCGAAGAAACTCCGCCGCTGACTTCTCCCGGACTGTCCGAACTCAGGCCTCGTACATTCAACGCTCAGCCACCTGCAGCAATACCCGGTCGGGAATCTGCCCGCGACGGTATTCGTCAGATTCCCCAACAGAATTCAGATACCGACGTCCGTGTCATCTCAGCTGTCATGCGGCCTAATCTTGTGCTGCAGAAAACGGTTCGGCAAAACGCATCTGTTGGTTCACCGCTGGATTACAGCATCTTTGTTCGCAATGAAGGTGATGCCACCGCGTTTGAGGTCATTGTGGAAGATGAAGTCACCAGCAGCGTGGAAGTGAACGGTGCGCGACCGCAACCAGATTTTGATCGTTCCACCGGCAAGCTCATCTGGCGCTTTGACGCCATCGAGCCAGGCGATACCGAAGAGATCAAGGTTCAGGTCACGCCCACCGGAGAAGGTACGCTGGATGGCGTGGCATCCGTAAAGTTCAAGTCGCGCGTTCAGGCGACGACGGTCGTTACCGCCCCCAGACTGCGTTTGCAGATGACGGGCCCGAAGGAAGTGAAGCTCGGCGAAGAGGTCTCATATCGATATATCATCACGAATGATGGTAGTGGAGAAGCTCGCGATGTCTTTCTGCGCACGCTGCTGCCCAACGGTGGAGGATTCAATCATCCGCAGGGTCGGGACCTTGAATACGAGATTCAAGCCATTAGACCCGGTGAGCAGCGGGAAATTGTACTGTCTGTCGTCGCAGGGGAGCCCGGAGAGCATCAGACAAAAGCAGAGTTGACAGCGGCTGGCACCGGCAGCGAACAGGCAACCTGGCAGACGAACGTCGTCGGCGCTCAACTGCAGATCGTTCGACGCGGCCCGAAACGACGCTACGTCGGCCGCGCTGGAGTTTACGAGAACGTTGTGACAAACGAAACAAACTTTGATTCCATCGACGCCAAACTGGTTGAACAGGTACCCGACGGCATGAGATTCATCAGTGCCGACAACGGGGGTCGTTACGACGCAGAGAGCAGAAGCGTGACGTGGACCATCCATCGAATCGGTGCCGGCCGCCAGAAACAGTTACAGATCGAATTGATGCCGACGTCAGCGGGTTCCCGGGAAAGCACGGTCACAATACTGGAGAACGCGGGTTTCCGCAGCGATGACTACGTGTCCACTACGGTCGTGGAAGACCTGCACAATGTAAGTGCTGACATCAGCCAGCTTGACGGGCCGGTCGCGATGGGAGAAACATTCGGCTTTACAGTCAGTATTGATAACCGAGGCACTGCCGCCGCAACGGACGTTGAACTGCGGATTGATGTTCCGGAAGAAATTCAGGTCGTCGGGGCTGGCAGTTCAGAAGTTCAGGCAAAACTTCTGGCCGGAAATGTGGTGCAGTACAACGTGATCGTGCGAATCGAACCAGGGCAGAAACAGGCCTTCCAGATCAAAATGACGGGGGCTCGCCCGGTCAGCAACGGTCTGGTCAAAGCCAGAGTTCGATACCGGCAGATGGCGGAACCATTGGTCGTATCCGAGTCTGTCACTGTGTATCGCGATGACATTTGACAGCCACCGCACGTGATCCAGACGACAGTCCGTCTATTGCCGGCAAAGGCACGTCGACTGCAAGTGAATCCGGCTGAAAACCCTGTCTTTACGTCTCTCCGCCTGTTTGTCCCTGGGGTGAGGTAAAGCTCGACAGCCGGGTGCGCGTCACTGGCTGGTCGATGAGTGGCGTCTCTGATAGCATCCCATCGCCCACGATATACCTGTTGTTGCGAGGTGATACGTGTCAGAAGTTCTGGACAGTTTCGAAATCGAATGGCACGGCAATGTTGTCGTAGTAATCCCGGCAAAATCCGTCGAGTCTCTCAGCTGGGAGCTCGTGGAACAGGCCGCTGATGTGATCATGGATCCGTTGACGACCCAGGAAGTCCCGCTTGTGATCGTGGACCTGAAGGACGTGGGCTACTTCGGATCGGTGTTTCTGGCACTGCTGCTGCGCTGTCATAAGTTTCTCAAACGTCGTGGTGGTGAGCTGGTTCTGTGTGCCGCCAACGACATGGCCCGTGAACTTCTGAAGATTACGGCTTTGGATACCATTTGGGCCATCTATGATACTCGCAGCGAAGCCATGCAGGCGATCGATGGCTGAAAGGCAGAGAGGGCGTCTCGCGCATGGCTGATTCGGCGACTCGGGGCACACTGGCGTCAGTGGTGAATCCTGACGTCGATACTGACGATCGTATTTGCACGGAGGCAACGAGCACATGGCGAAAAAGCATCGTACCCATCCGCGTGCTTCAGAATTGGAAGTGATCGAACATGTTTCGGAACTTCGGAAACATTCTGAGCTGATTCAGGAAATCAAAGCGACCGCGGATACGCTGGCGGCCGACGGTGCAACTCGCGGCGACCTGAAGATCCTCAGCCGCGCCCTGCGGGAACTGCGTTATGCGTTCAAGGTGTTTACGCCGTATAGACGCAATCGAAAAGTTACCGTATTCGGGTCCGCACGGACCGCCCCTGATGCTCCCGAGTGGCGGCAGGCAGAACTGTTTGGCAAACGCATCGCCGAAGAGGGCTGGATGGTGGTAACGGGTGCTGGTGGCGGAATCATGGAGGCCGCACACACCGGTTCCGGTCGCGAAATGGCAATGGGGCTGAATATTCTGCTGCCCTTTGAGCAGGAAGCTAATCCCATCATTGAAGGCGACGACAAGCTGGTTAATCTGAAGTACTTCTTCACACGCAAGCTGCTGTTTGTGAAGGAAGTCCACGCGGTCGTTTCCTGTCCGGGTGGCTTCGGAACTCAGGATGAAGCGTTCGAAACACTGACGCTGGTCCAGACGGGCAAACGCGACCTGATGCCGATGGTCTTTCTGGACAGACCGGGCGGCACGTACTGGTCGGGCTGGCTGGACTACATCAAAACGGAACTGCTTGAAAAGGGCATGATCTCACCCAGCGACATGAGTCTGTTCAGAGTCACGGACGATGTCGAAGAAGCCATCGACGAAGTGCTCGAGTTTTACAGTGTGTACAACAGCATGCGGTTTGTTCGGGACCAACTGGTGCTCAGGCTTCACCAGGAACCATCCGATGAGTTAATCGAGCGGTTGAATGATGAATTTCAGGACGTTGTGGAATCCGGCCGCATTGAGAAGGCGCAACCTCACAAACTGGAGGCTGACGACGTGCATCTGAAGGAACTTGCTCGCCTGTCGTTTACCTTCAACCGACGTGCGGTCGGCAGATTGCGGATGATGGTCGACGTGCTGAACAGCGAACTGGCCGACAGTTGAAAACGCCGACAACCACAGACGCACACTGTCACGCGAATACTGTGTGAACGCTACAAGTGTTTCAAAACCACTGAAGACAAGCGCGAAACGCAAGCCAGTGACTCAAACTCGCGATAAAACCATATCGGAAGCTCACTTGCTGGCGCTGCGTACCGGTATTGAAACCACTTCTACGCAGCCTGGCGTTCAGCCACGTCTGTGCTGGCCCGCCGCCTGAGTGATTCCACAACCTGCTCCATGCGGGTGGCGCGCGAACCTTTAACAAGAACAAGGTCATTGTCACACAGCAGACAGTCAAGCATTGCAGTCAGCAGTGCCAGACTGGCAAAGCACGAAATTCGATTCAGTGCTCCGCCACACGCCAAAAAACCGTCGACGACGTCACCGGCAAAGTCTCCCGTGACGGCGATATGGTCCAGCCTTGATGCTGCCAGTGCCGCACCGATGCCATAGTGCAGGTCAGCGGCCTGCTCACCAAGGTCCAGCATGTCGTTTAGCACCAGCACACGATGGTGACACTGCGTAAATTCTTCCGCCATCCGAATCGCTGCACTGACAGCAGCAGGGCTGGCGTTGTATGTGTCGTCGATGACCGTCCATGAACCGATCCGTGAAGGACAGCACCGCCCGGGTTCCGGCTGGTACGTTGCGAGCCCGGCGTTGATCTGTTCAGGAGCAATGCCCACTTCCAGACCGATCGCGATTGCTGCCAGAACGTTTGTTACATTGTGTCGCCCGCAGGCCCGCACAGTGTATACGTCTCCGTCCACCGTCAGACTAAGAAAATCATCAGACATCTTTATGGCAGTTGCACGGACCTCAGCCGCTTTCGCTGTGCCAAATGTGACAACGCGTCCAGCCGCTGATTTCCTCATTTCGGCGACAAGAGGATCATCAACATTCAGGAATGCCACACCGTCTTCAGACAGCGCGGCGACGAGCGCCCGCTTTTCCTGCTGCACGGCCTTCAGCGATGTCAGTCCGTCAAGATGGGCAGGACTCACAGTGGTCACCACGGCGAATTCGGGTCGCGCAATGGACGCCAGCATTTCCACTTCACCGGGTGCCGACGATCCAACTTCAATCACTGCAAATTCGTCACCGCTCTGAAGTTCCAGCAGGCTGATCGGCACGCCCAGGTGGTTGTTGAAATTACGAGGACTCTGAATCCCCGTGTGCACGAACTCCAGCATGGCAGCAATCATACGACGTGCAGTTGTCTTGCCCACGCTGCCGGTAACCGCGATCACCAGCGCGTCACTGGTCTGGCGATTTTGCCAGCCGAGCCGCGCGAGCGCCACCTCGGCATCCGCAACCCGGATATGTGGCGTGCGACAGGCGTTTGCCGCAGACTCATCCACAATGACGACCGCAGCTCCGTCACGCCGCGCCGCAGCACAAAACTCAACTCCGTGGGTCTGCGTGCCCGGCAAGGCAATGAAAACGTCACCTCGCTGCACGTGTCGGCTGTCGATGACGCATCCGCCCACCGTGGCTGCAGTCATGACCTCACCACAGATCGTTCCATCAACAATTTCACAAACGTGCTGGACAGTTAATGGATGCATTGTTCAAGTCAGCCTTTTCCGCATCGTTGTGCCGCACACATTCCTTCGGTAAATGTCTGTACGGCAATTATTGCCGACAATGGCAGACGGATGCTGACTTTGACATCGTCGTGTGTGGAATGCCCGGATAAGTCCAACTTCATCAATTCCGGCGACATCAACAGACCTCCCCCTGACGCGCCCGCATGGTTTACCGGTACGACATGTTTCTGACTTCTCCGCGACGTCTCCTGTCGCTACTGTCCAACGACCGGGCATTAAACTCCAAACCTCACAGCGAGCGGCTGTTCCGGGGAAAAAGTGCCGGAGTATATCACGCCGACCTCTGAACAGAGAATCGCGGCTGCAAATCGTCGATATCCGTGGATTCCGCAGCGCGTAATAGTTGTCGGACTACTTCGCGGTCGTCAAATGGCAGCATAGCGCCGGCAGTTTCCTGTGAACATTCATGTCCCCTGCCAGCGACAACGACCATGTCACCGGGTTCAGCCTGTTCCAGGGCCACCGATATGGCTTCATGGCGATCAATTTCCGACGCGTACACAGCGTCCGCAGAAAATCCTGCAGTGATGTCGGTGATGATCTGACAGGGATCTTCGCTGCGAGGATTGTCAGATGTGACGATGGCGACGTCCGCAGCCATTGCGGCGTGAGCCATCAGAGGCCGCTTGCTGCGATCACGTTCCCCTCCTGCTCCGAACACACAGATGAGTCGGCCTGGCACAAAGTCACGAACCGCGCCGAGACACTGTGCCAGTGCATCAGGCGTATGAGCATAGTCTACCAGCACCTGGAAGGGCTGGCCTTCGTCGATCCGTTCGACACGTCCGGGCACTGCGTGAACTGCCTGCAGTCCATCCACGATGTGTGCCAGACTGACGCCCAACTGCTCCGCAAGTCCGGCCGCCGCCAGACAGTTGGAAACGTTATATCGGCCAATGAGTCTCAGTCGGAATTCTGCATCACCCTGAGCCAGATTCAAACGCACACGCTGAGAACGGTGAGTTCTTCTCAGCACCGTCGAACGCAATTCTGCATCCGGACTGTCGGTTCCGTAGGTCACAATGCGCGCCTCATTACCGAAACGTTTCATGACCCTCTGGCAGCCTGGATCGTCTGCATTCAGCAGCAACGGCGCATCGGGATACAAAAGTCCGGCGATATCAGATTTCGCTGTCTGATACGCTTCGGCCGTTCCGTGATAATCAAAATGATCCTGAGTCACGTTCGTAATAGCAGCAGCAGACAGGTGAATCCCCGCACACCGCTTCTGCACAAGGGCGTGACTGCTGATCTCCATCGCGCAGTATGGCGTCCGGGCGAGTTTCATCTGATGAAAGTGGTCGGCCAGAGTCCCTGCAGAAGGTGTCGTCAGCGTCGATGGGCCGGAGCGGACGCCATCATTCGTGCAGATGGTTCCCACCAGACCGGTACGATGACCGGCCGATTCCAGAATTGACCGCAACATCCATGATGTCGTTGTTTTCCCATTCGTTCCGGTGATGCCCGCCACAATCGTTGACTGCTGCAGACCGACCGCCAGGGCCATAGAGATCACCGCGTGCGCAGTCGCCGTACAGCTCACGACACACTGAGGAACCCGGACTTCGCCGATGAGCCGCTGGACCACAATCGCGGTCGCTCCATTTGAGATCGCTTCATCGATGAAGGCATGTCCGTCACACGTGTTGCCGGCAACAGCGACAAACACATCCCCCGGAACGATACGGCGGCTGTCCGTCGAAACACGCGAAACCGCGATGTCGCGACAGTCGACAAATCGAGGCTCGGGCAGCAGTTGCTGCAGACTTAAAGCCACTTCACTCATTCCTGGCGTCCTGCCGGGAGGTAGATAAGATTTGCGTTCCGGACGGCAGTGCGGAAGGCATCACATCCATGTGGGCGGGAATTCTCTCCAAGTCCGGAAATCCCGTCAACAGCGACCTGCGGTGGACACCAATATCCACGTTTCCAGGGTGTTCCCGAGTGATTCTGTGGAATTCCTCCGGGACTGTCGCCGGAACGCTCATTCACCGACTGGCAGGAACTGCACAGCATCGACGATGACGTAGCCGTTCGTATCTGTCGTGCCGACTTCAACTCTGGCAACGTCCTTGAATTCGAACTGGCCCAGGCTGATAAAGACTCCGTCAATCGGTGGTTTTTCTCCCTGATTGACGCTGATGGTCTTCGTGCCTGTCGTGTCCATGACCGTGACTGGAACGTTCTGTGCCCGATTGTTGTTGGGCGGGTACGAAAGTCGTACTTCGTAACGGCCAGGCTTCAGTTGCGTTTCGAAAATGGCAGACTTCTGCCCCCGCTCTGTATTGCCGTTGTGTTGATACCCACTGTCGACAAACGGCTTATTAGCAGAAGATCGCTGCCATTGCCCGACAAACGATGCGGAACTGTCGTCGATGGCTGTCCCTTTCAGCTTCCGAGACGAAATTGCGTACGGGTCGTCCAATTCGAGGACCTGGCCGTCAGCCAGCAGACGCGCCTGCAATTGACCATACGGCAAATCCTGGACCGCGATGTCGCTGTCCAGCGACAGGCAGGCCGCCGTGGCCGCCGACTGTCCCAGTACCATGAAGACGGGCTCCATGCGGATGGAGCCGAAAGCAATGTGACTGGACGACACACAGACCGGCACCAGCAGGTTCTGACACTGTGCTTTCTTGGGGACGATGGAGCCGTAGGCAATTTCGTAGGGTCGCGGCGCTCCGACGCCAATATCACCTTCGTTCTGTACGAGACCATCCGGCGTCACATAGCGCTGGACGTTGTGCGAATCCAGCGTGTAAGAACCCATACCGACCGAATCAGGAGTTTCCACGCGGTCCAGACAGTCGTGCTCTGTCATGACGTATTTGCCGATCATGCGACGTGCTTCCCGCACATAAATCTGGTGAGGCCAGCCAGCATTGTCTTTAAACTCGTCCTTTGCCAGACCCCACTTTGACATCGCAGCGCGGACGTCTGCGGGGACTGCCGGATCGTTCGCCATGAAGTACATTAAGCCCTGCTGGTAGACCTCGTGTTGGCGAATAATTTCGCGGCGGCGTTCGTAACTGCCGTCTGGGTAATCGTAGTTCATGCCGATGTTATCGGTGCTGAACGGACCGTGATTATTGGTGTCCGTCTTATGGTTGGGCATGGGATCGAATTTATTGAACATCTGGCGCCAACCGGTGTCGAAAACTCTCAGCAACAACTCGTACTGCGACGCGTCATAACCCTTCGGCTTTGCGAAGGGGATGCGATTTTCGTCGACATTCGTCAGGCACATTCGAAAACAATAGGCCTGAACACGGTGGTCTTCTTCGCCCCTGATGCCGGGCGATTCTGCGCTGACACCTGGCAGCAGACCACTCAACGCATCACCGGGAATTCGGTAGGGATCCACCGGTTTCTTAAACCAGTGACTGTGGTGGAGAACGCCGACCTGAATTCCATTCCACGTTTCGTCGTAGACAGCGTTCGCTTCACGTCCGACGTGAAAATCAACACCTGAGCCCGCGACCAGATCACCTTCGTACGTCGCGTCCACAAACATGCGTCCGTGAAACGTCCTGCCACTGAGCATCGTGATGGACCTGATACGATCGTCCACCAGATTTACGCCTTTGCCCGGTCTGCGGTCCAGCCACTCATTGCGATAGACGGAAATTTCAGCCTCAGCAATCATTTCCTCGAAGATGCGTTCCGCCGCGTTTGGTTCGAACACCCACATCGCTGCTCCGTCACCAGCTTTGCCTGGAGGACTTTGATTGCGGTTGCCAAATTTTGCCTGGTCCTCCCACTTCCATGCGTCCGAGTCTTGGTAGTGTTTCCAGACGCGATGGTAGAAATCGCGACTTAACCCGCCGATGGCGTTCTTGTTTCCTGAGTCTGTCCATCCCAGGCCGCCGGATGTCAGTCCGCCAAGGTGCATGTCCGGACAGACGATGATCACATATTTGCCCATCGCTTTGCATTGAACCGCAGTCGTCACCGCCGCACTGGTGCCGCCGTAAACGACAACATCGTAGACGTCATCAGCCAACGCCGCGGTTCGAAGAAGAAGGAGTGTCGCCACCATGAGAACACCTGACGAAAGGGTGTCCACACTCCTGGTCATGCAATTCAACATTTTTGGAACCAGATCTCGTTCGTCGCGCGCACGCCTGAGACGAATCCGTTCTAACTCTTCATGAAACATGGTAGTGTCCAGAATACATGGAAAACGTTTCGCTCGTCTGGCAACAACAAACGCAATGCCAGTCCGAGGATTGTTTATTCTTCCGTCTCAAAGGCTACCAAACCGGGAAGAATCAGTCAGCTGTCAACCTGTTATTCGGCACGTGAGGAGTGCGTCGCGGTTTGCCGATCACTTGCAAACCAATACGTGTTTCCCCAGAATTTAACCTAAGGGTCTTGAATAGCCTGGGTGTGTTGCCGTAAGGTTCGGCGCGACGTTAAGAAGCCAGCAGCGGCGCACGTTCCCTCTGGATTCTCGCGTTCATACGTCAACGTGTTCAAAGGTGAGTACTTAATGACATACCAGATTAAGCAGCTAAAGTTTGGCGGGATTCTGGACCAGGCCATTGCTCTGACAAAGAATCACTTCGGGCTGCTGTTCAGCATCATGGCGATCGTATTTATTCCCTTCTCGCTGATATCGTCGTTTGTCATGCTGTCCGTCTTGCCAGCAGCACCGCAAATGGGGGCGTCTCCTGAACAATTCATGGCTTTTAACCAAGCGGCGCTAAAACTCTGGCCGTTGACAGTGGGCTCAGGTTTGCTGACTATTTTTATTGTGCTGCCGTTGACGAATGCCGCCGTTGTTGATGCCGTCGCGAAAGTCTATCTCGGCAAGCCAGCGTCGGCGGCTGATTCCATTAAGGTCGGATTGTCCCGACTCTTGCCCCTGTTCTGGACTACGATCCTGATGTTTCTTGCCATCATGGGCGGTTTTATTCTGTTCATTATACCGGGTATTCTGTGTCTGGTCTGGTTTGGCCTGTCAACTCACGTCGTTGTGCTGGAAGGAGTCAGTGGAGGAGCAGCGTTGGGACGCAGCAAGAAACTGATGTCTGGCAACATCAACACAGTGTTTGTTCTGGGAATTCTTATGTTGGTGATCGGGGCCGGGGTCGGAATGGTTGCTGGCCTTGTTCCTCAGGTGCATGCTCAGATAATCCTGCGAATCATTATGCAGGCAGCAATGACAATTCTTTCGACGGCCGCTATGGTCGTGTTCTACTTCTCCTGTCGCTGTGGTCACGAGAATTTTGACCTGGAGCATCTTGCCCAATCCATGGGCGACAACGCTGCCGACGAAAGCGCTGAAGCGGATCAGCGTTGATGTTCGCAAAGACCGGCCTCATTTTTTCGGCGGATTTGTCGATGGGGGTGACCGCAATGCTGGCTTCGTTGAAGTCGCCCGAGACGATTCGCCGAATGGCCGCCGAGGTCGTGTCGCGCCCGGAATACCAGCTGGACCAGGGCCTTGACGACGAATCGCAGGGGCTCTGGCTGACGATACTGTCCTGGATCCTGAAGCCGATTGTCTGGATTTTTCAATCGTTACACGGTCTGCCACCGGTGTTACAGATCTTCGTGGTCGTGATTCTGGTCGTGATCCTGGTGGCTCTGATCGCACACATAATCTGGACGTTTGTTAACGCCGTCCGGCGTTCGAGGATCGACCAATCGTCAGTGCTGAGTGACCGTGAACGCAGCGTTGACCCGCGACATCTGGAAAGATCGGCAGAGCTTGCAGCGACTGCCGGCCAATACGTGGAAGCGGTGCGTTTCCTGTTCAAGGCCGCCCTTGTTCGCATTGAACAATCAGAGAAAAAGAAACTGCGTGTGGGTATTACCAACCGTGAATTGCTGCGCCGGTATCAGAAGTCGCCCTTGTCGGCTCCGCTTGCGCAGATCACCGACCTGATTGATCGGAAGTGGTACGGCACCGAAAGCTGCGAGTCCACGGACTACGAAGTCTGCCAGTCTCAACATGTCAGCATCTGTGCTGTCCTGCAGGGGAACAGCCGTGTTGTCAGTGCGTAACGCCGTCATTGCTGCGACAGTCCTGCTTGTGCTGTCAATCATGACTTCACTGCTGTCGATGATTCGTGAACCGGATTCCGGTGGCATGGGCAATGACTCGTTCGGGACTCAGGGCCACGGATACCGCGGGCTGTTCGAAACGCTGGGTGAACTGGAAGTCAAGGTTGATCGTGAGTTCGCTCCTCCGGATTCTGCGAGTCTGAAAGCCGGCACAGTGGCCTTTCTTAACCCTACCGCAACTATTGTCGCCACAGAACCCTCGTACCTGACCGAGCTGCTGAGTTGGGTTAACGATGGCGGGCGAATCGTCGTCGCGCTAAGTGACCCTGACGACTTCAGAATGAAGATGATGTTGGCACAACTGAAGGAAACGCCGCCAACGTTTCTGGAAGCCGTCGGCCTTAAAGACGTAAGTCTTATTGGAGGCGGGGCGACCGTGCAGCGACGCACTGCGCGACGGCCGTCCAACGATTCATCGCGTGATGCAGAGACCATCGCAGGCGAGCTGTTGGACGTCATGAATGTTCCGCTACGCATGCTGCAGGACGTTGCAGTTAACGTCGAAGGCGATTTCAAGGACCTCAGCGGTGTGGTGAATCAGCTGACAGTACCGGCAGATAACGTCGCCTCACTTGTTTGCACTCAGCCGCCTGACGGAAGTGTGACATGGACGGTCGGTGACGACATACGCATGCTGGCGGCTCGGTTTAAGCGAGGTGCGGGAGAGATTGTTGTCATATCAGACCCGCTGTTGCTGACAAATCGTCTGATTGCCAGAAGCGACAACAGCATCCTGGCAGCACGTCTGTTAGCACCGAACGGTCAAAGCGTGTTGTTTGACGAATTCTATCATGGGCTTGGTGTACGGGGACAACCGCTGTATCTGCTGACACATTTGAACTACGCCTCCGCGACGATCGGGATTCTGATCGTACTGGGACTTTCGACGTGGCGAAAAGCCGTTTTTCCGGGTCCGCCGTTGTCGGATGATCGGGTTCGTCGACGAGATATCAGAGAATACGTCAACGCCATGGCCAGGTTCTTCTCAGAAGGTCGCCGTGGACGCGGGCGACTGGTTGAAGAATTGCGAAACGGCGTTCTTCGCCAGTTGAGTGTCGAAATGGGATTGCCACCCGATACCACGGACGTCGACACGATTGCGACGGTCATGGCACGAAAGGAAACTCAACGAGCGAAGTTATTGCGGGATGCGACGCATTCGGTCGATCAAGCGATACAATCAAGGCGACGTTGGTCACAATCAGAAACCCTTGACGCGATGCGGAGGATGTCAGCTTGTCTTTAGAAGAGAAATACAAGGCCGTTCGAACGGAACTGGAAAAGGTCATCTTCGGTCAGGATGAGGTGCTTGAGTTTTCTCTGGCGGCGTTGTTCAGCTGCGGACATCTGCTGCTGGAAGGACCGCCAGGCGTTGCCAAGACATTGCTGGTACGGACCATCGCAACAGCCCTGGACCTGGACTTCAACCGCGTTCAGATGACACCGGACCTGCTTCCCAACGACGTCACCGGATCATCGATTTACCGGGATGATACGCGAACTTTCGAATTTCGGCAGGGGCCGCTGTTTACGAACTTTCTGCTGGCGGACGAAATCAATCGATCTTCCGCTCGAACGCAGTCGGCCCTGCTGGAAGCAATGCAGGAACTGCAGGTGACGTACGACAGCGTCACGCATTTATTGCCAGCCCCGTTTATGGTGTTCGCCACTCAGAATCCCATCGAACAGGAAGGTACGTATCCGCTTCCGCTGGCCCAGCTGGACCGCTTCATGTTCAAAGTTCACGTTTCGTACCCACCTCCGGAGGACGAAATTCGCGTGCTGACGGAACATCATGCCACCGCCGGGCTCGCTGCCGATGCTCAGTCCGGCGTTCAGACCGTCATGACATCCGACGATGTGCTGGCTGCCCGCAACGAAATTCGGGAAACCTTTGTCCGAGATGAAGTTGTGCGGTATGTGCAGCGACTGCTGCAGGCAACACGAGACGATGAATCGATGAGCGTGGGAGCCAGTCCGCGTGCCGGCCTGATGATGATCATGGCGGCCAAGAGCCTGGCTCGATTTTCCGGCCGCGATTATGTCAATCCGGATGATATCAAGACCGCCCTTCTTCCCGTCATGCGCCACCGTGTCGTGCTGAGCCCTGCGGCAGAACTGGAAGGCACGACAGCCGATGAAATTCTGACACGCATGATCGAATTTGTGGAGGTGCCGCGGTGAACTACCGCCCCGGTCGTCGCCTGGTCGTCCTGGCCGGGCTGCTGATGGTGCTGTCGCTGGGAGTATTCTTCCAGGCAGCATTTGTCGTGGTACCGCTAGCGAGTGCTGTGGGTCTGGCCGTGGTGGCCGAGATCGATCGACGGAAGGCAGCGAATCTGTTGCAGCAACTTTCTGTTCGTCGATCCATGCCCGTAATCGCTGCTCGTGATCGGACGTTCGAAACAGTTCTTCACGTCGAAAACTCGGGAGCACATGTCGCGATCGCAGATGTCCGAGACGTCGTCCCGGAGCACTGCATTCCCGCATTTTCGCTGCACTCCTGCGAAATCGCTGCGGCTCACCGGCAGGACGTGGCGATCAGCTACCGCATCCCTCGGCGTGGTCGCCACAGTTTCGGCCCTGTCTGGATCCGCGTTGCCGGACCGCTCAACCTGTTTGAAGCACAAAAACCGTTTGATTGTCCCGGATCCGTCCGCGTGCTCCCGGAGACATTCGCTTCGTCTGAAGAACTGGTGAAGGACACGGGCGCTCAGCTGCAACTGCTGGACAAGATCACACGTACACGACAGCATGGGTCAGGCACTGAGTTCGAGTCACTGCATGCTTTTCGTGATGGAGACGATCCGCGTCGCATCGACTGGCGGGCCACCGCAAGAATGCGTCAGCCCATTGTGCGGCGATTTCAGGTAGAACGACACCGCGACGTGGTGATTCTGATTGACAGCGGTCGACTGATGGGAAGCGACACGGATCGCGGCTCGAAACTGGATTGTGCCGTCGACGCCGCGCTGAATCTCGCTCGCGTTGCTCTGCAAAGTGGTGACCGTTGCGGACTCGCCGTGTTTGACAGCGAGATTCGCGGATTTCTGCCGCCAGTATCCGGCATTAGGTCCCTCGGCAATATCGTTGAATCGGTGTATGACCTGCAGACTCGATGGAACGAATCCGACTTCACCCGGGTTCATGCTGAACTTCAGACGCGTCAGGCCAAGCGATCGTTACTGGTCGTACTGTCTGATCTCAGTGACGCAGAAACGTCTCGATTGCAATGTGCAGCGCTGCAGCAACTCAGTCGCCGCCACCTTGTTCTGTTCGCCGCTCTCAAGACACCTCTTCTGAACGACATCATCCGCGAACCAACCGATTCCGTGGTTGACGGTGCAAAAAAGGCAGTGACGTTTCGGTTGCTAAGGGATCGTGGTCGAGCCTTACATGTGCTGGAAAGAGCAGGCGTTCACGTTCTTGACGTGGAACCGCAACAGGTCACGTTGCCGTTGATCAATCAGTTCGTCGATCTGCGGCGACGAAATCTACTGTAGTAGGATCTTCGACTGACGACCGTGTCTCAGCGCGTTCACGCAGCATGCCGTATACAAAATACACCGACCAGAAGACGGCAGTTCCCAATGCAAACAGCAAACGCGTCGATGTCGACCAGTGACTCTGACGCACATAACTTTCAATGAAGGCCGCCGCAATCAGCATTCCGGCCACGCCAAGACAGACTCCTGCAGCTTCTCGCCCCGCGTGCAGCAGTTGTTGTTTGCGAGATCTGATACCGGGGTTCACGACTGCCTGGCCCAGCATCAGGCCGACGCCGCCACAAAGAATGATCGCTCCCATCTCTGTGACTCCGTGAGGCAGAATCCACGCCCACATCTCACCACGAATGCCTGCCTGGTAATGAATGGCCACAAATACGCCCATCAGCATACCGTTAAAAACCATCAGAAAGACAGTGGGCACAGACGCCAGCACGCCGGTTGCCATCGCCAGCAGGCCAACTTTGAAGTTGTGCTGAAACAGGAACGAAGCGAACAGAAACTTCTGGCCACCTCCTTCATCACGTCCCGATCGCAGCACCGAAAGCAACTGCTCCGGCGTAGAACCGGGTTGTCGCGTATCCGCAGCAGGCCACAGTGCATGAGCCACCAGCGGGTCAGACGAAGCGGCAAAGAAACCGATCAGACCACCAGCAATCACCAGCGCCGCAGAGATCAGATGCAGCTGCCAATAGCGCATGATGACACGGCCAAACCCTTCCACCAGAAACTTCACGGCCCCACGCCAGATCGATTGACGTGGTGGAAGATAGATCAGACTGTGAGCTGCTGCGGTCAGTCTGTTCAGGTACGTGATCAGATGCTGATCTCGAGTCTGCGTTGTGACGCGCGCCAAATGCACGGTCGTCCGACGATAAAGCTCGTCCAGACGCTCACGTTCCTGAGGAGAAAGACGACGAACCGACTTCCGACCTCGCTCGATCAGGCTCGCCAGTTCATCCCATTCCTGCTTGTGACTACCTACAAAACTACTCATACTCCCCTTCCACTATCGACACTGGTGTCGATGTCCGGTGAAGTCTGATGGGTAGGCGGGTGGAATACAACCAGACTCGTTGCCGGGCAGATTCTATCATGCGAGCAACGTGAGTCTGATGTCCAATCTGCACTTCGAAACTCCGGAAAACGTTTCCGTTAATTTTTCACCGGCCGGTCTTGGTACACGTTACGTGGCGTGGTTCGTGGACCAGATTTTTGTGTGGGTGTTGACGTTTGGCCTGCTGTTCGTCCTGCTCTGTGCAGGCACTTCGTTTCAGGGCCTTGCAGAAGTGGTCTCCGGCCTGGACGATGGCAACAGCGAATCTGTCATGATCTTCATCGGCATCATCATGCTGGTCTGGGGGCTGGGCAGCTTCGTCTATTTCGGTCTGTGTGAGTTCTTCATGCGCGGGCAGACGCCCGGGAAACGCATGTCGAACATTCGCGTGATCAAGGCCGACGGATTCTCCCTGGATGCCCCAAGCATTCTGGTGCGAAATGTCTTTCGCGTACTGGACCACATACCGGTTCTCTGGATTGTGCCGGTCCTCTCTGTGCGAAGTCAACGAGCCGGCGACATGATCGCGGGAACGGTTGTCGTGTCTGACGAGCAACAGGAGCTAAGTGCCGTCCGCACGGAACTGGCTGAACGATCAGCTCTGGAAAGTGAATTCCGTTTCGACCCGACAGGCTTATCGCAATTGAACGATGTTGATCTTCAGGGCGTCGAACAGCTGCTCGAACGCTGGAACAGCCTGCCGGTTCAACAGCGGGAACAACTGCTGGCGACGATGGTGGAATCCCTGACAGGCAAGCTCAAGGTCGAGCCACCGGAACCGTCACAGCGTCTGCGTTTTCTGGAAGATCTGCTCGCCGCCGAACTCAGACGCCAACAGCGCGGGCTTGGCTGACGTGTTCGAATAAAGCGGTCACAGGACCCGTCATCGAGGCGTGGCGATATTGCTGCCCTATTATTAATGGGTTGACGACTATTAGTACCATGTTGTCGGAATGGGATAGTCGAATCAGGAATCAGAGAAGGTGTGGTGGTGCGAACGCTGTTGATTCTTCTTTTATTCGGCACCGCGCGTGGTGTCTCCGCTCAGGACGTACCACGGTCCGTCGAACAGACGTGGGCTGACTTTGATCCTCGTTCTGAACCCCTGGAAACAGAAATCATCCGCGAATCGATCGACGACGGCATCGTGCTGCGGCAGGTTCGTTATGTGGTGGGGACATGGAGTGGAAAGAAAGCTCGAGTCGCAGCGTTTTACGCCTTTCCGAAGGACGGCCAGCGACTGCCGGGGATTGTGCAGATACACGGCGGCGGTCAGCGAGCGATGCCGGAGACGGCCAGGTTCTGGGCCTCACACGGTTATGCAGCGGTCGCCGTCAATTGGGGCGAACATGTGATTGGACAACAGGGCGATCCGAACACGGATTGGGCAGGAATCCCGGCGGGCTTTCTGGAGCCAAAACATCACAACGATGTAACACCCGGCGCGGGCACCCTGCACGGCGTCGCTCATCCCTGGAACAGCAGCTGGCTGCTGTACTCAGCGGCAGCACGGCGGGCGATTACGTTTCTCGAACGACAGTCCCAGGCGGATGGTTCAAGAATCGGACTGACAGGACACAGTATGGGAGGCCGACTGACCGTGCTGACCGCCATTGATCCGCGCGTGACAGCTGCTTCTCCTTCCGTGGGTGGCAGTGGTTACCTTTATTCGGATATCGCCGGGGTGCCTGGGTCCGCTCGGCGAATGCAGCAGAATCTCGATCTGTACAACAGAACGCTCGACGCTCGTAACTATTGGCCGCTGATCCGATGCCCCGTCATGTTTCTGGGAGCAACAAACGATTTTAATTCGCCGATGGAACTGGTGTTGCAGGGATTTCGCTCGCTGCCGCAGAAGAATGGAGCGTTGTCGTTTACTCCGCACATGAACCATCGTTTTACCGCAGACAATTACGCCGCGCGAGTGCGCTGGTTCGAGACACATTTGCAGGGTACGTTTGAATTTCCAAAATCCGCCACCTCTCGACTGGAACTGAAATCAGGCGACGGAATCCCGCGATTTATCGTGCAACCTGATCTTTCGGGTTCGCATGAACTTAAGTCGGTTTCTGTCTTCTACGGTTACGACCGAGATCCACGAGCGCGTTTCTGGCGGTCTGCAGAGGTTACTCGTGATGGCAACTCATTCATGGCTTCCTGCCAGGTGATGGAACTCGGTGAACCGCTATTCGCCTTTGCCAACGTGACTTACGACACCAGCAAGGCACTACACATGCCACGCGGTTATGCGGACACCGCGCTGCTGACGGTGACCAGTGAGTGTAAACAGGCGTCGCCGCAGCAACTGGCCCAAGCAGGGGTCAGACCGGGCAGCAGACGCGAGCGATTGATCGAAGATTTCCGCCACGGCTGGCGGGACTGGTCGTTGGTCGGAGTGAACCATACGGAACACTGGAACTACGAAACTCACAAGTTAAACGACCCTGCATTCGTCGGACCGCACGGAGCATCGCTGGCTCTTGAGGTGAAGACGACGGCACCGTCCAACACGCTGGCGGTTATCATGGATGTCGACCGCTGGCGTGGCTACACCGGACGCAAGCCCCGACGTTTTACGGCCCTGGTCAATCTGCCCGACGCAGGACTGCATTCGCTGAAAATACCAGTGGAGAAATTCGTTACGCCCGACGGAGTCGTCCTGGAGAATTACGATTTCGTCACGAGTTTGATTTTGACGCCCGGACAAAAAGAACGTCCGGAAGAGGTGTCCGAATTCTGGCAGGGCAAGGTGCCCCTGTTCAAAAACATCCACTGGCACGGCGGCAAATTCTCGCCCCGACCGAGACCATATCTCAAACAGGGCGTCTTTGCTGCGGAAGCTGACAAAGCGTTTCGCAAGCCACAGAATTAGACTTTACGGCAATGCGCAGCGAATCAAGTCCGGCTCTCTCGAAGTTTCATCGGTCACTGCCGGCACACCGAACATCTTTCTGATGTTCATGAAGACATAAAATGACCGAAGCGAGTTCTGATTTTCGCGCACGAAAAAAGGCCGGCGACGAATGTCACCGGCCTTTGATTCTTTAGTGTGCTGCTGATGCAGAATCACTCGTTTACTTTATTCTGCTGCTGCTGCTGCTGCTGGTGCTGCTGCTGGTGGTGCAGGTGCAGGTGCAGGTGCAGGTGCGGCACATGACGGTGCAGCTGGTGCACAGCACGACACTGGTGCTGGTTCGCAGCATGGATCAGGGCAGCATGTGTGCTTTCGTCGGAGCTTCTTGAGCAGACGACCGGAAAACAGACGGCAGCGAGGTTTGCCGCAAGGGTCGCAGCATGGTTCTGGTTCGCAGCAAACAGGTGCTGGGGCACAGCAGGTTGGAGCAGCAGGTGCACAGCAGGTTGCGGCTACTGGTGCACAGCAGGATGGGGCTGCACAGGTCGCTTCAGGAGCACATGAGTCACAACTGGATCTCTTGAAATGGCCGAACAGGCCAGCTTCGACAGACTGAGGTGCAACAACACCGCTCATGACAGCTACGGCCAACAGTGATAGAATACTTCTCATGGACAATTCTCCGATAACTCGAATTGGTAAGGGTAGGCACATCGTGCTTCGTTAGTTTGCCGAACTATTACCCACCCATGGGACATAGGCCGGATTTGGCTGTCAGATCAACGACCACTTTGCAATTTTGTCGCCGTAATGTTCAGGTCCACACAGTCCGGTAAACAATTCCCCTTGACAACAGATTTCCGATTACACCGATTGAACCAATATCGGTGCTGTTGCAGGCGGAGTGAGTCGTCATGTGCTGCTTCATACGCCGCAGATGCAATGTTCGCTGTCGTATCAGTCAGTGCCGGGCACTGGAAGAACAGTCCGCACGCGGCGAAAACGTGCATCTCGCAAGACGCATAACCGAGCAGGCTGACAATGCTCAGGGCCGTGCGCATAATGACTTGCGCGGGAATATGTGATTTCAGAAGTGCGCCACCGGCACTTGCCACGAAATGGACCCCATCAACGTCGTGTTGTTGTTGAAGTTCCACATCAGCACGTTCCCTGCGGAAAATGTGTTTGTCGTCGCTCAGGCAAAACAGGATCAGGTTATGAACAAGATGAAGTGGTGTATCTTTTCAGGATTATGTGTGCTGGCAGTCGTCGCGGGCCTGTGTGTCTCGGAAGCGGGCGCGGCTGAGAGTCGTGCAGACAAAGTGCCTAACTTTGTTGTCATTCTCGTCGATGACCTGGGCTATATGGATATCAGAGCCAACAACCCTCATTGCTTTTACGAAACGCCGAACATCGACGGACTGGCAGCGTCCGGCATGCGATTCAGCAACGGATATGCCGCCAATCCTGTCTGTTCGCCGACGAGGTACAGCCTGATTACGGGTAAATACCCAACACGAGTGCAGGCCACGAATTTCTTCTCCGGCAAGAGAAGTGGAAAATTCCATCCGGCGCCCCTGAACAGCAATATGCCTCTGGACGAAATCACGATTGCGCAGGCGCTGAAGGACAAAGGGTATGCCACGTTTTTTGCCGGGAAATGGCACTTGGGCAGCAGTGAGGACTACTATCCCCAGAATCGAGGCTTCGATGTGAACATCGGTGGGTACAGCCGTGGCGGTCCTTATTCGGGCAAAAAGTACTTCGCTCCGTTTGAGAATCCGCAGATGAAAGTCGAAAGTCCGGCAGGTGATCATCTGCCGGATCGACTGGCCCGTGAAACCGCCAGCTTCATTGACGCCAACAAAGACAAGCCCTTTCTGGCTTACCTTGCGTTTTACTCAGTCCATACGCCGTTGATGGGCCGTCCTGATCTTGTGGAGAAATACCGGAAGAAGGCCGCAGCCGTGGCCGGCGAAGAGTTCGCGAATGAAGAGCAGATCTTCGGTGACAAGCCGCGCAAAGTCAGAATCCTGCAGAAGCACGCTGTCTACGCAGCGATGGTTGAAGCCATGGACCAGGCCGTCGGCAAAGTCCTGAAACAACTGGAAGCATCGGGAGTCGCGGACAACACTATTGTACTGCTGACGTCAGACAACGGCGGACTATCCACGTCCGAAGGCTCACCCACCAGCAACCTGCCACTGCGAGGCGGTAAGGGCTGGGTCTACGAAGGCGGTATTCGCGAACCATGGATCGTCAGATATCCTGGCGTCACGAAAGCAGGAACCGAGTGTACCGAGCTGATCTGTTCAATTGATCTGTTCCCAACCGTTGCCGCCGCTGCGGGCGTCAAGATAAAGCATGACATCGACGGCATCGACATCCGTCCGGCACTGCAGGGCGCATCTCTGAATCGCAGTTCGCTGTTCTGGCACTACCCGCACTACAGTAACCAGGGCGGTATTCCCGGCGGCGCCATTCGCGAGGGAGACTTTAAGTTGGTGGAACGTTACGAAGACGGTCGCGTACACCTGTACAACCTGGTATCCGATATCGGCGAAACCAGGGACCTCGCCGGCGCGATGCCGGACCGAGTTAAACAGATGCGCAGTCGCCTGCACAAATGGTATCAGTCCGTCGACGCCCAGTTTCTGCAGCCGAAAGACGGACAGACGCCATGGCAGCCAGCCTACGCTAGATAGCAAGCAGTATCGTTTCCAGAATGCCTGTGGACCATCTTGAATTCCACGCGCATGCGATGTGGTCATCGTTTATCAGGGCGAACCAGAGGAATAGAATTGAAACCCTTCGTACATATTATCTGTAGCATCCTGCTTGCGTCGTCCCATGCGGCTGCAGCAACTCGGCCCAACATCGTTTTCATATTCGCCGACGACTGGGGCTGGGGTGACCTCAGCTGTCACGGACATCCCTATGTGAAAACACCGAACATCGATCGGCTGGCCGGAGAGGGAACCGATTTCCATCGGTTTACGGTTGCCAGCGGGGTCTGTTCGCCCAGCCGCACAGCCGTGATGACCGGACATTTTCCGGCACGGTACAACATCGATGGACATTTCGCATGGGTGCCCAGCAACGCCAAACGCAACATGCCGGACTGGTTGAGTCCCACGGTCCCTTTGCTGCCGCGGTTTCTGCAACAAAGTGGATATGCGACGGCTCACTTCGGCAAATGGCACTTGTCCAACAACATGATTCCGGACTCGCCTTTGCCGAGTGAGTATGGTTACGACGCTTACGGAGCTTTCAACTGTGCCGGAGAACAGATGCCGGTGCATGAAGATTCGCGGCATGCCAGGGCCTTCATCGAGAAAAGTCACCGCGACGGAAAACCATTCTTCGTCAACCTGTGGCTGCATGAGCCTCATACTCCGTTTCACACCGTGCCAAAGTACCGCTGGCGTTTTCGCGAACTTGAAGAACGTGACAACATCTATGCCTCGGTGTTGTCGCATGCCGACGATCGAATCGGTGAGGTTCTTGACACACTGGACCGTCTGAAAGTAACTGATAACACGCTAGTCATCTTCAGCTCAGACAACGGCCCGGCTCGAGCTTCTCGGCCCACTGAACTCACTCTGTCACACGACACGGCAACGGGTGCCGGCTACGGAATCGCCGCCGCGCGAGGAATCACCGGAGGTCGAAAGGGTTACAAGAGCGCGTTGTTTGAAGGCGGAATCGGCGTTCCCTTTATCGCTCGCTGGCCGGGAAAGATCGCGGCGGGCAGAGTCGACAAGACGTCTCTGATGTCGGCCGTGGACCTTCTTCCGACCTTTTGCGAAGTTGCCGGAGTGCAGTTGCCGAAATCGTACAGACCTGACGGGCAGAGTCAGGTTGTGGCGCTGCTGGGTGACGGCAGCGTTAAACGCGAGAAACCACTCTTCTGGAAAATGAATTCCCGCTGGCCCAACAAGAATCAACCTTACCACTGGGTTTCATGGGCCATCGTGGATCAGAACTGGAAGCTGATGACCAATTCTGATTTCAGCTACATGGAACTGTTCGATATCGTCGCTGATCCTTACGAAAGCAACGACTTAAAGGAAGAGCAGCCGGACCTCATCAGGCGATTGCTCAGCAAGCTTACTGCATGGAAAACAAAGCTGCCCGAAAAACCAACTGGTAACGTTTTCTCCGATGAACGGTCGCCATAGAACCACTGAAGGACCGGGTGATTATGATCAAGGCCCTTCGAAAGGTCTGCAATAGAAGCTCGAATCGCTAGCGAGTGGGTCTGGTGCGTTCAAGAAAATTGCTTGCGCTGCGAGCTTGTATCAAGAATGGCAAAGCCACATCCGAGCGGATTCCGCCCTTGAACAGCGTCGTTTTTGCAGCTCTGAAAACCGACATCGAATGCGGACACCCCCTACCATGAAACAAGAGTTAATCCTCGTCGCCACGATCATGCTGACATCGCTGGCCTCGGTGAATGCGGCTGACACAAAACCGAACATCATCTTTCTGTTTGCCGACGACCAGCGCGCAGACACGATTGGGGCACACGGAAATCCGCATATTCGAACTCCGAATCTGGACAACCTGGCGATCAGTGGATTCAGTTTTCGAAGAAACTTCTGTGCGGGATCTTTTAGCGGTGCTGTTTGCGTCGCCAGTCGTGCAATGCTGATGACCGGGCGCCACTGGATGAACATTCCATCAAGGAAAGTCGCATCCGACTGGAAGAAACTACCGTTGCTTCCTGCCGTGCTGGAATCTAAAGGCGACTATCGCACATTTATTGTCGGCAAGTGGCACAATGGTAAGGCGACACTTCGCCGAGCATTTTCTTCCGGCCGATCGGTGTACATGGGGGGCATGGCCAACCATGCGGATTTCCAAGTGCAGGATCTGGTTGAAGGTGAGCTGAGCCGCCAACGACCCGCGGGAGGATTCTCCAGTTCAGTCTTCGCGGATGCAGCCGTCGAATTTATTCAGGCCGCTGATTCGGCCCGGCCGTTCTTTCTGTACGTAGCGTTTACGGCTCCGCATGATCCTCGAAACCCGCCGGAGTCGTATCGAAATATTTACTACGAAAAACGTCCTCCCCTGCCGAAGAATTTTCTGCCCCAGCATCCCTTCATGAATGCCCCTCAGGCAACGATGGGACGCGACGAGGGGCTGGCTCCGTGGCCACGAACGTCGGAAATCGTCAGCGATCAACTCTGCGAATACTATGGCCTGGTGACTCATCTTGATGAACAGGTGGGACGCGTTCTGCAGGCGCTGAAAGACAGTCCTCATGCAGACAACACATACGTCGTCTACACGGCCGATCACGGACTCGCCATGGGAAGCCATGGCCTGTTGGGCAAGCAGAATATTTATGAGCAGAGCATGCAGTGTCCGCTGATTCTGAGCGGTCCGAAAATCCCGCAGGGCGAGTCAAGCAACGCATTCACCTATGTTCATGATGCCTATGCAACGGTCTGCGGATTTGCCGGCGTTAAGCCTCCTCCGGAGATCGATTCACGCGATCTGTCACCAATCATGCAGGGCATCGCCAGCAAAGTACGGGACTCTGTCTTCCTGCCGTTTCAGGACAACCAGCGTTCCATCAACGACGGTCGGTGGAAGCTGCACATCTACCCGCAAATCAATCACCAGCTGCTCTTTGATCTGAAGTCAGATCCGCATGAAATGAATAATCTGGCTGAAGGCCCGTCACATGCTGCGGAAGTCGAACGGCTGACGGCGTTGATGCAGTCGTGGCGGACGCGACTCGGTGACAACGATCCTCTCAGCGTCAAAAATCCGAAACCAAAGATCCCCGTGTACAGCAACAGCAACCGCACGCTGGATGTCTGGCAGCCCAAATGGATTCGCGATAAGTACTTCGATGGTCGGGACAACCCGAACCGCGGTTCAGGGAAATAGGAACTGGCGGCCGCACAAACACTGAACTATCTAAGTGTGCCATGTGCCAGGACCTTGGCCACTCTTCGGCGATGATGGCCATGGGGACACGAATGCACGGACATTAGAGTCCGAATAAAACCCCTGAAAGTCTGACTGCCAGCGATCTGACAGGCCTGTGCCTTTGCCTGCGATCGCGTGGTCGAACTATGTTCCGATTTCACCGCTCGTTAAGTTCGGCATGGCGAAACAAGTGCCGGGAGTTGGGCAACCACCTGCGGAGCATCAGTCAACAACGACTATGGGCGCCGCCGTGCACTTCAGTAATCCGCGTGGCTCGCAGTCAGCGCCACCGGCTTGACGCAGGACTGGCGGAAACGATTCCAGTTGGCAGTGAGCGTCATGTTCTGTTCGCCGTCCGTCCGTTGCACTGGATTCTCAGCCAGCAGTTTTCGGACAACCGTTGCCTCTTCGGTTCCCGTCAATTGCCTATCCAGGTCCTGCACCGCGGCCGACAGACGGCGGTGATCGATTGAACGTTCAGTTCTACCCGTTGAATTGTTTTTGTCTTTACGTTTACGAGCTGGAATCTTTGCAGGTGGGATGTATCTGGCGAGTTCACGCGTGGCGACAACCGTACATTTTTCAAACGGCGAGATGTTTCCATCTTCTGTCGGGGCGTGGAGCGAAACTCGCCGCGAAACAGAATTGGGAAGAAAGACGTAGATGCCCCAGATTCAATGTGATGGCAGCCCGCAAACACTGTTGATCTGCAACATTAGCGATCTGAACTGGCTGAATCTGGGAAACCCGTGTCATCTGGAGTACTGTTCCGCGCAGGCCTATTCTGAGGGAGCAGAATTCTGCACATGCGCGCCAAACAGCGTGTTGTGCAGTTCCATGAGCTCTGCGTCCGCGGACAGGAGATATTCGCGTTCGGCTCGGACGGCGGTGGCGGTGGCCTTTATTACTGCTTTGAAATCAAGAGTATCGCTGAGGTTTCTTCGAGCTGCCTGCTGTGCTGCCAGGATTTCTTCGTTTGTTATGAACAGTCGAGGGTACGTGTCTTTGAATTGCTGTTCGGCCTGTTCAATTTTCCGCATGATCAGCAGGTAGTCAGTGTCAGTGATGTATCGCTGCCGAGTACGCTCCAGTGCTGCCTTGTAGTCTGTTGAGGGCAGATTCTTCAGACTGGTGTTTCGAGATTCCAGAAACTTGACGACCGATTGTTGGTGTTGATTTATTGTGTCTCGCAGTTGTTTGTAGTGAGGGTCTGACTTAAGAAGTTTTTGACGGAGGTCTTCAATTTGTCTTCGCACCTGTTTGATGGTCAGGAAGACATCGGGGTACATCTGCCTTTCATGTTCTTTGGCAGTGGCCACTGCGGTGACGAGATCTCGAAATCCTGGATCTGAACGATAGAGACGGTCCGTCACGTTTGTCTTCAGCATTTGGTACCGTTCGTCCTGGGCACGCTGAATCGGCGGACGAGAGGCCTGTGTCGAAAGAAACTCGGCTCGGGAAGCGGACCAGTTTTTTCGCTGCTTAGCCGTCAGGATCTCGACGTTGTCGAACGACGCCGAAGGCTGATCGACCTGAAATGCAAAATATGTTCGCTCACGATCAATGATCGGATGCTGAGCCACAGCCACGTGCTGGTGATCGACATGCGCAATACACTCGTCTTCAGCCAGCTCAATGGTCATTGTGTACCATTTGTCCGGCTGAAATTTGAAAGCACATTCACCCTGATAGCTTGGGAAAAAAGGCACTGATTTGTCGGCTGCTGTCTGAATGAAGAATTGATCAGGGCGAATATGGACCACGGTGTTGTAGTGTCCATCGCTGCCAGTCATCAGCCGGACTTCCCCTGCTGAACTAAGCTGAAAATCGAAGCGGATCAATGCGTTTCTGAACTGTGGCTTCCTGATGAAAATGCGTTTGTTGGTTCCAGCTATTTCGTTTCGAGTCAGTCGCCCCTTGTTTACTGACCATTCTTTTTGAAAAAACCAGCGTTCACTGACTGTGCCAGGTTCAAACGAATCTTCGAACACCAGCCCCCGCGTTTCGACCATCAACGGCTCGTCGTGATTCCGAACACCCAGTTGTCTTCGCCATTCAATCAGTTTCGAGTGCAACTCAGCAGTCTTGCTGGGGCGCGTCTTGGCCAGGTTCTTCGATTCGCCAACGTCATCCTTCAGTGAATACAGTTCAACTTCGTCTGTGTCATAGAATTCAATCAGTTTCCAGTCACCGTCACGAACTGCCCCGGAAGAACGCCCCTTCAAAAAGTGTGGTCGGTCCAGTGGATAATGCCAATACAATGCAGCAGATGGCTGCGACTGATTCGGATCCTTCAATTGATTCAGAATCGATCGGCCATCGAGAATCTGTTCAGCGGCAGGGGCAACAGCAGCAGTTGCCAGCAGTGTGGGGTACAGATCAACATTCGATGTGACGTGTGAACTGACCGCGTTCTCTGGCAGGTGACCAGTCCATGAGGCGATCAGCGGCACACGAATTCCACCTTCATAGAGTTCGCTCTTTCCGCCTCGCAGCGGAGCGTTGGAGGTGACGTTGGTTTCGCCGCCGTTGTCACTGGTAAAGATGACGAGCGTGTTGTCAGTCAGGCTGAGAGTCTTCAGTTGAGACGCAATCATACCGACGCCATCGTCGATACTCTCCAGCATCGCTGCCAGATGGGGATTATGGTCTCCCGCCCAGTGATTGAGGTGGTCTCCTGAGTGGCCGGCGTCTTCGCAAAGATAACATTTGCTGCGGGTACTCGCTCCAGGCGCGTGCTTCCGGCGGTATTTTTCGACAATGTTTGGTTTTCCGTTCAGGATCGTGTGTGGTGCGAAATGGCTGACGTACAGGAAAAACGGTTCGTCCTGATGTCGTTCGATGAAGTCAACTGCTTCGAGGTTTATTCGATCTGTCAGGTACTCGTCTGGTCCGAGCCGGTGTCCGGGAAATCGCAGCCAGCTGACAGGCTGTGTACGAAAGACGTACGGAAAAAAGTTGGCCCCGTTGCCGACGCCTTTGACAGGTGTTCCAAACGATTCTGAAAATCCGTGAGCAGATGGTGGCACTTCATATTCCGCCCCGTGATATTTGTAGCCCGACAGGTGCCATTTCCCGACGATGCCTGTTGCATAGCCGTTCTGCTGCAGCAATTCAGGCAGAGTCACGTGGCTGATTGACAGCGGCCGACCGGAATTCGGACGAAGATAATCCAGGACACCGTGCTGAGCCGGGTATTGTCCCGTCATCAGGGTTGCACGATAGGGCGAACACACTGGTGCCGCGGCGTAGGCCTGCGTCAGTCGCACGCCTCGTTGGGCAAGCTGGTTAATATGTGGCGTTTCGTTGAAGTCGCTGCCGTAACACTCGAGATCAGACCAGCCAAGATCATCGGCAAGAACAATGATGATGTTGGGACGTCTTGCCCGTGCTACTGCCCCACCGAATGCTGGCAGGGTCTGAAACGTGCAAAGCACGACAATGGCGAGTCGCAGAACGTAGTTTGACATGTTGGCCATCGGAAAAAATTCGCTGAAAAACACCAGTTCGTTCTGATGAATCGCGGTTGAGCTTAATAGACGCGGTCTCAATACCAGCACGCGAGTGAGTTATCGTTCTGGTTTTCTCACGAGTTTGATTCACTCGCTCGCGCTTCGTGCTTGTATTTTGCAGTTTCGAAACCACTTCCAGAACATTTGTCGCGCAGTCGAAAGTATGGTTGTGGCGCGTTCGTAAGAACTAATTCGCGCTGATGCAGTACAGATACTGATTCGTGCGGAACAGCAGCTGGTCGCCGATTACGGCAGGAGTTGCATTGAAACTGCTGTCGTCGCCGTCGATGATGTTGTGTGCCAGTTCATTGTATTCCGGGCCCAGGGCGACCGCGAACACGCCGTTTTTTCGAGTCGTCAGGTACATCTGATTTCCGGCCAGCAACGTTGATGCATAAACCCGATCTGACGTGCTGACGCGTTCGCGATAAATGCTCTCGCCAGTCGCAGCGTCTGTGCAGTTGGCAATGCCGCGATCGCTGATCCAGTACAGGTGACCTTCGTGGTAGACAGGTGATGTCACGTTGGCCCCGATGTTGGTTGCCCAGATTCTGTGTGATTCGGTGATATTTCCGTCTCCACCCAGGCGAATCGCCATGGACTGGTTCTTACGTCCACCGAGTACATAGGCGATCCCATCGTGCACGACGACGCACGGTACAACGTAATCCTGCACGCCGACGCAGTTCCACAATTCACTGCCCGTGTCCGGTTCGAACCCCCGCACATGTTCTTTGTAGCTGACGATCAGTTCGTCTCGCCCATTTGCTGACGCGGCCACAATCGGAGTTGTCCAGCTGCTCTCGACGTCTTCGATTCGCCAGACTTCTTTGCCGGGAGCTCTGTTGAAGGCGAAAACCGTCTTTGCTTCGATGCTGCATTTATGATGACCAGATCGCGGTACAGAATTGGAGAGGCGGCAGATCCGAAACCTTTGGTACCGTCGCCGGTTTTCGCCTGCCACAACAGGTTGCCTTCGTGACCATACGCAACAAGACCGGACACACCAAAATAAGCATAGACTCCACGATCATCACAGACAGCCGTTCCTGTTGCGTATCCGTGATCGGCGACTCGGCGAGTTGCCTTCTGTTCAGACTCAGAAGCTTTGGTGGACTGGTCCCACAACAGTTTGCCATCATTGAGATCGAAGCACAGTACGTGTTGTTGCAGGTCTTCTCGATTACCCGGATCATCCGGGTTCAGACCGTACCCCGTGAACGACGTCAGATAAACACGACCAGAAAAAACTGACGGACTGGAAGCTCCGTTGCCCGCAATTTCGACCTTCCGCGCTATGTTCTCGGTGGCACTCCAGGTCAGTGGTACGTTGGCCGACGGCGCGGACGCGTTGCCGTCGGCACCTCGGAAACGTGGCCAGTCAGCGGCCTCAATAAGTCCGGTGGACACGAACAGAATGAAAGCGAAAAAAACGATGTTGGGGTTCGACATGAAGTGAACTCCGGAAGGAATGATCTGGTGACTGGATCAGTTATACAAATCCTGATTGTTCCGAGCCACTCTTGAATATTCAAATGCACGCAGGGTCATTAAAGTGATCGCCCCACCTTCGTTCGTAAGATTTGTAATCTGGAGCAATGACCATGCGACACTTGTCTCTCACCAATGACCTCATGGAGCGGCGTTTCCCTGCTCGTCGGCTGTTCCTGACCGGTATGCTGCTGATCGCCTGCTCAGCCTGTGACCAGGATTCGGCAGAAACGTCCAACAGTATCACGCTGCCAGTGGACCAGCCTGTCGTTTCTGAGCCGTCGGCCAGCGAGGCACCGTCAACAGACTCCAACGAGGAAGAAACAGTGACGACTGAAGACACAGAAGGCAAAGTGCTGCGGCATGCGGTGTTCTTTTCCTTTAAGGAAGAATCCAGTGAAGAAGACGTTGCCGGAGTGGTCGGTGCATTTCGAGAGTTGCCGTCGAAGATCAGCGAGATCATTGACTTTGAATGGGGTACGAACAACAGTCCGGAAGGGCTGAACGACGGGTTCACACACTGTTTTCTGCTGACGTTTGCGAATAAAGCGGGGCGGGCGGCATACCTGCCACATGCTGCGCACAAAGCCTTCGGCGATGTGCTGCGACCTCACATGGATAAGGTCTTTGTTATCGACTACTGGGGTAGGCCGTCGGAAACGGCGATTGAAACTCCGCTGCGGCACGCGGTGTTTTTTCGCTTCAAGGAAGACGTCGCGGCAGATGACATTGCGGCAGTTGAGGAAGGCTTTGCCGCATTGCCGGGAAAAATCGATACGATCAAAGCTTTCGAATGGGGCAGGAACAATAGCCCGGAAAAGCATGACGCCGGGTTTACTCACTGTTTTATGGTGACTTTCGACTCTGATGAAGGTCGAGCCGCCTATTTGCCACATGCTGAGCATCTGGCCTTCGTTGAAGTACTGAAGCCCGTTCTGGATGCCCCTCGGGTGCTGGATTTTGTGGCACAGAAATAGGGATCTGTTGTCCATGTGCTGGAAAGGTGTTGCGCAAGCCGCAAGGACCGTTTCCGTTGCGCCGGCCGGTCCATCCGAAAGATGACGTGGACGCCGATACAACGATCTGCGGCTGTGTGCGCCAGTCGCTGGCGAATCGTTGTTGTTGAGTCCGCAACGCAATAGACTGTGATTAGACCACGTTTTGCTCAGCTGCGACGTGGCAACACCATCAAAGGATTCAGCCAGTGATATCTGCAAGACCAGTTTTGTTGTGCGTTGTGTTTCTGCTGTTGTGTGAAGCTGTTTCAGAAGCCGCACGTCCCAACATTTTGTTAATTTACACGGATGACCATTCGTACCGAACTGTTGGCTGTTATCCGCAGGCATATTCATGGGTTAATACGCCAAACATTGATGCGCTTGCGACCCGCGGCGTACGTTTCGAGTACGCCTATATCGGAACGTGGTGCATGCCATCGCGAGCCACCATGCTGACCGGCCATCATCAGTATGGCGTGGAGTCCATGAGAATGGAGGGACAGTATCCTGGAAGTGAGTACGATCCGGAGAAGTGCCGGTTTTGGCCGAGCGTCTTTCGTGAAAACGGTTATTCGACCTGTCAGGTTGGCAAGTGGCATACGGGAACTGATACCGGAGCGAACCGTGACTGGGATCATCAAATCGTCTGGAATCGGCCGCGTTATCCGGAAAACGCCGGCAACTATTTTTACGACCAGCTGATCGAAACGAATGGTGGCCCACCGAAGCTGACGAAAGGCTACAGCACGGACAATTACACAAACTGGGCGGAAGACTTTATTCGTGGCGAAAACCGTGTTGAAGACAAGCCTTGGTACTGCTGGGTCTGTTATGGAGCCGTTCACGGTCCGTTCACGCCTGCAGAACGGCACCGCAACGACTACCCCGGTCTCAACGTCCCCGTGCCCAAGGATATTTATCCGCCTCGACCAGGCAAACCGGCCTACATGCAGAAAGTTAACCGGTGGATTCCCAACGCCGACGGCGTTCCTTCCATGAACGGAGGTTTTGGAGGCCAGACGGTTGAAGGGACAACATCAATTCATGGCAATACGCTGAACGGCTGGGTGCGGCAGTACCATCAGGGAGTCAGGGCACTGGACGAAAGCGTTGGACGTCTGGTGGCAGCTCTGAAGGAATCCGGGCAGTACGAAAACACTCTGATTGTGTTTACGTCCGATCAGGGCTTTGCCTGGGGGCAGCATGGGTTTCACACAAAACTGGCTCCCTACGATGCCAACATTCGGTCGCCGCTGATTGTCAGTATGCCGTCTCAATTGCCGACGGGGAAGATTGTCCCTCATCCAGTCTCGGGAGTGGACCTGATTCCTACGTTTTTCAAATTCGCCGGAATTGACCAGCCGTGGAAGATGCATGGTCATGATCTGACGCAGCTATTGAAGCATCCGGACTCCGACTGGAATCACCCATCGTTAACCGCGTTCACCGCGCGAAGTTATGGGGCAGACACCGATCAGCTGCCGGCTGACACGACGGAAACAAACATCAATGGAATTCCGTGGTACTTCATGTTGCGACAGGGGCGGTACAAGTACATCCGCAATCTTGTTGAGGGCGAAACTGAGGAACTGTACGACCTGCACGATGATCCCGATGAGCTGACCAATGTGGCCATGAAGCCGGAACTGCAGGATCAGCTGATCGCACTGCGCAAAGCCACGATCGCGGAACTCAAACGCACGAATGCGGGCATCGTGGACAGTTTGCCAAAGGTTGCAGCGGAATGACCGAGGGGCCTATGTGTCCTTCGCTTCCTGCATGGCTTCGCCCATGCCAGCCGGGCTTTCCGACACAACAACGCCTGCAGCTCGCAGTGCGTCCATTTTTTCAGCAGCGGTTCCGCCACCGCCGGAAATGATGGCTCCTGCATGGCCCATGCGTTTTCCTGGAGGCGCTGTTTGTCCGGCGATGAAGCCGGCGACGGGTTTTGTCACGCTGGACTTGATGTACTCGGCGGCCTGTTGTTCTGCGTTGCCACCGATCTCACCGATCATCAGGATACCATCGGTGTCGGGATCGTTTTCAAACAATTCCAGCAGATCAATAAAGCTGGTTCCGTTGATCGGGTCCCCACCGATGCCGACGGCCGTACTTTGTCCCAGGCCAACTCGCCCAAGCTGCCAGGCAGCTTCGTACGTAAGCGTGCCGCTCTTGCTGATGATGCCAATCGTTCCGGGAGTATGAATGTAACCGGGCATAATGCCAATCTTGGCAACTCCGGGTGTGATCACGCCCGGGCAGTTGGGGCCGACCAGTCGTGAGCACGATTTCTCCAGGCCGCGTCTGACCCGAATCATATCCATTACGGGAATTCCTTCCGTAATGGCCACGATCAGCTCGATACCCGCATCCGCTGCTTCCAAAATTGCGTCAGCACAGAACGGCGGCGGTACGAACACCATCGAAGTATTAGCGCCCGTCTTTTCCTTCGCTTCGCCAACGGAATTGAAGACGGGAAACCCATCGACTTCTGTGCCGCCTTTGCCTGGTGTCACTCCGCCGAGAAAGACGTCAACGCCTGGCTGACACTCGGCGGCATATTCGCGACACTTCTGACTGTGAAACAAACCGGTGCTTCCGGTGATTCCCTGACAGATAATTCTGGTCTTGTCTGTGACTAAGATACTCATTAATTGACTCTCGCTGATTTCAAATCTGACATTTCAGATTCGGGAAGTTTGCGGTTCGGTATGACGCCAAGTGACGTCACAGCCCGACACTTGCGGGTTTTACGCTGAGAGCGACGCTACGACTTTCCTTGCCGCGTCGGTCAGATCTTCGGCAGTGACAATGTCCCTGCCACTGGCTCCCAGCATTTCGCGAGCTTTCTCGACGTTTGTTCCTTCCAGCCGCACCACCAACGGAACGGTGAACCCGACCTTTTCGTAGGCTTCCAGTAATGCTTCGACAATCACGTCACAACGCATGATCCCGCCAAAGATGTTGACCAGGACGGCTTTTACGGCGTCATCAGACAGAATGATCCGAAACGCTTCCGTCACCTGATCCACGTTGGCTCCACCCCCCACGTCAAGGAAGTTGGCCGGCTCGGCACCGTGGATCTTGATCAGGTCCATCGTGCTCATGGCAAGCCCGGCACCGTTAACAAGGCAGCCGATATTGCCGTCCAGGTTAACGTAACTGAGACCGGCATCGCCGGCGCGAACTTCTGAGGCGTCTTCTTCGGTCAGGTCTCGCAGCTCAACCAGGTTCTTATGGCGGAACAGGGCGTTGTCGTCGAATGAAACCTTGGCATCCAGAGCCAGCAGCTGACCGTCTTCCGTCAGAACCAGCGGATTGACTTCGGTCATACTGCAGTCGTTGTCCACGAAGAAGCGGCAGAGTTTTGGCAGAAACTTTTCCGCATTGCGAACGGCGGTCTTGTCGAATCCAAGGGCATAGGCCATTTTTCTGGCCTGAAAAGGGAACAGGCCTTCGGCCGCATCGAACGGTTCTGCCAGAATTTTTTCTGGGTGATTCTTTGCGACTTCTTCGATTTCCATGCCGCCTTCAGACGACATGATCAAAACCGGCCCGCCAACTTCACGGTCGACAACGATGCCGAGGTATAGTTCGCGAGCGATTTTCAATCCCTGCTCGACAAACAGAGTATTTACCCGCTTGCCTGCTGCGCCCGTCTGAATCGTAACGAGCGTGTTGCCGAGCATTCGCTCTGCGTTCTCCCGTGCTTCGTCAGCAGACCGTACCAGAACAACGCCTGGCTGATCGGGATGCTCCTTGAAGCGTCCCTTGCCACGACCGCCGGCGTGAATCTGAGACTTCACCACCGCCAGTTCACCGCCGAGGTCAGTGAATGCCGATACAACTTCGTCTACCGATTTGCAGACAACACCATCCGGGACTGCGATGCCAGCGGCTTTGAAGAGTGACTTTGATTGATATTCGTGGATCTTCATACAGATTGTCCAGGTGCTGTCCGGATACAGACGAATGACGCAGCGGGGGAATAACGTAACCCGCAGGACGGTCACTCCTGTCGTCTTACAGTGTGCGAAGACAGGGGCCGCGCGAGATTGCCTAAATGCTAAACGAAGCCGTCACAGGCAACGGCAGGGAGTACTATAGCAATGGCAACAATTTCCTTCGAGTGTGCTGCAATTACTTCGTGTGAAAAGGGTTGATGTGGCACACAAAAAAAATCTCACGCCGGGGCGTGGAAAGCCAGAGGAATGCTCTGTGCCTCTCCAGGCTCCGGCGTGAGATCCAGCGTAGCGCTGTGTGAGGGCGTCGACTGCAGCGTTTCACGTTGATTTGTGGCCGCACAGACGTTTTTTCACAGCAGTTTCATTACTCCCGCGAGCCAGTGCCATCGCTGGCAATTTGTAAGCTGTGTCAACGCGGAAAGTGGTGCAGCGGAAGCGTGGTGCTGCCATTATCTGTCGAAATACCTGCAGCGCCGACATTTGCAGTCTTGTTGTCGGCAACGACCGCAATTCGCACCATCTGTGCTGTGCTGCCAACGCCCAGTTTTCGTGTCGCGTTCGCACGATGCTTTTCAATCGTCTTCACACTAATGTCCAGTTCATGAGCGATGCTCTTGTTGGGTAATCCGTCAGCAACCAGTGAAACCACCTGTTTCTCGCGACGTGACAGCTTTGTCATCTTGAGTCTCGCGGTTTCCCGGCGCTCGCGCCACTGCTGAAAGGAATCCTCCGCAGTCGGATCGGTGTCTGGTGTTGGGGCTCTGTTCAAGGCGTCGATTGTTCGTTGAGTCGGACGCATTACAAGTGACCCCAGATGCTTCTTCTGGTCACTGAGGTCAACCAGTTCAATGGCTGAACCGACCGCGTATCCTGCACTATTTCGCAGAATTCGTCCCACCGCCACAAAACACTTCTGGTGCAGAGGAAATGCTTCGGAGATCTCAGTAGCGGAATCTGTTTTCGATTGTTGCACCGCAATTCTGGCGGCATTCTCACAAACGGACTGCCAAATAAATGCGGTCGGCTGACTGGTCCCCTGCATCGTGGTCGGGTCAGATATTCGGGCACGCAACGGATCATTTACCATGGCGACCTGTCCGTTGCCGTCAAACAGTACCGCGGGGTGACTACAATCGGCTACATAGTTGCGCCAGTGGGCAACCTGATCGGAAGTTAGCGACGTTGAGGGAGGAGAAAACCGTTGAGGGGCGGTTGCCGACAACCGCGTATTGCTGTCGTGGATTGGGTACGCTGTCATGAGCAAGGGGCCTTCTGAGATGGTCAATCTTCAAGGTTGTAAGTCATGGTGTTTGGTGCTGCGAGCCAGGTCGATCTGACGACCAGTTGGTGGGGAATGATTTCCTTACCCTATCTTGGATATTCGGAATCACTGAAGCTTCGCGACCATTCGAAAGTAAGTAATTTTGCCCAGGAAGTTCGTGGGGCGGGAACGATCTACGGGTGAAAACACTACCTGCCTGTGCTTTTGTCCACTAATCGGTTCCGACGTTGATGGCATTCAGGGGGTGTTCCTGCCATCCGGAGTTCTGCCCATCATGGATCACATGTTCCACTGCTCGTCATGGCGGTTTCTTTCACGAAATGGTGAAAGACTTACACGTTGCATGGAGAAGCCGCACGAATGCGGGAAAACACGTGAAGGAAACGCATTGCGGAAGCAGCAGCACGTTGCGGCGTTAAGTTTTCGCCCGCCCGTCCCACGTTGCTGCAGTGCAGCACGGGCGTGCGAACGGCAATTGGCTGGAATCGAGCAACGGCTCGCATGAACCAGCCCTGCTGTACGGCGTCAGGATTCGATGTGAATCGTCTGTTCGCGATCCGGGCCAACGGAGACAATGGACACCGGTCGTCCGATCAATTCAGCCGCCGTTTTGACATACTCCTGTGCGGCGGTCGGCAAATCTTCAAATTGCCGCACATCTGTAATGTCTTCCGACCAGCCCTCGATGCGGCGCAGCACAGGTTTT
>JABABI010000004.1:83717-160513 GCA_014238335.1 Fuerstiella sp.
TGCAATATCTTCGCACCGTGACGGCAAGTCACGAGTGACTGTGCCATTGATATCGTAGGCCTCGCAGATATTCATCTCTTCGAATCCGCTGAGCACGTCCAGAAGTGCGATCACGACGCTGTCAACTCCGCTGATCCGAGCGCTGTAGCGTGTCGCCACTGTGTCCAGCCAGCCGCACCGCCGTGGCCGGCCGGTGACAGTTCCGTATTCATTACCGGCGTCTCGAATCGTCTGACCGATTTCGTTGTCGAGCTCGGTCGGGAACGGACCCCCACCGACTCGAGTCGTGTAGGCCTTGGCAACACCAATCATGTTTCCGATTGCTCGCGCCGGAATGCCACTGCCACTCTGGATACCACAACCGGAACTGTTGGATGATGTCACGTATGGAAATGTGCCGTGATCGACATCCAGCAGACTGCCCTGAGCGCCCTCGAACAGCAACTTCTTACCGCTTTCCAGCGCATCCAGCAAGTATGCTGTTGTATCAGCCACCATCGGCCGCAGTCGATCGGCACAGGTTGAATACTCATCAATAATCTGATCCGCATCCATTTGCGCACCGTCCGGATTGAGCGCGTTCAGAACCTTCTGCTTGAACGGGACGATCTTCCGGACCTTTTCCACGAAGGCGTCTTTCTGAATCAGATCGCCTATGCGAATGGCGTGAAACCGCCCCACCTTCTCGCGGTAACACGTGCCAATACCGCGCATTGTCGTACCAATGGCGGACTCTCCTCGCGACGCCTCAAGAGCTGCTTCTTCCAGCAAATGCCACGGGCAGATCACGTGAGCTCGGTCACTGATCATCATTCTGTCAGCGCAGTCTTCGCCACCAGCAATCAGAGCGTCGAGTTCTTTCAGAAAAGCCCTGGGATCAATCACAACTCCCGGAGCGATTACTGACTTCACATGATCCTGCAGAATGCCAGTCGGCAGCAGGCTGAGCTTGTAGGTTTTACCATCAAACTTGACGGTGTGGCCGGCGTTGTTTCCGCCCTGATAGCGGATCACGATTTCGTGCTGTTCGGTAAGCAGGTCGACGATTTTGCCTTTGGCTTCGTCGCCCCATTGTAGTCCAATCACAGATGTTGCCGGCACGTTTTATTCTCACACTATGCGACTCACATATCAGGGAGCCACTTTCACAACACAAAAAGAAACCGGACGTCGGAATTACCAACGTCCGGCGAGGACAAGCGTGAAATTGTATCGCTCGGACTTCGATTTCGAAGCGTGCCTGAAGTCGTTTTTCAATGTTCCTGCAACTGAGCGTCGTGAACTTCGCCAAACCACTGAATTTGACGTCGAATTCGGAAAATCTACTGTGGGACGACTTTCATGGAATAGTGGGCCTCGCTCGGCCAAAGCTTTGCTTCATCCAGCAGCGGACCGGTCGTTGACACATCGTAAATATAGCCTGGTTTAAATTCCTTGACCGTAATCCGTACCCGCTTGCCGTCCTCAAGAACTTCGATTTTTTCGGCTGACAGCGTGTGGCGGTCGGAATCAGGAGTCGCATAACTGCCGCTCCATTTGCGGGTGTAGCCCTGAACAGACCAACTGGCCGCTTGGCCCGCAGCAGTCTTGCTGACCGGTCGGAAAAACTCCACTTCGAAAGCGTTCCGTGTGACTGTGAGTTCCCGAATTCCGTTAGGCAGGCCGTCTTGTGATGGCGTCAGGCGAGTCATCCCGCCTGAGTTTTGACCGCCCTGCCAGCCGCTGTCCCAGATACTGCCAATGAAAATGGCTCCGTCCGGAGCCACCGCGGAACAGATCGGGCCGACGAAATTGCTGCCACCAGCTTCCTGATTGGGAAGGCTGAAACGATAGCTGGCGCCCTGCAGAATTCCGTTGACATTCTGCACGGTAAAACGAATCAGGAATCGAGAATCGTATTCGCAGCCGATACCGTGGCCCCGCAGTTGGGGAATCGCATAGTCTTCCGGCAGAAACAGAATACTGTTAACGCTGCGAGTCCACGGGTGTGGCACCATCAGCGCGGGAGGCTCGGGAGTAAGATCGTCCGTTGGCTGATTCTGTGACGGCACACCGTAGCGCCGGCCCGGCAGAATGTGATTGATCTCGTTGAATGTGTTTTGTACGCCCTGATTGTCGGTGGCGAACAGGTTGCCGTGGTTGTCCATCGCCAGCCCCATCGGATAACGCATCGACATTCCGAGCGGCGTCACAATTCCCGATGGGTCAATTTTGATCACGCCGCCGCGCCACCGGTCCTGGCTTTTCGGACGGCCCTTCTGCGAATAATCGCTGCCGATACCGGTATACATGTTCCCTTGCGGATCGCGAATCAGTCCGGACGTCCAGTCGTGATAGTTATCGTTAAATCCCCAGCCGCTGGCGACCACTTCTCGTACGTCCGCGCGGCCATCGCCGTTGGTGTCACGCAGTCGCAGAATCTCCGGCTTGTGACCTACGATGATGGAATCAAGGTCCGCAAGAATTCCAAATGGAGCTGCCAGGCCCTCTTCGAACAGCGTCGTGCTGTCCGGCAGGCCATCATCATCTGTGTCTGCGGCAATCCAGACGTGGCCTTTCAGCGACGTAAATGCCATCCGGCCATCGGGCAGCCACGTCATGGCCGTCGGCATGATCGACATATCAATCGGGGCTCGAGAGCCGACGAAGCCAGGCGTCGAAGTGACCTGTTCGCGCGTAGCACTCAGAACCGGCTTTGGCTTCAGTGCTGTAACGTTCGGTGTCCGCAGACTGGTACTCACAGAAAGAAAGGATTCCTGTCCCTGAGTGAGCTGGCCGGGACGGGTCTTAGCAGAGGCACCGCTCGTACGCAGTACGTCAATTGACTTCTGGCCGTTCTCCAGAAGATCTTCGGCTGTCGCCGTCAGGGCAAAACCCGGAGGACAATCAAGCGTTTTCAATGTTCGTCGCCACCCGAATCCCGTGTTGTTGTGTAAGTCCCGTTCGAACGTCTGCCGTGTGATGACAGACTGCAGCGGCCGCGACGGATCCGTCCATGCCGTGCTCGTAAAGTGTGGCTCGTCAGAAGCCGCCGGAGCAGATGTTCCTGACGTGTCGAACCAGCTGCGACAAGTCAGTTCGACACCGTCCGGAAGAATGCGGTACGACAATAGTTCCGAAGCTCGGTCTTCGTCGATAACGGCATCGAACGTACGGTCCCCGGACAGTGATACCAGCCGATGAGCAAACTCGCTCTTCTGCGAGTGCTGAATAACGGTGCCTGGCATATCCCAATACCAGCTCTTGCCTTCAGTTCGCTGACGCGCAAATTCACCAATCGTCCACAGCCGAACCTGCATCGTATCCAGATCAATCAGAACGTTGTGGCCGTTGCCGAATCCGATTGCCATGGCGCGAGCCACGGCCTGCCTGTCTTTATCCAGGCCGATGGTAAAGACGTCACGAATAATCCGTGGTTGCCCGCCAGGTGCAACGGTGACCACCTGTTCAAAACGGCTGGTAACTGTTGGCGGAGTAAACCGGTCGTCGTTCAGTGCCTTCCAGATTGCTCCGATTTGTTTCGGAAGTGAGCCGTCCAGAACGTCCGGCATGGCTTTTTTGATGGCTGGCATTTCAATGCCCGCGACCACTCGGATCGGGTTCTTCATCCACCGCTGGAAGAATCTCGGCCGAATGCGACTACCCATCGACATGATGTCCGAACCTCGAGTACCCAGCGCGACGTTGCGGGGTTCAAACGGTCCGGCGGTGTGACAGGCCACGCAGTTGAAACCTCCTGCTCCGGTCAGTTGGTTGCCCAGTAGTAGATCGTCCGTTGTCGCTTTCGTCTGCTCCGTCAGGTCAACATGAGCCAGAACGTCCGCACGGACATCGTCAGCTGCATCGGGAATCCGGTCGGTGGTCATCAGATGATGGATGATGGCTGTGTGGTCGGCATCGCGGTGACGGAACTTCGGCATCCGCACAAACAGCCATGGAAGCCGTCGTTCCTTTTGTTCACCGGCCACTGCCTGTTTGAGGTAGTCATCGGTCAGTTTGTCTCCGACGGCGGTCAGCGTGGGTGGCACCAGTCCCTGGCTCTGTCCTTTCAGATCCGGGTGAGCGTTTTGCAGATCGGCGGCGATCGATGAAAGCCCTCGCTCAGCGTTGCGGTCGTGACATGCGAGACATGCGTTTCGCTGCAGCAGCAGTGCACCCTGATCAGAGAAACTCAGTCTGGTGTCATGCTGCATTGTGGAGAACCAGTGCATCACCGCATCTGCCCTGTTGCCTGTAATTGCGAAGAAGGGCAGGCGGCGACCCTGACGCTCGTTCGGCCTATCCTTGTCCTGCGGACGAAAGCACGCCACATCGTTGTTCTGCAGCATGGGGCCCGTCAGAGGTGTCGCGGGTGACGAATTCAGCCCCGGGATCGTGTGGCAACCGGCGCAGTTGGCAGCCGTCACCAGTTTTTTCCCGGCAGCAATCTGTTCGGCTGCGTTGTCTTTCGACAGTGATGTTTCGTTTTGGGATGGAGTTGCATTGCTTGTGAGGGCGGCCACCAGTTGACGCCGTTCGTCTTTCGAAAGGGCAAAGACCGGCATGCGGTGATCGGCGTTCAGGGAAGCCGGGTCTTTCAGCCAGCGGTCGATCCAGTTTGTTGTTCGCCGCTGACCAACTTTGACAAGTTCCGGACCATCGTACGGTTCTGCCAGCGGTACCGATTCTTCCTGACCGCCAGGCAACCTGTGACAGGCCACGCAACCCAGTGAGTTCAACAGTTTCGTTCCCGCTGCAGCGTCATTGTCCTTCAGCTTGATACCGTTCTGTTCCTGAGCGTCCTTCGAAACGCTGACAAGAAACGCGGCAACGCTGTTTGCTTCTGTTTTGCTGAAGCCGAAGTTGGGCATGTGGCTGTTGGCGACAACTGCATTGGGGTTCATCAGTCGCTGCACCAGCGTTCTCGCCGACTGACTCCCCAGTACTCGATCCAGTGAGGGAGCCTTCATTGTGGCCAGCCCGGAATTGGTTGGGTGGCACGCCGCACAGCGAAGGGCATCGGCTAGATGACGTCCGCGTGCACTTGTCCAGGATGGTGACGGTTCATCGCGATACAACACATCCGCGGGTATTGGTTCCAGTGTGAATTTATCCGACGACCAGAAAACAGACAGTCGTGCGCGGGGCTTGTCAGATTCTTTCGGTGTTGCATATGAAATCGTGATTTCGTGCTCGCCCGCTGTCAGTTCGATCACCTTGCCGGATACAAAGCTCCACTGTTCAGACGCATTCAGCACGGTTTCGCCGTCGATCGTGATTGACGCGTCACCCGCCAGGAATGCGTGAAACCGATGCGTTCCGGGCATCCGAATCAGCACGTTCCCGGACCACTGTGCCGCAAAGTCGCCCCTCGGCAACCGCTGATCCGGCGCTGCGTCAGCCCAGTCAAAGCTCAGTGTTTTGTCCACACGCTCGACCGTGTGTTCCCTCACCGAATATTTCGCCAGCAACCCGGGCGGAAAGTCTTCGTCTTCTTCCTGGGCAAACGACGGGAACGAAAGACTCAGGATGGCCGTTGTGGTCACCCAAAAAATTGTGGCGTTCCAAAGTCGGTACTGACACCTGTCCAGCAGCATGGTGGGCTCTCGGGGTTGTCGTCGAGGGAATTGCAGGAACGTGTATTGGAACCTGGCAGTGCGACTCATTCAATGCAGCGGCGCAAAGGGACGGGAGTCTTTTTCGGTCAATGACTTATTCAAGTCGGATTCGGTTGATTGGAAAAAAACTCCCGACCCTCTCGCTACCGCCGATTACGCCACGATCGCCGCGAACACTGCCACCGTGAGCAGCACTGCACCGGCCAGGCGTCTGAGCATGACCGCCCTGCCAAGTGTTGCCTCGTTTGTCCCCAGCGTCCGCGCCAGCTGCCAGGCAAGCATCACTCCCCACAACGCGCGCAGCGCGTACACGATATTGACTCGAGGTGCGTCGCCGAACTCCGCCAGAGCATAGCACATGCTCATGGCCTGAACGGCCATCAAGAGTGTGCCGCCCAGCATCCATTTTGTGGCCTTTAACTCGTACAACCGCTTTGGTCCGTCGACCTTCGGCAGAAAAACGAGTGACAGAACTCCGGCCGCACCGAACATGACCGGCAGAAATGCAAAGCTGTTCCAGCTCCCAACCCATTCCTGCAGAGATACATCGAACAATGACAGGCAAAACGCAGCACTCAGAGCAAGGATGATCGTGAGTCCGCGACGACTGGTCCGAGCATTTGCAGGGGCACGCCCATCGGACCATTGAATCAGCATAATGCCAACGCACGCCAGCGCACCAGCTGCCCACACATTAAGTGGCACGTTTATTTCCGCCAGCAGCGAAGTTACCGCCGCCACCATCAGCACCTTGACTCCAAAGACCGGTGTCGCAACGGAAACATCGCCGAACTGAAAGGCCAGAAAGGTAAACAGCTGACCCAGAACAAACAGCAGACCGATCAGTGCGGCATCGCCCCATGCCTCGACCGGAATTATTTCACCTCGGACGATTGCCACGCCCGCCCAGAACAACGCCAGCCATACATTGGCGAGAAATGTGCCTGTCCAGGGGCTGACGCCGCGGTCGATTGCCTGTTTTGCCAACATCATGCCCAGCACAAAAACAACGCTGGAGAACAGCGGAAACAGCAGATAGAAAGGCACGAACCGGGCTTTCAACAGTGACGGATGGGAATGGAATGCCTTCGACAGCATCGCACTCAACGAATCACGTGTCTATGATCAGGCAATGAATCTCGTTATCGAAAAAAGCCTTGCTGCAATTCTGTGTGTTGCGGCTGTCTGTTCACACTGCACTGCCGATGACTTTGTCAACGTCGCAGTTGTGGAAGACAAACGCATCAACGAAAGCAGCGGACTGGCGATCAGTTATGCGAATCCCGATGCCGTCTGGATCCATAATGATTCCGGCGACAAACCTCAACTGTTTTTGGTCGGTCTGGACGGCGCGACTCAGGCGGTCGTTGATATCGCGCACGTCAATGCCCACGACTGGGAGGATATGTGTTCGTTTCAAATCGGTGGCGAATCATGGCTGCTGATTGCCGACGTTGGTGACAACCTCGCGAGACGGGGAAACGGCAGCGGTCATCCTGCGTGCAGGCTCTATTTGCTGAAAGAGCCCGTTATCCGGGCGAAGCCCGACTCAGCGGGCACAAAATTCAGGCCGACGACGATCGCTGTTGAAGTTTCGTCGACCATTACATTTTACTATCCGGAGGGGCCGTCGAACTGCGAAGGAGTGGCAGTCGATGTGGAACGACGTGAGATTCTGCTGCTTACGAAGAGTTGGCCTCACAAGTGCCTACTTTACGGGTTGCCGTTGAACATGCAGGCTGTCCGACAGAAAATGTTTGCCGACAAAATCGCTCCCGTACTTGTCCCATTTGCCACTGGGCTGGATGTTTCGCCGAATGGAAGGACAATGGCGATCTGCACGATGTTTAACGGACTCACGGTAGATCGAATGCCCGGCCAGACCTGGACCGATGCTCTGGCCGGAACCGTGACGGCGTTCAACCTGCCTCCCCGGAAACAGGGAGAAACCATTTGCTTCGACACGACCGGCAAGTGGATGTATGTTAACAGTGAAAGACCAAAACAGCCTTTATGGCGCGTGAATACACCGCAATAGCTCACCACTTTTATTGGAAGATCGAACGATGGCTCACGATTCCACCAGCCGCAGACAGTTTCTCAAGACGTCCTCAACAATCGCCGGCAGCGCGTTCATCGCACCGACTTTCGTTCCGTCGGCTCAGGGCTCGCAGCGACAGAGCGCGGCGGACCGACTGAACATTGCCGTCATCGGTTGTGGCGGGCGTGGTGGAAGTAATCTAAAAAATGTGTCCAGCGAAAATATCGTGGCACTTTGCGACGTGAATCAGAAAAACCTCGCCCGTGCTGCCGATGCGTTTCCGCAGGCACGTACCGAAACGGATTTTCGTCGGCTGTTTGATCAGGCGAACGGTATCGACGCGGTCGTCGTCAGCACATGCGAACACACTCATGCCTTCGCCACGCTGCCCGCGCTGCAGATGGGCAAGCATGTCTATTGTGAAAAGCCGCTGACTCACAATGTCTACGAAGCTCGGGTGATTCGCGAAGCCACTCTGGCGGCCGGCGTGGCGACTCAAATGGGTACTCAGATTCATGCCGGTGCAAACTATCGACGGGTCGTCGAGTTGATTCAAACCGGAGCGATCGGGCCGGTCCGCGAATGCCACACCTGGGTCGGTCGCGCATGGGGACGACAGTCCCGAGCTGACTTTGAGCGAAACAAGGATCGGGTTTATGTCGAAGAACGTCCGATTAAGGAAGATCCAATTCCAGATGGTCTGGACTGGGATCTGTGGCTCGGTCCGGCGCCGCATCGGCCGTTCAACAATATCTATTTTCCAGGACCAAACTGGTATCGCTGGTGGGACTTCGGTAACGGCACGATGTCCGATCTTGGGAGCCACTGGCTCGACCTGCCATTCTGGGCTCTTAATCTGAAGGCACCATTGACGATCCACGCCAGCGGCCCGGAACCACACGCTGAAATTGCTCCGGCATCCATGCAGGTGAAGTATGAATACGGTGCGCGCGGTGATATGCCCGCTGTGGAAGTGAACTGGTATCAGGGGGCCAATAAACCGGAAATCTGGACAGCCGCCGGCATTCCTCAATGGAACAGTGGCGTCCTGTTCATCGGTGACGATGGCATGCTGCTGTCCGACTATGGCAAACATATCCTGTTGCCGGAAGATAAGTTCAGGGACTTTACGCCACCGAAACCATATATTCGGCCATCACTCGGACATCACGCCGAATGGATTCACGCGGCCAAAACGGGAGACATGACGACCTGTAACTTTGAATATGCAGGCTGGCTGACCGAAGCGAATCATCTGGGCAACGTGGCGTTCCGCACCGGCAAACCGCTGCAGTGGGACGCGAAAAACATGAAGGCCACCAATGCTCCCGAAGCAGACCGATTCATCCGGCGTACGTATCGCAAAGGCTGGGAACTGGTTTAGCCGTTAACTCTCTAATGCCTGCTTCAGGTCGGCAATTAAGTCGTCGCTGTGTTCCAGCCCGACAGAAATTCGGACTGTGCTTTCGGTAATTCCGGCTGCTGCGCGTCCTTCCGGGGACATTGCCGCGTGACTCATCGTCACCGGGAATGAAATCAGGCTTTCGATGCCGCCGAGAGATACTCCGACATCGTACAGCTTTGAATTCATGCACACTTTTTCGGCGACGGAGCGTCCGTCTTTCAGGTCAAAGCTAAGCATGGCACCGAAGCCATCCTGCTGCTGCTTTGCCAGCTCGTGCTGAGGGTGCGAATCCAGACCGGGATAATAGACCTGTTCCACCAGCGGATGACTATCCAGGAACTGAGCGATCTTAATCGCTGATGCCTGTTGAGCCTCGATCCGGCATCCCAAAGTTTTGACACCTCGCAGCACCAGCCATGCATCAAATGGTGAGCATGCCAGGCCAAGGGCATTGCACAGCCATGCGGTTCGATCTGCGATATTTTTTTCTTTCGAAATGACGGCACCGCCCACAACGTCCGAATGGCCGTTGATGTACTTCGTGGTCGAGTGCACGATGACGTCGACACCAAATTCAAGTGGTCGCTGCAAATAGGGTGACAGAAACGTGTTGTCACAGATCGTCAGCACGTTCTGTTGTTTCGCTATTTCCACCACGGCGGCCAGATCGATGACCTTCATCATAGGATTGCTGGGCGTTTCAATCCACACGCCTTTCGTCGATGGCTGTATGGCGGCTGATACGGCAGACAGATCTGTCATGTCAACGAACGTAAATGACAGTCCCTTTTCTCTGAGAAACTGATCGATCAGTCGGAACGTGCCGCCATAGACGTCCGCCGGGACGACGATGTGATCGCCTGGATTGAACAGTGACATGGCACAGTGAACCGCGGACATGCCACTGGATGTTGTCACACAGCCGACTCCACCTTCCAGGGCGGCAAGGTTTTCGTTCAGTGCATCTCGAGTGGGATTTCCGGAGCGGGTGTAGTCGTAACCTGACGTGGATTCCAGGTCGTTAAAATAGAATGTCGACGACGGGTAGATGGGCGTGATAACGCTGTTGTACTGTTGGTCCTTGTGGACTCCCGTGTGAACACATTTGGTTTCAAACTTCATGCTGGTGCGGCCTGCAATGGATTCCTGTCAGGCACAGCCTGATCTGCAGAAAGTGCGACTGAATGCGTCAGTCACGCGAACATGCGCAAAAAAAGATGTGCGCATACAAAACGACGAGTGCCACGGCGCTCGTCGTTGAGTTTGTCTGAATTCAAGGACGGGCTGTTATTCAGCCGCAGCTGCCAGCTCGACGAACGGACTCATTCGACGGGCTTTGGCCAGAATCTCAGCCTTTTCTGTATCCGATGTGGCTGCGGCGTATTTGACGCGCATCTTAGTCAGTTGAACGCGTCTTTTCCGACGTCGTGCAAGTTCTCGTTGTCGCTCACATCGTCCCATTTGACTGTTTTCTTTCGGTTCTCAACAAATTCCGGTCTAAATCGAACGCGTTAGGATATCGCCGAGGCTGATTAAGTCAATTCGATCCTGAACCGGAGTTCAGGTTTTCCCGCTCGCAGGACGCTTTAAGGCTTACTACTGCCAATAGTTGCGGTCCAGCGTACGAAAATTGATGGCTTCGCTGAGGTGTTCGGCCTGAATTTCCTCACTGTCAACCAGATCGGCAATGGTCCGGCCGATTCGCAGTATTTTGTCATGTGCCCGCGCAGAAAGCCCCATTTCTTCCATCGCTGCCTTCAGTAATTGCTCTGCATCCGTGTTCAATTTGCAGAATTCGCGGATCTCGGGAGGTCTCATCTTTCCGTTCACCCGAGTTGTGCAGTCCCGAAAGCGCCCTCCCTGACGCTCTCGGGCGTATGTCACCTGTGCCCGCATTTGTTCACTGGAAGTGCCGTTTGTCGTGTCCGATAGCTCGCGAAAAGGAACGGGCGGAACTTCAATGTGTATGTCAATCCGGTCCAGCAGCGGTCCGCTGATTCGACTGAGATAGCGTTCGATTTGCATTGGGTTGCAACTGCACTGTCGCTTGGGATCGCCTCGAAAGCCGCAGGGACAGGGATTCATGGCGGCCACCAGCATCAAATCGGCCGGAAACGTGACGCTGCCCATGGCTCGCGAAATCGTGACGCACAGGTCTTCGAGAGGCTGACGCATCACTTCCAGTGTCCGTCGATTGAATTCGGGCAGTTCGTCCAGAAACAGAACACCGTGATGTGACAGACTGATTTCGCCAGGCTGAGGAATACTGCCGCCGCCGACCAGACCAGCTTCACTGATGGTATGGTGTGGTGCGCGAAACGGACGCGTCAACAGCAGCGGTTGCCCCGGTTCAAGGCGTCCAACGGCGCTATAAATCTGCGTAGTTTCCAGGCTTTCTTCCGGTTCAAGTTCGGGAAGAATTGTACCGAGTCGTTGCGAGAGCAGTGTTTTTCCGGTGCCAGGGCTGCCGATCATCATGATGTGATGACAACCGGCCGCTGCGACGGTGAGTGCTCGTTTGGCCATTTCCTGGCCTTTGACATCCACGTAGTCGACGTCGTAAGCCCCGAAGTTATGTCGAGCCGTATCCCAGCTGAAAACAATGGGGTCCAGAGGAAGATTGCCGGTGAGGAATCCGACGGCCTCTGCCAGCATGCCGACGGAAATCACTTCGATGCCTTCCACAACGGCAGCCTCTTGAGCGTTGGTAACAGGAACCACGATGTGCGTCCTGCCTGCATCGCGAGCGGCAATCGCCATCGACAGAGCACCGCGCACTGGCCGCAGTGTTCCGTCAAGTGCCAGCTCTCCGATGTACACGGCGTCAACCTCAGGGTTTGCTTCAATCTGCGCATCTGAGATCAGCAGGCCGAGCGCTATCGGTAGATCAAGTGAAGCAGCGTCCTTGGGCAGATCGGCGGGCGAAAGATTGATCACCACGCGATCCATTGGTCGGCGGTAACCGCTGTTGACTAACGCCCGTTCAATACGATGCGTGCTCTCTTTAACAGCTGCCTCTGCCAGGCCCACCAGAATCGTTTTTGGCAGACCGCCCGGAGAAATGTCGACTTCCACCTCAACCGATCGTGCTTCAATCCCCAACAGGGTATAGGTTGCCAGGCGTGACAGCATTGGAAGTTTTGTTCCGTACGTTGACCTGTACTTCGCATTCCAGCATCGCCCACTGGCACTAAGTGCTCCAGGTACTATGCCAGTCAATACTAAAATATGTCCTAGTGGTGTGGTGGGGATTCTTGCAGGGGAAGGTTCGCTATGCAAACCCAGGTGCCATGATTCACTCAGGTGTTGTTCTACGAGCTTGGGGCCATTGGGTCCGGAGATTCAGACGCTCGGCAGGAACTGAAATGACGTGGTACCACGTCATTTCAGTTCCTGCCGAGCGTAAATTTGGCTTTCGAACGGCTTCCTGCGGTCGGGAAGAACGCCAGGGAATCCTCGGAAACGACAGGCACTTCGTCGACTTTGCATCAATCCAGCATAGAATGGCCGCAACTGCAGTTGTCATTGTCAACTGCAGTCCCACCTTGCAGGACGAAGCCCTTGATTCCGATATTTCACCAGGATGTCGGACCCCCCGCACATCACGGTTATTCGCCTGCCACAATCCTGTCACGAAAAATTGAAATTCGAAGGTGCCCAGATGAAGAATATCGCGTTGACTGTTTTGACCGCATTGATTTTGGCGTCCCCCGGTCTTGCTGCCGAGTGGGGAACCATTTCCGGTCGAGTTGTCCTGAAAGGTGACGTCCCTGACCCCGTTCTGCTGCACGCTAAGGGGGCACCGGTCAAAGACGGTGAAATCTGTGCGACCGAAGACACCTATCGGGATGACCTTGTTATTAACAAGGAAACGAAGGGCATCGCCAACGTCTTTCTGTACGTCTACAAGGCTCCCGGGAAGATTCATCCGGAAGCCGCCAAGCCGGCGCCAAAGATGATCTTTGACCAGGCGAAATGTAAGTTTATTCCTCATGTTCTGGTCGTACAGGCGGGACAAACCGTCGAAGTGCTGAACAGCGATCCCATCGCACATAACACACACACGTACCCACTGCGGAACCAAGCCATGAATATTCTTGTCGCTCCCAATACCAAGGCGGGTGACGGTGTCGATATTGGGACCGCAACGCGTGAGATTGTTCCTCATCAGGTCAAATGCGACTTTCATCCATGGATGGTTGCTCACTGGCTTGTGCTGGATCATCCGTACGCCGTAGCCACTGACGCCAAAGGCGATTTCAAAATGGAAAACCTGCCCGTCGGCGACCATGAACTGCGAATCTGGCACGAACGTGTGGGGTACATCGATCGTAAATACAAGGTCAGTGTGTCTGCCGGAAACAATCCGGCCCTGAAGCCAATCGAAGCAGACGCAAGTCTGTTCGAAGAAAAGTAATCCGACGGTCTGGCTGACGAATGAACGACGAACGGCAGCTTTGAGCAATCAGGGCTGCCTTTTTCATGCACTCGTTGGCATCGACTTTCTTGTGTAATTTCCTCACAGCTTCACCGGCTCCTGGCCGTTCCCGATACGGAACACAGTTGTCGTGCGTCAACACTGAGCAAGACTGCACCGTCACACAAATCCCGTTCTGCCAGTCGGCATGCTGACTGGCCACTACCCGATCGAGCCCTACAGCAGCAACGACATGAAACAGCAACTTGGCTGCCTGATGCAATTGTTCGTGCTGGCGATACTGCCCATGCTGATTCTGTTTCAGCTCGAGTTTGGCTTCCGGCTGATTGTGATGCCGGTTTCACTGGTGATCGGTGTCGTTCTCTTCAGCATCGGAGCTCGACTGCGGGAGCCATGACCGCAAGTTGAGTGGGGATCAAATGACGCATTGTCGTGCGTTGGAAGCCGTTTTCCTGGAATACTCGGCCGGTTGCTGACTGACAGAGGGGACGCAAGCGGCCGCAGACCCCGTTGTTCTGCAGAAAATTCGAGGCTTATCCGGTAAATGTTGCGGGCAAATCAGCCGCAGCGAGATTTGGTGCTGGTGTTGGCCATCTGGCGGTCACGAGAATTGTGACCTCCAGAAGGTTGGATAGGGTCACGCTGTGGTTGAAAGTGCACTTGAGCCGTCACGTGACTGGTTTTCCGGAAAACATGGGTTTTCTGCTGCGCGGGAGGCTAGCTGGCACGTCGAGTAGTGTACGCATGAACAGTTTGGGTTTTTCCTGTTGGTTGGAGTATCCGATTTCGTCCTAGTTGACTGAGTTCGTTTCGTGATTGGAACATTATCGGCCGGTCAGGGTTGTCCTGAGGGACCGATAATGTGGACGCTGCCGCGCCGGTTTTCATTCATTTCTGTGCCACAGGAAAAAACTATCTGGATTAGTGTGAAGCCAGCAGTTTTGATAGCTCCCGGAATCATTTTTTATACGCGATCTCTGGGCGTTTCGCCCACAATGCCCGCGCTGATCTGATTCATCGGCACAGGTTTGACAAGGATTTTTCAATGACAGTTCTGCAATCTCTGCTGTCCACGTTCCGCCGCTCACGAGCATCTGTCCGCAGAATTCGCCGTGAGAAGCAAGCAGGTGGTGCGTCCACTGAAACTCTGGAACCGCGATTGCTACTGACAAATCCGATTCAGGTCAGCAGCCTGCCGGGCGCCCCTGTCACGATCTATCTTGATTTCGACGGTCACACCGAGACGGACGTGGATTGGACTACGGCACGCCTTGATGGATCAAATTTAGCGATCGACACACCTGCCTTTGATCTGAACGGAGACGTGGCATTCACTCAGATAGAAACTGATCTGATCGAGGAAATCTATGAACGCGTTGCTGAAGACTTTCGTCCGTTCGAAATTAACGTGACGACTGTTGAACCCGGTTCATTCCGTAATGAGCAGGAGTTGTTGATCTCTGTGGGGGGAAATGGCAGCTGGAGTTCACCCAACTTTCCCGTAATTCCACCTCCGCCGAATCGTGCGCTTTCAGGCAGTTTCAGTGATGCAGCGCAACCTCAGACAGCGTTTGTATTTCCAACTGAATACGAAATGCCGGCAGGTCAGTTGGGCAAGAATCTGGCCGCCGGGATCAGCGAGACGGTCGCCTTGGCGATGGGACTTGAAGTTCACGAAAACCCTAACGACACACGACTGCTGGGCACTGCAGACGTGGGGCCGATTCTAGGCGATGGAACGGCGAGTCTGCGAGACATCTGGTTCAATGCCAATGGTGTGTCCACGGCAATTCAGGACGATCTGGCCGCGGTCGTCGCAAGTGCAACGACGGTTGACTTCAGAGCTGACGATCACGGAGACCAGGCCACGGATGCTTCGGCAACTGCATTTGTGGTTGGCCCTGGTGACGAGACTCTGACAGGCGTTATTGGCCAGAATAACGACGTTGACACTTTCGTCTTCACAACTGCAGCGACCACGGCAGACATTACGGTCACCGGGCTGGATCTGACCGGACGATTCGGGGCAAACAGTCCCGCCAACCCGGGGGCGAACCTCGCACCGACCATATCGCTGCTGGATGCCCAGGGCATCGAGCTGGCAACTGCCGGAGACATTTCCAGCATCACTGCGAGTCTTAACTCGCCGATTCCTCAGGGCGTTTACTTTCTTCAGGTCTCGAATCGAGGTGAATACGGGAATCTCGGATCATATACAGTCACTGTCTCGGGCGTTGATATACTGCCATCATTTCGGAATCCGATTTATCGGAACAGTTTGTTATCTGCCCCAACCGATCTGTACCTGTCGTTTTCCGGCGATGTGATCAGTGATCCGAATATCCTTGCCAACCGAATTGATGGTGGGTCCGGGGACGTAACGATTCCTGCATACGATTCGGACGGAGATGTCACCACGTTTTCACCTGCGGAAGTAGCTCAGATTGATGAAATCTGGGCTCGTGTGGCAGAAGATTTCAGCCCATTTAATGTGAATGTAACGACTGTTCCACCGCCTACACTGAGTGGAACGGCGGCTCTGCAGATAAATGTCGGAGGAGATGGTGCGTTTCTCGTGCCGTCCACCGTTGGGTTCCAGGCAATCCCGGCTTCGTTTTCATCTCCGCTTTTATCAAACATCGGGTTTGCTTTTTCAGACAATATTCAATCGGCAGCACCTACCGACCCCCAGCACATCGCATACAACGCTTCCAGTTCGATCGCCACATTGTTCGGACTCGGCCCTCACCCGCTCTACAGCAATACCGGCACTCAGCTTGCAGCATTGGATCCTGGCGGGCTGGAAGTGGGGCCAATTCTTGGAGCACCCACGAACAGTCTGCGGGATGTGTGGGTGAATGCCCCGAATGATATTGGTGCCGTTATTGTCCAGAACGATCTTGCCACGATCACCAGCCCGTTTAACGGCATCCAGTACCGAATGGACGATCATGCTGACATCAGGCAGTTCGCAGCGGGGGTCACCATCGGGGTCGGCGATGAACTTCTTACAGGGATCATCGAAACCAGCGACGACGTGGATGTATTCGGCTTCCGCACTCTGGAAACAGATGTCACGATCATTGTCAAAGGGCTCGACCTGGCGACGCAGTTTGCCGGCATTACGAATCCCCCAAACCCAGGTTCGAATCTCGACCCCGTCCTGCGTCTGCTTGATGCCAGTGGAAATGAGCTGGCAATGGACGATGTGGTGTTTAATTCCGTTAATGCCAATAACAGTTTAACTGCGTCAATTTCCATGCACTTGTTGGCCGGCAGTTACTTCATCGAAGTGTCTAACGGGTTCAATCCACTGAGTGGCGAAAGATACGGCAGCCTTGGCGAGTACACCGTGACGCTGCAGGGAGTCGATGTGAATCCCGTTGTTGTTGATATTACCCCCGATACATTCTCTGAAAACGATGGTGTTCAGGTCGGAATTGGTCAGGTGTCTCGCCCGTTGGGTGAACCTTCCACGGCTCCGATTACTGTTGAGCTGACCAGTCTTGATCCGACCGAGGTCACCGTGCCAGCGTTTGTGACGATTCCCATCAATCAAACATCGGCGACATTTGATGTCACGATACACGACGACACATTGCTGGACGGGACTCAGCGAGTGACGGTCCAGGCAAAGGTCTCCGGTCTTCTTAATGCTGAAACATTTGTCACAGTTACTGATCACGAAGAAATCACGCTGCAACTGAATCCAAACCCGGTCGACGAGGATGCCGGCACCGCGTCGTTGACAGTTACGCGAAGCAATACTGACGTTAACGCGCCTAATCACTGGGTCACTGTTAACAACAACCTGGAGGAACGTCAGGCAGATGGCACACTTGTGCGGACCGAGCCGATTGAGTGGCCCGGTGGTGGTCTACGTCCGGCGGGTGAAGATGCTCACGATGTCCTGGTGCTTCAGAGCGGTGGCGTAGCTGTCTACAACGGGACGACCAACGCAGGTCTGTCCATTTATACGCCCGCAAGTAGCTCATGGAGTCATTTTTCCGCCATCTCTGGTCTGTCAGGCGACACTGCTGATGCAACGGCTGGCGGGATTGCGTCGATTGGCGATTTTGTGTTCCTCACAGACCTGGAGACTGTGGCTGGCGACAGCCACGGGATGGTGCGAATTAACATCGTCACCGGTGAGATTACGAGGTTCGGCGAGAACGCCGTCGGTGCCCGCCTGTTTGGTATGGCCTCGGGAGGCTTCTTCACATCATCCATCAACGAGTACGATCCGACGGATGGCAGCTTGCTGAACACAATCACCATTCAGCAGGCGGCACCTGGTACGTCCACATTTGTGACTGATATTGCATACGATGGTACAGATCTGTGGGCTCTTGTTGGTACCGGAGCATCGGGACGTGAGGAAATCCTGAAGCTGAATCCTGACACAGGTGTCGTTCTGGAAACGCACTCTCCAACGATCCAGAACACAATTCTGGACGGCCTGACGGTCATGAACGGGTTGTTGTATATCGTTGACAATACCGGCAACGGTTTTGGCCTTGGCACTGAGGTCGAGACATACGATCCGGTGACGCGGCAGGTTGTTGGTGGAGTCCTTTCAATTGATGGGATCAATAACCTTTCCCTTAACGATTTCATTGGGGCGATCCCGAATGCAAACACGCTGATTGCGACCGATGAGCTTTTGAACACGATTTATGAAATCGATCCGACGTCCGGTCTCGTCACAAGTTCTTTCCTGACCAACCGTCCATATCAACTCAGTTTCAATGGACCTGGATTTACCTCGGTCAGTGATGTCGTCATTGGAACGACGACCTACCACGATCTGATTTACGTCGCAACGGCCATCAACGAAATAGATATCTATACCCGTCAGGGCACGCAGATAGACGCAGATCCCGCGACGCCCATCGTGGATCCTCTTCGTCTTACGACGCCGCTGTTTGGCGGGATGGCCGGTGGAGATATTCCGGGCGTGAGTGCCGCCGATCTCAAGTTTCGTGATGTGACGATCGGGCTTGACGGGCAGGTTTACGGGTTACTTGAGTCCGGAGATGAAATCTCTGTTCATGACCCGAATTCGTTGTTGCGGCTGAATACCATATCCCTGGACACCGCCGTAAGAACAATTGCCGTCAGCGACAGCTCAGGAATTTATGCCGGTGGTGACAATGGGCAGATAACGGTCTTTGGCTTCAACGGACTGACTCAGGTTTCACTGACCACGACTCTTGCCACGATCGCTGACATCGAGGTTAATATTGGTCAGGAGGTGCTAATCAGTGACAGCGACGGTGTCGTGACTCAGTCGACTCAGACGGCCCTGCTGGCGGGTGACCTGTCCGGACTTGTGCCTCTTGAAAATACGGGGGGGGTGAGTTTCGTAAGTTTTGGGCGCCATCCGACGCGTTCGACTGGTGACGTCATTGTGGCTTTGACTTCTGACGACCTGACAGAGTTTCAGGTGCCTGACTTCGTCACGATTCCCGTTGGCCAGCAGTCTGTGACGATTGATGCGATTGTTGTTGATGACGATCTGCGGGACGGTGACCAGGTCGTAATGCTGACAGCAACTGCGGTCAATTATCTGCCGGACGCCCTTGCTGTGACTGTTCGCGAGGCTGAAGCAGTAACCGTTGAAGTTATACCGGATTCTGTAGCGGAAAATGCCGGTAGTCTGGCTCAACAGGTCCGTGTGTCACGTTCAGATGTTGACGGCCCCCTGGACTTTCAGTCCAGTCAGTCCCGGCAGATGACAACTGTCACCCCGATTCTGGATAACGACGTCACACTCTCTCAAATTACTATTCCGTCAGAGATTTCGAAGATTGCCGACATTAATGTTTCGCTGAACATCCAGCACCAGGCAATCCCGGACCTGGACGTCTACCTGAACAGCCCCATGGGGACGCGAATTTCTCTGTTTTCGGATCTTAGTTCGAATGAATCAAATTTTACGGATACTACTTTCGACGACGAGGCCGGAGTTCGTATTGTTGATGCAACTGCTCCCTTTACCGGAAGTTTTGTTCCTGAAGAGTTTCTGGCTGGTTTCGATGGTGAGAATCCATCCGGTGTCTGGACTCTTGAGATCATAGATGACAACGCAACAGATTCCGGAACACTGCTGAACTGGTCAATCGACCTTGTGACGCTGGGACTGACTGCAATGGAGGTCACGCTTTCCAGTGATGACATCTCTGAAATTCAGATTCCGGCGACAGTGACGATTCCAGGGAATCAGGCCCATATACTGTTGCCACTTAATGTCATTGACGACGCGATTCTCGACGGTACTCAGACCGTGAACGTAAGTGTGAATTCATCCAGTCTTCCCGGCCTCAGCCTGCGTGGCGACACTGTTGATGTTACTGACGTCGAAACCCTTGACGTCACGCTGGATAAGTCTGTTGTATCTGAAGGCGACGGCCCAGCTGCTATTCTTGGAACAGTGACACGGTCGGACAATACCCCCGGAAATCTGGTGGTCACACTGACCAGCAGTGACACGTCAGAAATTAATGTGCCCAATGCCGTCACGATTCCTGCAGGAACAACGAGCGTCAGCTTTGACGTGGCTGCCGTGGATGATCTGTTATTTGATGGTACGCAAACGGTGACGATTACTGCATCAGCACCAGGCTACGTGGATACGGACAGTCCGGAGATCAGCGTCACCGACCAGGAGCCGCGGTTGCAGTTGTCAACGCTCACAGATAACGTCGCTGAAGATGCAGGATCCATGACCGTTATCCTGGCTCGTCTGGATTCGAATGATCTGACAGTCGAGCAGTCCGTGTCACTCACCAGCAGCGACCAGACTGAGCTGACGGTGCCTGCCACGGTCATTATCCCGTCTGGTTCGGTCAGCACGACCTTCACGGCCACGATTCTTGAGGATGCCATTCTGGACGGCTCCCAGCCGGTTACGATTACGGCTGCGGATACAAATACTGCCAGTCCTGTCGTCGGCTCCACGGCAAAAGTCATCACAGTTGATGATGCTGAGTCACTGACCGTGACAGTTCCTGCAGGCAGCGAACGATTTCTGGAAAATGCCGGACCGGGGGCGGCGACAGCCACGGTCAGTATCAGTACTGCCGGGCACACTTCACCAGTTGTTGTTGATCTTTCCAGCAATGACGCAGGTGAAGCCGTTGTGCCTGTACAGGTTACTATACCGGTTGGCAGCACCTTTGCTACGTTCCAGATTGACGCGGTCAATGATAACTTCATTGATCGGGATCAGGCAGTGACGATCAGTGCCGATGTGTCCGGGTACCGGACAGGTGTACTTAACCTGACTGTGGCAGACCACGAGCCTCCAGTTCTGGTTGGTCCGGCATTCACGACCGGGGACCCTACTCCGGCACTGACATGGCAGCCGGTCGACGGAGCCACTCGATACGATCTGTGGCTGAACGATATTTCGCGGAACATCATTCAGTTGTTCAGGATGGACAACATTGTGGCCCCGCCGCCGTTGTTTTCCTCGAACTTCCAGGGAGGTCCGTTCAACGTCGTGATTGATGGAGTGAATCAGGTGCTTCCGTTCGATCCGGCTCAGTGGGACCAGAGCACTACACCGGTAGCGACACGTGATGTGGACGCAGATAATCTGGCCACGAATGCACCTGCCGGGACTCTAAGTGCGCATCTGGACGAAGGGCCGAACGGTGTTGATAGTCTGCAGTCCGTCAGGATCGACACGTCTGGGGAAATCGGAGCCCAGCTCCGTTATACGTTCCAGCGAAATACTCCGACGGACGCGACCAATCCGGGGCAGCAGCTGATTCTGTCATACCGCAACGCTGCAGGTACGTGGTTGCAACTTGAACAGCAGTTACCCGGGCAGGCGCCCCTTGATGTCTTCGTGAGGTCCTCTGTTCAGTTACCGGCAAATGCTTTGCATCCCGATTTTGCCTTCCGATTTGAGACCCGTGGCTCTGCTGCGGGAGCCGAAGACGACTGGTTCATTGGCGAGGTCGAGGTCGTTGGCTATCCGAATGTGGTGCCGGGGCAGCACATCGGAGTCGGACATTATAGGTTCTGGGTGCGAGCCTATGACGATCTGGAACAGAGCGGATTCTGGAGTCAGGGACGTGACTTCCGCGTCGTGACACAGCCTGAAATCACAAGTCCGGCCAATCAGTCCGTATCGGCGACGAATTCGTTTCCTGAAATTTCCTGGACCACCGTGGTTGATACGGATCGTTACGAGCTGTGGGTAGACAACCTCACAACCGGTGAGTCCCAGGTGATTTATGAAACGAATCTGCAGACTACGAGTTTTGCCTCGGCTCCGGGTGATCTTCCAGGAGGAATTTACAAGGCCTGGACGCGTGCTATTGCTCCGGACGGTCTGGCCGGACTCTGGAGCAATAGCACCACGTTTACTGTGTTGAGCGCTCCGGAGAATATCACTCCCACGGGTGCGACATTCGACCGGACTCCGGAGATTCGATGGAATGCAGTGGCGGGGGCCTCCCATTACTCGGTTTGGCTGACCCTGCGAAATCCAGGTGAGGCGGCCGTTCCTGTGCTGATCGATCGGTTCGTCACAGACACCCTGATAGTTCCTGCGACTGACCTTGAAGATGGTCGGTACGTTGTGTGGGTCCAGGCCGTTGGTGAAGATGGTGCGGAGTCTGCATGGTCGACCGGTTCTGAGTTCACAGTCGGAGGACGTCCGGAAATCCTGATGCCGACAGAAAGTGAAACAACGTCTGCGACGCCGACATTTTTGTGGACCGGTATTACCGGCGCAGAGAAATATGAAATCTGGATCAATAGAAGTGACGTGCCGCAAAGCCGGGTTGTCCACGACACCAACGTCCAGGGCGCTTCGTTCACTGTTCAAACGCAGCTCGTGGCCGGCGATTATCGTGTCTGGGTTCGAGCCATCAGCGAGATGGGGGAGACGTCATTCTGGAGTAAACCCGTCACCTTTACTGTGGCATCACTCAGCAACGTACAGTCGGAGGTGCCCGGTGACTTACTGTTATGGGCGGCCGACAATGATTCTGTTGCTGCACTGATGGCTCCGGAACCTGTTTTTACCGTGGCTCCGAAATCGGCGTCCACGGTAACGTTGAATCCGCGGACGACGATCGAAGCTTTAACGTCAGAAGCGACAGAGTCATCAGCCGCTGTGAGCGACGAAACAGTCGAGGACCTGGATTCGGTCATGTCCGATTGGGAAGCGGCAGACTGGTGGACCGGGCCGACCAGCAAAGAAGAGGACTCGAAAGATTCCACTTCCGTGGCTGCTGCTATGGGCGTCGGCTTCCTGGCCACTCAACCTTTGCTGAAGAAGAAGTCTGTTAACAGGAAGCGAAATCGCACCTGAACGCTGACCTAAGCCGGATTATGCAGGCGGAACCAAACTGCAACGCTTTACCTTGTGGCAACGCGCATGGCCGGCTTTATCCGCCAGCTCTTGTCTGTTCAGACAGCAGAAAGGCAATCTCCATCGCCTGTTCATAGTTCAGGCGTGGGTCAACCTGGCTGCGATAGTCTCGGGGGAGATCAGACTCTGTCAGATTCGCCGGGCCGCCGACGCATTCGGTGACATCTTCACCCGTGAGTTCCAGATGAATGCCGCTCAGTCGAGTCCCGCAATCCTTGTGAATTCGAAACGACGTGATGATTTCCGAAGTGATTTCGTCGAAAGATCGTGTCTTGAATCCGTTGCGGGTTGCCTGCGTGTTTCCGTGCATCGGGTCACAGCTCCACAGCACGTTAAGATTTGTCCTCCTCACCGAGTCGGCCAGCATGGGCAGCTTACTGCTGATTTTCTCAGCACCGAACCGGTGAATTAAGGTCAGGCGTCCCGGGATGTTCTCCGGATTCAGCACCTTGATCAGATCAATCAGTTCGTCAGGTGCCATGGTGTTACCGACCTTGACTCCGATCGGATTGCGAATGCCGCGAAAGTACTCCACATGGGCGCCGTCGATGGCTCGAGTTCGATCGCCAATCCAGGGAAGATGAGTACTCAGGTTATAATGCCCCAGCTGACGCTGATCCGTGCGTGTCAGCGCCTGCTCGTAATGCAGGTGCAAAGCTTCGTGTGACGTAAAGAAATCGACGCGGCTTAGTTGTTCGAGTTCCCCGGATGTGACAACTTCCATGAAACGGATGGAGTCGCTCAGTGATTCCAGAATCTGTTGATAGCGCCTCGAACCTGGCGTGTTTCGTACAAATTCCAAATCCCAGTTTTCCGGGTGATGCAAATCTGCAAACCCCCCTTCGCTGAGCGCTCGGATATAGTTGATCGTCAGCCCGGATCGTTCATAGGCCCGAAGCAACAGTTGCGGATTCGGTTCCCGATCATCTTTGGTGAATCCGCTGCGGTTGATTATGTCGCCGCGATAACTTGGCAGCTCCACACCCTCCCTGGTTTCTGTGTCCGCCGAACGGGGTTTCGCGTACTGTCCGGCAATTCGTCCGACCCGGACAATCTTCTGCTTGGAACCACAGATCAGCACGAGGCTCATCTGAATCAGTACTTTCAGCTTTCTCAGAATGGTTGATGCGTTACAGTCACCGAAACTTTCAGAACAGTCACCACCTTGCAGGACAAAAGCGTTGCCCGTGGCAGCTTCCGCCAGCTGATTCTGCAGGCGATCAACTTCCCACGCTGTGACCAGCGGAGGCAGTTGAGCGAGGTTTTGCAGAACTCCGCTGACTTCCTGCGAATTTTCGTAAACTGGCTGCTGCATCGCCAGTTTCGTCTGCCATGAGTCGGGTTGCCATGTATTCATGGGCGGGATTGTTTCGGTCCGTTCGCCCAAAGTCACTCGCAGACGCGGACTTATCGTGAATCGGTTGCGATTTTCGTGTCCAGACTCCATGTTGCCCAGGTTTCCGAGTGTGAAATTCTGTTTTCACAGCTTGAGTGCAGACATGCTCGCGCCTACAGTTTACTCGGAACGCGCTGGCGTCAACGGGCATGGATTGCTTCGTTAAAGTGTTTGTCGCCAGTCATTATTGGACCGTGACTCAAGGAGGATTCACGATGAACCAGTTGCACCTGCGTCTGTACAACCCACCTGCGGAATCGGAGCCCCAGGAGTCGCTTCAGAAACGCGACATCCTGCCTTTTGTTGACCGTAACCAGACAACGATCATTAGCGGTCGGCTGGCTGCTCCCGTCGATCGGGCTAGAATCATCCAACAGAATTCTGTGTGCCCCGAGTGCTCACAGAATAATATTGAGCCACTGGAACTTCAGGACGCCGTAATCAGCCCCAAGAATCGGCTGCCCGTCCCTGGCACCGCGACTATCGTTGGATTTCACTGTAATGACTGTTCCACGGAGTGGCCCGTCTATGAACTGATGACGCGGCGAAACGGCTGACCTTCAGGCAATATGTTACGTGGCGAACCCTGCGTTGTCGTCAGTCCCGGGGCGTCGCACCATCGTGGCTGTCTGCAGTAACTGCTGACAACGACCCCTCTTCGGCTTTTACGATAGCCCGGTATTCCTCCAGTCTTTTGGTGTCGTCCAGAAGACGGAGGTTTTCACGCAGGATTACGTTTTCGGCCGTCCGAACAAATCGCTCGTACTTCACCTTTCGTTTTTCTGTATCGGGTTGGCCCGACGCGTTGTCGACCTGTTCGCGGTAGCGTTTGTAATCCCGATGTCCCTCAACGGCTGCGATGAACTCGTCTCTGCGAGTTGTCAGCAATTCGATGGCAACCGGATTCAGCACATTCGCCAGTTCAGGCCACCGTCTTTTCATATCGGCTGCGATTTTCTGGCGCAGCTGGCTGGAAGGATTCACCTGTCGCCCACGAGTCCCGCCACGCGGACCTCGAGAGCTACGTCGCAACTGTTGTGCCTGTTCGCGCGCGTCTTCGATGCGATTGTCACCGGTCAGCTGCAACTGCAGCGACAGCCCCTTAAGGACGGCCTGTTCCGGCGGGGTCGCCAGTGGAAGAACGGTGCCCCATGCTGCCGTGTCTGACAGCAGTTCTGGGTAACGATCATTGGCAAACAGACTTTCGATCCCCAGAAACTCGCCGGATGTCGTGATCGGCAAATCGATCGTGTCTGCCGTCAGCACAGTGTACGCATGAGCCTCGGCGAACGAAATGTTGCCGTCACCATCGTAGTCTGGAACGTCGATTGGCTGTCCCGTTCGTGTGTGTCCTGCGATCGCTTCCAGGAAATAGGTACTGTATTCGACGTAGGTGGATTCGTTGATTTCCGGTGTGCACCCGGCTGCAGGGCGGTCATGCACCGTCGCAAAAAATCCGCATCTGTGCTGCGCTGATAATCCTTTGTCCGGAGCACCTTCGTTGTAGATGAATCGCGCAAAGCCACCGGCGTGGCACTGCACCATAACAGCGACAACGTGTACTCCCCGCGGCAGTTTGTCCAGCAGAGCGACGACCTCGCTGACCTTAATACTTCTATTGTTCCACAGAGAAATCGTCGTGTCATGAGGCGCGTTCCGGTCGTCGCTGCTGTTGCCGTGAGCCGTCACGTACAGCACCAGTCGGTCGCCACTGTGCATGGTCGAGCCCACGTCAGTGAACCAGCCGCGAATGCTGGTGGGGGTTGTGTCGCCACGCACTCCGACGATCTCGTGGTTGCGATAAAGCAGCCCCAGATTTCGTTGAGAACCTAAGAACTCGGCCATCAAGCGGTTTGCCTTGGGCACGGAATCACGATCCATCACCTGCAGGTCGTCGCCTGCGGCACGTCCATCTGCAAAGTAAATATCGTTATGTGACAGTTCATGCTTCTGCTCCTGCAACAACCGCTGAAAGAACAGCACGTTTTTTTCCAGCGATATCTGATTGGCCGCTGGCGAGGACCCGCCACCGATGGTCAGAAAAAAGTCCCTGGCAACAGAATTTGACGAGATCAACAACAGGCAAAATGCTAACAGCGCAGTGAGGCAGGTTTGTTTCTTCATTAACTTCATATCCATCTACGGGAACAGGCTCAACGCGACTTTGACGGTTTGGCTGGCGAACACTTCTCCGCCTGGCCAGTTCAGGCAGAAACACTCGGGAACGTCAGGTGATTCGGGCCAATCGGCACATCGCTGGGAAAACCGTGTGATTCGCCGCAGATGCCGTAATGTCTGCCGTTCGTTGATGTTGAGGTTGCAAGCACTGTATTCAGTAGACGCACCGCGTCGGTCGAACCGGCTGTTGCATTTGTTTCTTTGATCTAGCTGGTGGCAACCAACGGACGATGGTTTCTGTTATGACTGTTTGTCTATCCGGCGGATCAGCGGCGAAATATTTATCAGGGCGGTCTGGAGGTCGCTGCCGTGGCCAGAGCCGATCGCAATTGAGATACGTGTTCGGTGAGTTCAGGCATCATTTCTGACGCTTCATCAACGTCGTCGCGTTTGCCGGCCAGTTCGATTCGCCGCGTCACATCCACCACACGCCCCTCACCGAAAATGTCTCCTGATCCTTTCAAACTGTGTGCTGCTCGTTAAATTTGTTTCTTATCTTTGTTCGTCAGTGCTTCCTGAATTTCCTTAATCATGATCGGACATTGATCGAGCAGAAGCTGGGCCATAGCTCTGGCTCTCTCCTCACTCCGGGTAGTTGACGCCGTGCCAGTTCCAGATCGATTACATCGCCAGACGTCAGACGCTCTGACAAAGAAAGATCCTCGTCTGACGACTTTGCTGATTGTGGAGCACTGTGCGATCGAGTGAATTGGTCGATTGTCCTGTGGAACTCATCAGGTCGGACAGGCTTGGCGATGAAACCGTCCATTCCGACTGCCAGGCATTCTTCACGATCCTCCATTGTCACGGACGTGGTCATTGCAATGATCGGAGTGCGGTGTCCTTTTTTTGGATGGCGCCGGTAGCTTTGAATCGGTCCATCCGCGGCATCTGAACGTCCATCAGCACAATGGCCAATTGTTCTCTTTCCATAATTACAACGGCCTCGTGCCCGGTGCCGGCTGGCACGACGTTGTTTGTTTTTTGGTATTCCGAGCAGTGCTGTTCGGATCACAATGCTGTCCTCCAGCAGCTGGGTGCTGAGCGATCGCAGCTCACATTCTTCGTGAGCAGGTTTTTCATCACCCGGAACGACGGTCATTGCCTGTCGTTTCTCTGGCTTGTCGTCTGGTTGAAACCGCGAACTGGATTCGCGTACGACATTACGGCTGGGTGCCGCTGTGGTCATCTCGCCGTCACAACAGCAGTTCTTCAATAAGCTTTGCCTCGTACACGTCAGTCAGGCGTTCGTCGCGGCCGTTATGGTGCCATGTCAGCGATTCGTGATCCATGCCGAGCAGGTTCAGAATCGTGGCGTGCAGGTTGGCGGTCTGAGTTCTGTTTTCGACGGCTCGGTATCCAAAATCATCTGTGGCTCCATAGTGCTGACCACCCTTGATGCCTCCGCCGGCCATCCACATGCTGAATCCGTACGGATGATGGTCACGTCCAAAGGGTGTTTTGGCGCTGCGTTGTTCGGCGGCCGGAGTTCTTCCGAATTCCCCCCCCCACAGGACCAGTGTCGAATCCAGCAGCCCTGATCGCTTCAGATCGGTCATCAGAGCGCCCACGGGCTTGTCTGTGCGCTGGCAGCATTTTTTCGTGCCTTCATTGTTGTTGGTGTGCGTATCCCAGGGCTGTCCGGTCATGAACAGCGAAACAAACCGCACGCCTCGTTCGATCAGTCGACGAGCCATCAGGCACCGTGTGCCGTATGACTTTGTTGTCGAATCATCCAAACCGTACATTTTCTGCGTTGCTTCGGTTTCCTGAGACAGATCGAGTGCGTCTGTGGCAGCAAGTTGCATGCGGCCCGCCAGCTCGAACGTGTCAATGCGGGCTTCCAGTTCCAGTTCACCAGGACGTTCTGCCAGATGACGATCGTTCAGCTGTCGCAACAGCCGTGCGCGGGCGTCTTCGATGGCCCGTGAACGTGGCAGTTTCGGATGCAGATTCAGCACGGGGCTGCCCTGTTCGTGAAACACGGTGCCCTGGTAGTGCGGCGGCAGCCAGCCACTGGACCAGTTGCGCAATCCATCGACGGATGGACCACCGGGATCCGGCAGCGCGACAAATGCCGGCAGGTTGCGATTTTCTGTTCCAAGGCCGTAGGCGGTCCACGCGCCCAGCGTTGGTCGACCTTCGGTGGTCATTCCCGTCTGAGCCATCCAGATGGCCTGCTCGTGATTTCGATGTTCGCTGAACATCGAACGTATCACCGCAATGTCATCCGCATGCTGTGACACAAACGGTTGAATTTCAGAGAACTCCAGTCCGCTTTCGCCGCAGCGACGAAACTGAAAAGGAGACCCCATCAGGTTCTTGGTGCGGTTTTCGTCGTCTGCGACTTCGTCAGGTGGAGCCGTCCCGTCGAAACGATTGAGTAACGGTTTCGGATCCAGCAGGTCTACGTGGCTGGGGCCTCCGTGCATGTACAGCTGTATGACGGCATTGGCCCGCGGCCGGAAATGTGCGTGGGCCCGCGGTGGCGGCTGGTCAGCACCGACAGCTTCGCTCAGTAATGTCCCCAGCGCCAGTCCGCCAAAGCCGGAACCAAAACGCTGCAGGGATTTTCGTCGTGAAATATGTTGAAGTGAATTCATGTCTTAATCCAGGTATACAAATTCATTGCTGCTCATCAGCATATGACACAGATCAACCCGAGCTCTATTCTTCGCTGCTGCCAGCGACTCTGGCTTGTCTCGGTCAGCTTCTGCCGTCTCGCTCTGGTATTGTGCTTTCTGGGCCTCAAAGAATTGTGTCAGCAGATCGTGTTCGTCTTTCGTCGTGGGGCGTGCGAATGCCGTGAGGACGGCTCGCTTGACCGGGTCATCCGACTGTTCAGAAGTCACTCGTTCCGCAAACGCCGTGGCAGCACGAGTGATCGTGTCACCGTTGAGCAACGCAAGGGCCTGCGTCGAAACCGTAGACATGCTGCGCTGAGTGCAGTTTACCGACATGGTCGGCTGGTCAAACACCTGCAGCAGCGTTTCGGGATTCAGTCGTTTGATCTTTACGTAAATGGACCGCCGATTCTGATCCACACCTTCAGGGACGATCACTTCTCCGTTCTTTTGCTGTGCCACGGCCAGCGAGACGCCGAACATCTTCGGGTTAAGCGTTCCGGACACTGCCAGAAAAGCGTCCCGCACAGCTTCGGCTTCCAGTCGCCGCATTGTCTGACGCCACAGCAGCCGATTGTCCGGATCGACTTTTTCACAGGTCGCCCGATGTTCGGTACTCAGTCGGGAACGTTGTCGCCATGTACTTGATGTCAGAATCAAACGATGCATGTGCTTGACGCTCCAGCCGCTGCGAACAAATTCGCTCGCCAGCCAGTTCAGTAGTTGTGGGTGCGAAGGGGGTGAACCGGAGACTCCGAAGTCGTCAGGTGTATCGACAATACCCGCGCCGAAATGGTGCATCCAGATTCGGTTCACCATCACGCGCGCCGTCAGTGGATGATCGGGCTGTGTCAGCCAGCGGGCGAAGGCCAGTCGTCGGCCGCTGGTCTTCGCTTCGGTTGACGGAGCCGCCCATTGAAATTTCTGCGGTGTCTGCAGCGTTGAGATTACACCGGGTTCCACCAGCGGCCCGGGCGTCAACGCGTCGCCTCGCAACAGGACTGGCGTCGTGACTGCTCCCGGCAGATCGTACAAGGCACGGACTTCGTCAAACAACCATCGCCGACCATCTTCCTTCGTGACTTTTGCGTTCAGATCAGTTGTCTTTTTCTTGTAATCTGCGTACTCAGCAAGTGCCGTGTCGAGTTCCTTGGCTTTTGGACGCAGCGTCTTTTGGTATTTCTCGGCCAGAGACATCTGAACTTTCGTGCGAGTTTCCACCTTCGCCGTAAAAGCAGCTTTGACGTCTTCGCGGATCTGTTCCGGCAGTGTGTTCAGGCGGTCGTTAAACAGTCGAGTGGTGAAAGTCGTCTTCAGCGCAGCGATTTCTGCTTTCAGTTTCTTCAGATTGGCATCAACTTCGGTATTCTTTTTGGCTGCGTTCTCTTTTTCTTTCTTTGACGCGATCGGCAGCCGCCGGTCCATCTGAGGTACCCAGTCACCGGGGCGATAGGCCCCCATGAACACAGCCTGCATGCGGTAGTAGTCCACTTGAGGAATGGGATCGAATTTGTGGCTGTGGCACCGAGCACATTGCACGGTCAGCCCCATTGTGGACGAACAAACGATCTGCAGCGTGTCGAATAGTGTCGGGTAGAAGTACTGCGAGGCTGCATTTTTGATCGTTTTGAAGTCCGGACGACTGGGATCGGCCGCCGTTCGCAGAAATCCTGTGGCCACGATACCTTCGACAACATCGTCCGAAAGGCAATCGTCAGATTCAAAGGCCGCCCAGTAGTCTGTCAATTCGTCGCCGGCAATCTGTTCCTGCAGAAATCGATCGTAAGGTTTGTCGCTGTTGAACGCGCGGATGACATAGTCCCGAAATCGCCATGCCAGAGGCAGGTCACGATCTTCATAGAGGATACCGGCTGATTCCGTATAGCCGGTCACGTCCAGCCAGTGTCGACCCCAGCGTTCTCCATAATGTTTACTGGCCAGCAGGTCTTCGACCAGACGTTCGTAATCGCCGGAATCATCATCGTTGATGAATTTATGGACGTCTTCCGGTGACGGCGGCAATCCTGTCAAATCAAAAGTCGCGCGGCGCAAAAGTGTCAGACGATCTGCCACCGGGGCCAGCGTCAGCTGCTGTTCTTCAAGTTGCTTCAGCACAAATGCATCGATGGGGTTTTGTACGCGATCCGCCTGCCGCACCTGGGGAACGTCCGGGCGGACGGGTGGATGAAATGACCAGTGCTCAACTGCTGTTACATCGGCCGAACGGTCCACGGCGACCGCGTTACTGACACCGCTGGCCCCGTCGTTGATCCACTTGCGGATGAGTCCCTTTTCTTCGGCAGTTACCTTCTGCCCGACAGGGGGCATTTTTTCGGAACTGATTTTTTCATACAGCAGACTAAATTCTGCCGCCCGAATTCGCAGAGCTGCTCCGGAAGCCCCGCCGCTCAACAGAGACGATGGGCTGGTCAGGTTCAATCCGGCTTTCGGTTCCACACCCGCATGGCAGCGGATACACTTGGCCCGAAAGATGGGCAGGATGTCTCTGGCAAATGTCAGTTCACGTTTTTCACCGTCTGCCCGCACTCCGACCGGACACAGTGCGATCACGAACAGCGTCAACGTTGTCGATAATCTCGAATACACGAAACCACGCCTCATCAAACAATTACTGTGGATCGAAACGATACGTCAGGAGAAGTGCGTATGCTACCGAAAGTCACCACCAGATCGCCACTGTATTGCTAGTCAGGGCGGGTTAATGCCAGGATCCTTGTTCGTATTGAAAGAACAGGAGCTCATTTTGATGGCGGGACGTGTTTCGCAAATTGTGCGATAGCGACTGGCGTACCGGATTTGGTGACGGTCCGCAGTTCACATTCCATGCGGGCGCACATGACCTCAGTTTTTGGGGGAGTGAATTCAGCGAGATGGGTTGCCGTCCAGGCACACTTTTCCGTCGGCGCCGATGAGATACGTGAACGGCCGGAATGTTACTCCGTACGCTTTGGTGTTACGGCAGTCCGCGTCTCAGAGCATGGGATGTTTGAGATTCCGGGCATCCACCATGCCGCGTATAACTTCCAGTGGTCCCCCGATACTCTGATTAACTTCGATGACCACATGGGCTCACCATTGGCGTCCATTATGATGTTGCCATGTTTCAGATCGCGATGAATCACGCCGGATTCGTGAGCATGATGCGATGCCGCGCTTTGGCGATTTTGACACACAACGCAGCTGCCTCTTTCGGTCTCAGCAGTTTGTCCGCTGTCCATTCTCTAAGCGTTACTCCGTCAATGAAATCGCTGACGATGTAAATGGTGTCGTCCTGCTTTGCGACCTCATGGACACTGACGATATTGGAGTGTCTTAATAATTGTTTGGCCGCCCGAGCATCCAGCAGAAACAGCTCGGTCTCAGCTTCGTCAAGATGAACGTTTCTGGGAATCTTGAGGGCAACGGTTCGGTCCAGCTTCGTGTCATGGGCTTTCCAGCCGCTGCCAAACGCACCGTGCCGACTCGGTCCAGCAGTTGAAAGTGGCCGATCGTCGGTTCCCCGGTAGAATAATGAGTGACCGTTTTTTTGTCCCGACCAGGCTGAAACAGCTGCCACACGACGAACAATTGACTTTCGCTTCCAGGGATTGTTGCCGTGACACGTCGCGTTTATCGTGATGCTGATGCCGTAGGGTGTCGGCCAGATTGCAGGTCAGGATTCTTCGCAGCCAGGCGGTTTGCTTTGCATCTGTGTCGCCACGAACTGACCCTGCTTGGCGTGGGCGTCCAGTAACGTTTGCTGCACAAGGTCCGATGCGTCAACCCTGTTCTGCATGCGAGGACCAAGATGGGCGCGTGCCAGCATGTACAGATACGAGCGGAACTGTTCGTGATCGGATTCCGCTGACTGATTCATCTCGGCCATTTGGCAACAGACCACGGCGGAATCCGGAGTACGTCGATCAGAATGGATTGCCGCAAACAGTTCCCGGCGGCCTTATCAAAGAATGCCTATTGTGGGGATGCCGTTACTCTTCCTGGGATCGTCAACTGAGTGGTCCACCCGACGCTCTACGGGATTGTCGGAACAGGGGAATTCAGTCCGCAATCGGTTCTGAACAATACCGGAGTAGACGCTAGCGCAGACCACCTGAAAGAACGTAAGTAATCGTTTTATCGTCCATTCTCCTGTTCGTGACTCAAGTCGAGGGCTACAGGAATGGACAACAGAAGACAGACGGCTTCCCGGAATTTCCAAAGAAATGCGATTTCTGCGGAATCTCAGGACAAGAGCCCAGGATGAGATTCATCCTGATGAACATGTGGTGAACGAGCTCTGTCTTCATGTAATGCCGTGTTCCTTCACTGAAAGGTTGCGGATCTGTGTTTCGAAACGTCTTGTTTGGCCTGTCTGTATTTGGCGCCTGAGCTGCTGGTGTCTCACCGAAGTGTCCCAGATGTCTCGGTGACGTTGTTCACTTTTTCTATGTGGATGTGAAGTCCGGATCGTTGCCCTCGACGCCAATTCATTTGTTACAAGTGCAGTATGAAGACGTGCCAGGTTCCGACAACCACAGGGCACCAGCGCAGGAAAATGTGAGTTAATGATTCTGTCGGGATCCCCATTAGACCAGCGATTCTCTAGAATCGCGTTATAAATCCACTCACTAAAAAATCCTTCATGGGATTCATTATGCGAAACTTTGGTGCTGTTTTCTGCGTCCTGTCTTGCGCTGTGACCACAAGCTGCTTTGCTGCTGCAACGAAGCCGAATATCATTTTCATCATGGCGGACGATCAGGGCTTTGGTGATGTCTCTGCATTGAATCCGGAATCAAAAATTCCAACTCCCAATATTGACCGCATTGCGAAGGAGGGCATGATCTTTTCTGATGGACATTCTTCTTCGTCGGTCTGTACGCCCACGCGGTACTCGGTTTTGACCGGCCGATACCACTGGCGGACTCATCTTCAGAAGGGCGTTCTGGGTGGCTTTTCCAAACCACTGATTTCGTCGGGCCGATTGACGGTCGCGTCACTGTTGAAGCGACATGGTTATGCGACCGCCTGCATCGGGAAATGGCATCTCGGCTGGGACTGGCCACTGAAGGCCGGCGGTACGGCGAACGATGCCGGCAATTTTTCCGGTGGTTTCAAGGGAGGCTGGGACGTCGACTACGCGGGCAAAATTCAGAATGGTCCCTGCGATCTTGGTTTCGATTATTTCTTTGGAATCAGTGCATCGCTGGACATGCCGCCCTACGTTTACGTGCGCAATCGAATTCCCACGGAACCGGCGACCGTTGAAAAAGCATTTCAACGCAAGGGGCCCGCCGCTGCAGGTTTCGAAGCCGTGGATGTGTTGCCAACGATTACCAAAGAAACCGTTCAGTTCATCAACGACAATGCACAATCGGACAGCCCGTTCTTTGTTTATTTCCCATTGAACGCGCCGCACACGCCAATCGTGCCAACAGGTGAATGGGAGGGAAAGAGCGGAATCAACAAGTACGGCGACTTCACGATGCAGGTCGACTGGACAGTGGGGCAGGTGCTCAAAGCCATTGACGACAACGGGATCGCGGAAAACACGTTGGTCATTTTCACGACCGACAACGGCTGCTCACCCGCCGCGAAAATACCGGAACTCGAAGCGGCCGGCCACGACCAGAATTACATCTACCGTGGTCACAAGGCGGACATTTTTGAAGGAGGACATCGGGTGCCCTTTGTGGCTCGCTGGCCCAACAGAGTCAAAGCCGGTTCGAGAACGAACCAACTGGTTGGACAACTTGACTTACTGGCAACTGCGGCACAGATCGTTGGAGCGAAGGTCGATGAAGACGGCGGTGGGGACAGCGTGTCGTTCCTGCCAGTGCTGTTGGGGGAAGCGACGGAGTCAGGCAGCAGCGGTCGCGCCCCAGGGCTGCGCACGTCGATTGTTTCGCAGTCCATTGGCGGCCAGTTCGCGGTCCGCGATGGCGATTGGAAACTCTGCCTGTGCCCTGGTTCCGGCGGTTGGAGCGATCCTCGGCCAGGACGACTGGATATGTCAAAGATGCCGCCGATTCAACTGTTCAACCTGGCGGATGATCCCGGCGAAACGAACAACCTGCAGGCTGATCAACCGGATCGAGTCGCAAAAATGAAAGACATGCTGAGCCAGGTCATCAGCAACGGTCGATCAACGCCGGGTCCGCGTTTGCAAAACGATGTCGAGATCGTAATGATCAAACCGGTCACGAAACCACGGGCTAGACCTAAGAAGAAATAGTGGTGTACGCTTCCTGTGTTCACTGTGTGGGCTGGACAATTGTTTCCGCCACAGCAATGGGGTGACAATCAGCCCAATACGCTGTCCGTGGCAGTCTTTGTTGTTGCTGGTGCATGTTTTAAAGTGGTCTTCGTACTGCCGGTCGCGGGAGTCAATGTTCGGATTTATCACTCAATGTGTTGTGAGGCTGTTGAGTTGACTGCGATTCGCCGCGAAGCGGTGTCAGCACTTAGCCCCCAGTCTTACAGCGTGTTAATTTAATGGGTTTCGGTAGCCCAACGCGTGAGCGAGGCGACAAATCACCCGTGTTTTCACGCGAAATTTCTCGCTGACGTTTCGGGTTTTGATTAAATCAACAGGCCGGTTAGCTGGGGGAACACGAGTCGCCAACGCGAGAAAAGCATCGACGAGGCGACAGCAACCCAGTTGTCGACACGGTTGCTGCCGCCGTTTCACGGCCTTGGTGCGTTACAACGCTTGTCTGCGGGCTGACGCCGACAGCTATGTGCCACACTTGTGGATGAATGTACAAACTTCCGCCACGGCATACTGTTTTGACAACGTCGTGTTACATGCGCTGGCACCTTCCGGCGATGATGTCATTAGATATTCGGAAGCTGCCACGGATCACGGCGTTCGTAGTCCATCCACGAGTTAGCCTCTTTGTCATCGCCGAACGTCCAGTTTTTCGGATCCCACTTGAGGCTGCGGCCATGCCAATAGGCCAGATTGCCCAAGTGGCACACGGTCGCGCTGCGAGCACCGATTTCCACGTCCGCCACTGGGCGACTACGGTCTCGAATGGCATTCAGCCAATCACGGTGGTGTCCCGGTGAGTTGTAGAGATGGACTTCCTTTTCGCCGAGTGGTTCTTTGGTGGCGTCTGCCGGATCGGAACTCAGGTGACCACGGTCGATACGCAGAGTTCCATTCGTGCCATGAAAGGTGATGCCACTGGGACCACCGTGAAACATTTCAACGCCGTTCTCGTAGATGTACTGCACTCCCGTTCCAGTAGATGGATCGGCAGGTGGATTGATTTCCACAGGTCCGGATTCGTCCATTCCCAAAGCCCACTGAGCGATGTCATAGTGGTGAGCTCCGATATCCGTCTGGCCGCCGCCGGAATACTCGCGATATTGTCGCCACTGTCCCCACGGTTTTGAGATTCCTCCCCGCGCACTTAACGCCGAGTTGTAGGGGCGCTGTGCCGCAGGGCCCAGCCACATGTCCCAGTCCAGTCCCGGTTCCAATTTTTCTTCCGGCAGGTCACACCACTTGCTGGGACCGCCTACGCCAACCGTCACCTTCTGAATCTTTCCGATGCGCCCGCTGCGAACAAACTCGCACGCCTTGCGAAACGGTCCGAACACACTGCTGCGTTGCTGGCTGCCCGTTTGCAGAACACGACCGTGTTTACGAACCGCATTGATGCAACGTTTGGCTTCCAAAATGGTGAGAGTCAGAGGTTTTTCGCAGTACACGTCCTTGCCAGCCTGACACGCCTCAATGATGGGGATCGCATGCCAGTGATCCGGAGCCGCAATCAGCACGGCGTCGATGTCGTCACGTTCAATGATTTTCCGAAAATGGTTGTACGCGTCACAGCCCATGTTGTCGGTCTTTGCCCCGTACTTTTCTGAAACTCGCTTCCTGGCAATTTCCCGTCGGGTTGTGTCCACATCGCATACTGCGGTGATCTGCACGTCGTCAAAGGCAAGCAGCGTATTCATGTGATAGCCGCTGCACATTTTGCCGGTGCCGATCAGGCCGACCGAAAGCCGTTCGCTGGCGGCGGATCGTCCCGGTGCGCGCCCGAGCGCCGTCGCCGGAATGATCATAGGCGCAGCAAGGGAAGTCGATGACTTCAGGAAGGAACGGCGGGAAGTTTGTTTGCTGTGAGTCATATTGAAAGCTCTGACTGACGGATTACAAATTCAGGCATGTGAGTCTGTGAACGCGAATGGCGGTGCTGTCGCATTTATTGCTGATGAAGCAGTATCGTATGGATGCGCACGATCGGCAACCCGGCCGCTCAAACTGACGTGGCTCTTGCGGCGCCAAACGTGGAAAACTCGCAGGCTGCGGCAAGCTGAGGAGCGTCTTTCACTAAGATACGAAGTTCATAGGCCGTTTCTTTGTGCCTTCGTGTTCTTGTGAGAGACGATTGCGACAGACAGTTACCCCGCCAGTCCTCCAACGTCATCCACCGACCGCATTCTGCTTTTTTTGGCCTGGCAAGGGGTGTACAGGAATTGCGTATCACAGTTAACCACATCATCAGTACAGGTACAGAGCAGCGAAATGACAGACGGAGCCGCCGCAAAGATCGGCGTTGGCATTGAAAAAGTGATTACAGAAGAGCGTGACATTGCCGGCACGATCGCCGGGTTCGACGTCAAGTGTCCGGTCGACCTGCTGGTTCTGGCCATTGATGGACGAAGTGCTTATCCCGTCGATCATACTCCGAGCAGCGACTCCGCCATCGAACGAGGACTGCGTGCCATCGCGGCCTTTGGACATAAAAAATCGCGGCTGCCGTTATTGCATATCGGGTCCGAGTCACAGTTCCCGGACGTTAAAGTTCCGGACGGGCCGTGGCAGGTCACTCGCACGGTTCAACAGGGAAGTCCCGTAACAGAAATCCTTGACGCGGCTGAAGAGATTTCTGTTAATCTGTTCATCATCGTGGCTTCCACGATGTCTCTTGCAATCTGAGATCAGTCGCTTTTGCAGCTGTACCGTCGGGCGTTCCTGGGTACGATCCATCTGATGAAAACGTTTCCACTACAATTGTTGGTGACATGGTTTGTATGCTTCTGCGCAGCCGTGTCAACATTTGACTCAGCACAGTCGGCGACGGCCGATGGTGTTGAGTATTTTGAAAAGCACATCCGTCCACTTCTCGCCAAACACTGTTACTCCTGTCACTCATCGCGAACAGGAAAGCGTGAGGGTGGTCTGCTGCTGGACAGCCGCGCAGGATGGGCGGCTGGCGGTGACAGCGGTCCGGCCATTGTTCCTGGGAAGGTGGGTGCCAGTTTGTTAATTCAGGCGGTACGATACATGGATCCGGACCGGCAAATGCCACCCGACAAGGCGTTGCCAAAGAGTGCGATTGTCCTGCTGGAACGGTGGGTGCAGATGGGTGTGCCGGATCCTCGGGACAAAGCGGTGGAGAATGTCACGCCGAGCGACGATCCGTCGGATCCGATCGCTGGTCGGGACCACTGGGCGTTTCAACCGCTGTCGCAGGAAATTTTGCCGACCGTAAAGATGACCGATTGGCCAAATTCCGCCATTGATACGTTTGTTCTGTCGAAGCTGGAAGAGGCGAACCTACGGCCTGCCGGTGACGCTGATCGACGAACACTTGTGCGGCGAATGTACCTGCAACTGATTGGCCTGCCGCCGACACCGCAACAGCTTGCCGCTTTTCTTGATGATAATGGGCCTGATGCGATTGAGAGGCTGGTTGACCAGCTGCTGGATTCACCAAGATTCGGGGAACGCTGGGGACGGCATTGGTTGGATCTGGCACGCTACGCCGATTCCAACGGCCTGGACGAAAACTTTCTGTTTCGCGAAGCCTGGCGGTACCGTAACTGGGTCATCGATGCAGTAAACGCCGATGTGCCATTCAACAGGTTTCTGCTGGAGCAAGTCGCAGGTGATCTGCTTCCCCATGATTCGATCGAACAGCGAGACCGACAGCGGATCGCTGCAGGGTTTTTGGTAATGGGGCCGAAGGTGCTGTTGGGGAACGACCCGAAAGAACGACGCATGGATGTCGCTGACGAACAGCTTGACACGATTGGTCGGGCCGTGCTGGGGCAGACTCTGGGTTGTGCTCGCTGCCATGATCACAAGTTCGATCCGGTCCCCACGGCAGACTATTACGCGTTGGCCGGTATTTTCACTTCAACGAAGGTTATGCAACAGCGTTATATGCTGGGTCAGCAGCGAGTCATGGAACGCCTGGCGGGGCTTGGCTCTGACGGTGACACAGCCAACGCCGCCTATGAAAAATATTGGCGTGAGCGTCCGAAGCTGGCAGAAAAACAAAAGCAGGCAAAGTCAGCACTGCAGTTGTTGGAAAAAGGTGATGGAAACGCCGTTGATGCGCTCGTGGCGAAACATGCGGATGCCGTGGCCGAAGCCGCAGCGGACGCCACTCAGTCCAGGGAACAGCGTATTGCGGCGCAAAAGGCGTTTGTTGCGAGTCTGGATGCGGCTATGGCGCAGCCAGCGACAATCCCGGCGCGGGCGATGATTCCGTCTGATGAAGATACACCGGCGGACGAATCCATCCGCCTTGCCGGACAGTTTGATCGTTTGGGCCAGCAGGTGCCTCGCGGATTCCTGCGAGTGCTTGGCGATGCAGCGGTCGAAATTCCCGAGGGACAAAGCGGCAGACTGGAATTGGCTCGCTGGCTCACGGATGTCGATTACGGCGCCGGCCGACTTACCGCGCGAGTGCTCGCCAATCGAGTTTGGCATAATCTCATGGGCTGCGGAATCGTACGGACGGTGGATAACTTTGGACGTTCGGGCGAAGCTCCCAGTCATCCGGAACTGCTCGATCACCTGGCTCGCGAGGTGATCGACTCAGGATGGTCATTAAAATCTCTGGTGCAAAAAGTCGTTCTGACTCAGACGTTCGCGACGAGCAGTCGTCACGAAGATGTCAGTCACGCGGTGGACCCGGAAAACCGTTTGCTTTGGCGAGCTCACCGGCGTCGTCTCACTCCGGAATCATTGAGAGATGCGATGCTGCTGGCTGCTGGAACGCTGGATGTCACGCCGATGGATTCCACGGTTTCATATCTGGGAGATCAGGCCACAGCGGTCGGCGATAACAAGAACCGCAGACGCACGGACTTCCCGTGTCGCAGTGTTTACCTGCCGGTTATTCGAAACGATCTTCCGGAACTGTTCGATGTGTTCGACTTTGCTGACCCGCACGCTGCCACGGGTATGCGTTCCCGGACCATGGTTGCAACGCAGGGCCTGTTCATGCTGAACGATGAGCTCGTCATGACCGCCGCCGAAGCCACCGCACAACGCGTGTTGCAGAACAACACCGCAACAGAACCGAGTGCGCAAATCGATCAACTGTTTGAACTGGTACTGAATGCAGTTCCGACGACGGAAGAGCGGGGAGAATTGCTGACGTATATCGGCGAAACACGGAAAAGTATCAATGACGGCAACACCGCCGATGCTGACGTTCGAGTGTGGTCGATGGTTTGCCACGCCTTGTTCGCATCAAGCCGTTTTCAGATAGTGGAGTAAGTGATGAGGTGCCATCAATTCATTCCTACAGCTACACGCCGTGACATGCTGCGGGCAAGTGCGGGCGGCTTCGGTCAGCTGGCGCTCGCAGCATTAACAGGACAGAGTGCCACGGCAGACACTCTGCAATCGAACAGACCTTCGCTGCCGCTGCCTCATATTCCGGCTCGCGCAAAACGCATCATTTTTCTGTTTATGTGGGGCGGACCAAGTCACGTTGATCTGTTCGATCCCAAACCACGGCTGAATACCGAAGCCGGGAAGCCGTTGTCCGGGAAATCTGTCGCCAGTGATCGTGATCAACTGGGTACTGTGCTGGGGTCACCATTTAAGTTCGCACAATACGGTGACAGTGGGATCTGGATGAGCGAGCTGTTTCCGCATCTGTCCCGGCAGGCGGACCGCCTGTGTGTCGTTCGGTCAATGCATACCGAGGGCAGTGCGCATGGCGAAGCGTTGTTGCGGTTGCACACGGGGCAGGCAAATCTGGTGCGGCCCAGCGTCGGAGCGTGGGTGAGCTACGGTCTGGGATGTGAGAGCAACAGTCTGCCCGCGTTCATTACAGTTTCGCCACCACGCGGACATGGCGGCGTACAGAATTATGGCAATGCGTTTCTGCCGGCCCGGCATCAGGGAACGGCGATCGGATCTGCTGAGACGCCAATCTCGCAGGCTGCCGTCTCAAATCTCGTCAACAAAAATCTGACACCGGATTTGCAGCGAAAACAGCTGGGACTGATTCAATCGCTCAACAGACGGCACTTGCGGGAAACCGTGGAAGACCAGCAGATTGAAGGGCTGATCGCTAACTACGAACTCGCTTTTCGTATGCAGTCGACGATGCCTCAGATCATGAGTCTTTCGGACGAATCCAAATCAACGTTCGATCTTTACGGTATCGATTCCGAACCGACCGACAACTTCGGTCGCCAGTGTCTGCTGGCTCGCAAGTTTGCGGAAAGCGGTGTCCGCTACATTCAGGTTTCGACAAACTATACCTGGGACCACCATCAGAAAGTGCAGGCCGGACACATTACAGAATCGGCGAAGGTCGATCGTCCGATCGCCGGCCTGCTGGAAGATCTGGCTCAACGCGGAATGCTGGAAGACACGCTGGTTGTGTGGGGAGCCGAATTCGGTCGCACACCAATGGTCGAAAACGGTGACGGCCGCAATCACCATCCTCAGGGATTTACGATGTGGCTGGCCGGAGGCGGTGCGCGCGGTGGACTGACGTACGGATCAACGGACGACTTCGGTTACGCTCCTGTCGAAAACCCCGTGCACATGCACGACCTTCACGCAACGCTGTTATATGCACTGGGACTGGACCACGAGCAGCTGACGTACCGTCACGCCGGACGCGACTTTCGTCTGACGGATGTCTACGGGAATATCGTACACGATATCCTGACGTAGTCGGCGTGCGCGTCATCCACTATCGTCCCAACGTGGATTTCAGGCGGTCGACAACACCGCGAATGATCTGGTTCAGAATGGCGCCGCGGGGATTGTCGTTGATCATGAATGTCCACGTGGACGCCGGTCCGGTCAGACCTTCCTGCTGCAGGTCGATGCCGTCTTCCGCAATGGTGGCCGTTGTCATCGTCTCGACAACCTTTTGGTCGATCAATGACAGGAATGCCTGGAACTCAAGATTCATTTCTTTGTTGAATGTATCGAACGCATTGAATCCCCCCAGACTCACCAGGGGAATGCCTTCGCGAATTTCACTCGCATGCGTCAAATGGTCGCTCCAGCACCAGTCGATATGGATCAGCGTAACTTTCCGCTCGGCATCGACAATGTGTTGTTCGCCCCATCTGTCAACAAGCATCTCCCGTAAATCGGGATCGCGCTTCTTCAGGGCGTTCGGCATCTTCGTTCCGTTCAACAGCTCTTCTCGGTGTTGGCAGATGGTCCGTCGCTGCAGTTCCAGCAGAAACGAATACATTCGCAGCGTCCGGCGGATCTCGAAACTCTCGCCTTCAATGACTCGCTGCACGTGCCCGATCCGTTTCGCCGTTCCTTCGTCGTCGATGGGCTGATCACTGTCGTCAGCAGGTGGGCTGACCAGTTCTGCGATGCCGTGCCGTGAAATCAGGTCGTCCTGCAGGCTCACGAAAAAACGTGATTCGCCGGGATCCCCCTGCCGCCCCGACCGGCCCCGGAGCTGATTATCAATCCGACGACTTTCGTGCCGATTGGTGCCGATCACGTACAGTCCGCTCAGTTCGACAACACTGTTGCGTGCCTGGTGATCGCTGCCGCCAAGACAGATGTCGGTGCCGCGGCCTGCCATGTTTGTTGAGATAATGACCGCTCCCAGAGTACCGGCTTCTGCAACGATCTCCGCTTCTTGGTGATCGTTGGCTGCGTTCAAAACTCGGCAGGGCACGCCAGCGGTCTGAAGTTCCTGGGCGAGCCCTTCGGATTCATCGACACTGGCCGTACCGATCAAAACTGGTCGGCCCTGTTCATGCTGCGATCGAATTTCCTCGACCAGCGCCGCAAGTTTGGCGTCTTTTGTGGCGAAAATCCGATCGGGATGATCGACTCGGACACAAGTTTCGTTGGGTGGAATGATGACCACCTTCAGCTGGTAGAACTCGTCCAGTTCTTCGGTTGCTTCGACAGCAGTGCCCGTCATACCGGCAAGGATATCGTACAGTTCAAGAAAGTGCTGCAGGCTGATGGAATTCAGAATCCTTCCCTGCGGCTGAATCTTCAGCCCTTCCTTCGCTTCGAGTGCGGCCTGCAGTCCGCCCGGCCAGCGACGATCCGAGGCGACACGACCGGTGAACTCGTCAATCAGTTCAATGGCGTTGTCCTGTACCAGGTAGTCAACGTCTCTGGTCAGCAACACCTGGGCCTGAAGTGCAAGATTCAGCCGCGTCAGTAAATCGACGTTGTCTTCATGGTGCAGTTCCAGGACATCCGCTTGTCGTTCCAGCAGTGCAATTCCGGAATCGGTGAATGCAATATTCCTGCCACCTGGCTTGATTTCGTAATGCACTCCAGGCTGCAGCGGCCGCACGCGTTCGGCGATCTCGTAAAGATCCGTCTCGTCTTTCGCGGCCTCCGTGGCAATGACCAGTGGAGTCCTGCCTTCATCAATCAGAATAGAATCGGCCTCATCCGCGATCGCGAATTGGAATCCGCGTTGCACTCGGTGTTCGGTATACTCAGCCAATTGGTCTCTCAGAAAGTCGAAGCCAGCTTCTTTGGCCGTGACATACGTAATGTCACAATTGTAAGCCGCCCGGCGAACCTGCTGCGACATTCCCTGTATGACATGGCCAACGGTCAATCCCAGAAGTCGGTACAGCGGTCCCATCCACGCGGCATCCCGCCTGGCCAGATAATCATTAAACGTCAGAATGTGTGCGCCGCGCCCGTCGAGAGCTCGCAGGCAGACAGTCACCGCCGCTGCCAGTGTCTTGCCTTCGCCCGTCTGCATTTCGACGCACTTGCCGTCGTTCATGGCGAAGGCCGCCAGCATCTGTACGTCGTACGGACGGATCGATACGCTTCGATGGGCGGCTTCGCGAATGATGGCAAACGCGTTGATTGTGACATCGTCGGGTGACGCGCCTGAGTCGACGGCCCGGCAGACTTCGTCGAAGCGGCTTCGCAGCTCGGTATCGTTCAGCGCGGCAACGCCTTCGTTAAGATCGTTGACAGCGTCGACCAGTCGATCAAACCTGGCGTTTGACAGAGTGACGCCGTGCCGCAACCGGTAAACGAAGTCAACAATGGATGCAATCATCGATTTCATAAACGTGGCACGCTGTCAGGGAACGCACATTGGAGCGAGGCAGAAGGAGAACGGAACTGTGATTCGCAGACGTGCGGAGAGTGTTCTGCAGGAACATCGCAAAATGTGGACGCAATATCTTCGCGAGTTTTGTGACGGCATCCTGTCAGCTATATGAAGCACTGTCTGTCGCCCGTGCAGCGTCAGGCGTGTTCGTGGTTACGGATATGATCTGTGCAGTAGCCGTAATTACTGGTGCACTGGCTGCAGTAGCGGAAATCCATTTTGGGATCTGTCTTGTCCGTGATGCCGCACACTTCACATTTGTGAAAATACTCCGGCGGTTTTTCCGAAAATCGCCTCGCCTGACCTGCCATTTGTCGCTGCCCCGATTTCATGCGATACAGCACATCTTTACCGAAGAAGACAAAGAAGTTCAGCACAGACGCAGCAATGGTGAGTTTCACCGACAGGGGCCCGCTAACAAAACCCAGGAAGTACATGATCCAGGCAAATATCGCCATCCATTTAATTTTGACCGGAAGAATGAACATCAGTCGTAACTCGAAGTTCGGGTTCAGGTAGGCGAACGCCAGAAAGACAGTGCCCTTCAGAAAAATATTCGTCACGGGCTGATCGGGAGTGATAAATGCTGTGGCGACCGTGGCCACATAACCAATCAGCAGAAAGACGTTGTAGCGAAACGTGCCCCAGAAAAGTTCAAGGGCCGTCCCCATCAGATAGAACAGGTACCAGAAAAAGAAGGCCCACAGCAGATGATCGCCCGGTGGCATGATCATGAACGTCAGCAGTCGGTGGATCTCGCCGTCCATGACTTTGGACGGAATTAGCACCATGTTCCCCAATATCGCCGGCTGGCTCTGAGCCGCGACAAACATCAGCACCTGACCAATGATCAGAATCAGAGTGACGTTGGGCACAGCAAACCGCCCAAATTTTCTTTCCAACTCGTTTAACACAATGCATTGCCCAAAAGCGGACGTGTAACGGCCTGTTGTTTCATACGGGTTGGCTAAATAGTGTTTGCGGGACTTCGATGCAACTGCTCTGCCCGGATGAATTCTTACTCATGCTTTTGCGGTACGTCAGAGATGTCACTGTTGGCGACGCAGTACAGGAACTGGCGGCCTCGCAGAAATAGTTCCTGCCCTACCAGAGCCGGCGTCGCCGCGAAACTGTCGTCGAGCGGATTCAGTGCCAGATATTCCGGTTGGTCGTCGTGAGTGAACACCAATGTACGGCCATTCAGGTCTGTGATGTAAATGCGTCCCTTCGCAGCCACCGGCGATGCATAGATATCCTGAATACCACTCAGTCGAAACGGTCCGGCAGACTCGGCGCCTGTACGAATATGTCGTCGTGACAGAATATTCTGGTAATGACGCAGACAGTAGACCTGTTCTTCGACAAGCAGCATGGACGGTACGTATGGCGTCCTTTGAGTTGTTGACCACAGCAGGTGCTCGCTGCCTGTGATATCGCCCACTGCGCCGTTCATGTTGATGGCCAGCATGGCTCTAGTATCATAACTGCTGGCTGCTATCAGAATGCCATCAGCCGCGACCGGGGTTGCGACGACGTTGGCCGACAGGCCACCACACTTCCACAGTACGTCGCCCGTTTCAAGGTCGTACGCTCGAACGCGATCGGTCCCTGCCATCACAACCTGCGCTCGTGTACCATCTTCCACAATCAACGGTGACGTCCAGGATGTGACTTCGGCGCGGTTTCGTTTCCATTTCGTGATTCCGGTCGCCGCGTCGATCGCTTCGATAAACGACTGGCCTTCGTGATCCGCGTTGATCACAAGAGTGCCATTGTGAAAGCTAGGAGACGATCCTTCACCGTGAGCGTGTTTACTCTGCATTTTTCCAGGGTCGCGTTTCCACAGCAACCTGCCGTCGAAATTCAGAGCATACAGGCCGTACGAACCAAAATGCGCGTAGACCCGTTGACCGTCCGTGATGGGTGATGCCGACGCCAGACTGCCCGTGTCGTGTCCACCTTCGTGCGGTAAGATATCATTGACCACCGTCTGCCAGCGAATGGTGCCATCCGTGCGGTTGATGCAGATGACGACGAACCGATGTTTCTGAGTCACAGCGACATTGTCGTGTGCCCCAGGTGCGGTGACGGGGACCGGATCAAGTTGCGGACCGTACGGTACGGCTGTCGTCAGAAACACGGAATCCTGCCAGACGATCGGTGACGAGTGGCCCAGTCCCGGCATCTGCACCTTCCAGCGAATGTTTTTTTTCTCATTCCATTCGACAGGTGGATCGGCAAACGGAGCAACTCCGGTGCGCAACGGGCCCCGCCATTCGGCCCAGTTCTGTAAACGGACGAAGTCCTGGGCGTCGCCTGCTGTGGCGAAGGTCGATGCCAGCACCAGACAGCAAATGCATGTCAGAAAACGATGTGCCATGATTGAGGTTACTTTGAAGTCGTACGCGAATAACCCGGCAAGGACTGCCTGACTGGTCTGGTGCAATATAGTCGCAGATCCCGTCCCGGTCTGCGCTGCGGCCACATTCCTGCTGTCGGATTCCAGGACCGCACAGAGCATCCGGCTGCCGGGGTTTGCGGAAACGAATCGTCTGCACCAGGGTAGGCCGCGTGAAACGCGGCCTAGACGAATCGTGTCGACATTACAGACGCGGTGCCGTACTGCGTGCAGCCTGCGGAAACTGGAATCGCGGACTTTGAACGCAATGACAATACCAGCTCAAATCGCCAAAGTCCTGCAACTCCAGAAATGGACTTGACGCGCGCCGCTGCTGCGTTTGTGCTATTGTTCTAATACACTGTTTGGTGCATGAGTATGCAGGTCCGAATTTCTCAGGACGACGGCACGCCGATCTATCAGCAGCTGCCAGCTGGTCGCAAGCTGGCATAACAACTGTTGGTCAATCCCAACACGGTTGCTCGCGCGTATCGTGAACTGGAGTCTGCCGGCGTTGTCGTTTCACGGAGGGGATCCGGTGTGTTCGTATCCGACTCCGGATCGCCGCTCTCACGGCGTGAAAAGAACCGTATTCTGAACGACCGGATTGACGCTTTGCTGGCGGAATCTGTTCAGTAGGATTTCGTTCTTGAGAACGTGGTCACGCTGGTGCGTCAGAGACGTTTGCGATTCCGGAAGGGAGAAAAGAAGTGACAGACAACGCAATCAATATTGGCTCGCTCAGTCGCACGTTCGGAAAGAAGCAGGCGCTGCAGGACGTGACGTTTTCTGTGCCGAAGGGCTCTGTTTTCGGCCTGGTGGGTGAAAACGGAGCCGGCAAGACCACGCTGCTGAAACACGTGCCTGGTCTACTAAAAGCGTCCTGAGTTTTATCAGCGTGTTTGGTCTGGCTCCGGTGCACGGGCCGTCGATGGTACTCGGAAAAATCGGCTACCTGTCGGAAGACCGTGACCTGCCGACATGGATGCGTATCGACCAGTTGATGCATTACCGCAGCGCGTTCTATCCGAATTGGGACCACGACTACGCCAAAGAACTGGTCACGATGTTTGATCTGGTCGTCCATCAGCGAATTCGTTCGTTGTTCCGTAGCCAACTGGCGCGAGTTGGATTGTTGCCGGCGATGGCTCATCGTCCGGAACTGCAGCTACTGGACGAACCGTGCTCCGGACTGGACCCGGTAGTACGTCGTGACATTCTGGCGGCCATTATCCGCACCGCCGCTGACGACGGCCGGACCGTTCTGTTTTCATCACATTTGCTGGACGAGGTGCAACGGGTCCGCGACCACGTGGCGATGCTGCATGGAGGTCAATTGTTGCTGTGCGATCGTCTGGAAGCCGTTTTGACACAAAATTCACGGTGGACGATTCGACTGCCGGACAGAGTTCAGGCCGCGCCTGACATTCCCGGCAGCGTCAGGTGTCGCGGCGAAGGGCATGAATGGAGCGTTGTCTGCAATGGCCAGCACGAGCAGTTTCAACGCTGGCTGTCTGAGCACAACGGCAAGGTGATTGAGCAGGCGACACCGTCGTTGGATGAAATCTTTGTCGCTCGAGTAGGAGTCTAAAAAGGTGAGAATCTGGAAGGCGTTGACGTGGGAGTTCCTTTCTCACGCCGTTCATCTTGCTTATGCGGCGGTTCTTGTGCCCATCATAGTACCGTGGCTGGGATGGGCGCTGACCGGATTTGTCGAGATGTCAGCCGATGGCCAGGTACATGCCGGATTTTCGTTTTACTTCAGCTACGTCGGTATTGCGTTTTTTTTTGCGGCGCGGCCGCCGGGGCCCGGCTTGTTGAAATGCCAAAGTTCGGCAGGCTGCATCCTGTGTCGTCAGAGTTGTTGGCGACGTTTTTCTGGCTTGCGCCGCCCTGCCTGATAATGCTGTTTAACGTGATCAGTCAGATGGGCTATCGAATTGTCTCTGGTTCGATATGGCCCATTCTGACGACGACGGTTTGTTTGGAAACGTTTTCCACGCTGACTTCGCTGCCTGACGCTCCGACAGCATTGCTCGACATGGAACGGACCCGTAACAGACGTATCGTGCGCCGGCTGGCCAGTGCAATCGTTGGGTTGTTTGCCCTGCTTTCGGTGTTCGCGTCACGTAGCGGCCGGAACGACTTTGAAGGCATTCTGGTATTGCTGTCTGTGTCCTCCGGATATGTCGGTTTCGCTGCCGGGGCGTGGTTGGGGGGGCGAAATATGGGAATCCAAATCGGGTGAGATGAAGTCGATTCACAGTCCGCTGCCATTTTCCGATGCGCAACTGGGGGCACTTCTGTTACGGGCATGGCTGAAGGTGACAACGATTGTCTGGCTGCTGGTCGTTGCGGCAATTCTGGGGCTGCTGGTGGTCTGCGGGGCTGTGGCCGGAATGGCGAAGATCACACAACGGATCCGCGACCTGTGGCTGGTACAACAACATCGCTGGTTCGCCATCGTTGTACTGCCAGCGGACTCATTTCTAATCGCATGGACCTTATCGGGGGTCTCAGGCAGCGTCGTGCTGACAGGCCGCAAATGGCTTGGTTTTGGGGCGATCATCGGCACCCCGACGATCGGAGTCGTGTTTCGCGTGATTTACACGTACTTCGGCGAACCAGGCCAAAGAGTTGCATTTGCATTGCTGCTGGGCGTTGTCCTGGCGGTTGCTTGTGGTGGGACTGCCAGCGTTTATGTCCACGCCGTTGTCAGGCAGCTGCTGACGGCCAATCAGATCATTGTGTGCGGAGTCGCTGTTGTGCTGCTTTGTTGTGTAACGCGTGGGTTGCCACTCCGTCCACAATCTACTGGAAGACTTTTGGGACGGCTTTGATCTGCCTGTCCGCAGCTCTCATCGCCAGCCTGCCATCGGCACTCGCATGGAACCGGCATCGGTAACTTCCTGTTTAAGAAGATCGAGCACTGCATATCGCTGCAACGGAGCCTGAACACGCTTCGTTGCCAACAAAACGAGTGAGATCTGTTCCTATTTCGGCGGAGTGTTTTAGACTGCCGAAAAATAATACTCACTCCGTTTTGAAGCACAGACCCATGGCCGTTTTTCTTGGCATCGATATTGGCACTAGTGGCACTAAAACTCTGGCGATGAATGAGGACGGTGCGATCCTTGCTTCCGCGACCATGGAGTACCCGCTGTACAGTCCGAAACCTGGCTGGTCAGAACAGAATCCCGCTGATTGGTGGACGGCTTCCGTCAGGAGCGTGAAGAAGGTGATGAGGGCGGCACAGCTGAAGGCCGCAGACGTCGGCGGCATCGGTTTGAGCGGGCAGATGCACGGCAGCGTGTTTCTGGACAAGTCGGGCAGCGTCATTCGCCCAGCGTTGTTGTGGAACGATCAACGCACGGCAGCGGAATGCACTGAAATCGAAAAGCTGGCGGGAGGAAGAAAGAAGCTGATCAAAATGGTCGCCAATCCGGCGTTGACCGGTTTTACGGCTCCTAAGATTCTGTGGCTGCGTAACAACGAGAAGAAGAACTTCAACAGGACCGTGCAGGTCCTGCTGCCCAAGGACTATGTGCGTTATCGTCTGACCGGAGAATTCGCAACGGAAGTCAGCGATGCGTCGGGCACTCTGCTGCTGGATGTCGTAAAACGCAGGTGGTCTAAACCACTACTTGGAAAACTGGACCTTGACGCCAGCCTTTTTCCGCGTCTGCACGAGTCCGAAGACGTGACCGGCGGACTGTCACCGATCGCGGCCAAAGCGATGGGCCTGAAGGTCGGCACACCCGTTGTTGGCGGCGGCGGAGACCAGGCGGCCAGCGCCATCGGCAACGGTATCGTTCGCAAAGGCGTGGTGTCGGCCACGATGGGTACCAGTGGAGTTGTGTTTGCTCACAGCGACGAGGTTCAGGTCGATCCGGAGGGACGACTGCACACATTCTGCCATGCTGTACGAGGCAAGTGGCACGTGATGGGCTGCGTGTTGTCGGCTGGTGGAAGCTTGCAATGGTTCCGCAACGAACTTTGTCAGGCCGAAGTTGCTGCCGCAAAGAAACAGAAAGTAGATCCGTATGAGTTGATTACTCAACAGGCTGCGAAAGCTCCGGCCGGTTCGGAAGGCTTGTTCTTTCTGCCGTATCTGACTGGCGAACGTACGCCACATGCTGATCCGAATGCTCGGGGCAGCTGGGTTGGCCTGAGCCTGCGGCATGGCAAGGGGCACATGGCTCGATCCGTGATGGAAGGAGCCACGTATGCGATGCGCGATTCTCTGGAAATCGCGAAGGGCATGAACATTCCCGTGAAGGAAATTCGACTTTCCGGCGGGGGAGCTCGCAGTCAGTACTGGCGACAGATGCAGGCCGATATTTATGGACAACCGGTCGTGACGATTAATGCAGAAGAGGGCCCGGCATACGGTGTTGCCCTGTTGGCGGCAGCAGGCACGGGGGCCTATAAGGATGTGGTCGAAGCTTGCAACGCGAACATTTCCGTCGTCACGAAAACCGCCTCGAAAGCCGCAGTGAAGAAAAAATACAACGCAGCCTATCCGGTGTATCAGCAGTTGTACGCGTCACTGAAGGATGATTTCGCGAACATCCAGACGCTGGTGTGATCAGGCCGTTCGCTGTGGGCGAACGTTACGTTTTGTGATCAGCGATTCGGCATGCACCAGCTGGTCCATTGCTGATTCAGCCATGCAGCGTTCGGCGTGGCATCCGCGATCAGAAAACGGTAGCGGCCGTGGAACGGGTGATCTTTGTCGATCACGAATTCTCCGTCGACACACGGTGCGAAGCAGAAGTACGGCTTGGTCGGATGCAGACGAGCGGCCTGGGGAGCTCGAAAGTTCTCTGCGTGACACAGGACGGTGATACTGACGGGTATGGCTTCAATCGTTCCTGTCAGTGAAACCCACTTCGCGTGTTCGTGATTGCCCTTGCGACGTTCAGATCCGAGATCGTTCAGGAAATCACTCGGTTCGCGTGTCTCGTCACCGCCGAATCCGTCGTCGCCGGCCTTTTTCTGCAGCCACTGCACGGGCCCGCGGAGTGCGATTCCGCCGTAGTGATATTCGCTGATGATGAATGGTGTGTCGGTCAAAGCAGTCTGTGTTGTCTCCAGATCGAAGCAGTGATAGGTGCCATCCGTCGGATAGGCGGAGATCTTCCAGCGTTCCCGCAGGACGTCGACTCTTGGTTCCTGCACTGCCTGATGCACGAGGTCCACCTCGAATCCAGTTACGTTGTTGTCGCTGAACTTTGATATCACACGTTCATGGAGAACTCGTCCGGTGCCGCCGGCCAGGTTCCAGAAGTCGACATCACGATCATTCCATTTTGTGCGCACCCACGCCGAAAAAATCCCATGCTGATGCGGATGATCGAATGGAAATGTTGCCGTGACGACCTTACCGGCGGGCGATGTCACCGGGTGCAGGAATCCGCTGCGGCGATAGGTTGGATCAATCCCGTCCGGCACAGGTGGCGACTGCTTGTTGTACACGAGCACGTTCCGGCCACCCTGAGTTATCGTGAGCGCGGAGTCGATCTCGGTCAGTGTCAGCCGTGTTGATGTCGTATTCTTTTGATCAGGTGTCTGATCTGCAGGTAATGTGTCTGCTCGAAGACACAGCAACAGAATGCTGATAAATGCGATGAGATTCGTGCGATGGCAGGTATTCATGTCAGATCCGTCAGAGGTTGCCCAAGAGTGACCGTGCAGCCGACGTTCCGTCAACGGGAGCTGGTGTTTGTGCGACCATGCCGGCTGCTGACAATTTCACCAAAATCACAGTTGGATTGCGAACGGCCTGGTCAAATCGTTGTCATCATGGAGACTGCGTGGTTCACGATGGTCGCCTCTCCCACTACTTGTTTGTCGCTCAGCCTATGTCTCTGCCGGTCTTCCAGATTGATGCATTTGCGGAACGGCCGTTTACCGGAAACCCGGCGGCCGTCGTGATTCTTGCCGCCGCACGCCAAAGTCACTGGATGCAATCCGTGGCCGCTGAAATGAATCTTGCCGAAACGGCCTTCGTTCGCGAGCTGAGTTCAAACCGATTCGAACTTCGCTGGTTTACGCCGTTGACGGAGGTTGACCTGTGCGGTCACGCCACGCTGGCTGCCACACACGCGCTGTGGGAATCGGGCACTGTGCAGAACCGATCGGACATCTGTTTTGAATCTCGAAGTGGCGAGCTGAACGTGAAATCGTTAGGTACGTCGATTGAACTCAACTTCCCGTTGACGCCGGCTGACGAATGTGCCGCTCCCGACGGACTGCTGGAGAGTCTGCATGTCGACGGCCACACCATTCCGGTGACTTATGTTGGACGGAGTAAGTTCGATTACCTGATCGAACTTCCGAAATCGCAACACGTCCAGCACTTGCAACCGGATTTTCCGAAATTGAAACAGGTCGACGTTCGAGGAACTATCGTGACGTCTCTGGCGCCTGCTGAATCCGGATTCGATTTTGTGTCCCGTTACTTTGCGCCAGCAGCGGGAATTGATGAAGACCCTGTGACGGGGTCGGCCCACTGCTGTCTGGCCGATCATTGGGGCCAGCGACTGGGGAAAAGCGAGTTGGTCGGCTACCAGGCTTCCACTCGAGGCGGGACCGTGGAAATGGAAATCGTCGCAGACCGAATTCTGTTACGAGGACAGGCGGTCACAATTTTTCGCGGCACTCTGGAGGCGTAGACGTAGCTCTGCAACGCAACATCAGCCTGTGAAACCGACGCTACTTTTCCCGTTTCGCCAGACTCGCTTCGCGCTGTATCAGGAATTCGTGTGACAATTGGATCGCTCGCTGTCGGTCGGCTGCGTCGTAGTCCCAGAACTCCTGCACGATTTCTTCGCACTTTGGATAGTGCGAACCATCGTCACCGACGTCTTTACGCAGTTGTGCGAATTGCTTCTTCAGTCTTGTGCGGACATCACGGTATGCGGGATCGTCGTAGACGTTGTTCAGTTCGTCAGGATCTTTGACCAGGTCATACAATTCCCACGCTGGTGGTGTCAGATCGGCGCCCTGGTAGTTACAGCCATAGAAGTAAATTAGTTTATGAGTCTTTGTGCGCATGGCCATTTCGCCAGGATTGTCGTGGTGAGCCATATGCATCCAGTACCGGTAGTAGGTTGCCTGCTTCCAGCCTTCCGGTTCTGTTCCGGTTTCACAGATGCTGCGGAATGAACGTCCCTGCACGGATGCCGGAATTTCAGCACCGGCAAAGTCCAGCATCAGAGCCGGGTAGTCGACGTTCTCCACAATGGCGTTGCTGCGGATGCCAGGCGCAATGGTCTTGGGGTAGCGGACGATGAAGGGCATTCGTTCAGATTGATCGTACGCCCAGCGTTTGTCCTGGTAGTCTTTTTCGCCAAGCCAGAAACCCTGATCGCCGGTATAGATGATGACGGTGTTGTCATACAGTCCTTCCGACTTCAGGTAATCGAACAGTCGTTTCAGGTTGTCATCCACGCCCTTAACGCAGCGCAGATACTTCTTGAGATATGCCTGATAGGCCAGGCGTTTGATGTCGTCGTCGGAAAGATTCAGGTCCTTGTGATCCCACTTGAATTCCTGTGGGAACTTTCCGGGCAGATCTGCTGCATAGCTGCGACGAGGATTGCGTCGACCGATCGACGTTCCGATGTGGGGCACCAGTTCGTCGTTGTGACCTCGTGTTGCAATCGATCCCCAGGTGTCCGGCATTTCCCACAGCGTAGCCGGTTCAGGAATATCGACATCGGCCAGATACGTGTCGTAGCGCGGCGCACTTTCGAAGTAGTCGTGTGGAGCTTTGAACTGGTGGCAAAGAAAGAACGGCTTGTCGGGATCGCGATGTTTCCTGAACCACTCCAGCGTGGAATCCGTGATCGCATCGGACGAATGCATACCCTTGTGGGTCACGACATTCTTCGGCCAGGGTTGATCGCCCTGAATTCGGAATTCTGTGTTGAAGTATTTTCCCTGGCCGGGCAGCACTTTGTAGTAGTCAAAGCCTGGTTCGGTCTTCAGGTGCCACTTGCCGACAATCGCCGTCTGGTACCCCCCCCTGCTCATCTGAATAGGCAGCGTCTGTCGGTCTGGTGCGATGCGTCCGCCCAGATCGAAGACCCCATTGACGTGGTCATACTGACCTGTGATCACGCAGGCTCGTGAAGGCGTACAGATGGCGTTAGTGCAGAACGCGTTGTCGAAGCAAATGCCTTCGGCTGCCAGTGTGTCGATTGTCGGCGTGGGATCCAGAGTCTTCAGCAGAGTTGCGAAAGCCCCAACCGCCTGCGCCGTGTGATCGTCCGACATGATGAACAGAATGTTCGGCCTGTCAGCAGCGTTAGCTGAGGGAATAACGTCTGTCGGAATCGCTGTGACCATCATCATCACCAGTATCGCTGCAGTCTTGAGCATTAGGTTCCTGATATCTGTCGGTTCTGAGGTGCGAGATTTCCATCCGCCTCTGGTTTAGGTGTGACGTTGATTCCTTTGGTGAAACGCTGCGGCGTCCAAAACGCAGGATTCGAAGATCGCGCGCAGAGAAGTTTCAAGAACACCCGCTCCCAGGCTGGTGCCCGGGATCAGGAGAATGCGTGTGCGAAGTTACTCGGCCTTCTTCTTCGGTGGCGGAGCCAGCTCTTTGATACTCACGTTTCGGAATTCAACCGGGTCATTGTGACCGGCGAATCCAAAGAAGCCGCTGGTGCGATCTTTTCCCGGGTGAGGTCGTTCGGCCATGAATTCGGTCACTTTTGACAGGTCAGCGTCAAGTATCAGGCTGCCGTTCAGTTCCACTTTGATAGTGCTGCCGTCTACGGTGACCTGCTGGAAATTCCACTGCCCGGTTTTGCGCAGAAACCCTCGGTGTGCGGCAACCATTCCATAGGCGCTGCCATGGTACTGACGTGCGTCAAGCCCTGCGTACTTTTCATGTTCCGAATCGAGCACCTGCAGTTCACACACCGCAGCGTACGCCGGGTCACCATCGCCGGGCGAACGAATGGCCAGTCCGTTGTTTCCACCGGCGGGAAGCTTGAATTCCAGTCGGACAACAAAGTTGTTGTATTCTTTCTCTGTCAGCAGTTGCCCGCCATGGCCGGCTTTGCACCGGATAGCGCCGTCGACAACTTCATAATTCTCCAAAGCGCCCTGCCAGCCGGTTAGATCCTTGCCGTTGAATAATCGCTGGAACGCCTGCTGCTGATGACCGGACAGAAGCTGATTCGCTTCGTCCGGCGTGATTTCACGGACGTACAGATTTTTCCAGCGGATCTCTCCCCCGTGCGTCTGCAATTCGATCGGCCCCTTCGCAAACAATGGGGCTTTGCGATCGAAGTAATTTTCCATGATCGCATTGTCCACCAGCAACTGACCGTTCATCCAGACCGTTGTTCGAGCTCCCAGCTGGCGAATTCGAAAAGTGTTCCATTCGCCGAATGGATTGTCGGCCAGTACGAAAGGATTTTTTCCGGGGGCTCCGGCACTGTTGTTCCACAGTCCTCCACTGCCCCGGTCAGAATCGATCCCGAATTTACCGGGATCCGTGTAGTCCCAGATCTGAACTTGTGGTGTGCCCTTCAAATAGATTCCGCTGTCAGCGCGAGGCACGGTCTTGTAATCAATCAGGAATTCGTAGTCACCAAATTCGTCATTCGTGACGAGGTACGCACCGTGGCCATCGTTAACGAGTTCTCCGTTTTCGACCGTCCAGTGATTTTTTGCGTCCTCTGTCCATTCGCTGATCTTCGCCGCACGGTCCTGATCAGACATCTCGGCCAGTTTTCGCGGGTCGAAGTGCGGTCTGCCCTGCCAGCCATCCAGGTCCTGACCGTTAAATAATGGGCGAAACCCTTCCGGTGCCTCAGCTGCGTGAGTCACTGGCAGCAGGACGCCGAAGATAGAAACCAGACAGAACATTCCGAGGCGGCACGTGAACATTGAGAAGATTCTCCGGAGCGGTAGGAGGTCAATCGGACGAAGGTGAGCAACCTGCATAGGTTACGAAGAAACTGGGGAAAAACAATGGCCCCAGCAGCCGTTACGCCACCCCATCTCCTTCCGAAACACGGCCAAGCGGTGCAGAATAGATGCACGTCCCTAGATTCGGCACAATGCCGAATCCAGGCTCATCGCAACGACTTGCAGATGTTTTGTGATCCGCAGGGGCGAATTCACGTTATGACGGAGGTTTCCGGGCTGACGAGTCTGGATAATCACGAAGCACTGGCATAAAGGAAATTACGTGGAACGGTTCATTGAAAGCTGCTTTTCGTGGCCCTCGTGGCCAGCGTCGATGCTGCTGTTGTGTGTCTGCGTCTACTGGATGTTGATGATTGTTGGCGCGGTGGACCTGGACTTTCTGGATATCGATGTGGATCTGGATCTCGACATTGACGTCGACGCCGACCCATCAATCCTGGAGTTCGGATTTATTCCGCTGAAGTTCCTGAACGTCGGCAGTGTGCCCACGATGGTGTGGGGGAGCATTTTTGCGTTGGTGGGCTGGATGGTGTCGCGACTGTGGAACAGTCCGTTGCCCCATCCGTCATTTGAGTGGACCAGCGATTCGCTGGCGATCATACGTGACTTCGGAGTGGCCGCGATGTTGACAAAGGTGATCACACAGCCGATGCGTGGTCGCTTTGACCCGGTGGAACCAAACAAAGCGGAAGACCTTATTGGTAAGACATGCATTGTCACGACCAGTGAAGTCACAGAGACATTTGGAGAGGCGGAGTTTGCGACGGAAGGTGCCCCCCTGCGACTTAAGGTCCGCAACGGCAAAGGGGACATCAGCAGCGGGGACACAGTGTTGATCACATACTTTCGCAGTGAAACGAACGAGTATCTTGTAGAACGAATGTAAGTTGTTGTCCGCGTCGGCTGCAGAGTTCAACCGATCGGCAGGTCATCAGAATATTGTTTAACCGCGTGCCCAACGGGCCGCGCGAAACGCAATGGTGAGAAGAACGCGGGGCGTTGCCCACGCGGTTAAACAAAACGAAACAAGACAGAATTCGATATAGAAACAGGAGCGTCACATGCTTGCTCAAACATTTCTGGGAATGGAGAGCCAGCAGCTGTTCGTCATCGGAGCAGTGCTGGTCATTCTCGTACTGATGCTGGTGGGAATGGCCACTGCATTCTCAAAATTTTATCGTAAGCCTGGCCCGGAAGAGGCGATCATCCGGACCGGAGTCAAGGGACTGTCGGTAATCACCGGCAAGGGCATGATCGTGATTCCGCTCATTCAGGAAGCACACGTGATGGATCTGTCCGTCAAACGCATTCTGATCTCACGCGATGGCGAGGACGGCCTGATTTGTGAGGACAACATGCGCGCCGACATTAAGGTGACCTTCTTCATTCGAGTTAACAATCAGGCGAACGACATCAAGACCGTCGCCGAAACCATTGGCCCCCGCCGAGCATCAGAGCAGGAAAAGCTGGAAGAGCTTTTCGAAGCAAAGTTCTCTGAAGCACTGAAGACCGTTGGCAAGAATTTCGAATTCGTTCAGCTGTATACGGAACGAGATCAGTTCAAGGAACAGATTCTAAAAGTGATCGGCACCGATCTGAACGGATATGTTCTGGACGACTGTGCGATTGACTATCTGGAACAGACTCCGCTGGATCGTCTTAGCCCGACGAATATTCTGGATGCCGAGGGCATCAAGAAGATCACGGAACTGACGGCGGCCGAAAAAGTCAAAGAGAACTTCTTTACTCGCGAAAAGCAAAAAACGCTAAAAAAACAGGATGTGGAAGCTCAGGAGGCCATTCTCGAACTGGAGAAGCAACGCGTCGAAGCGGTTGAAAAACAGCAGCGTGAAATCGCGGCCATTACATCTCGCGAACACGCTGAAGCAGCGAAAATTCAGGAAGAGGAACGTCTCAAGGCTGAAGCTGCTCGAATTCGCACGGAGGAAGAGCTGCAGGTTCAGGAAGAAAACAAACAGCGGCAGGTACTTGTGGCTCAGCGGAACAAGGAAAAGACCGACGCCGTCGAGCAGGAACGAGTAACTCGTGACCGCGAACTGGAAGTGACGGAACGTCTGAGGGTTGTCGGGTTGGCTGAGATCGAAAAAGAGAAGGTGATTGAAGTCGAGAAAAAGAATATTCAGGAAGTAATCCGCGAACGAGTTACCGTCGAACGCGACGTCGTGGAAGAACAGGAGAAAATCAAAAACACCGAAGCCTTCATGGAAGCGGACCGACAGAAGCAGGTGGCTGTCACGCTGGCGGAAAAAACAGCTGAAGAGGCGTTGGTCAAACAGGTCAAAGCGGCGGAAGCTTCGAAAACAGCAGCTGAACTGCATGCTGATGAAGTCGTTGTTACCGCCGAAGGGAAGCGGGCGTCCGCGGAAAAGGAAACGGAAGCCACAAAAATGCTGGCCGAAGCGAAGGCTGCCGATCACGCCGCGATCGGTCTGGCGGAAGCCGACGTCATGAATGCCAAAGCCGACGCTACTGAAAAGACCGGCACCGCCGAGGCTCAGGTGCTGCAGCTGAAGTTCAGTGCCGAAGCGACCGGTATTCAGGAGAAGGCGGAAGCGATGAAGCTGTTCGACAGCGTCGGCCGCGAACACGAAGAATTTAAGCTGCAGCTGAACAAAGAAAAAGAAATCGAAATCGCTGCAATTCAGACTCAGCAGTACATCGCTGAAGCTCAGGCGGGCATCGTAGGCGAAGCATTGAAGACGGCTCGCATCGATATTGTCGGCGGTGAAAGTACGTTCTTTGATCAGATCGTGAGTTCGGTGAAGGCCGGCAAGGCGGTCGATCGTTTCGTGCACAACAGCGAAACGGTGACCGATGTCAAGCAGACGTTCTTCAACGGTGATCCCGAATATTTTCGGAACAAGCTGACTCAGTTTGCCAGTCAATTTAACATGAGTTTTGACGACGTGAAGGATCTGTCGGTAACCGCGTTGATCGGAAAAATGCTGACGATGGCGGAAACCGACGAATCCAGGTCTGAGCTTTCCCGGATGCTGGGCACGGTCGCAGGCTCGTCGCTGGCGACACAGAAAATTGCGTCAATCGCCGGAGGACTTTCTGACAGCGGGAAGGCGTAACGACAGCGACGATGCGGCTTCTGAACGCCATTTCTCTCCTCTGGGGAGAGGAGGGGTGAAGACCGGATGATGGGTCTGTGGCGGAAGGATCTGCACATGGCTCGTGGTCATACGCGAGACCTCTCACCTGAATCCGTCTCCCCTGCGAGGGGAGACGGGGTAAATGCAACCTGCTTCCGCTCCAAAACTCCATGTCTGAAACCACCGACAACCAGCCAAACGACAACGCACCGTCGGTGGGACTGGAGAACAGTACGTACGAAATCATTCGTAGTCGACTGCTGACAAGTGGCAGCGAACTGCGGTCGCGGCTGGATCAGCTCAACGAAGCTCGCAAGCAGGTGTTCGGTTCCATCGACACTGCGTTGCTAAGCACGGAACGCATTACCACTGCGCACAACTGTATCGCTCGCGACATGGTGGCCGTCGGCAACCGAGTCCTGTTCGGCTACAACGTGCACTTCGGCTTAAAATCTGAAACTGACATCGGTGACGTCTTCGCCGTCTACCGTTTTGACGATTCTCTTTCACCACTCTCGGCGGCAGAACCTTTCTCTGCAGTTTCCGCAGATTCCACACCAGCATCTGCCGGAGCGGCCGGCTTCGAACGCGACTTCAAGGAGCTTTTTCGGTATTACAAAAACGCCGTCTTCGCGAAGTTCGCTCTGCGCGGCCCGCACTTGTTCATGGTTTTTCGAGTCGGCAAGTCAGTTGGCGAGATTAAGGTCTTCAAGTGGCTGATGGAAAAAGGCGGAGCAGACGAGGACGCCACGCTGCGATACGTTGACAACCGCAGTGACCACGAATTTCGATTTCCGTCGCAGCATGACTTCGAATGGGTCCGAACGACACGCGACGACCATCATTACGGTGATCACCCCCACATTTCGATCAAGGATCGCGTCTTCGTTGAAACCGTTGGCGGCGATTTGACCATCAAGATCGAAAACAACACTGCCAGCGGCGAAGGCATCTACGCAGAACCCGTCGCAGACGCGGACCAGACGCTGGATGATGCCGAAATTTATTACGCCATCATCGGCAATATCATTCTGTTGAAGATGCGGCCGTATCAGGAAAAACAATTCCGCTACATTCTGTACAACGAGAAGTTACAGCGAGCGATGCGGCTGGATTCGATTCGCGATGCGTGCGTGATGCTGCCGGACGATCACGGTCTAATCTTTCCCAACGGCTATTACCTGCAGGACGGCGAATACAAAACGTTTGAACACAAACTCGCCGACATGCTGTTCGAACGTACCATTATGGCGCCGAACGGCGAAGACTTCATGTACGTCTTCTACAACCGCGATTCCGGAACGTACGTGCTGCTGCACTACAACCTGATCGAACAGAAGGTCGACACGCCATTGATCTGCAACGGCTGGACGTTCTTTCACGCTGGCGAACTGCTGTGTTTCAAGTCACAGCGTGACCCTCAGAAGCATCACGCCATTCAATTGTGGCAGACACCGTATGTTGGCGAAGACCACGTTCCACATACCACGGACGATTCGTTCCTGAACAAGATCGGCAATAAGGACATTGTTCGCGGCATGGCGGAATGCCACGAAGTACTGAATCTGATCAACAAGGAAGACACATATGCCAATCTCTACAGCGATCTGGTGCGACAAAGTGGCGAGATCGCTGATTCGCACTTTTGGCTGAGCCGTGAAGACACCTTCAACCTCGCCGAGACACTGGGCGAAGTGAAAGCCGCGGCTGCAGCCGCCGTGGACGAGTTCGAAAAAGTTGTCCGAGTCAAGAAGAACACTGCTGCTGAAACCGGCGCGGCAAAGAACCGCACAAAGGAGATTCTCGCCCAGGTCAGGCATCGTCGTTTCGAACATATCAACGACTTTGTAAATTCGCTGAGTGACCTGCGAGCCGTTCGCGGCAACATCATTTCCCTGAGGGATCTGCGTTACGTTGATACGGATCTGATTGTCGGTCTGGAACAGGACGTCGCGGAGCACACCGAACGCCTGTCCCACAGTTGCGTGGATTTTTTACTGCGACCGGATTCGTTGGAGCCCTACCAACAGAAGGTGCGCGACGAACAGGCCGGGATCGAACACCTGACGAAAGTCACTGACGCGAAGGCGCTTGAAGACAATATTGCCGGAAGCGCGCGCGAACTCGAAATGCTGATCGAAATCGTCAGTAACCTGAAGATCGACGACGCGACTCAACGCACCACCATCATTGACAGTATTTCCGGAATTTTCTCGACCGTCAATCAGGCTCGCGCCATCCTGAAGAAGAAGCTGCGTGAACTGGCGTCGGTCGAAGGTGTGGCCGAGTTTAATTCGCAGATGAAGCTGCTGAATCAGGCCGTCGTCAATTACCTGGACATCTGTGACGATCCGGATAAGTGCGAACAGTTTCTCACAAAGATGATGATCCAGCTGGAAGAACTCGAAGGTCGCTTTGCCGAGTTCGATGAATTCATCCTGCAGTTGGCGGAGAAACGCGAGGAAGTCTACAACGCCTTCGAAAACCGCAAACTCGCGCTGGTGGAAGCTCGCAACAAGCGAGCGAACTCGCTGATGAACGCGGCCGAACGAGTGCTGAAGGGCGTTCAGTCGCGGGTGCAGAGTTTCGATACTGTAAACGATATTAACGGCTATTTTGCGTCGGACCTGATGATCGAAAAAGTCCGCGACATCGTCGAGCAGTTGAAGGAGCTGGACGACAGCGTCAAAGTCGACGATATCCAGAGTCGGCTGAAGACAATCCGCGAAGATGTCATTCGTCAGTTGAAGGACCGGCAGGAACTGTTCGTCGATGGCGAAAACACCATCCGTCTCGGTTCGCATTTATTCTCGGTGAATACTCAGGCACTGGACCTGACTACCGTGATGAGAAACGATGAGTTGTGCCTGCACCTGACGGGGACGAATTTCTTTGAAGCGGTGCATGACGCACGTTTGCTGACGACCAGTGCGGTGTGGGATCAGGAAGTCGTATCCGAAAATCGCAGCGTTTATCGTGGCGAGTATCTGGCATGGAAGATTCTGCAGGCCATTTTGAGTGCCACTGGTTCTGCCAGCGATTCCCCGCAGGGGGCGGCAGCACTGGCGGAGCCAGTCGCACACGATGGCAATACAGGCGTGGTGCCAACTATTGCCGGGTTACTGGATTTTTCTGCCGAGCAACTGCTGTCCTGCGTACAGCGTTTCATGGGGCGTCGCTACGCAGAAGCGTATACCAAGGGTGTACATGACGTGGACGCTGCCAACATACTTCGTGCCCTGTGCAGCATGCAGCAGACGATCGGCTTGTTGCGATTTGATACTCGCAGTCGTGCGGTGGCAATGTTGTACTGGAAGATTCTGGCGGACAAAAAGACGAAGACGGCAATGGCCGCTCGCATGGCCGGCGCTGGCGCGATTGCGACCGTATTCAATGAAGTGACCGGGCGCTCGGATTACGTTGCCGAACTGCAGGAACTGCTGGATGAGTTCGCGACAGGGCGAGAGGGTCGGGGGCCTTTTTCGGAAGGTCGTTTACTCGGTAGCAAAGGAGAAAGCCCGAAAAAGACTCGCGACTCTGTTGGCAACGCAGCTGCCGAATACCTGTTCTGCGAACTTGCCGGCGCTGCCGCCTTCGCTGTCAGCAGCGTGGCCGACGGGCTGGCGAAGGATTTCCACCAGCATCTGAAGTCAAACGGCTTCACCGAAGCCTTTGACAAATCGGTGGCCGCAGTGGGCAAAGACAAAGCCAACTGTTTTGTACTGCTGAAGAACTGGGTGCAGGCATTTCTGGCTACGAGAAATGATCCGGTTCACAATGACTACGCCGATGAGGTCGCGGTAAGTCTGATGCCGACGTGGCTAGGAAAGAAACCTGTCATCGAAGCGACCGTCGACGCTGAACTGATCGGCATTGTCGGCACTCACAGCGTGATCGACGGTGGCAGCTACCATCTGAACTACAACCGTTTTACCCAGCGACTGACCGAATTCGATGCCACAGCCGTACCGCGTTTTAACGACTACGTCGCACTTAAGCACGAAGCTGTTGACCATGCTCGCGAAGACATGCGACTGGACGAATTTCGTCCCCGAATTCTGACGTCGTTTGTCCGCAATAAACTGCTGAATGAAGTCTACCTGCCACTGATCGGTGACAATCTTGCCAAACAGATCGGTGTGACGGGCGAAAGCAAACGCACGGACCTGATGGGCTTATTGCTGCTGGTATCGCCGCCGGGATACGGCAAGACCACGCTGATGGAATATATCGCCAATCGACTCGGCCTGATTTTCATGAAGATCAACGGTCCGGCTCTGGGGCATCACGTCACTTCACTGGATCCGTCCGAAGCGACCAACGCGGGTGCTCGCGAAGAAGTGGAAAAGCTGAATCTCGCTCTGGAAATGGGCGACAACGTGATGATCTACCTGGACGACATCCAGCATACCAACCCCGAATTCCTGCAGAAATTCATCTCGCTGTGCGACGCTCAGCGCAAGATCGAAGGCGTATACAAAGGAAAGACCCGGACCTACGACCTTAGGGGTCGAAAAGTCTGCGTGGTGATGGCTGGCAACCCATACACCGAAAGTGGTGAGAAGTTTCAGATTCCCGACATGCTGTCCAACCGAGCGGACATCTATAATCTGGGCGAAATTATCGGCGAATCCAGCGACGCGTTTGAAATGAGTTACCTGGAAAACGCGCTGACGTCGAATCCCGTGCTCACGAAACTGTCCAGTCGCAGCCAGCAGGATGTGTACGCGATCATTAAAATGGCAAACGATGAACCGCGTGACGGTATTGAACTGGAAGGCAACTACTCGCTGGAAGAAGTCAACGAACTGGTCAGCACGATGCAGAAGCTGATGCGAGTTCGTGACGTGATTCTGACGGTCAACAAGGAATATATCCGGTCGGCCGCTCAGAGCGACGACTACCGAACCGAACCATCCTTTAAGTTGCAGGGTTCGTACCGCAACATGAATCGCATCGCCGAAAAGGTGGTGTCGATCATGAACGACGATGAACTGACCTCACTGATCGTGTCCAACTACGAAAACGATGCTCAAACGCTGACGTCCGGCACCGAAGCCAATCTGTTGAAGTTTAGGGAACTGACCGGTCTGCTGACGGACGCGGAGGCCGAACGCTGGGATGACATCAAGCGAACCTTCCGCCAGAACGTCAAGCTTAAAGGCTTCAGCGGCGACGACAAAACCGGCCAGGTGATTGCCACACTTGGTAACCTCAGTGACGGTCTTGATGCCATTCGTAAAGCGATGACGGCGGGTGTGAGTCAGCTGGCCGATCAGCGAGACGAAGGTCAGGCGGGCGCGAACGAAGACACGGGGTTTGCTGAAAACGAAGTACTTACCCAGCTCATAACGGATGAACTGTCCGGCCTGAAATCCGGTCTCGCCGAGATCAATATGTCATTGTCGGAAGCGGTGGAATGGGGGCGGGGGTCTTTTTCAGCTCCGCCAGCACGTAGCGATGAAGAGGAGACTTCGAAGAAGACTCCCAGCCCGGTTTTGCCCACCGGAACACAGAAGGCTTCCCTTGCTGCGGACAGTTCAGCCCCGGCCACCGGGTCGGACGAAAAGTCCCCCACGACGCTGCCTCACAAGATCACGATCGTGAACAAGATCCCGCCCACAGTCGTTGGTGTCTTGAAGCAGCAGTTCAAACTGATGAATGCCTGGATGGAGCCAATGCACGGTGCCACGCAGGATCAACGAAAGGAAACGCGAAAACTGGCCAAACAGCTGCAGGAATGCACGAATCTGTATCGAAAACTGATCGACCGCATTGAGAATAAGCGGGACTGACCGGTCCGCCAATGTTGGGCCCGTTCCCCCAGCTGACACCGCAGCGGAAAACACGCGCCCGGTAGAACCGGGCCTACGAAATCTTTTTCAGCAGGGCCTGGAATGCTCCGTCGCTGGGCTGGCCCGGCAACTGCAGGTGTTGCGATACCAGACTTAATCCAGGAACCTGTTCGGCAACACTTTCCACCAGTTGGGTGGTTTCTTCCGGTTCGATGCTGCACGTCGAATAGACGATTCGCCCGCCGGATTTCACATGTGCGAAGGCTGTCACCAGCAATCGCGTCTGCAACTGGACCAGTTCGTTGACTTCGTCTTCGCGAAACCGCCATCGGGCTTCCGGTCGTCGTGAAAGTACGCCTGTGTTTGAACAGGGCACGTCCACAAGCACGGCGTCGTAGTTGGCTTCGGGGATATCACTGCCGTCACGCTTTACCAACAACGGGGTCGCGTTCGTCAGCTTCAGTCGTTCAATGCTCTCCATGATGCGCTGCAACCGACCCTCCGAAACGTCACAGGCAGTGACCTGGGCTGCGTCTCCGCTGAGTTCTGCCAGATGCGTCGTCTTGCCTCCCGGAGCAGCACAAAGGTCCAGAATGCTTTCCCCTGCCTCGGGCGCCAGCAGTTCTGCCGGCAGCATGGCCGAATCATCCTGGACAGACCACCAGCCCTCGGCGTATCCGGGAAGTTCTGTCACTCGTGACGCATGTTCCAGTTTCAGTGACCAGTCATTGTGTCCCGGCGTAACATCAACGCCATGTTTCTGCAAAGCCTCCTGGACACTGCCAACGGTGGCCCTCAGGCGACTCACACGCAGGTTAGTCTGCGGCACTTTTAAACTGTGGAAACACGATTTTGTTAAATCAAATCGCGACATTCGGCCGCACCAGCGCCGCGCCAAAGATCGCGGCAGTGAAAACGCCCGGCCGACGTATTCGGGCAGGTCACTCACGGGATCAGGCAGAATGGATTGATTTAATCTGCGGTACGCTCCATTCTCCGTGGGCAGCGCATCGACGGAAAAATCTTCGGCAGTTTCGTTTGACAGCAATCGGGCGACGTTCCGCAGGACTCCGTTGGCAAAGCTGCACCAGCGTGCACGCCCTACACGTTTTGCCAGTTCCACGGTCGTGTCGACGGCCGCATGTTCGGGAGTCCGTGAGTACACGACCTGCCACGTGCCCAGCTGCAGCAGCCGCCAGAGATCCGGTTCAACGTTGGACCGGGGCCGGGAAATTTGCGATTCAAGCAGAGTATCCAGGGCACGTCGCCGACGTACAACGCCGGCAGCCACATCCACGGCCAGCCCTCGTTCCTGCGACGAAAGGGAATGTTGGGAATCTGCCCGGCTCAGGATCTCTGACAGGAATCGACCGGTGTCGTCGTAGTTCTGCAGAGCAAACCATGCTAACATTCGACCGTTGTCGAAGTGATCGATGATCAGCGTTTCGCGGCTGTCCAGCGAGGCTTTCTTCCAGGGGCTCTTCTGCTTGTGCCTTCGGCTGTTCACTCAGTTTCCAATCATGGTGACCGGGACTTCCAGTCACGTTGCGGGGGCGTTTGATTTGTGTTGGATACGCGCCACGCAACCTACAGCCCTCGCGATGCAACTTCCAATCCTCTTGGTCGGCTTCGTAAAAGAAACGCACTATTCTCCGCAGCAGTAAGTCTTTACAACGACCATTCACCTGCGATCGTTCCGTGACCAATCAACAGGGACTCTTCGAATTCGCTGACCTGCCGGAATGGGAACAGGCTGCCGCTGAAGATGTGATGGTTGCGGAGGTTGTGTTCAACCTGCCGCTGGAGAAACCGTACACATACAGCATTCCTGATGAGTTTCGGGAGCTGCTGAAAGCGGGGATGCGAGTCAAAGCACCGCTGGGTCGCGGCAATCGGCGGGTAATCGGATACTGCGTGAATATTCGACAGGCGGAAAGCGCTGTCCGTCGTCTGAAGCCCATCGAAGAGATTCTGGATACCGAGCCGCTGCTGGACGATCTGATGCTGCAGCTGACGCACTGGATTGCCGAACGGTATCTGTGCGGCTGGGGACAGGTGCTGGAGAGTGTGATTCCTGCGGGTGTCCGGCGAAAAAGTGGCACGCGGCTGGTGCAGTCGTTTGTTCTCGCTGACACGGCAGATGAACTGATGGCAGCCGCGAAGTTACCTGCGAAGCAGCAGGCAGTCGTCGATGTACTGCGAAAGGCAACGGGTCCTGTCGCGGCAATTCGTCTGTGCGAACTCGCGGACTGCGGACCCGGACCAGTCAATTCACTTAGAAAAAAAGGCATTATTTCGGCTCTTCGCATTCGTTCCGAAGTTTCCGGGGAACTGATGGGAGAATCAGATCCCACCGAAGATCTGATTCTCAATGACCAGCAGCAGCAAACGCTGAGCGCCATCATCGCGGCCCTGCAGTCAGGTAGCCACAGCACCATGCTGTTGCACGGAGCCACAGGAAGCGGGAAGACAGAAGTCTATATCAGGGCCATCCGTGAGGTTGTCAGCTATGGTCGACAGGCGATTGTGCTGGTGCCCGAAATCAGCCTGACACCGCAGACGATTCGGCGGTTTCGCAGCCGGTTCCAGTCGCTGGCCGTGCTGCACAGTCATATGACCGATTCGGAACGACACTGGCAGTGGCAGCAGATTGCTCGGGGAGCTGTCGAAGTCGTCGTGGGTGCGCGCAGTGCTGTCTTTGCGCCGACCCCGAATCTGGGCCTGATTGTCATTGACGAGGAACACGAGCCGACTTTCAAACAGGATTCCATGCCGCGGTACCACGCTCGTGAAGTCGCTCGCTACCGCTGCGGCCAGGAAAAAGTACCGTTGCTGCTGGGGTCAGCGACTCCGACGCTGGAATCGTGGTTGCGAGCCACGCGGCGGCAGGACACGCTGCTTTCGATGCCTGACCGAGTTGCCAGTTTGCCGCTGCCGCCTGTGGTCATCGTGGATACCCGCAACGATCCGCAGATTTCCAAAGGTGCTTCCATCGGTCGAGCTCTGCGGACATCCATCGATCGAGCGTTGAAGGATAAGGGCCAGGTGATCCTGTTCCTGAATCTTCGAGGATACTCGCCCACGGTGTGGTGCCGCAGCTGCGGATCGGGCGTCAAATGTCCCGACTGCGACATTACGCTGACATGGCATCGTGATCGCCAGGAAGCCGTCTGCCACAGCTGTGACTACAGCATTCCTGCTCCCGAAAAATGTCCGACCTGTGAAAGTCCGGCGATCCGATACTTTGGTACCGGAACTCAGAAGCTGGAAGAAGAAGTATCTGCTGCGTTTCCGAAAGCTGCGGTGCTGAGAATGGACAGCGATTCGATGCGCAAGCCCGGCAGTCATGACCAGGCGCTGGAGAAATTTCGGCATGGCGAAGTGGACATTCTGCTGGGCACTCAGATGATCGCCAAGGGCCTCGATTTTCCGAACGTAACGCTTGTCGGCGTGATCGATGCGGACAGCATGCTGAATCAGCCGGACATGCGAGCTGCCGAGAGAACGTTTCAGCTGGTCGCTCAGGTCGCCGGTCGCACGGGACGCAGCGAGCGAGGTGGACGTGTTCTGGTGCAGACGACCAGTCCCGATGACCCGTCGGTGACTTATGCTTCGAAGCACGACTACCTTGGCTTTGCGGCCCACGAACTGCATCAGCGCAAGGACACCGGCGCGCCGCCCTTCACTGCTGTCACTCGAGTGATTTTCCGCGGCCTGAGCGAACCGAAAGTCTGTGATACGGCCCGTACAATCGCTGAAAAACTTCGGGCGACGGCAAAACAGATGGATCCGGACGCCCGTATTCTGGGAGCGGCTCCGGCGCCGATCACGCGTCTTCGCGGATACTATCGCTTCCACCTGCAGATCGCCGCCTCAACCCATGAACAGGTGAAATTGATCTGGCAGCGTGTCGAAAATAATCTGACGCTGCCGGAAGGAGTGGAAATGGCAGTCGATGTGGATCCCATCAATTCGCGATAAACATCTTGCCGCCGCACCCAAGTGAGGACCGCCTGCGTTTCTACTGCGCAAGAAAAACGCGGCGAGGAAAAATCCTCGCCGCGCGGTTCACATCCGCAGGTATTTTCCACACATGCCGCGAGTCAACCGCCAATGGCGGCGGTTAAGCGGGCTGCATGCTGGCGATGAGCACGTCGTGGAGACGGTGTCGAGCGGTGTGCAGACGTCGCTTGATCGTTCCGATCGGGCTGTCGAACACAACACTCATTTCCTTCAGTGACTGTCCGTCAAAGTAGAACGCCATCAGTGTGCGGCGGTCCAGATCGCCAAGACGATCCAGCCCGGTACGCAACTGCTCGGCGTCTTCCAACTGCATCAACTCGGCAGCCGGACTGTCCGAAGCTTCCTGCAGAACTTCAAACGAAGCGGGTTCGCAGGCCGTTTCCGGAGGACGTCGGACAGCTCGGTTGATCGACATACGAGCGGCGATCCGGCACAACCACCCGCCGAATGCCTTTGGCTCCTTCAACTGAGGCAGCTTGCGAAATGCTCGCAGGAAGACCTCCTGCGTCACCTCGTCAGCTTCTGCCGTGTTGTGCAGCCGCTGCATAACCATCCCGTAAACGCGCGAGTGAAACTCGACGACCAGTTTACCGAAAGCGTCTCGGTTTCCAGCCTGAGCGCGAACTACCGTGTTTGTTAATGTGTCAAGAGACATGATATCAGACTCCATGTCTGGAAGGTGGCGTTGCCACCTTAATGGATAACCGCAAGCAGAATCCCGTACAGAATTCCGGTTGCCGTAAATGTTGGCAGGGCCGGTCGTCGGGAACAGAAGATCACAGAGAACAGAATGAATGTAGGCGCTGCGTTAACCGTTCAGAAACGGCGACAAGGTCAGAGCATTCAACACCGGGGATGCAGGATGACACGGAACAAACGTCCGGTTAGCAAGCCTCGGTCTGCTGTTGAAGCGATTCAGATTTCGTCAGGGAGCATCTGCTCCGAAGAGTCCGCCTGAGCGGCTGACGGGAAGCTGAGTTAATCGCTTCAGCTAAGACTTCGACCGAGTCCGAGTAATAGCGCCGGGGCGGTCTGCTGCGATATCGGCGAACCGAGCCACGGCTGTTGCCATGACATCTGATTGTCCGAATACATCGCATGCAGAGGCCTGCCCGGGCGCCGGACGGAGTGTTCGCGTAAGCGGTTCACCGCCGGTTTCTCGGATGGTCGATCTGCGACATGTGCGGGACAGGCAGAACAACCACGAAACTCGACGACGCACGTGATCACATTGCCGCTGGCAAATGTGGTGTTGACGGTCAGAGTGTTAATCGTGTTTGTAAGCAGCATTATTCTGCCTTCCTGTAATTCGCCCCGCGCTCTTTGAGAGCAAGTACGATTCATGATGGTGCGTCGCTCACTACCGCGACGACGACTGGTGAAAACACATGCTTCCACCGACAATTAAGATCTTCCAGCAGCGGAAATCAGGGAATTGGATCCCTTTTCTGTACTGCGAAGAAGAGTCACCCGTTTGGAAAATGAAGCGGGGTGATTGCTTCGCTGTGTGGACTGCCAGTCCGTCTTCTGAGAGCTTCCATTATGTCCATACGACAGATGAAACGTCATTATGGTTCGGGAAGTTTATCCGGTAATTCGATTTTTGGAGAATTATTTCCGGGAGTGGTCGTAAGCTGTTTGTGTTATTTGGGTTACGCGGATGTGTTCTATGCGGGGGAATTCGTAATATCTGTTCCGACATCGTCTTCGTCGCCAAATCATTTATGGACAGGCGAACCGGACAGTTGAGTAATGCGGCGTGATTCGCCTGCGATTGATGGCCTTCGCGGGACAGGTTTGTAACCTGCCTGAATCCCTACCCCTTGGTGTGTTTGACAATCCGTTTCGTACAGGACGTTGGAACAGACAAGAATGCTTACGTACGTTTTGAATGGCATTTGGCACTATCGACGTATCAACGTCGTTGTGTTGGTTGCTGTTGCGATTTCAACCGCCGTGATCGGTGGTTCTCTGATCGTTGGCGATTCCGTTCGCTTCAGTCTGCGACGGATGACGCAGCAACGTCTGGGGCAGATTACTCATGTGATGAATTCGCGACGGTTCTTTCGGCAGGCGCTCGTTGCGGAAATGTCAGAAACAGATAGGGCTTTCGCGAACACCGGGACTGCGTCAGGCGATCAGATCATCGAAGGCAGATTTTTGGCTCCTGCGATTCTGGTCACCGGTAGCGTTGAAGCAAGGAACAATGATGGTTTTATTCGTCGTGCGGGATCCGTGACGCTGCTTGGCGTTAATGAATCAGGCTGGCGACTGCTGGAAAACGGTGGCGTTCCGTCACCTCAGGACGGGAAAATCGTGTTAGGGTTCCGTACGGCTCAGGAGCTAAGAGTCGACGAAGGTGACGATGTTTCCGTCTGGGTAGAAGTGCCAGCGTCCGTTCCCCGCGACAGCCTGCTGGGTGAACGAGACGACCTGCACGTGGAAATTGTTCTGACCGTATCCTCAGTGATTCCTGAAACGGTCGGTGCGTCTCGATTCGATCTGAATCCTGGGCAGCAACTACCGTACAACGCTTTCCTGCCGCTGGTGACTCTGCAGGAACGTCTCGGACTGCAGGCGGTGGAAGCGAGTCGTCGCACTCCGGTGGCGAAACCACGTAAAGTGAACTGTGTACTGGCCGGGTACCCGATCGTTCAGTCTTCGCTGGCGATCGCTACACCTGAACAGCGGACAAAGCTGATATTAGCTGCGGAAGAACTGGCAGACGGGAACGCAGCGGCCACCGACGATCTTAACGAAAATATTTCACAACACCTGACGATGGCCGATGTGGGATTAACGATCCGAACGGTGTCCGATCGCGGATATCTGACCGCCGAAAGTAAACGGATGATTCTGGAAGACCCGCTGACGGAGGCTGTCACGGTGGCGGCAGAGAACCTGGGACTAAATGCGGCTCCCACGCTGGTTTATCTTGTCAACGAGCTGGCGGCTACAGACCGATCTGACGTGAACACAAGATATTCATTGTACTCAATCGTGGCTGGCCTGCCGCTTGACAGTGCCCCGCCCTTGGGGCCGTTTCGCCTGAACGACGGGACCGCTCTGACTGACCTGGCAGACGATGAAATCGTGCTGTCATCGTGGCTTGCGAGCGATCTGAACGTGTCGGCGAACGACAAGATCGATGCAGCGTGGCACGAAGTTGGCAGCCACGGAGAACTTCCGGAGGTTGAAAAGACGTTTACGGTCAGAGGCATTTTTCCTGCTGCCGACCCGTCAACTGTCGACCGTGATTTGACTCCGCAGGTGGAGGGTATTACCGATGTCGAGTCATTTGGCGACTGGGATCAGCCGTTCGACATGGAAATGGATCGCATCACACCGCGAGACGATGACTACTGGACGGAGCACCGAGCGACTCCCAAAGCCTTTGTTTCTCTGCGAACTGCGGAAACACTCTGGAATAGTCGCTACGGAAAATACACGTCGTTACGAATCGCGACATCGGCGGGCAGCGAACAGCCCACCCAGGAGCAATTGGACAAGATTGCCGATCGACTGGCATTCGAAATACCTCGTCAGCTGAAGCCGGCCGAACTGGGGATGATGTTTCGTCCAGTACGGGCCGAAGGTCTGCAGGCTGCCGTTGGTGCGAATGATTTCACACAGCTGTTTGTTGGCTTCAGCTTCTTTCTGATTCTGTCAGCCATCATTCTGGCGGCGCTGATGTTTCGCCTGGGGATTCAGCGGCGAGTCGGCCAGCTGGGACTGCTGAAAGCTGTTGGCTGGACAGAACGGAAGATTCGACGGCTGTTCATTTTTGAAGGATTGGCCGTCTGTATTGCGGGGGCCATGGCCGGAGCGGTTGCAGCGGTGTTCTTTGCGCAACTCATGATTCATGGATTGACCACGTGGTGGGTCGGTGCTGTCGGAACTCAGTTTCTGCTGTTGGACGTGCAACCGGCGCGGCTGGTTATTGCTGCGGTTGTCTCGGTCGCGCTCGCAGGAGTCGTTATCCGGCAGTCGTTGAAATCGTTCCGCGACATCCCAATTCGCGATCAACTGGCGGGAAATGCTCAGGCCGCGGAATTGGGGGCGGCACAAAAGTCGCGCTGGTCCCGAATCTCCAGGTGGATAGGACCGGCTTCTCTGTTTACAGCGGTCGCCGTTCCGGCGGCTGTCGTGGCGGGACTTGTCCCCAACGGCGAAGCCTTTGGCGGGCTGACATGGCAGATTGTGTGTTTCTTCCTGGCCGGGTTTTCCTGCCTAACCGCCGGCCTATCATTGCTCAGCTCTTCCTTACGCAGCAGAAGTCAAAAAGAAACCATCAGCTCGCCGACCTCCGGGCTGATCGGTCTTTCCCTTGCGAATGCCGCGCGGAGTCCGATGCGCAGCCAGCTGACGACGGCGCTGATCGCGTTTGCCACGTTTGTAATCGTCGCCGTCGGAGCAGGACGACGGAATCCGTTGTCGGAGACTCCGGATGTTAATTCCGGCAACGGTGGGTTTTCACTGGTCGCCGAATCTGCTCAGCCAGTGCTGTTCAGTCTGAATAGCGTCGAGGGTCGTACACGTCTGGGTTTCGGCACTGAAGAATCCACGCTGCCCGACAGTGTGAAGATCTACCCGTTCGGAATGAAACCAGGTTCCGACGCAAGTTGCGTCAACCTGTATCAGACTCGTATTCCAACGCTGATTGGCGCTTCCGATGAGTTCATCGACCGCGGTGGATTTCGGTTTGCTGATACAGCTGGTGACAACCCCTGGCAGCTGTTGCAGGAAACACTTGCCGACACTGCCGTACCGAATTCAGCAACAACGGTACCCACTGTCCCGGTCATCGGCGACATGAACACATTGATTTACAGCCTGAAAAAAGGCCTCGGCAGCACGATTCTGGTGCCCAGTGAATCGGCTCCGGAATACGCGCTGGAAATCGTCGGCATGCTGGACGGCAGTGTGTTTCAGGGGGTACTGGTCATGACGGACGCGAATTTGAAGCGTGTCGATCCGGATGTGGTCGGAGCACAATACTTCTTAGTTGAAACTCCTGATGACAATGTCATGTCGTCAACATCCACCGTGCTGGAAAGTACTCTGAACGATTACGGATTTGACGCTGAACCTGTCAGTGAACGTCTGGCAGGTTTTTTGGCAGTACAAAACACCTACCTGTCAACGTTTCAGATGCTGGGTGGCCTGGGTCTGCTGGTTGGTACCTTCGGACTGGCCGCCGTAATGATGAGAAACGTCGTGGAACGCCGGCGAGAAATCGCACTGATGAGAGCTGTCGGATTCACGACGTTTCGTGTTTCGCGACTGATCCTGTATGAGAACTGTGTCCTGCTGCTGTGGGGCATTCTGCTTGGTTCTGCATCCGCGCTGCTGGCGATGCTGCCTCATCTGCGATCAACAGGCGCCGACCTGCCGTGGCAGCCACTCGTGATCACTCTGGGCGCCGTTGCCGTTGTCGGTTCCATGTCCGCGATGTTTGCGGTGCGCACTGCAGTTGGAGTATCCATCCGGGATAATCTCGCTGCCGAGTGAACCCACTACCAAGTCAGGAACTTGACTGGCCCGTGTTTCTGTAGAAACTTTCAGCCTTTGCGCGTGCATGATCGGGCCATCGCGAAGTGTCTCGTTGTCAGGTTCCACTTCGGCAATGCGTGCTTTCAGTTTTGCAACAACCGGAACGATTTGAATCTTTGTCCAGTGCGGATTGATGTGCTGTGGACAGGTGACGTCCCATGCTTTGATGCGAAACATATACTGGCACTACTCGCCCCAAAACGTGGCAGGACCGTTCTGCGGCCGACATTGGCAACCGTGCAGGCGTTGCGGCGATACACGTGGCCAGGTAAAGTCCGTGAACTGCAACATGTGCTCGAACGAGCCCTGATCACAGCAAGGTCAGGCAGACGGCGTGTGGACCTGAATAAAATGGGTCGGTGAACCGACGGTGAACGTCGTGAGTGCCCGGACATCTGCCTGCGAGTGAAGGTGATGTGCTGACTGCATCCTAACTGCGAGTTTTGAGGCTGACAATATCCGTCGCGTGTTGAAGCGTTTCGGCGGAAAGTTCTATGGTTCCAGCGGTACTTCAGAATTAGCCGACATGAAACCAACCACACTGGCCTCTCGCATCAAGAGCCTCGAAATTAATCCGGAGACATAGCTGAAGAGATCTTCATCCGTCGAAGTCTTTAGTAGATGTGGGCTGTCCGCTGCCGCGATGAACGGGTGATGCTGAGAAGCTACACGCTGATTCTGTTCTGTGACTGAACGCAGTCAACTCAGGCGTCGTGCACCTGAAGTTCGTTGTGAATTGTGCGCGTGCGACTTATGCCGCGAATGGCTTCCTGAGCAAGCTGCTTATCCTGCCACGTGTTGACTGAACCGGTTAACAGCACGGTGTCTCTGGACATGTGTACCTTCACGGATGCGTGTGGTATCCGTTCAACCGCTCGCTGCATCATTTCATGCATACAGTGGTCGGCATCGATACGGATTGATCGTGCAAGTTTTTTGGACGTTGTGTCTGACTGCATTGGGGAGGGCTATCTGATTCGTGTTGCTTTATAAAGTCCCCCCCCCTCCCTGGGCCACCTTTCCTGAGGCCCGGTGTAGAAGATTCGATCGGATTTCCAGTTGCAGGTTTGGAGGGAATTCCTGTCAGTTCCGGTGGTTTCTGCCGCTCTTCGCCTGTCTGTCCGGATTGTTCCGACAACGTAATTCCTGCGCATAGACACCGCGATGCATTGTTCAGCAGCTCGTTCTCCGTTCCTTTAGGCGTTCGCATGAGGATTCCCACCACAAGTAAGTTTGTGCGGAGGATGATTCGGTCGTGACCACGGAGAAATCAGGTACGGCGTTCAGCTGGGCTGCGTCGACAGCGGGATGCGGGTTTGGCACACTGCCTGTCTCTGTTTCATTCTGCCGGGAGAATCAACGTGTCGTTCACTCATCCTGCGAGATCCAGGTTCAGCATTTTCGCACTGACTATGACGCTGTTGTCCGTCGGCATTGTGCCCTCGAATGCGAACGCCGCCGACATCCCTCGTCCAGCTGTTGACGGGCAACCGCTGGCCGCAAATGCTTCGCGACTGCTGGACACGCTGGA
>JABABI010000050.1 GCA_014238335.1 Fuerstiella sp.
CTGTTCGGCAGCATCGCCCCTCGTTGCGCCGTAGAAAAAACATTCCAAAAGTGGAACTCATGATGCTGACTTCGCAGCTGAACATCATGTGTAAATCCGGTGTGGACGTGGCAGACGCGTTAAAGGGCGCAGCGGAGGAATGTTCGAATCCGATTCTGCAGAATACATTGAGCGTCGTCTACGAAGACGTTGCTGCGGGTGATTCAATCTCCGTTGCGATGCAAAAGCACACCGCGATCTTTGGCGAAACGTATATTGTGGCGATTAAGGCAGGCGAATCATCCGGTCAGATGACTGAAGTTCTGGATCGCCTGACGAAGCTGCTGCGATTTGAAATTCGAATGCGAAACACACTCAAGTCGATTCTGACCTATCCCGTGATCCTGAGTTTCGTGGCACTGATGGTCAGCAGTGCTTTAATTCTGTTCGTGCTGCCGCAATTTGCCACGGTCTTCGAAAATCTCGAAAAGCCTGTGCCACCTTCGACGCAGGTTCTGCTGGACATCTCCGTTTTTGTGCGAAGCCATTTCTTATACCTGCTGCCGGCCCTGGCTGTCGGTGCATTTTGCGCGTGGAAAGCGATGGCTCTGAACAGCGTCAAGCTGTTCTTTGACGGTCTTTTACTTCGTATGAAGGGAATCGGACCGGCCATGCAGAGTCTGGCGGCAGGACGTGTGTTTACTTTAATGGGCACCATGCTGCAGAGCGAAATTCCACTACTTGAGGCATTGGAGATTTGTCGCACGGCGTCGCGAAATCGTCTGCTGCAGCGGTTGTTTAAGCGGCTGGAAGACGACGTCATGAAGGGACGAGGCATCGGTCCGGGACTGGCCGTCGCGGACTGTATTCCTCGCGGCGCGGCGCAGATGATTTCTACTGCCGAACGCAGCGGTCGCCTGGCGGAGGTTATTCAGACAGTCGGCGAGTTCTACGAAGAAGAAGGCGAACGGCAGATTCGACAGGCTGTCAAGTTTCTGGAGCCCGCCATCATTCTGGTGATGGGCGTATTTGTTTCGTTTATTGTTATGTCAATTATGTTGCCATTGCTGGACGTCAGCAGCATTGGTTGACGTCTGGCTTTGTGCAAAAGTTTAAATCATCCTGCAGTACATTTTGGGACCGGCTGTCAGAAACGGGTAAACAGTTTCAGCACAGTCGCCTGCACTTCGTTCAATAGCCGAATGCTTACCGGGACAGAAACAATGAAAACGAAAGAAACACAAAAACTGACAATGCTGCTGCTCGGACTACTTTTGGGCTGGTGCGTCAACACAGTCTCATCGGTGCCGGAAGCGACAGCCGATGTGCGGAAACAAAGGGACTCCAGAGTCGCATTTCAAAGTGGAGGAGAAAGGTCTGTAGCGGTCCTTGAGAAGATATCCAAACAGATCACCACACTCGACCAGAGGCTTGCAAAGATCGAAGCCTCGGTCACCGGAAAGAAACCCGGCAGGTAGACGCTTGACGAACGCCCTGTTCGTCGTCACCGCGACGGACCTCAGTCCGTGCTCCGAGCACAGAACTTTATTGTTATGATCAAATTATCTACAACCAGACAACATCGCCGGAAAGGGGGCACTCGGCGCAACACGCTGGGGATCGACATCGGCACAGGCGCCATCAAGATGGCGCGCATGGTGTGGCAGGATGAACGCTGGACCGTGGGCAACCAACTGGTCCTGCCGATCCGGACGAAGCCACGTGATTTTCCGCAGGAAGTCTGCGACGGACTGCTGAGTGAACAACTAAGACCGCTGCAGAATCGCCCGTTGGCGCAGAAACACGATTGCGCCTGCGTACTGCCCATGTCGTTGACAGAGTTGCGTTCAGTCGACGTTCCCGTGGGCACTGAAAGCGATGTCGAACAGATGGCGCTCGAATCACTTAAGGATCTCTACCCCGATGATTTTGACGACCGAATCACCAGACTCTGGCGGCAGAACGAAACCGGTTATGACCTGGCACATGTCGCCAGCCTGTCTCTGCCGGATATCCTGGGTGTTCGCATCGTTGAGCAACTTTCAGCGGCCAGACTGAACTGCGGAGCCATCGACGGGCTTCCGTTTGCTCTGGCCAGAGCGGCCGACATGTCACCGATTGGCCGTGGCGGTCAACCCATCGCGTTACTGGACTGGGGGCATACGTCTGTTACGTTCGTAGTCTCGCGTATGGGTCGTCCGGAGTTTGTCCGGACTTTCAGAGATTGTGGCAGTCATCGGTCCGTAGATGCCATTGCACAGGGGCTGGGCCTCAGCCACAGCGATGCCCTGAACGTGCTTACGACATTTGGCTTACCAGGTAACCGCGCCGCTGCCGTCGCTCAATCGGTCGATTCTCTGATCGCTCCGGAACTCCAGCGGATCGGTGGTGAATTGCGAAAGACGCTGCTTTATCTGCAGCGTCACGTATCCAGTTTGATACCGTCGCGGCTGGTTCTCTTCGGAGGAATGGCGACAGTCCCGAATGTAGCCGGAGCTGTTCAGGCTCACAGTAACGTGGAAACATCGGTCTGGTCGCTGACCGGAGATAACAGCAACAGGTGTGATCCACTGTATGCAGTGGCCATGGCGGCCTCAGTCGGGGAGCTATCGCAATGACATCACAACCAAACCTGCTGCCGGAGAGCGTCGTGCGCAGACGTTTTCTGACGTCGCGTCTCAAACGGTGGGCCACCATCTGGCTTGTCGTTTTCGTATCGACGATCTGCGTTTGTGTTTCGCAGTTACAAATGCTTTCCGCCCTGGAACGCACGGCAGCCGAACTTGAAGCGAAAAGTTATCCATTGCGTAAGATCGCAGCAGAACAGCAGCAAATGGCAAAGGAGGTCGAAGCCATCAGGGAGAGGGAGTCGTGGCTGACAGACTCCGACAGCAGTCAAACCCTGCAACTGCTGGGCATTATCAGCTCGGCGACTGAAAAGAACAACGGCCGAGTGAGCGTGCGGACGCTGAACGTGATGTCTTTTGACCGGCCGGTGGTAACCGCCGATTCTCCCACGGAAACGAAATCAGGACAGCGCGTCCCGAAGGAAGATGTTGTCCTTGAACAGAGAAAGCAGCTGGACCTGAACGGTATTGCCGTGAATGACCTGGCGGTTGCGTCGTTTGTCGCGTTTCTTCGCGAATCCGGAGTCTTTGAGTCAGTCGAACTGAAGTCTTCCGTCAGTCAGAATTTCAACAAACACGAAACGCGCGGCTATGAAGTCACGTGCATCTATTAACGACAGATCAATGTCCACTTCCAATCTATCACCGAGTCTGAAGCAACGGCGTATCACGGTTCACGCTGTGGGTCTTGTCGTATCGGCTGCAATTGCGGCCGCTGGATATCTTTTTTGCTCGGCCACCTCAAACGAGGAACAGCAGTGGAAGACTTCGATCCGTGCTGACTCAGAATTGCTCGAACAGCAGCCGGCACTGGTTACAGCCAGAAAAAACACAGAGCGTGATCTGAACACGATGACGCAGAGACTTGACGAAGTGACAGCACTTATTCCACTCGACCCGGAAGAATCGCTGTTCCTGGCTCAGCTGTCGGAACTCGCCACCGAGTCTGTTCTGACAATTCATAACTTTCGGCCTGGACCGCCCGAAGAAAATGATCGTGTCCAGCGAATCCGCGTCCAGTTGACGGGTGAAGGATCCTATCAAGGCATTTGTACGTTTCTGCACGGCCTGCGAACGTTGCCCCGGCTGACACACGTCTCGAATCTGCACATCGACCCAATCACGATAAAAGGCACCTATCCGTTAAGTATGGAGCTTTCAATTTTCTTTGCTGCTAATGCCGGCGGCACGGTTACAAGGGTGGCTATCAATGACTGACAGCGCCAGCAGAAACGATAAGACGAAAATCGCCCTGATTCCAGTTCTGGGTCTGGTGCTGTTTTATGTCCTGATGGGTGGTGAGGACTCCAGTGGTTCACTACCCATTCAGTTAGTACGTCGACCCGTTGTGAATTCAGAACACACCGGACGGAACGCGGATCGTCCGCAAAGCGGCTACAACGTCAGTTGGCCTGGACGTTCGCTGCACGCGATTGTCGAACACAACCCGTTCGAATTGACTGACCCCCGAGCGATCCTGGACGCTGATTTTGAAAGATACGGCGTCACAGAATGGCCGTCAATGGCCGTAGTCGCCGCGACGGTGTTTTTCGAAAACGACGTCGACGCACAAGGGGAAACGGAACTGGCGACCGCAGGTTCAGGGAACTCAGCTGCACAGCACGCCACTGTCGACCTGGTGGTGGTTGCCGCCGCTGACGCACGGCGGGCCAGGATCGAAGTTCTTCAACAACGAATTCTGGCACTGCAGAATACGCCCATCACCATGATTATGACCTCTGTTCGTGGCAAATCAGCCCTGTTCGGCGACCGAAACATAACCGAAGGAGAACTCATGGAAGACGGGATACGCGTTGTCTCCATCAGTCGAAACGGGATAACGTTTGAAATTGTTGACGACACGAATTCTCATTGAGCCAGTGCCTTTCAGACACCATTACTCTGCATAAGGTCCGAATCCGATATGCCCAACGAATTGCCATTGCCGAATGACCTGTTGCACTTGCTGGAAAAACGCAGCTCGACGGACCGGCGCGACGAGAAACGCCGCGACCCGGAGTCTGCAGAGCCCGATGTGATTGAGGCGAATGAAAAACGATCCGGAGAGGATCGTCGCGGAACGGGTCAGCGACTCGAAAAGTAAACTGCCAGGCAGTGTGTGTTCAAGAACACTCCACCCTCCGGGACTTTTGGCTAACCGCGTGTCTGGCGGGCGGTACGTCCACGAAGCAGCCACACGCGGGGTGTTGCCCACGCGGTTAATCGATTCACTCGCCAGGCAGCACAATATCACACGTGTCCGGCAACGATCACCGACCCGTTGGCAACGCCAGCCTGTCATGGGGATCGTGCAAAGCGGCGATGTGACATTGTTCACAGTGAATCCGACGCGTCAAAAGCCATCCTGACAAGCTGCGTGCGACATGGCCTGGAAAGCCAGAACTGAGCAGGATACCCCGATTTCCATGCTCATTCGCCGCATCGAAACACCCACGTTCAGGCCTGCGATCCGGACGGGGAGCCGGTCCGCGAGCCATTTTTGCACGAATCCGAGGCGCCTCGACGACCCTGGGAACAATCGTGCAGGGATAGACCTGATCTGAGAATCCCGTAACTCACAGGGCTGGTCGGGTTTACACAATTTCTTAAACCCGATATATCTTCCCAGCTGAAGTTCGGAGCGACTGTTTCCGAAAACAAAGCTGCATCGATACTAATATCTGATTTTGTACCAGACATCGGTGCGCGAAGATCGGAATACACACCGGAGGAGACTTAAGTGGCTGTCGAAGAGAAAGTGATCGGAATTGTCAGCGACCAGCTGGACACACCCAAGGATGATATCGCTCGTGAAAGTTCGTTTGTGGACGATCTGAAGGCGGATTCGCTCGACATCGTCGAGCTTGTCATGGCTCTCGAGGATGAGTTTGACATCAAGATCCCTGATGAAGACTACGACAAGATCAAAACAGTGGGCGATGTGATCAGTTACGTTGAGGCGAAGTCCTGATTGATGTTCCGACGCAGGGTTGTTGTCACGGGAACGGCTGCCGTCACCGCTCTCGGATGTGACCTTCCCGACGTCTGGACAGGGGTTTGCAACGGCGATAGCGGAGTCAGTCTGCTGCAGAGATTCGACTGCAGCGGTTTTCGCGTGCGCATTGGCGGCGAGATCAGGGATTTCGACGCGCATGCTCAGATGAAGATCGAAAGCAAAGTGGTGCGTCGCATGGACCGCTTTGCTCAGTTTGCAATTGTTGCCGCCGATAAGGCCATTTGCCAGAGCGGTATCGATTTCTCAAGGCTCGATCCCTACCGCTGTGGGGTTCTGATCGGCAGTGGTGTTGGTGGTCTGGACGAATTCGAGAATCAGCACTCGCTGCTGTTCGACCGAGGCCCGGAACGCGTTTCCGCATTCATGATTCCCAAGATCATGATCAACTCCGCCAGCGGCAACGTGTCGATGCATTGGGGGCTTCGGGGTCCCAGTTCTGCCGTGGCCACGGCATGTGCGTCAGGCGCTCAGGCGATCGGCAATGCCTACCGAATGATTCAGTCCGGAATGGCTGATGTCATGGTTACGGGTGGAGCAGAAGCCCCACTGACTCCCATGGGCATTTCCGGTTTCGCCCGCATGCATACGGTTTCAAAAAGAAACGAGGCGCCGGAACTTGCCAGCCGCCCGTTCGATCGTGATCGGGACGGCTTTGTGATGGCCGAAGGCGCCGGCGTGCTGCTGATTGAAGAACTGGAGTCGGCCAGAAAACGTGGTGCTGAGATTCTGGCCGAAGTCGTCGGCTACGGTCTGACGTCGGACAGCACTCATATGGCGGTTCCTGCCAAAACGGGTGCTGCCGCTGCCCGGACGATGCAGGCAGCATTACAGGACGCGCAGCTGAACGCCGAGGAAGTCGATTACATCAACGCCCATGGTACGGGGACTCCACTGGGGGACCGAGCAGAATCGTTGGCAATCCAGTCCGTCTTCGCGGCTCAGTCAGGCAATGTGGCGGTATCCAGCACAAAAGGGCAGTTGGGCCATTTACTGGGAGCTTCGGGCGGTGTTGAATCTGCTTTCTGCGTAAGGGCGATTGAGACGCAGACTGCCCCGCCAACAGTCAATCTGGCAGCGGCCGATGATGGCTGTTATCTTGATTTTGTGCAGGGTGCGGCCCGGGACATGCCCATTCGTGTTACGATGAAGAACAGCTTCGCCTTTGGCGGTCACAATGCCTGCCTGATCTACGCTGCACTCAATTGAGATAACCTGTGCAGCAATGTTCGGACTTAACAATCCAGCCGCCGCTGCGACCGTTGGTCGAAAAACGGCGTGTCCGCTAAAAATCCGGTTGAAAGGCGGGAATCGAAATGGCGATCTATGGAACCGCGTTGCTGTCGATCTGTCTGCTGGTTGGATTGATCATTGGCAAGCTACTCGGCATTCTTGTGGGTGTTGACAAAAACGTCGGCGGGGTCGGCATCGCCATGCTGTTGCTTGTTCTGCTATGCGATCGCCTGCAGCAGGCAGGACGGATGCAACCGCCCAGCAGCGCTGGCATCGTATTCTGGAGTTCCATCTACATTCCCATCGTAGTTGCAATGGCGGCCAGCCAGAATGTCCTGGCGGCGATCAAAGGCGGCCCGGTTGCTGTTGTTGCGGGCGTACTGATTGTTGTGGCAAGCTTTGCAATGGTTCCCCTGATTGACCGTCTTGGACGATCAGATGCTGAACCGCCACGAACGGAGATGGTTTCGCCGCGAGATGAAGAATGACGGAAATACTTGAATCACTGCATGTTATCCTGACCAAATACTCGCTCGTCACAGCGTTTGCCGTGATCGGAGTCACGGTTTGGATTTCCTATTTCATGTCAGAGCGTCTCACCCGTGGGCGGCTGCACGGATCCGCCATCGCCATTCTGCTGGGGCTGCTGCTGGCCTGGTTTGGCGGAATCAGCACCGGCGGAGAAAAGGGTGTCGCAGACATTGAAGTGTTGTCCGGAATTGGTGTGATGGGCGGCGCCATGCTGCGAGATCTGGCGATCGTCGCCACGGCGTTCGGCGTGCGCATGGACGAATTTCGCAGGACCGGCGTCAGCGGGATTCTGTCGCTGTTCATTGGCGTCATGATGTCCTTTGCCGTCGGAGCATGCGTCGCGTGGGCCTTCGGGTACCGCGACGCTGTCAGCATGACGACAATCGGCGGCGGGGCAGCCACTTATATCGTGGGTCCGGTCACCGGCAGCGCTCTGGGAGCAGACTCGGAAGTCATGGCGCTCAGCGTGGCGGTCGGATTGATCAAGTCCATACTGGTCATGACGACAACTCCGTTTGTGGCTGGCTGCATTGGACTTAATAATCCGCGATCGGCGATGATTTTCGGCGGACTGATGGGAACGACAAGCGGTGTCGCCGGAGGACTGGCGGCGACAGATCCTAAACTGGTGCCTTACGGCGCAATGACGGCGACGTTTTACACGGGACTGGGATGCCTGATGGGACCGCTGGTGGTGTTCTTTGTCATCCGTGCTGTGGTGTGAACCACCAACAGCCCGATCAGAAATCGTTCAGGGCCTCGCCGCCATCGCGTGTGCCGAGCCCTCGCCAAATCGCCAGATCGATGTTCTCAGAAATTGATCTGCATGAGCCATCTACCAACGCTACCTGAACGACTCCTTCGTGGTAGCTGCGCGATGTGATGATAGCGTAGCTGGGACTGCCGCCTGTGCCGTTCTTTCCTTCCTGCCACGAATTGTAATCGCATGCTTCGTACGTTGTCGTGCCGTCGGAGCAGGTTGTGTTCGTATTGGGATTCATTGTCGTCGTAAAGCCGTGATGGTGAACTCGACCATCCGGCCATTCTGTGTGTCCGGTGTCCTTGAATTGAGAACCACTGGCGATTGCGGCTTCGGCGTCAGCGGTGGTTTGAGGGACTGCGGTGGTGACAGGTCCTCCGTTGCGACGGTACGGCGTCCACGCTTTGACTTCAGCGGCCAGCAGAGTGTTACTCGTTCCATCCGTGAAGGCCGCCATTCGCAATTTCGAATTCGGATAGAACGCGCCGTCGCCACCGCGACCAGTTGTCGGATCGTAAACAAACCATGTGCCAAAGCTGAAGCCGTAGGATGTGGGGTACAAGGTGACTTTGCCGCTGCCGGGATCACGAGCCTCATCGCTGCGGGGATCGCTGGGGCAGGAGTAGCCAGGAATCTTCAGCCCGTCGATGGCCTGTTGAAAGTCCCAGGCAAGAGTCAGGTCGACATTGTTGTACAAATTGCCCTGGTCCAGGAATGGCAGGATGCGGCCATGGACTCCCCACGAACCGTTGTTGCCGGTCGAGGTGATGGATGGGTTGATACAGGCGCTGGGGGGCAGCACAGTTGCCACATCAATGTAGTTGTGAACAGCCAGAGCCAACTGCTTCAGGTTGTTTTTGCACTGTGTCCTGCGAGCCGCTTCGCGTGCCTGCTGCACGGCGGGCAGCAGTAGCGCAATCAAGATGGCGATAATTGCTATTACAACCAGCAGTTCGATGAGTGTGAATCCGGGTTTGTGGAGGCGTCGAGGTCGGGGAGCGTCTGGCATTGTTGATTCCAACGTCATGGAGAAGGGGACAAACTCTTCGATCGGCCATCGAACAGCACATCGCATGCCGATCGCTGTCGTCAGCAAAACAAGGCGTTCTGTTCTGCCCACAGCGACGAACTACCGGAGTTTCCGTCGACAGTGGCAATCCATCCCTCATGGAGATGGTGACTCGTCATACGCTGTCCATTAGCTTTGCTGTCCGGGCAGGAACAAAAAGAGACGTGCCCCGCGGCACGTCTCTGAGTTAGCAAGATAACAAATACCTTAGAACTCGCCTACGACATTGCCATCATCTCTTTGACCAAGGTTTCTCCATGTTCCCAGATCGATGTTTTCGCTGATACTGCGCACGGAGCCATCCATCAATACCGTGTTGACAATGCCTGTGTGCCAACTGCGAGCCGTCACTGCCGCGTACGTTGGAGTTGCACATGTTTTGTCCTCACGACAGGAGGTGTAATCTCCTTCGTCCGGCCGCGTGCCGCCCGGGACATTGACGATTGAGTTCGGCGGTAATGTAACCGTTGCACCGGTCTGATGCACACGCCCGTCAACCCATTCTGTGTGGCCGCTTTCAGACTTATTACTGCCACCTGCCGCGATCAAAGCATCGACGTCAGCTGCGGTGTTCGGAATCGCGGACGTTCCCGTGTCACCGTCCCGGTTGTAGGCAGTAAATGCCTTGACTTCCATAAAGCCGAGCGTGTTGCTTGTCCCGTCCGTGAAATGTGCAGTACTAAACCTGGAGTTGGGTGCGAAGGCTCCGTTTCCAATCTGGCGAGTTGCGTTGGTCCACACGCGCCACGTTCCGCCGTTGTATCCGTATGTGATCGGGTAATGGATGGAGCTGCCGCTGCTGCCCACTCTCTGCTTGTCGTTTACGTCACTCGGACAAAGATAGGCGTTCACCCTTTGGGTTGCGATTCCCAGATTTGCAGGATCACCGTAAGCGAGGCTGAGGTCCGCCTGGTTGTAGAGATTGGATTCCTCAAGATACGGCAGGAGGCGTGCATGTATGGACCATTCACCGCCTGGAGTGTTGGTTGTGCTGATATCGGACACAAACGCGGGCGGAAACTTTGTGTAGACGTCCAGATAGTTGTGCAGCGCCAACCCAATCTGTTTGAGGTTGTTCTTGCACTGAGTGCGTCTGGCAGCTTCGCGGGCCTGCTGTACGGCGGGCAGCAGCAGGGCGATGAGAATTGCGATGATCGCAATCACAACCAACAGTTCGATGAGCGTAAAACCATTCTTACGATAATGTTGCGCGGATTTCATTGCACGATCCTTTTCCAAAACAATCAGAGGGAATGCCGCTTTCACATGAAAGACGGCTGGCTCCGAGCATGGCTGGCTGTGCAATGACGCAATCCGGCTGGCTTTAGCTTCGGTGTGTTGACACTGAGATTCAGTCTCATTATGGTACGCGTTCTGCCGGCAGGATCAAGCTTCTGCCTTAGCTTATTTCTGGTTTTACTGAATGCGGGAAGATGCTGCTGCGAAGCCGCGCCACCGCGAGCACATATTGGGGCTGATTTGTGACAACCGCCCAAAATGGTCAATCAGACGCCGACGCCGACGCCGCTACGCACCAGCCAGGCCAACGCCCCAGCGAAATCAGTTTTGAACAGCTTTCTCGGGGCCATAAAGAAGTTGTGATCGAACACGACGGCAAGCTGTATCGTCTGCGGCTGACTCGAAAGGGCGGTTTGATCCTGAACTAGCGCCAAGTCAGGCATGTTTTGATGAACGTCCCTGCCCCAGGCGATGTCTTGAGACTCACCGATACATTGGCTGACACAGTTGCCTTCCCCTTTACATGAACCCAGGAAATTAAGAATGTGGAATTCGCTCGGCTATGGATGCATCGAACGAATTTTGATACGACACGCGTTGCCTCACGTGCACGAGATTGTGCGCAGCCGGTCAGGGCGTGGTCAGGACCTCGGTCATGCCCCGACTTCCGCACTGCGCCAGGACTCCGGTCTGTTACCCCTCCAGTAAATGCCGTGGATGGTTCCATTGGCTCAACCAGTCCATTCCCTCCGTTACCGTTTAATGTCTCAAATAACTCTATCCCATGCCGGCCCCGGTACATTCCGCTGCATCGAGATCACGGGCGAGGGAGAACCGGCCATCCGCCTGAAGCGCATGGGAATTTGCAGTGGTCGTCACATCACGATCGTTCAATCCGGCGATCCCATGATTTTGCGAGTGGTCGGAGCACGCATCGGATTATCGCGTGAACTGGCTGCCACCGTGATTGTGGACAGTAATGGCGTAAACACAGATCACGTCGCGAGCGCAGCGAACGCCTCCTGTAACGGAGAGAATCGTGACTGAGATCTGTCACGAATCAAACGCGTCAGTACCGCCGCCCCATGCAGTGAACCCAGACGGTGCCACGGTCGCTTTGGTTGGAAACCCAAACACCGGCAAGACGACACTGTTCAACAAGCTGACCGGCCTGCGTGCCAAAACCGCCAACTTTCCTGGAATTACGGTCGACCTGAGAAGTGGGCGAGTAAAGCTGCCCAGTGGTTATGTCAAGGTTGTCGACCTTCCCGGACTTTACAGTCTGCAGGCGGTGAGCCCCGAAGAGCAGGTCACGGTAAACGCACTGGCAGGGGACCTTGCTGAAAATCCGGTCCCGGACGTTGTTGTGCTTGTTCTGGACGCCACAAATCTCGAACGCAATCTTGTTCTGGCCAGCGAAGTCCTTGATCTTCGACTGCCAACCGTCGTCGCTCTGAATCAAAGCGACGCGGCACGCGTCGCCGACATTAGAATCGACGTGTCGCAGCTTTCGGACGAACTGAAATGCCAGGTCGTGCCCGTGAGTGCTCGAACGGGCGAAGGTCTGGATTCACTTCGTTTGATTGTTGATGAAACACTTTCCGGCAAGCTGCCGATTCTCGCACAGGATCATCAATCGTGTACGGTTGGGTGCACAGGCTGCACCTTCGCTGCCCGTTTCGACTGGGCCGAACGCGTATCGTCGGACAACATACAGGTGCCCCCGACACAGGGGCGGCGGACGGATGCCATTGATCGGGTGCTGACGAAACCCGTTGTTGGTGTGGCCGCATTTATGAGTATCATGCTGGTCGTCTTCTACCTGATCTTTTCGCTGGCCAACATTCCGATGGACATGGTCGACGGCGCATTCGGTACCATGGGGGCCAGCGCAGAGCGTCTGATTCCGAAAGGACCGGTGCATGCGGGCTTGTGGTTTGGCACTGTTTTCTGCCTGTCGATAAGCCTGTTGGCAGCCGGCTACGCGGCTGCCGGTATTTCGTATAGTCGCAGGAACAGCGTGACTGCCATCGCCATCGCCATCGCCGTATCGCTTCTGCCGGTGGAAGATTTTCGCAGCCTGCTGGTTGACGGGGTGATCGGTGGCGTCGGTGGAGTCATCATTTTTCTGCCGCAGATCTGCATTCTGTTCTTCTTTATCTCACTACTGGAAGACAGCGGCTATATGGCGCGGGCCGCCTTCGTGATGGAACGGCTGATGCAGTTTGTGGGATTGCCCGGAAAAGCGTTCGTACCAATGCTGTCAGCTCACGCGTGTGCCATCCCTGGGATCATGGCCGCGCGAGTTATTGAAAACTGGCGAGATCGTCTTGTGACCATTCTGGTGTTGCCACTGCTGACCTGTTCCGCCCGGCTGCCGGTCTACACGATGATTGCAGCGCTGCTGTTCAGTGATTCGCCGTTTAATGCGGCGATGGTTTTTGTTGGTGCCTACGTTTTGGGAATTGCAGCGGCACTACTTTCTGCCTGGTGTCTTAAGAAAACAATTTTGCGAGGTGTCCCGATTCCGCTGGTGATCGAACTGCCTTCCTACCGCATTCCCAGCGTGCGGAACGCACTCGCCACAGTGATCGATCGAGGCACCGTGTTTGTTCGTCAGGCAGGGACCGTGATACTGATGATATCCGTGGTTCTGTGGGCGCTGGCGACATATCCCAAGCGGCCTGACTCGCCCACAGCGGATGCAGCGCTCGAACAGTCGGCTGCAGAGGAAGAGGAAGCGCTGGCGTATTCGTTTGCGGGACGGGCGGGCCGCCTGGTGGAACCGATCTTCCGTCCACTTGGATTTGACTGGAAGATCAATGTCGGCGTTCTGACTTCATTTGCGGCCAGAGAAGTGGTAGTGTCGACATTCGCCATCGTCTACGGAATCGGAGAAGACTCGGCCGAACACGAGGCCACACTTGTCGAGACGTTGCGGCGTCAGACCAGGCCGGATGGAAGTCCCGTATTTACGAAAGCCACCGGCTTCAGTCTGCTGGTCTTTTTTGTGCTGGCGATGCAGTGCCTGCCGACTCAGGCCGTGACCAAACGCGAGACCGGCTCATGGAAATGGGCCGTTTTCCAGCTCGTCTACATGTCAGCGATGGCCTATGTGGCCGCATTGGTTACATTTCAGTCCTGCACGGCACTGGGATTCTGACAAAAGCGCAGTCCGCTCGAACGTGCCTGCGGCGTACGTGTTCAGGCAGGAAACCATGGACTCCCGTGACCTGACATGTGTGCCGACCGGTTCGAATAAATATCCAACACAGATCAACGCCAAGACATGTCCAAAGACAATCAAAAGGCTCAAAAAATCAAGCCGCAGACGCTTCGCGGGTTTCGGGACTTCCTGCCAGACCAGATGATGGCCCGCGAACACCTGATCGATACGGCTCGATTCGTGTATCGCAGTTATGGTTTCGCGCCGATCGACACGCCGGCACTGGAATATGCCGAAGTGTTGCTGGGAAAGGGAGGCGACGAGTCTGACAAGCAGGTCTTTCGGTTTACGGATCAGGGGGCTCGCGATGTGGCCATGCGGTTCGATCTGACCGTCCCTCTGGCACGCTATTCAGCTCAGCACATTCAGGAACTGGGTACTCCGTTTCGCAGGTACCACATCGGGCCGGTCTGGCGAGGCGAACGGCCGGCTCGTGGTCGTTATCGCGAGTTCATGCAGTGCGACTTCGATACCATCGGCAGCGACAGCAATGCAGCCGACATCGAAACGCTGATGGTCATTAATGATCTGTTTGAACGCATCGGTATTGAACGGTTCACGATGCGAGTGAACAATCGCATGGTCCTGAACGGACTGCTCGCAAAAAACGGTCTGGAAGATCAGGCGCCGGGCATCCTTCGAGTGCTGGACAAGCTGAGTAAGATCGGCCGCGACAAAGTGGTGGACGAAATGGTCGGCAAGGTCGGTATCCGCAAAGAGCAGGCGGACAGCGTGCTCGACATGGCGCAACTGCAGGGCAGCCCTGTCGAAATTATGTCATCGCTTGAAAAGATGCTGAGTGGCAACGACGTTGGTGAAGCGGGACTGGCCAACCTTCGCGAACTCTTCCAGACCGTCAGTGACTGCGGCCTGCCGGAAGGACGTGTGAGCCTGGACGTGTCGATCGCTCGGGGGCTGGACTACTACACCGGCACGATTTACGAAACGTTCCTGGGGGATCTTCCGGAAATCGGCAGCGTGTGTTCAGGGGGTCGCTACGACAACCTGGCCGCAAAATTCACTTCACAGAAACTTCCAGGTGTCGGTGCCAGCCTGGGGCTCGACCGCATGCTGGCAGCGATGGAAGAGCTCGGCATGACAGAAACAGCGACCACGCCGGCTCCGGTACTGGTCACGATGTTCGAGCGCAGCCGCGCCAGCAGCTACATCGCCATCGCCCGCCGTCTGCGTGCGGAAGGAATCGGCGTCGAAGTTTTTCCTGAGGCCAAGGGAATTGGCAAGCAGATGAAATACGCGGACAGGAAGGGCTTTAAAGTCGCCCTGATCGCCGGTGCTGATGAATTCGAGGCTGGAAACTGGCAGATCAAGGGGCTTGCAGATGGTTCGCAACAGGAAGTCACTGACAATGATGTTGTCGACGTTGTGAAGTCTTTGCTGACCGCAGGCAAACGTTAGTAAGCGATTGAAAAAGCGGGTCAGGAACCAATAGCCGGAACGGCCCTTCGGGTGCTTTGCACTAGTGGCTCCAGCTCCCTTTTTCCCGGCCCGACTCGGTCGTTCCATAGATCAGGGGAAAGACAACAGACATGAAGCGACCACGCAGCGGGGGCGGATGGAAAGCCATCGGATACAGCATGAAACTTGCCAGTCGAGTCGGCTGGTGGAAAATGTGGAAGGCTATGCGGTCGAAGAACGCGTGCAAGACCTGCGCCGTTGGAATGGGTGGGCAGCTGGGCGGCATGGTCAACGAAGGCGGCTATTTCCCGGAAGTCTGCAAGAAGTCGTTCCAGGCGATGGCGTCTGACTTGCAGGACGCCATTCCGTCAGCTTTCTGGCAGCAGTACGACATTCACAAGCTGAGAAGCATGACGCCTCGGCAGCTGGAACACTGCGGCCGCATTGTCGAACCTGTGCTGCTGGAACAGGGAGCTTCCAATTATCGGTCCATCAGCTGGGATGAGGCTCTGCAGCGAATGTCAGATGGTATGACGTCTGCCGGCCCTGAACGCAGTTTTTTCTATGCGAGCGGTCGGTCGTCCAACGAAGCTGGCTTCCTGCTGCAGCTGATGTCGCGTTTGTTCGGGACAAACTACGTCAACAACTGCAGCTACTATTGCCATCAGGCCAGCGGAGTGGGTCTGGGGTCCAGCATCGGCACGGGTGCGGGCACTGTGCGTCTGGATGATCTTAATCACACGGACCTGTACATTCTGATCGGGGCCAATCCTTCATCGAATCATCCGCGATTGATGAAATCATTGATGGAGATTCGACGCCGCGGCGGAAAGGTGATCGTTGTCAATCCGGTAAAGGAACTCGGGTTGATGAACTTTCGAATTCCCAGCGACGTGAAGAGTCTGCTGTTCGGCTCGGAAATTGCCAGTAGTTACGTGCAGCCACACATCGGCGGCGACATGGCGTGGCTGCTGGGAGTGGCAAAGGAAATTTTGGACCGTGGCAAACAGGACCAGACATTTGTTGACCAGCACACTGAAGGTTTTACAGAGTTTCGACGACTGGTCGAAGCGACATCGTGGGACGACATCGTCGCCAACAGCGGTGTTCCCCAAGAACAGATTCAGCAGATCGCAGAACATTACATTTCAGCAGACAACGTGGTTATCGGCTGGTGCATGGGAATCACTCACCACCTGCACGGGACAAACAGCGTGCAAATGATCGCCAACGTAGCGTTGCTGCGAGGCATGGTGGGGCGTCGCAAAGCCGGCGTGATGCCAATTCGCGGACACAGCAACGTGCAGGGTCTGGGTTCCGTTGGCGTGACACCGGCGTTGAAGATGGCACTGCTGCAGAAGCTGGAAGAACGACTGGGAATCAAAGTTCCCACAAGTCCCGGCTATGACACCATGGCCTGCATGAATGCAGCTCATCGCGGAGAAATGGATTTTTCACTGTGTCTGGGTGGCAACCTGTACGGCAGCAATCCCGACCCGAAGTACGCTGAAGAATCCATGAGCCGCCTGAAGACTCTGGTCTACATGTCGACCACGTTGAATACCGGGCACGCCTGGGGCCGAGGCACCGACACGCTGATCCTGCCTGTGCTGCCGCGTGATGAAGAGTCGCAGCCCACAACTCAGGAATCCATGTTCAGCTACGTACGTATGAGCGACGGCGGTGCCGCGCGTTTTGACGGGCCACGCAGTGAGGTAGCCATTCTGTCGGATGTTGCTCAGCGCGTCTTTGGTCCCGACTGCGGCCTTGATTTTGAACGTCTGAAGAGCCACGCTGCATTGCGGGAACTCATCGGGGAACTGGTGCCGGGCTACGAGGGCATGACAGGCATCAGAGACGACAAACAGGAATTCCACGTCACAGGACGTGCGATCGAACAGTACAACTTCCCGACGGAAAGCGGCAAAGCCAGGTTTCACTCGCCGCCTTTGCCACAACGAGATTTTGCACAGGACGAATTTCGCCTGATGACCGTGCGTTCGGAGGGGCAATTCAACAGTGTTGTCTATGAAGAGGAGGACCTGTATCGCGGCCAGGATCGTCGCGACGTTATTCTGATGAATGCGAACGACATCCGACAACTGGGGCTAACGGTAGATCAGCACGTTCGCGTCATGAGCGCGACCGGCGAATTGCGGATGCTGCTGGTTCGTGAATACGACGTTCGAGCGGGTAACGTGCTGATGTATTATCCGGAAGCCAATGTGCTGGTGCCGCACAGCGTCGATCCGCTGTCAAAGACACCGGGATTCAAGAGCGCAAAGGTGACCATTCGCGCAGAGCAGGCAGGTGTTGCATGACTGACGGCGACCAGCAGCAGGACCGGGCCGTGCCGTCGGCGATCCGTCAGGTGCCGCGAATTCACATCGTGGGGCGCAAGAATTCCGGCAAGACAACATTGGTCTGTGACCTCGTACGCGAGTTGACTCGGCAGGGTCACAAAGTCGCGACGATTAAACACACACATCACAATCATGAACTCGATACGCCGGGCAAGGACTCGCACAAACATCGGGAATCCGGCGCCACAGGTGTGGGGATCCTGTCGGCGCAGATGACGGCTGCATTCGTTCCCGTGCCTCGCGACGAAAACGACGATACACGCTACGCACGCTTCAACATCATGTTCAACGATTGCGACCTGATTCTGGTCGAAGGCGACTTAAGTACAACGGCCGTGAAGATCGAAGTCTGGCGAAGTCCAGTGGGTAAGACGCCGTACGCGGCCACCGACCACAGCATCAGCGTCGTCGTGACCGACGATCCGCTGGAATCCGTGCCCGTTGTCTGGCCACGGGCCGACATTGGGGAGCTGGCACGCCGAGTGGTGGCGCTGTAGTGGCATTCCGAACGACGGAATGTTGACAGAGTTCGTGCGGCCGGGCGGGTTCTTCACCAGACTGTGATGTCGGGAATCCCGTACCTGTGTCTCACACCTTGTCCCGGCGCATGAAAAACGGCTTCAAAGACAAGTATTGTTTGAAGCCGCGATTGTTCGGATATTGTGTAGAAGGACTTACTTGGCGGACGGACACTGTCCGTCGGTTTCTGCCATGGAAGTCTTCTGTTCAGTGATTACGGGCCACTGAGAAGCCATTTCGGCATTGAGTTCCGTGTAACCGGCCCACTGCTCGGGAAGGTTGTCTTCATGAAAGATCGCTTCCACCGGGCATTCCGGTACGCACGCTTCGCAGTCGATGCACTCTTCAGGATGAATTACCAGAATGGCTTCGCCTTCATAAAAACACTCGACCGGACACACAACAACGCAGTCTGTGTACTTACAGTTGAAGCATGGTTCAGCCACGATGTGAGTCATTTCTCTACCTTTCTGAGGGATTATCAGATCCACCATCGACGCCGGAACGCCTGGTGGTGGTGCGAGTTTCTGGTCTGGCCCCGTGTTTTCACCGAAAACAACGAGTGGGAACGTATCAGCGCAAATGTGATTGGTGCAAGTCGCACCTGAATTTGAGGCGTTTTACGTCATTGATGTCGACAATTTCCATCTCAGTTTCCTGCACAAAATCGCCAGAGACGAATTGAGACGGAGTCTCGATGTATTAGCAGCAGGGAAGCGGCGACAAAGTCCTGTTTGGCTCACAATGAATGGGGGAAATTCGATGATAAACGGTTACTTAAGGGCCCCAAACGCGTGCGGATGTAAGGAAATGTTGCCCCCAAGCGTCCCGTGCGACACAATACATGCCTGTGCAGTGACGCTTCGGCTCATCTGCGACTTTTTCCAGAATTGAGGCAGCGTTATCTCATAATTTGTATCTTTCAGCGTATGAATGGATAGCCACCATTCAGGTGGTGGCAGGAACCAGCGGTCAACACGGCCGCCGTGAGTCTCGGGAAATCGGATCCTGTATTGATGCCATTGACCGAAAAAGATCGTGAACTCATCAACAATCTGCTGTCCGGCACGCCCGGTTCGTGGAATGCGTTCGTTGATCGTTACTCGGGTCTGATTGTCCAGGTGATCCGACATACCGCTCACGCCCACAGTCTGAAGTTGTCGAACGAAGACATCGATGATCTGACAGCCGATGTGTTCGCCACATTGCTGGAACGAAACATGGGTGCGATACGCGGTTTTCGCGGCAGAAGTTCGTTCGCAACTTATCTTGCCGTTGTGATTCGCCGGGTGCTGCTGCGAAAGTTAACACAAAGACGTTACCTGCAGGCGCTGGGACACGTTGAGGCTCATCATTCCAGTATCAACGAAGCTTCCGAACCGGATGGCGTTCGATGTGTTGACGCCAGGGACGAAGTCGATTCATTGATGCAGCGTCTTCCGGAATCGTTCAGAACCGTGTTGCGTCTGTTTTACCTGGACGGCAAAAGCTATCGCGAGATCAGCGAACGAATGGGCAGGCCAATCAACTCCATTGGCCCCATGATCGCCCGTGCCCGCAATATGCTGAAGAATTCCTCGCGACCCGCGTCGTAGCAGTTGAATGACGCCGTGTGAGTGTTCAGTGCCCCGACCTCTGTGCCACAGGTGAACAGTAAAAAATTGTCCGGAGACCACAGCTTCCAGGGGCGTTAAGTTCGGATGTGCCGCTACCGGCACTCCGGGTCCAGTCCCGGAATGTTGTGAAACCGGGACCCTCGCGATATGCGATATGCAGTTCGCTTTCGCCGGAGCAGTCTTTTGCTATCGTATTAAACGAATAAGAACGGAGGCTTCAACCTTTTCTCCATTGCAAATTAAGAAACCGGGACATCGCATGAGCCACGCTGAATCCAAAACGATCGATCTCAACCGAAGAAGTTTTCTGGCTGCGGCGGCCGCACTCACCGCGTCCGCGGGAGTTCAGGCGGACGACGATAAATACGGCCCGAACGCTGCTCCCGTCCGCTACCCCGACCACCGGATTCTGACGATTGATGACCGTTTCAAACAACTGAAACTGGGCAACACCCCCATTCAGCGACTGTATCACAACAAGAATATGCTGTGGGCGGAAGGCCCGGCATGGAACGGCGTCGGCAGGTATCTGGTCTGGAGCGACATTCCAAACAACGTGCAGCACCGCTGGCTTGAGGAAGATGGACACGTCAGCACATTTCGCCACCCGTCCAACAACAGCAACGGTAATACGTTCGACTTTCACGGACGTCAGATTTCGTTTGAACACCTGACTCGCAGCGTCGTCCGCTACGAATACGACGGAACTCGCACGGTGCTGGCAAATTCGTTCAACGGCAAGTCGCTCAATGGGCCAAACGACGGAGTGGTTCATCCCAACGGAGACCTGTGGTTCAGCGATCCTGGCTACGGAGCCCTGATGGACTACGAAGGTCGAAACGCCAATACCGGATCGGTGCAGCCCTATCAGAAAGAATCGATTTATCGCATCGAAGCCAGCACAGGAAAACTGTTCCAGGTGACTGACGAAATATTTAAACCCAACGGCGTTTGCTTTTCTCCGGACTACACGAAACTGTATGCGGCCGACACCGGTGCTTCACACTACGACGATGCGAAGGAAGAAATTCGCGTGTGGGACATTGTGGACGAAACACGACTGGCAAATGGCAGACGGTTCGCTTCGATGGATCTGGAACTGAATGGCGAAACTGTCGCAGGCTTCGCCGACGGTATTCGCGCGGACACGGCGGGCAACATCTGGGCCAGCGCGGGCTGGGTCGGGCATGGTTACGATGGAGTTCATGTCTTCGGGCACGAAGACGGTGCACGCATCGGACAGGTTCTGCTGCCGGAGATCTGCAGCAACGTCTGTTTTGGCGGCACCAAACGCAATCGACTGTTCATGACAGGAAGCCAGTCCCTGTATGCCATGTACACCAACATCAGCGGCGCTCATATCACGTAAACGCCGTACTAGAGTCGCACCGCCTGTCTACACTAACTGCAGTGTTGAGGCGAAAGTGGTGCCATTCGGCACGTCGTCTGAGTTGAACTCCACGTTGGCCGGACGGCGGGCATCAGGACGAGTGATTTCGATGTCGCGGGGAGCGTGAATGCCGAGTTGAACTCGGTTGGCTCCGACACTCACGACCGTAATGGAAATGTTCAGATCAGGAATCAGAATCTGTTCTCGCAGTTTTCGTGACAGGACCAGCATGTTCGAGCCTCCTTGTGGATAGTAAAGTTGTTGTTGACAGTTAATAGCAATGCGCTGTCGAAAAAAACGCTCTGAAGAGGGACGTTACATTCCAGCCAAATGCCGGATGCATAATCCGGCCCGGACATTGTCGCGGGGTGCGCGTAATAGATTTAACGCAGCCCGCGGACGATCAGCAGTAAAGCGAACAGATCGGCGACGACAGGTCGCATTAGCTAAAAAGGTGAAGCTGACCGACGAAGGCGTCGCGGCCGGGGTAAATGTCTTTCGTTCCTTCCGGAATGTAGATGATGTTCAGGCGATGGAGTCGCACGACCAGGTTCGAGATTGTGACCTGAGCAGCGTCAGCCAGGTCATACAGCTGTGACCAGTTGGTTACGTCAACTTTGCGTACGGCGGCTCTCACCAACCATGCCGGCATCAACAGCGATGATTGATAGCGATCGACTGCACTCTTGACTTCGGGAGAATCCTGTCCGGCCGTGAGCTCACGGTAAAGTTCAAAATATCGCTCGTCATAAACAGCTCGATTCAGAACTTCTACCAGCACTTTGCGATCCGCCGCCTGACGACGGACGACATTGTCCTGCATTTCGAATCCTGGCAGCAGTGGATGGTGCAGGCTGGTGCGATCGATGTCGATGTCCCAATGTCCGGCTTCGTGTCCAATGGTGCTGCGTTCCAGGCCCGGTTTGGCCTGAAACAGATCCAGGTGCCGACTGTTCAGAACGATTCTGCGCTGCTCGGGAACCAGTCCGGCCAGAATCTGTTCGCCTTCGCGTTCCTCAATATCAACCCAGTCAAAGTCGAGTTGCAGAATCCGTTCCACGATGTTTTCGACAGGGACCGGCAGCCGAACGGGTGCCCCGACAAGTTTTTCATATTGCCGAATGCGCATTTCTGTGATCTCGTCGATTACAGATGTTCGCATGTTTTTCAGATCAAAGCGACGCATGTCGAGGGTCCTCCGAGACCGTTAAGTCAGCACCTGTCCGTAGGCTGCGTCTGATGCGGTGCATGACTGCTCACTGCCGTTCATCGCGGCTTGCGACGACGCGCCATGGTGCCGTGGGCGCGTCCTGAATTATTCAGCGTATTGAGAATTACTTTGCCTTTCGTCGGCGAGATGGCTCCTCGGTGGCTGCGGACGGAGCTGAATCCAGTTCCTCCAGCATTTCTTCCAGAGCACTGTCTGACAGTTTGAGTATGCGACGAAAGATCCCGGGCTTCGCCAGAATACGCTCACGAAAGGCATCGGGAATCCGACGGGCCAGCAACAGCAGTTCATCCGGATCGGCTCGCAGTGCCTTGGCGATTTTCTGCAATGTTTCTTCGCGAGGTGTCTGTTCAGCATCCAGCCTGTCGTTTTCAACACGGCTGAGATACGTGAAATTTATACCCACGCGCTCGGCCAGTTCACGCTGCGTAAGGTTCCGCTGTTTGCGGATCTCCCGGATTCGCTGTCCCACGGTCGTCATCGTCTGCTCCCGGCTTTGGTTTGAAATGACTCAATCGGCGACAAGTCGCAGGATACATAGTTGCTGTTTACTGTCAATGGCAACTTTAGTGTCCAATCCGTCAGGGGCAGAGCCAGAGCTGAAGTTCCATACCGGTCACATCTTACGATTACCTCAAAACGTGTGGTGCCGGAACAGACATGTGATCTGTTCCGATTGCGGGGTAGTCCCGCTGCCGGGCGGGCCCACCTAGGGTACCAGGATGTGCTTGCCATTTTCGAACTGACGATGACAGGCGTTACAGTTGTTCAGCATTGCTCTGTACGCCGACGAGGCTTTCCCAAAGTCTTTTTCTCGAGCCGCCTGGTAAAGTGCCGCCCCGTCGGTGCGGGATGCCGTCGCGTGTTGTGCCCAGTCGTCGGCGTCTTCTGCAGGCAATCGAGCAAAGAGCAGATTGCAACTTTCTGCCAGAATCAATGAATCTGACTTAATCGCCTTCCAGTCTTTGTTGTCATTTGGCTCGGCGGCCATCGAAACTTTCAGACGGCGGTACGTAGGCTGAAACACGTACTCCATAAATTCATGCATGCTGTCTTCAACCGCTTCCGGTCCGGCGACCGCATTGCGGACGGCCGGAACAGCGGCGACAGTGTAGCCGCTGTGGCTGCCGGAAAAAGCTCCGGTCATGCAGAACGCCGCACTAACAAGTCCGGCCAGAATGAGCAAAGAAGCGGATGTTTTCATTGTTCGCATTACTTTTCGCAGAAGATCAAACAAGGGTGGCCTGGCTGGCATCTTCGGTGGCATCCGTATCAACGATGTCACCCAGAACGACAGCCGGATACTGGTCGGAAGAACAAGTGTCACGAGTTTCGTTCGCAAATTCAGAGGGTACAGCGACGATCATCCCAATTCCCATATTGAAAACTCGAAACATTTCATCTTCGGCGATATTGCCCAGCGACTGCAGCCAGGAAAACAATGGCGAAGGAGTCCACGACGACCGTTGAATACGCGCGTGAACTCCATCCGGCAGAATCCGTTCCAGATTCTCGCACAGTCCGCCACCAGTAATATGAGCGATTCCGTGGACAGCGTCGTTGCCGACCTTTTCCTGCAGGCCATTCACAATGTCCGCATAGATCCGCGTGGGCGTCATCAGGGCGTCGCCCACACTGACCGACAGCTCATCGATGGTGTCGTCGACGGAGAGTCCGGCATGTTCAAACACCGCTTTACGAATCAGGCTGTAACCATTGCTGTGGAACCCGGACGACGGAACACCGATCAGCACGTCGCCAGCGGCTATTCGCTCTTTGCCGCTGATCAACGCAGAACGATCAGCGGCAGCGACGCAGAACCCGGCCATATCGAAGTCGCCATCAGCGTAAAGATCGGGCATGATTGCGGTTTCGCCACCGAGCAGTGCTGCCCCGGACTGCACACAACCATCACTGACGCCTTTAACCAGCTGTTCCAGCAATAGCGGGTTATCTGTACCCATTGCGATGTAGTCCAGAAACAACAGTGGCGTGGCTCCAAGGCACAGGCAGTCATTGACACACATCGCCACCAGATCAATGCCGATGGAATCGAACTGCTGCATCATGATGGCCAGCTTGATCTTTGTGCCGACGCCATCTGTACCCGAAACCAGCACGGGATCCGTCCATTGCCGCTGAGCAGACAGCCGAAACAATCCGGCGAATCCTCCGGGAAGTTCCATCACACCTGGGGTGTGAGTTTTCTGCATCAGCCCCGGCAATTTCTGCATGGCTTTTTCATACAGATCAAGGTCGACTCCGGCAGATTGATAACTGAGTTCGGTCATGTTTCACTCAAAGAGCAACGCTTGTTGTTGGAAAACTGTTGTTTGTGAGTCAATTCCCGGCCCATCGCCACCATCAATTTCGAACGCCGGCCTGGCTGGGACCGAGCCACTGCAGCGGAACTTATTGTTCCTGGAAAACCCCGGCTGTCGCGGTCGGTAATGGGGCGGGGATTGCTGTTGCTGCAGACGAAGGGATCTCCGACCTTTTCGGTCGTTGGAATGCGTCGTAACTGCCGATAAGAACGATTGTAGCTTCAGACGCCGGAATCACAGGTTTGATGAGCGGTAATCTGACGGAATAAACAAGGAACGGCTGGCGCAACGAAACTTCGGAGTCATCTGTCATGTTCGTTGACTGGTATCACTATCGCACACATTTGCTCACGGTAGATCAGAAGGACGCACGATGTTTGGCCAAGCGATCGAAAAACCCTGGTTCTTCTCAAGTTCCGTTCACACCGAGGCGGTCAGCCGCCTGCTGTTTGTAGCGGAACAGGGAGAACCATTCGTTTTTCTACAGGGTGAACATGGCTTTGGCAAAAGCACATTATTGAAGCAGGTACAGGCCGAATGTTCCCGATACGGCCACTCAACCGTGCTGATTAATGTGGCCGCACTGGACCAAACTGCGTTTTTGTGGCATCTTTGCGGTGGTCTGTCGATTGTCCCTCGCGCAGAGCAGTCTCAAACCCAGCTCATGACGGCAGTCCGAGACGAATTGGCAGGCAGATCACTGTGCAACCATCAGACAGTGCTTCTGCTGGACGACTTCACTCGTGCGGCAGAGGATATCGCCCCGATTATTGATTTTCTTTCAGCCATTAATCGGCAAACGGACGGAGCCGTGTGCGTTATTGCGGCGACCGAATCCGTGGCCCCACCCGAGTTGCAGCGGCTCTCAGCCCTGAAGGTGCACCTGCGCCGTTTGACACCCTGCGACGCACGCGCGTTTGCATTGGAGTTTCTTGGTTTTTTGGCAGTGCCACAGGATGCCGTAACCAGCGACGCCGTGGACGTGATCATCGAGAGGTCAGAAGGTTCTGCGGCTCAACTAACACGGTTGTGTCGTCTGGTCGGTGTTGCCGTGGAAGTCACTCACGACCTCGTCATTGATGCAGAAGTCCTGACACTGCTCACGGACGAAACGCTGGTCCATTAAACGATCTGCCATCCTGGCGTCTCAAACCTCATCATCCGCCGGATAGTCTTTGTTCAAGTGAGATTGCAGCTGCTGTTTTACGTGCTGCGGCAGTTGGGCAAAGCCTTCGTGGTCTTCAAACCATTGGCCGTCGGCCAGCATCACTGCCACGGCTTCGGCTTCGTTGATAAGATCGGGTTCGGCAAGGCGATGGAAAATCCAGCTCCCTTTTTGCGTGTACCACAGTCGATCATTGATGCGAACAGCGTTGGTTGTCTCAAACCAGCGACCGTCTTTGATTTGCAGACGCATTTCGGAATATCCCCCCCTCCTTCTGTCATTACTGCCGTGATTCTGAGCTGGCCGCGGCCGACAGCAGTGTCTCCAGTTCTGATGACGCCGGTCGAATGACTCGGAACAACTGCGAAACGAGAGTCTGGCGACGAATGATGCCGACAACCTCCCCGTTCTCAGTGATTGCAGCGAACGGTGAGTAATCTTTGAACAGCGCTGCCAGAACTTCCAGCCTGGGCGTTGTCGCGTCAAATCCCGGCAGGCTCTGTTTTACCAGTCTGGGGGCAAGCTCAGAAGTCAGCATGTCCGCAATTCGTACAAAGGAAGACCATTGATTCGCGCGGCCGTCCGGTCGCATCAGAACGTGAGACGTGTCGGTGGCTGACGCCACCGATACGGCGTCATCGATTGACGCATTTTCACTGATACCCCGAATCGCCGCAGCGGGAATCATCGATAGTCCAACCGGCTGATTGGCGACCTGCATCAGGTTTTCCGCAAGATTCCGCTGCAGTTCCGTCAATAAGCCTTCCCGCTGGCCCGCCTCCAGTACGCCGTACAGACGCGTGCGCCCGAAGACGACCTCCATCGGACGTTTGTCAGACTGACCAAAGTGCGAGACAAAACGAGAAACGCGGATCAGGGGATAACTGATGGGCAGAAACACGTAATAACAAATATTGAATCCCAGTGACCCGGATCGCAGAAGCGACATGGGTGCTCGGTAGTACAGGCTCTTGGGAATCAGCTCACCAAAAATAAAGATGACCGGCATCAGCAGCAATGTGGCGACGATCTCTGAGCCTCCACCGCCTTCCTGCCACACAGCCTGGATCATCAGTCCGATCGCCAGCGTCGTCAGGTAGTTGGACACGTTGTTGCCGACGAGAGTCGTCGCGACAAAACGCTCGGGGTGAGCGACAAAGTAAAACAGACGTCCTGCAACCGTATCACCGCGCTGTTTTTGTAAAGTCAGCTGCAGCGTACTCACACGGTAGAATCCTGTTTCAGATCCGCTGAAGAAAGCGGACAGCTTGAGGCCCACCAGAAACAGCAGGATGGAAAAGAGCAGCAGCCCTGAAAACATTACGCCTCGCCTTCCTGGTGATCCGGGGAATACTCGGAAGCAGCAATCAGTGCCCGCAGCTGTCCACGAGGTGTGACTTCGATGGCCGTGAAAATCCAGCCTTCCCAGAGGACGCGGTCTCCAACGTCCGGCATGCGTTCCAATTCGTCGTGAAACAGGCCTGCCAGAGTATTCAGCGTGTCGTCTTCACCATCAAACGGAATACGCAGATGTCGACATAAATATCGCAGTGTCACCAGCCCTTCCGCGTGATAACGATTTCTTCCGATTTCGATCAGGGGTTCACGACGAAGGACACGACGCGTGCGTGACGGTGCGGCGCTCAGGACAGTCTCCAGCAGATCCTCGTAGCTCACGGTCCCGACGATTTCGCCGTGTTCATGCACAACGATGGCGACGCTGCAGTAGCGATTGCGCAATTCGGACAGTACGTACGCCAGACTGGCGCACCACGGCACATAAACAACCGGTTCTGCAAGTTCATCAAACGTCACGTCGTTACGCCCCGTGATACGAGCCAGTGCGACGGCCCGCGTAAACATGTCAGAATCGGGCTCCTTGATGAACAGGTAATCGGTATTGGCAATTGAGGCCACGCTGAGCGACTGTAAAGTGTCCCCAGGCTCCACCGTGACACTCAGATTTCGAGGTCGCATGATCTCTTCAACAGCCAGTTCATTCATATCCAGAATGTTGTGCAGAACCTGTTGTTCAATTTCCAGCAATTCCGTCGTAAACGTAGCGGAAGCATCGATGGCTTTCTCAAGATCTTCCGGTTGAAGATGGGGCTCATGGCGAACGTGCGGCCAGAACGATCGGCGGAGAATTCTGGCCGTTTTCCCCAGGGCCGGAATCACAGGGTCCAGCACGGCAACGGCGGCCGCCAGCGGCCAGCTGGCGGCAGATGCGATCGTCTGTCGAAAAACGACTGCCGTGCTTTTCGGAATCACCTCGCCGAGGATGATCATCCCCATCAGATTGAGAATACTCAGCACTCCCGCGACGAAAGTGAATCCACCGGTTGACAGTTTCTGCATGACTACAATGCCTACAGAAAAATAGGCGAGATTGATCAGCAGATTCCAGAACAGAACGGCAGTCAGCAGGCGATCCGGATCGGCCATCAGGGCCGCCACCATTCGCTGACGTCTGTTTCCGATTGTGAAACGGCGAATCTGCTCGCGAGACAGAAAGAAAAATGCGGTTTCGCTGGCGGAAAAAAAAGCGGAACACATCATCATCGCCAGCATCAGGAATGTACCTGGCAGCCAGATGTGAAGAGAATCCGCAAAGTCAGACATTGAAGAGCGGTATGAAAATGTGGCTGAACAGCCGAAATCAGGAACAGCGAACAACGTTCTGCTGGCAACAGGATATCAAACACTCGCCAGCAGGAAACACTGAACTCGTTACCCGGCTGTCATCTGCAATGCTACGGCACGGACAGACGATATTACCAACGGAAGTGTCTGCCGCGACGGTTTGCGGCGGATTCTGCTGGTGCTGGGGACTGGATTGGCGAGCTGATAACGGGGGCAACGCGCAATCGTTGCAGACGGCACGGGCCAAAAAATCAGAATTGTTTATCTAATCGGCACGACATGGCCGATGAATAGTCACGTGTCTTTAACTGCGCTGGGTCGTTTTATGCAGCAACGTGACAAGTCACACATCATTGAACCATGGATGGGCGGCAGCGACCGAAGTTGGTCAGCCCGACCTGTTGTCAAATTTCGGTTTATAAGTCCAGAATTTCTGGCGAGCTGCGGGGACTGTTAATCAACGTCTCTCGGTTTCGAAAGGTAGCTCAGGAGGAGAGCTTTCATGCGAAAGTACGGAAAATGGATACTCGTGCTGGGCATTCTGGCAGCAAACCCTGCCTGGGTCAGCGCTCAGGGGGTTGCAAACGGAACCTCGCCCCGAACCGCGATGCAACAGCAGAATCAGCGAGTCGCTGAGCACATTTCTGCAGCACTGCGGCAGGCCCGCCTTAACGGCTACGATATCAATATCGTTGTTCGCGGCGATGTTGTCAAACTGGATGGTAAAGTGCGTGATGTGACGCATAAAGCGCTGGCCACCAGAGTGTGTGAGCAGGTGCGAGGCATCAACAAAGTGCAAAACAACCTGCGGTTTGTGCCAAGTGGAGGAATTCAGCAAACTGCTGGCACCGCCTTCGACGGCGGTGTGCGCCGTGCGACTTATGAAACGGTTGATGGTGGCAACACAGTTCAACAGATTCATTTCCAAAAGCCGGGCAAGCGACGACCTTCGAAGTCGACGACGCGTTCTATTCAGCCTCAAACGCGACCAACGCCGCGACCACCTCAGATTCAGTTTGAATCCACAAGTCAGCCGCCGACTCCGACTGTGCAACAGCCGAAACCCGTTGTTGCGATTCAGCCGAAACCCGTTGTTGCGATTCAGCCGAAACCCGTTGCTGCGATTCAGCCGAAACCCGTTGCTGTAATTCAGCCGAAACCCGTTGCTGTAATTCAGCCGGAGGTGTCAACTCAACCGAAAGTGTTTGTTGAGCCACCGTCGGCACCACCTCAGATTCAGTTTAAACCCACAAGTCAGCCGACACCCGTTGCTGCAATTCAGGCGAAAGTATTTGTTGAGCCACCACTGGCACCACCTTCGCTTCAGGCAGACGTTAACGTTCCCGCGGTCGAGAAGTCGGTATCGCCGTCGACGCCGGTCCCATTTGTCACCGCAACCTACCCACAGCAGCAGCCTGTGGCGTTTCCTGAAGTGTTATCTACAACGACCGACCAGCAGCAATTGCCGGAACGTGCCGTTGCTATCAGACCGTTGCCGGCGGGTGAATCTCAGTCGGGCAATCAGCAAACCGCTCAACGGGTCGCCGATGCTCTGGAACGGGTCGGCCTGACCGGATACGAAATCGAAATTCGGTTTGAGGACGGGATTGCCACACTGGCTGGTGAAGTCGCGACGGCAGAACAACTGCAGGTCGCTCGGATCGCGGCATCAACTGTTCAGGGAGTCAGTGAGGTTCGGAACCGACTTCAGGTCACCGGACCAATCGCTCAGACCAACTTTGTTCCACCGAGTAGACCGATGCCCCCAGTGTCTCAGGCTTCTATGGCCATGATGGGTGGAATGCAGGCGATTCCGACTTCAATTGGTGGAGCAGGAGCTTACTCGAATCCTCAACTGCCAAAACATGCGTGGCCAGCCTATGCTCAGTATCCAAACTCAGCAGCCGTCAGCTATCCCACGCAGTACAGTGCAAGCGCCTGGCCATACATTGGCCCGTTCTATCCGTATCCTCAGGTACCGATGGGCTGGCGTGAAGTATCCCTTGAATGGGACGACGGTCACTGGCAGCTGGACTTCGAAAAGAAGAAGTCTGCCTGGTACTGGCTCTTCAAACCAAAAAACTGGAAATAGCCTCGACGACGAAGTCTGATGTCGAAGCAGAACTGAAAGCGATTCTGTCGGCCAGGCCGGCAGAATTGCTTTTTTATTGCGCTGAAGGATAGCGGCAAGATTTGCCCGTTGAGGTTTTATTACAGATGGCTGACGAGGCCCGTTCGCGACATAAAGCAGGCCTCTGTGACGGCGCCTGACAGGAACGATCGATTCCTTCGTCAAAATCGAAACATTTTCACAAGTTACCTAACCGGAATGATCGATACAAAGAAAGACAGGCCCTGGATCGTCAGGGCTCCCTTTTGCTCTAGTCCACTCGATCACACATCTCGGACGACGGCATTATCATCATCGGGCAACTGCCCGATGTTTTTGGCAGGAATGGAAGCAATGCAGACGTTTGGTCGGCACATTCGACGCTGGGGCGTGCTCACGGCAATCTGCCTGGCGGCGTTCGTCAACAGCGGATGTACATTGACCAGTGGCTTCATTGGAGTGATCTGGGAATACATGGTGTTCTGGGAGACACTACCTGCCATGCCCATCAGCGCTTACCAGATACAACGAGTCGAAGACCAGTTGTGGGAAGACGAACGGTACAACCGTGTACCGGTTCTGGATCCGATTGAAGGCGAGAATGCTCCCATCTTCTGTGTCGACCACCCCAGTGACGACCAGGTGATTCGCGCACTTCCGGACGACGTCTCCGGTGGCTTTGCGTTCCTTCAGGAAACTCAGCGAAACAACGTTCGTATCGTCGTAGAACAGATTGTCGACCGTCTGGACGAGTGCAAAGTCTATCCGCTCGTCGGACCAGCTCGACTGCACCATTGTCACTACAAGTGTACAGTGTATTATGACAAAACGATTCGCTCGTACTGGCCGATCCCATTCACACATGTCGATCAGACAGAAGACGTTGTTTACATCGACAAGGATCATCTGATCCGCTGTACCGGGCCCGCCTCGGACTAAAGCAACGGGATTGTTGCCGTGAGCCGTTCAGATCTGTGAGCATGCCTGCTTCTCAGGCTGCAATGCGGCGTTCGATGATGTAGATCACAGCGGTCCGCACCCGCAGGACCTGCCGCGAGAGTACACACGGCAACGGCACTCATCCGCACGCACTACTTTCTGCCAAGCATACGGTCCAGCGAGTCACTGGTCTGGTAGATCAACGCTTCGGGGAAATGCAGATACGGGTGGAAATACTCGAAGGTCAGATAGGCGTCGTAGCCTGTTTTGTCGAAGGCTTCAAGCACTGCCGGCCAGTTGGTGGTACCGTCCAGCAATGGACGAAACGCTTCCAGCGAATGATCCGTTCCCTTCTTGGTGAACTCCTTCAGGTGAACGTTTTTTATACGGTCGCCAAGCATCGAGATCCAGTGTTCCGGGAACTGGTATTCCATGATATTTCCGGTGTCAAAGTGGACCTTTACAAACTCGCTGCTGAAGCTGTCGACAAAGTCGATCATCTCGAACGGTGACAGCAGGTAACCATTAAAGAAGATGTTTTCGATGTTCAGGTGAACATTCAGTTTTTCCGCCTGCGGCAGCAACGTCGTAACGGCCGCTCGCGCTCGTCTGTCGCAGACATCATTCGGCGTAGGGTCGTGATCTTCTCGCCACGGCATATGCACAGCACCAGGGACGACCAGTAGATTCTCTGTGCCCAGGTCGTGGGCCGCCTGAGTCATCAGTCCCGCCAGTTCCATGCCTCGCGTGCGTTCGGCCGGATCGTTGCTTGTCAGTGGGTATGGCCAGAACAAAAACGAGCACAATCCGCTGATCGCGATGCCAATATCTTCAGCCATCCGACGAATCGCCTGAAACTCCCTTGTACCGGATTTGGGTGAAAGGTCGCTTTCCAAATCGTAATTCAATTCAATACCGTCGAATCCCGCGGCTTTTGCCAGTTGCAGACACTGTTGCAGTGACATGCGATCCGGATACGGAAACGCCCACAGATTGATCGACTTTTTCATTTTATATTTTTTTTGCGGCAGCGTCTGAGTCGCCTGGGCAGCGGACTGAGCGGCCGAGAAAGTTCCTGCAGTGGCCAGTGTTCCCGAACCAAACGCAGCGTACGCCAGCATTTGCCGTCGGCCCAGTGACGAACTACGATCAAAAGTATTCTCCGGCTGCATTCTTGAGCTCCGTATTAATTGCCTTGACATGTGGAACAGTTCACCAGCTTCTTTATGTTATACCGCTCCAGGTCAGCATTGTCACATTCGCGCATCTGGATAGACGTAATAGCGGAATGGTGCTGATCGCCGCCTCACTGCGGACCAGCCGGGTAACCGGATGGCGACCGACGAAACGCTCCAATCGGGGCCAACAGCTGTATGTGGAATTTACTGGATCTTTTACACTCACGACGATTTGCTGCAGTTTCACGGAAGAGGCTACCCCACTCGAAACGTTCCGATGCTTAAAACATCTACCACACTTTTCTTAATCGCCGTGCTGAGCAGTGGAGCCATTGCCGTGACTGATGATGATCACGATTCAGATATGCCCGGGTCCGAATCCGTTAACGGTACGGTTGGCGTCAAAACGCTGGGTGGCCTGCAGTTCTGGGGGGACCTGAAGTATTTTCACGGGTGGCGTATTCAACAGAACGTGCTGACAAATCATTACCGACTGCTTGATCCACACGATCATCGCCATTGCAGCGGCACAATTGAAGTGTGTGAGGCCAGGCTGCTGGAAATCTCGGCAGCAAAAAACATGCCTGCCATGTCCGGCAAAGTGGCTTTGCTGATCCACGGGATCGGACGGTCATCCAAATCATTTGATGCTATGGCCAGGACGCTGACAGAGGACGGCTACACCGTCGTCAGTTTTGACTATCCCAGTACGCGCGTGCCCATTCAGGAGTCTGCGGAATATCTTCATCACGTTATTGAATCACTCGTCGGAGTTGAGTCCATTGATATTGTCGTCCATTCGATGGGTGGCTTGGTTCTGCGGTCGTATCTGCAAAAACACAATGACACTCGTCTGCACCGCGCCGTCATGCTGGGTGTTCCGAACAACGGTGCTCAGCTGGCAGATTTTCTCAAGAACAATCCAGTTTTCCGGATGATCCTGGGTCCGGCAGGTCAGCAACTGGTGACCGAATCCGACGGTTTAATCAACGGTCTGCCAGCGCCTGACTTTGAGTTCGGTGTGCTTGCCGGCGGGCGGGGCGCAGCGAGAGGATACAACCCGCTGCTGCCAGGCGACAACGACAGCACAGTCACCGTCGCCAGCACTCGACTTCCCGGTGCTCGCGATTTTATCTGCCTGCCCGTGATCCACACATTCCTGATGACGGACCCGCAGGCCATCAAAGCCACGTGTTGTTTTCTTACACACGGCCGCTTCAGCCAGGATCGTGCACCGGCTCCGATCCGAAACGACGAAATCTCGGTGATTGAGTAGTTTCGCCGAGTCGCGTTCACTTCATCAGCGGAAGAGCGACAAAGGCAGCTACGCAGCTTCTTCGTGTGCAACGGTGGCAATCCGCCCTTCGGCAAGCCGGACAATGCGGTGGGCCTTTTGAGCAACCGCTTCGTCATGCGTGACCATCACAATCGTCAGCTGATTGTCTTCGTTTAGTCGTGTCAGCGTATCCATGATTTCTCCACCGGTTAATGAATCAAGATTCCCCGTCGGTTCGTCAGCGAGCAGGATATCGGGACGTGCGATCAGGGCGCGGGCAATGGCACCGCGCTGCATTTCCCCCCCCGACAGTTCCGACGGACGATGCTTGATGCGATGTTCCAGCCCGACCTGCTGCAGAATGTCCATCGCCTGCTGGCGGATTTCCTTCCGCTTGTTCCAGTAGCTGAAGAAGGAATGCCGAATCATCAGCGGTGTCATCACATTTTCCAGCAGCGTCAGTTCAGGCAGCAGGTGGTAAAACTGAAAGATGAATCCGAACACGTGGTTCCGCAACTGATCCCGCGCTGACTGCTGCAGGTTATCGATACGCTTCCCCTCCAGTAGAACCTCACCGACATCAGGAGAATCCAGCAGCCCCATTACGTGCAGCAACGTACTTTTGCCGGAACCACTTTGCCCCACGACAGAGATGAATTCACCACGTTGAGCTGTCAAACCGGCCCCGTGCAGAACGGGAACCTTGTGCTGCCCTTTGACGTAGGATTTTTCGATGGCGAGTGCGGAAATCAGCGGCGTGGTCATTTTCAAAGTCTCAACTGGCGACTGATGTTGGCTGGTAGGGCTCATGAGCCTGGTACTCGACAGAAAATCACATGTGAACGGTCTGTGGAATGGCGTGGCTTCAGTGGGAAACCGCTGCCCCCCAATGTCATTCGTATCGCAAGGCACGAACCGGGTGCAGCCGCGACGCGCGACGGGCTGGCAGAACGCTTGCCAGTACAGCGATGGCAATCGCCCCCAAAGCCACCCACATCACCATCAGCGGATTTACCTGAGTCGGGATCTCAAAGAAATAATAGATCTTCTCATCAAAGACCTTGCGCCCCGTCACCCAGCTCAGGCCGTCCTCGATTTCGTTGATGTAGTGCACGAACAACAGGCCAATGGCCACACCGGCAGCACTGCCGACCAGGCCCAGTCCCAGTCCGTACGAAAGAAAGATGCTCATCACACCCTTTGAGCTTGCACCCAGCGATTTGAGAATGCCGATATCGCGAGTCTTCTCGACGACGATCATGAAGAAGATCGCCAGAATTCCGAAACCGGCAACCGCAATGATCATGAACAGCAGCACGTTCAAAATAGCCGTTTCCACTTCCACCGCTGACAGCAGCAGGCCCTGTTTGGCCTCCCATGTACTGACGGTCACGGCTCCCGGGGGAAATGCCGCTCGCAGCCGCTTGACGACTTCATCGGAATCGTTGTAGTCGTACAGCTTGATCTGAATCGACGTGATGGCATCTTCGCCATTCAGAATCATGCCACGGTTCTGTTGCAACTGTTCCAGATTCATCAGCACCAGTTGACCGTCGTACTCGCTCATTCCGCTACGAAACATGTCAACAACCGTCGCCGAAAAGCTGATGGGTTCGGGCGGTGTATCAGACTGAATTGTTGTGATCAGAATATCATCGCCGGGGTTCACCATATTGATCTTGTGTAGTCTTCCGGTCTCAGGATCACGTGTCTGGAAACTGGTGATCTGCTCGCCCAAAAAAACCCGAGCACTCAGCGGAGCCGCCGGATCGGCGGCAGTGCGCGCCTGCGACGAACTTTGCAGCGGCGTGTTGAAATCAGGTGGTACCACAGCAGCGTCATCAGTCACCAATACATTTTCAGAGGCGTCGCTGAATACGGGCGGAGCAACATCGCTGTCTGAATCTGTGGCTGATGTCTGCACACCGTTAAGTTGGGGTGCCGGTACAGCGATACCAGTCAATGGGATTTCTTCCTGAAGAAACAGCATCTGCTGCTGCTTCATCATTTTACGATAAGTTCTGGCGTGATCTGTTAGCTCCCAACCCGGAGCCGTGTCGGTCGGACGCAGCGGTGGACGCAGGACCTCGCCTTCGTCGGTGATTGCGTTGTAGCTGTCCAGGTATGTCTTGAGGGGACCGACCTGAGCTTTGCCTCCGGGGTCAATTCCCACCAGCTGAATCGACTGAGTAAACCGCTCTCCACTGATGGGATCGGAATACGTGATCATGGCCGGAACCTCCACTGTGGGGGTCATCGCGGCGATGAATTCTCCAGCGGCATCCTGCACGATGGCCATCTGCCGTTGGGAATCGACAATTCCGCTCATGCTGCGTGATTCCACCACGACGTCGGCCAGAAAACCGTGGATTCGATCCCGCATTTCGTTGGTGAAGCCCGCCATCACGCTGTTGACCACAATCATCGTGGCCACGCCAAGCATCACACTAATAATGCTGGCCAAAGCGATATAACGCGTACGCAAATAGCGCAAACATAGCAGTATCTTATACATACGTCGGCACTCCCTTGCCGTGAACAGCGATCCTGGTTGATCCAGCGAACTCCCGCAAGCTCTTCTGAACGCGCGAAGTGTGGCAGATGCTGCCAATGCGGGCAATGGGAAGTCAGGATTGCCGAAATTGAGCGTTCACTGACCGACCGGGGCCATGGAACCGCGTTACCATTTCGGTTTTTGCGGTCTGAGTGACTGCACGATTCAGGACAAGAACCCAGACGAGCCATCGTCGAGCTCGACATGTGCACACGAAAAAACCACCAACATGACTCCACTTTCCGCGCCGTCGATTGACCCGACGGCTATATTCGAAACATTCCGAGGCATCTACGGATCGGAGTTACTGACTGCAGCGATTGCTCATTTTGATGTGTTTGGAGGACTGGCGCAACAACCGCGATCCCTCGATGAACTGCAGCAGGATCTTGGACTGGCCGAACGTCCGGTGATTGTTTTGACGACGGCGCTGCGTGCCATGGGGCTGCTGCAGATGACGTCGACTGACAAACTGGAACTCACTCCCGTGGCAGCCGAGCACCTGATTCCTGGCGGCGAATTTGATGTAGGCAACTATGTCAGTTTGTCCGCGAATTCAACAGGCGTGCTGGAAATGGTGGCGCGGCTGAAGTCCAACCAGCCCGCCGGACTCAGTGACGATGGTGAAGGCGCAGCCTTCATCTATCGGGACGGCATGAAGTCCGCGATGGAAAAATTCCGTCTGGCCGAGCACTTTACGCTGGCTCTGGCCGGTCGTGCCAGAAACGTGGCTCCGGCGCTGGCTGAGGCCGTGCCGCTGCAGAATGCCGAGACGCTGCTGGATGTCGGCGGAGGCACGGGGATTTACAGCATTGGCTTCGTGCGGAAGAATCCGCAACTTACCGCAACAGTACTGGATCGTCCGGAGGTGCTGAAGACGGCCGAATCATTCGCTCAGCAATACAACGTTTCCGACAACGTCAGACTGCTGCCTGGTGACATGTTTTCCGAAGCGCTGCCGCCCACTGACGTCGTTCTGCTGTCAAATATTCTGCACGACTGGGACGTTCCGGAATGTCAGGAACTGGTACGTCGCTGTGCTGAGGCATTGAACCCGGGTGGTCGCCTCGTTATTCACGACGTATTACTCAACGATAAACTCGACGGTCCGTTGCCCATAGCACTGTATTCGGCAGCGCTATTCACACTGACGGAAGGCCGCGCTTATAGCGCGGCTGAGTACGAATCGTGGATGAATAATGCCGGACTGGCAACAGCTGGACCAGTCCCCACATTGATTCACTGTCACGCGATTGTGGGCACGAGGCGGTAAGCCGCTGGAAACTCAGCCGTCTGGCATGGACGAACGACGATGCTGAACCGAAGCTGCACACGGGGCAACACGGAATGTTACTGGACGACGGCATGTCCTCACGAAGACGGAGTCGCCGCGGGTTCCGGCGCCTGTGACGGCGGCGTCTCTTCAATCTGTTCCTTTGTGGGAATCGGATATCGAGTTTCGTTGGATCGATTTCGGGCGTAATGATAGAACCACGTGAACAGGTGTGACTGAACCCCCTTGAATTCGTTCGCTGTGTAGTTCCAAATCTTCTTCGCTTCGGCGGTTTCGTCTTTAGCGAATAGCTCCTCTGCCGTTTCCATCCGTTCACTGAGGTATTTATAGGCATCTGGACTTTCGATCAGCATTTGCCGAAAGTGGGCGTGGTGGTTTTCGCACAGGATTGTCAGCCAACGAGTCTCATCATCCGGCGATTCCATCGCTCGGCCCGTGGCCATCAACGTCTTCCAACGTTGCATCGCTGGTAGAGGATTTACCGCAAGCACTCGTTTAGAAGCGGGTTCTGAGGTATTGCTCCAGTTGATGACGTACTTCAGGCCTTCCTCGTCTTCGCGTTTCACTGCCTCGGCACATTGTGCCTTGAAGACGGGCTTGATTTCGGCATCGCGAGCGGCCAGCCGTTTGAGTGGTGTTTCCAGAATCAGCGGTTGAATGCTGTCCAGGACTTCTCTGGCTTCATCATCGAATTCGCCGCCTGGAAAGGTCTTCAGATACTCATCCGCTTTTTCCGCAGCCTCCCGCCGAGCATACTCCACATCTTCCTGCTGTTCTGATTCGGTAACGCTCATGAGTTCCTGCCACGAATCGCGATAGGAATCTTCACCAGGCGGTTGCAGCAGCCAGATGGTTGCTGCGATCAGGGTGACCAGGCAGGTCGCCAAGAACCATGTTTGTTCGTGAACAGGAACGTCTTCCTTTTTCTTTTTTTTCTTTTTTTTCTTTTTCTTCGGCGGAGACTTGTCGTTCCTGTCCGACTTTCGTGACACGGGCTTGCCGACCACGTTGTCCGCTATCGGCGCCCCCCCGCCGGCAGTCACTTTATTTCTGATTTCGCCCAGTTCCGTATGAACGGCCAAAGCATCATACGGACGGTCGTCCGGACTCTTCGCCAGCAATCGTTCGATCAACCGGTCCAGCCAGATTGGGCAGTCCGGAACTTTTTCGCAGACGTTGTACGGGTCGTCGTTCAGGTGCTGCATCAGCATGTCCATCGGATTGTCCGACTGGAACGGAGTTTCACCGACGACAACTTCGTACAGCAGGCAGCCCAAAGCATACAGGTCCGTCTTTCCGGTAATCGGAAAGCCGGCCTGGATCTGTTCCGGCGCCATGTAAGCATACGTGCCAACGGTCTTGCCGGCGGCGGTCAGTGCCGTTGCTTCGGTATCACGCGCAATACCGAAGTCACCCAGCTTAAGCCGACCTTTTTTTGAAAGAAACAGGTTTGCCGGTTTCAGGTCGCGGTGAATAATTCCGGCGTTATGAGCGTGCTCAAGTGCACCGGAAACCTGTCGTCCCACATGCACCGTTTGTTCCCACGACAATCGCGTGCGTTGTTTTAACACATCCAGTAACGAACCGCCGTCGATGTATTCCATCGCATACCAGCGCTGGTCGCCGTCCGTGCCACCACCGAAGTACTTCACGATATTCGGATGATCCAGTCGGCGCAGAATTTCGATTTCACGTTCGAACCGTTTCAACAGCTTGGCATCCGAGATCAGCCCCGGAGCGAGAACCTTAATCGCCACCTTTTTATTAGTTTTTGGGTACAGCGCCGAATAGACGATGCCCATACCACCGACACCGATTTGTTTGTCGAGAATGAAGGGGCCGATTTGGCGAGCTGACATGTATCGAGCCTGAACAAGAACAATCTGAATTTTTGAGCCAAGTTTGACATACTCGACACCCAGAAACAATCGGAACGACGAACCCTGATCTCATTCATGGGCGTCGCTCTCTTTTGTGAAACACAGGAACAAGAACGTTGAATCCGGCACGATGCCTTGTACCGCTCCGGCTGAGCGCTGGACATCTGCGTGTCAGGCGGGACGCAGGCGATTGCAGTCGGGGGCATATGGCCTCGTCGAATTCCGGCGGACTTCCTGGGCCTGGTACAAATCACCTGCGACAAAGACTGCTTGAGATTCTGCAGTCACAGTACGTCCGATTGAACCAATTACGCGGCGCATGCATCTTTTGCCCTGTCAAACGGGCGTGATTCCTCCGCAAACTGCGTTCCGTCGTGACTCGACCTTGACTTTTCGGGGGGTTCGTCCCGAGACTGTTAATATAGCCATTTCCATTCCGAATGGCCATCATCCCATCTGTAAGATGACGCTGATGCTTGCTCAACTGATTCCAGTCAACGACGGTACCCCGATTACCCTGACAACACCAATCACGGTCGTTGGGCGTAGTACGCGGCTGTGTGACCTGGCAGTGGATCAGGGGAGTGTTTCCAAGCTGCACTGCATCCTGGTAAAAACCGACGGTCTGGTCTACATGCGGGATCTGGGAAGCACCAACGGAACTCGCGTTAACGGACAACGAGTGTTGCGAGGGGCGCTGCTGCCGGGCGACACAATCAGCTTTTCCGGCGCCGCCTATGCAGTTCACCTTGGCCCGGATCCCCAGCTGTCTGTCGGCCGCCAGATCAGTGACGCTGGCACGCAGATGGTTCCAGTCGTGACCAAGAGCGACCCGGAGCTCCCCGCCAACAATGACGATGTGAGACTGCTGTCCGATTCTGACCTGCTGGCGGCAGACTGAATCGGAACGACCTGTTCGGGGCGATCATCGCGTCAATGGTGTTTTCGCCGGTCGTCGTTCCGTGGCGGCCGCAAAAACTCGATGACACCGATGTCAGGGCTTCCTGGGGTAATCGAAGTCCACTAACGTCCCGCCGTCAATACAGTCCCACGCTGGCGTCCCAATTGTCAGGATCCCGCACGTTGGAACGTTGTCAATGGGCGCATCGGAAATCCGGTTGGCAAGTTCAGTGATGGCTGGGTTATGAGTCACGACGAGCGCCAATCGAACCGAGTCGTCAAAAACGGAGACAGCATTCAGCACGTCCAGTGGAGTGGCCGCGTACAATGCGTCATCAACGACGATCGCTTCCAACGAGCATCGCAGTTCGCCGGCAATCATTTGCGCCGTCGTCAGAGCTCGAGCGGCCGGACTGCTGACGATCAAATCGGGAATCAACGACCGCGCCAACAGCCGTTCCCCCATGACCGGAGCGTCTCTGGCACCACGCTTGTTCAAAGGACGTTCGATATCCTCCAACTCGGGGTGTTTCCAGCTGGACTTCGCGTGACGAACCAAAAGCAATGTTCTTAACGCTGGCATAAATCGAAACCACACTTCTTCGTCATACCGCGACATTTGCGGCAACAGCAGAGAGCCGCCGGATCATTGCTGAGGGTAACACCAAAATCCTGCCGATAACAGTAATTGCGAGAATGGTGTCATCAACATGGCTTGGCGAACGCCCCACCCATCGCATGAACTGCGCTGGGAATTCTGAAGATTCGCCCAAATTTATGTTTACGAACTGATCAGGGTTAACAGCGGTCGATCTGCGTCGTCGTCGACTCCACCGGACGGTGGCGGGCAGCACCGTCGACTGCCGGAAGTAAGGTCGCGATATCGAGGGTTGCGCACCTGTGTCTGTGTTACTGGATACGCAGCCCTGTCGGCAGCGATTCGCCGAATACCAGACCAGCCTCGTCGCTCTCCAGATCTCCACCTTCGCGGACAAGAGTTACGAAATGGTCAGGCGCTCCTGCGGACTCCATCTCGTTCACAATCGCTGCCCGCACGTCGTCCGAGATGTCTCGAAAACGGTCATTGGTTTTACGAGACAGCTGCATCAACGCGACCTGCGTGACGGAATTGCTGACATCAGCGACATCAATAATAGATTCGATCCAGGTTTCCGCCTCAGTGGTCGGCAGCACCGTGTTGAGCGGTCCGTAAATGGGCACTCGCGCACCAATTCTGCCCACTGACCAGATGAGTGCCGTTCGAATGGAATCAAATGCCGGTCTGGGCAGAAAGTCCAGAGCAATGCGGCCAAGTTCCCTGCGCGTCGACCGATCCAGAAATTCCATGGAAGCCAGCATCCGCCAGATCTCTGATTCCTCATGACTGCCGGAAGCATAGTCCGCTCCCTTGCCGCGTCCCGATTTGACTTGTCTGTGTTTCTGGCGAATCAATGCAATCAGCGAAGACGTCAGTTCGTTCTGTGTGCCGCGGGTGATGCCGCCGGCAATTCTGCGGCATAGGATTCTCCATTCCGTGCGAGTATTCGCGCTGGCGTGAACCAGTTTTCCCTGAGTCACTTTCAGTGTCTGTTCGACGCGCCAGTCATCGGCAGCCATGCCAAAGCCCGGGCGCAGTCCGAATCCCAGAAGATTCAGCCACCGAGCTTCGTGAGCGGCACTGCGTTTTCGTCCGGCTGCAGATTCGATCAAATTGCCCCAGATACTACGCAGCAGTGACGGCGGCCAGTCCGCACGGCTGATGGAAATTTCGCGAGCGATCCGTTTCGGCAGTCCGTCCGGCTTATGCGTGCCATTCGTCGCGTAGACCGACGCGAGAATTCCGTCGACACTGTCCAGCGTTTCCTGATCAACAATTCCCGCCTGTTCTGCAGCTCCGGTGTGGACTTGGCGATCGGTTTCGGTGGACGAACGAACGTCAAACTGAAGTTGCCAGCGACGGTCGCCATTATCCTGTCTGCACCACATCTCCAGCGTGCCGATTTCTGTGAGCCGCGCCGACAGCCGTGCCGTCACTAAGTCGGTCTGGTCTTTTCTTCGAGTCTGCAGCACGGTTCGAATTGGTGGCAGTGCATACAGCTGCTCTTCATTGATCTCGTATAACTCGCCGGCCTGATCGGTCAATCGTGTGCCGGAAACGAAAATGGGAAACTGCACGGGTTCCGATGTGCGTATCTGAAAGTCCCGTTCAATTTCAACGGGTTCGTTGCTGGGTTCGCTGCCTGCCGGCACCAGACACAATGCCGACGTCTGTCCGTCTGACCCTTCGATACCCACGTAGTACGTCCGAGCCAGTCCTGCAACGATTTTGACGCCAATGCCACGGCGGACCATACCAAACGACGCCGCACCGTGAGCGACGGCGAGGTCCAGGCGTTCGTTCTGCAGAATCTGTGGAGTCCACGTCTCATCCGAATCACGGAACCATGATGTTAGCACCGAAATCAGCCGATCCCGCAGAATCGATGAGGCGAAAAAGCCGCCGTTGAACAGAACGACGTCCGGCCGCGCACAGTCGGCGACAGTATCCGACGATTCCGTCTCGTCGACGTGAGACTTCAGGAACGCCGCCAGATATTTCGTGATCGCCGGATCGGTCGCATAGGGCAGCCCAAATTCCTGAAAGCCGGACTGGCGATTCTGAGGTTTATCGTCGAAGTTCGCAGCGGGCAGGAAACCGTCGACGAGTAACTGCACGACTTCGTCGCGACGCACGGTCACCTGCAGGCCACCGCCGATCAGTTTTGATCCCGTGCCAGGCAGGGCGATAGTGAATTCTTCCGGCGCGTCTTCCTGCAACAGGATTTCCTTCACGTGGCGGCAGGTAGGAACCAGAACGCTCCACTGGCGAGGCTGCAGTTTGCCGTCACCCATCAACTGCCGTTCCACGTGGTAGGCAAGGGCCAGATCAAGATTGTCACCCCCCAGCATCAGGTGATTGCCAACCGCGATGCGATGAAATCGAACTTTGCCGTCGTCGCCCGGACGAACGTGAATCAGCGTAAAGTCCGAGGTGCCACCGCCGATGTCGCAGACCAGAATTTTCTGTCCAGGAACGACGTGCTGCTCCCAGTCGTCACGATGAGCATTGACCCAGGAATAAAATGCCGCCTGCGGTTCTTCAATCAGCACGATGCGAGGAAGCCCGGCGGTGCGGGCGGCCGCAACGGTTAATTCACGGGCGACTTCATCAAATGACGCCGGAATTGTGATCACGACATCCTGTTGCGCGAGTGGCGCTTCTACCTGAAGATGATCCCAAGCTTCGCGAATATGCTGCAGATAGCGGGAACTGACATCCACTGGCGACAGCGACTCTGCATCAGCCGCACCGTGCCATGGCAGCAGGGCCACCCGACGATCAACACCTGCGTGACAAAGCCACGACTTTGCCGATTCAATCATCCGCCCCGGATTCGCGCGACCAAATTCCCGGGCAAACACTCCGACCCCGAATTTCGAATTGCTGCTCCATGGTAGCCGCAGAGCGGACGCTGCGCCCTCGGTTTCCGGGGGTTCATAGTGGAACGACGGCAGCGTTGGACGACGTTCCACTTCTCCCGGTGCGACCAGTTGAGCAATCGTGAACGTCTGAATCTGCCAATCATCCTGCCACGTGTCGACAAAGCCAACGGCGGAATTCGTGGTGCCCAGATCGATACCGACGACGAAGCGGCTGCGGGTGTTTTCTTTGTTCGAATTTAATTTCGCGGCGACGTTCACGGTCTTCATGCCTCCGCGTCGTCACGAACGCTGAATTTCAGTTTCCAGATTTCACCAGTAGCCGTGTGGACGCAGGACAGCTCGAAGATGCCTAATTCCGTGATCCGTGACTGAAAGCGAACGGGGACATATTCGTCCCCCGCATCCGGGCCGGCCTCCAGAGTCGTCTCCATCGAATCGGTTTCCACGATCTCATCCGCGGACCAGCGAACCAGTTTGTCACCCGGTACGTCATGTGTGCGTCTGGCGGAACTGAAGATGCGGAACCTGGCCGCTTCGCCAACTACCAGGCCAATCTCCTCCGACGGCACGTCTGCTTCGGTCCCTTCTTCCATGCCATGCGGCACGACACACAGGGCCGACATCGGTCGCGGGGCACCCGGGATTGCCAGACCAGCGGTTTCTATGCCAACATAGTAAGACCGCGGAGTGCCACCCCGAATTCTAACGCCGCCACGTTCATTGGTCCATGCATAATACGCGGCTCCGCGGCCAACCGCGTAGTCAAAGTCGTGTGCACCGGCAAGGATCAGCGGCGCGGCAGCGCCGTACCAGTCGGCAAGTCGATCCAGCAGAGCCTGCTGCAGCCGGTCGGACTTGAAAACGCCACCGTTGAACAGCACATGAGTCGGGGCCGGCGCCGCTGCGGATCCTTCGTCTGTCTGTCTCTGCAGAAAGGCGGCCAGATGACGAGTGATCGCGGTGTCCGCTTCGTAAGGCAGGCCGATTTCCTGAAAGCCGGATACGCGTTGCCGCGACGGCAGGTCGGTGATGTCACACTGCGCAAAAAAACCATCGACGAGCAGACGTGCCACGTCTGCTCGATTCACTTCGACCGACACGCTGCCGCCAATCAGTCGGCTGCCCCGTCCCGCTACTGAAATCGTCTGTGTCTCAGGACCATCGGCTGCCAGCAGAGCTTCTTTGGCTGCACGACAGGAGTGGCACAGCGACACCGACTGCCAGGGGTTCAGATCCGTCCCCTTTTGGCGGAATAATTCTGACACGTGGTACGCCAGAGCGAGGTCCATGTTGTCCCCACCAACAAGCAGGTGATTTCCGACGGCCTGTCGCCGCAGTTGCAGTTCACCATCTTCTTCGTCCGCAGCAACCAGTGTCAGGTCGGTGGTGCCACCGCCGACATCACAAACCAGCAACCGGTCGCCGGCAGACAGTGACTTTCGCCAGTCGTCTCCCGATGAGCAAAGCCATGCGTAGGTCGCAGCCTGAGGTTCTTCCAGCAGAACGAGTGTCTCCGGAAGCCCGGCCGCCAGCGCCGCTTCACGGGTCAGTTCACGTGCACTGGCATCAAACGAAGCCGGCACGGTTAATACGATTTGCTGCTGTGCAATCGGCGCATCGGGGAATTTCTGAGTCCAGGCCGCGACCAGATGTTCGAGGTACCGCTGCGAGGCCGTCACTGGTGAGACCTGTGCCACATGGTCCGGCGCTTTCCAGGGCAGAATGGACTGATGACGGTCCACTTGACTGTGACACAGCCAGGACTTGGCTGTGCCAACAGTGCGATCGGGATTCTCCGACGACTGTGACCGCGCGACTTCACCGACAGCAAATTCGCGGTTCTCTGCCCACGGTAAGTCAAACTCGCGGGATTCCGATTCGCCGCTGCGTGCCAGGTACAGAAACGACGGCAGTGAATTACGACGTTCAACACTTTGCGGAGATACAAGTTGAGGAATCGGCAGCATCGCTACTTGCGGAGTCTCTGATTCCAACGAGGCATAAGCCAGCACACTGTTCGTGGTGCCAAGGTCAATTCCGATAGCGTACTTGGGGAGCATTGTGTGTAGCGAGGAAAAAGGTTCGGGAGTCCTCTTCGGAGGAACAGTGTATGACATGGGTTCATTTTGGGCCGAAAAAGACTTCCAGCCCTCTGACGATCCAGCGACATCAGCCTACGTCAACCTCCGCCGGGGCAATGACAGTAACAGCTCCGGTACTGCCGCTCCACGTGGGCAATTCGCAGCGGGCGGCTTCCCACCCGTGATGTGCCAGGGTTCCCGATGTCTGCTTCGAATCCGATTCACCGATCAATCGCAGCCGTCCACTGGCCGCATTGTCTGTGATATCGACGGCGCTGCCTTCGGGCTGGTTAATGACCGGAGCAATCGCAAACAGACGATCCAGAACCATGCGACTGTCACGATGAATATCCCGAACGGCCGCTCCGATTTGTGCATCGGCGTAGTCATCGATCGATTCCATCAGAAAGTCCACCAGCCGCGCTTCACGCTGCAGAGAGGCCAGCAGCGTGACGGCCTCATTACGAACAGCCGGCGCAGGTTTCGGTTCGGCCGCGACCGGTTGCTCAATGACCGCGACTGGTGCAGCACTGGAAACAAGTTCGGCCAGCTGCTGAGCTAGTTCTCCGTTTGTCAGGACATGCCATGCCAGACTTAACCGTCCCATCTGTTATACCTTCCAGATCACGCCAGAGTCCAATTCGAATTGTGGAGCGGGATTGTGACATCCCACGCCCATTTCTCAAGGAATGATGGCTGACGTGCCGCAGAGAGGCAGGTCTCTCGCGAATGAGGGTCGGATGCAGGGCAACTGAGTGCATGTTTCCGATCGCCGGGAATCCGTCCCAATGCGGCAGTCCCGCGAGGTGATCCCCCAGCGCGTCAGACGCCGAACAAATGGAGGATGACGACCATTGCAACATCGCACGACGCCACGAATCACAGACACCGGGTGGATCGGTCTGGTTATTCGGGAAATAGCTTATCCCTCCGAATGCGGTTTCCCGTGATTCCAAATCAACGCGCGGCGGAACAGATGCGTGGATTGCACGTTTGACGTTCTATTCTTCTCGTGACCGAGTCAGTAAAGTGGCTGGCTCTGACAACTCACAACGAACGAAGAGATCGCAAAATCATGGGTTTTAATGTCAGACTGCTCGAGCATAGTTTCGCACTCGTAGCTCCAAAGGGCGACGTCCTGGTCGCGACATTCTACCGCCATGTTCAATTCGTTGGGCGTGCGAAAGAAACCGAACGTGCGCAGATGCCAGGCAGGGAGAAACGAGAGTGATGGGCAACACGGCGAAACGACGTAGACTTCTAATCGTTGGATTCATTCTCTTGAGTCTCGTAGGAATTGGAGGGCTTGGGTTCCGGGGGTGGGATCTCTTTACCGACCAAGCCAAAGAAGCCCTCGACAAAAATTCGGTCATCCTGCAACACGTAGGTGAAATCGATCGAATCGAGATGGATGTCACTGCTACTGGAGATGCAGAAGGCGAGGATGTCTTCGTTTTTCGGGTCGCAGGCTCCAAGGGAACCGGAGTCGTCACGGTTGAGTTCGTCACTGTTGATGTTTATACGGAGGAGATCTGCTTTGGAACGCTCCGGCTCTCTTCCGGAGAGACCTACGAACTGCTGGTACAAAACTCGCCTTCTCAAGAGGATGAGGTAACCCGGTGACGTTCGGCATTAGTCCTCTCATACCTGCCAATTGAGACGTTCATGGATAATCCGAATCCCTATGAGGCACCGGCAGAGCGCGGAGCTGAATCACCGATCGACGAACCAACGTCGTTGCCAAGGGCAATGATCGCAGCAACGCTTTGGTCGCTCGTAGGGAGCTAATCGCAATTGCCCCTGTCGCGAGCTGAACAACCGGACGGAGGTACCGTCATGCCGAACATTGAACAGCCTGAGCCTGAAGGGGAGGAACATGAGCCCTTCGATTCAACAGGTGTGATCGACACCGACATGCGCCAACGCAGGCTGGCGTTGATCAGGGGAGTTGGTTGCCTGATTTCTGCTGGCATAGCCTTGTGGACCAATGGTTGGGACGGGGAGTGGCTGACAGTCTTGCTGATCGGCACAGGGTCTGCGTTGGTGCTGTACTGGAAGGCAGGTGTCGATCCCCAAGGATTCGAGAAGCCGATATGGGGTAAGAAAAATACTGATTGACTAGCTTCCCCTCACGCTCCGCACGTCGTGTCATTGTGCGGTTGGATGCAACTTGGTGAGCGTGACAGCCGTCTGACTACTGTTCACATTCCTCCATGACCGGCAGGCAGCCAACGCGACTGATTACTGGTTCGACAACACCACATCCGTTCACCTCCATCTGACCACGGCAGACGCTCAAGCCTTGCCTTGTCGGTGGCACTACTCACTGGGCTGATTGTCATCATCACACCTGACGTGCCCAGTTGACCGTTGTAATGCTCGTTCCGAGCGGCCCCATCGCTGTTGTTCTCGTAACATTTGGCCAGCGTGTTTTGACTGCGTTCACAAGTGCCTTATTGAGGGCGACGGCACAATGGTCGAGACCTGTGGTGAGAAGACGCAGGGCATCGGCATGAATTACAAACGGTAGTGGGGTTACCGCGGATTTCACACCAGACCTCATCGCCGAAGTCACACACGGGTTGCGTATATGGTCCGAAGTGAAGTCTGCAGCGTTCGTGGGCGGGGAGCATGTAAGAGATTGCACCGTCAGCTGACGTAGACCGCAAGGCTACTCAGGCTCTTTGCCGTGCAACACGCCGAGAGGCTTCCGGACTGGCCGCGTGACTAATGGGGGAACACCCGACTGCTGCCTCACTCGAAGCCATTATGAGCCCGTTTGCTCGGTGAAGCTGATTCTGCCTGCTTCGGTGAAGCCTCGTCCAGACCCAGGTATCGTCGATACCCCTCTGTACCCAGCACGATGCACATAAACTCGTGGTGGCCCATGTCGGTCACGTTCAGAGCTGCCTCTCAAAAACCTTATGCCTTAGTTAAAGCGACACACCCGCTCATGAGTGCACTTGTCATGGGTGTGGGGCTCGTTCGTTCTCTCTTGTTCATGCCGATACAGCAAGCTGAAGAACTTAGGCTTCGGAATGTCTCCTAAGAAGATTGTCAGCCGCGCAAACGGATTTGACTCAACGGCAACCGCGTTTCCGTCAGTAATTGCGGTCGAAGCCTATTCACTGACTTCCTCGATGAACATTGTTTTCAGAAACTGCAGAGAGTCCTTCAGTTCGCTGTAATCAAACCACAGGCCGTCACATTCCTGGCAGAAATCGATTCTTGTTTCATCATCCAGAAACGCCGCCTCGAACATTGATGTCCGGCAACGGGGACAATGCCGTTTTGACTTAATCGCTCCACATGACAGTGAGAGTACGTTCTGTGTCGCTCCCTCCTTGTTCCTTGTAGGCTGAAGAAACTCCCCGGCGTCGAGCCACGTCCCATGGCATGATTTGCAGCTGTCGACCTTAACACCGTTCTTAAGCGTCCGCTCTGTTAGTACAACCATTGTGCACGCCGGACACACGAGTTCACTTCTTGAAGAGTGTTTCTTTCGTTTGTTATTGACTCTGGCCTCAACGAAGATCGTTTGACCACAGTTCCTGCAGTCGAACTGTGACGCTGACAGCTGGTCGCGCACCAGGTAGCGTTCTTCACAGTTGTCACACTGAAGTCCGGTACTCACCGATCGAGAACTCAATGCCAACTGTGTCACCAATCGAACATAAAGGCGCAACCGCGATTCTAAGTAGCTTGCATCAACAAGATTGTTAGCGAACAACCACGACCAGCAGTGCCCCCCCGAATAGTTGCTGATCTTCACAGGATTCTTGTGGTACGCGGCTATAAACTCGGCCGTACCCGGTTCGGCCACATGTGTTTCGAGAAGATTCAACACATCGGGATTGAACGCACACCGAATCCGTTCCTCGTTTTCTGAACAGGGGATGCCTTTGTCGAAGAAGCGACGGATCACGGGGCCAGGTGACCGTTGCATCGGCGTAATCATTTTGATTCTCAACGGAGCGTTGATCGTGGGATATCTCTGCGTCCTGTTCGACCGTTTCATGGAGATGAATGGTGGGGGCTGAGAATACGCTCCCTTGATTGTGCACTCGCAGCCAGCCTGCGTTTTGACTTCGGCGTCAGCCCGAACTGGGTGAGGTGGCGTACGGAAGTGACGATCTTGCCGCTCAGAACGGCGTCGTTGCCGACGCAGTCGGCATAGTTGTGGGGTGACATGCAAGGGAGGTAGACTTCAGGGGCGTGTTGAAAGGGAAAAACCGGCATCCGGACACTGTCCTTTCCCCTGATCCTGTAGAATGACGAGTCTTTCCGCTGGTGTGTGTTCAAGGGCTACTTTGATGACATCGTCTTCTTCTGACCGCAATCTACTGTTCGGGATTCTCGCCCTGCAGATGGACTTCATCACGCGGGACGGCCTGATTGATGCCATGCAGGCCTGGACACTGGCAAAGACGCAGTCGCTGGGCGAAGTTCTGGTCGACCGAGAACTCATGCCACAGTCGCAGCGGGATGTGCTGGAACAACTGGTCGATGCCCATATCGCGCAGCACGGAGGCGATGCTCAGCAGAGTCTGAAAGGGCTGAGTTCCGTCGGAAGCACACCGGATGCGCTGCAGAGTCTTGCTGATCCGGACGTGCAGGCCAGCCTGCTGCATGTCCCCAGCGCTGCGGACGGGGAAGCCGGCATGCTGTCCCAGGGTTCCGCGGCTGCAGATCCTGACGCAGACGGCCGGACCCTGACAATGCCACCGCATCCCGATCAGTCGGAACTGCGTTTCCAGATTCTGCGTCCGCATGCCGAAGGCGGACTGGGCCGGGTGTCCATCGCTGTGGACCGGGAATTCAACCGGGAAGTGGCGTTCAAGGAGATCAAATCCCAGCACCGGTCCAGTCAGGACGCACAGCAGCGGTTTCTGCTGGAAGCGCAGGTCACCGGCGGCCTGGAACATCCGGGGATCGTGCCGATCTATGAGATCGGTGAACACGAAGGTCAGCACTTCTTTTCGATGGGTTTCATTGATGGCGCGGGTCTGGATGTCCAGGTGAAGGACGGTCCCATGCCCCCGCGTGAGGCCGCTG
>JABABI010000051.1 GCA_014238335.1 Fuerstiella sp.
CCCCAGTCATGTGGATCTGTTTGATCCGAAGCCGGCACTCACGCGATTTGCCGGGCAGCCGCTGCCTGAAAGCTTCGGCAATGTGATGACCCGTCGGGACGTCGCAAAAAACCCTCTGCTCGCACCTCGCAGACGCTTTCGCCGGCGTGGACGGTCGGGCCTTGAAGTCAGTGATTTTTTGCCTCACATCGCGGAACATGCGGACGACCTGTGCGTAGTTCGATCGCTTCATGGCGACAGTGTGAATCATCCACAGTCCGTGTATCAGATGAACACCGGCAGCATTCTGATGGGCAGCCCAAGCGTCGGTAGCTGGGTCGCATATGGTCTGGGCAGTGAAAACGAAAACATGCCGTCGTTCGTCGTGCTGCCGGATCCCGGCGGTGGCCTGAAAGGTGGCCCGCCCGCATGGGGCAGTGGCTATTTGTCCGCGTCCTATCAGGGCGTGACGATGCGTCCGGGAGCATCGCCGATTCTGGACCTGAAGCCTCAGGCAGGGGTGGGGCCGGCGCAGCAGCGACGAAACCTGCGATTGATTCAGTCGTTCAACCGACGGCATCTGGAGCAACGCGACAACGATGATCAGCTGTCCGCTCGAGTGAAAGCATACGAGCTGGCATTTCGCATGCAATCAGAAGCGCCGGCCCTGGTTGACATCAGCGGTGAATCACAAGACACGCTTTCGATGTACGGAGTCGATCAGACGGAAACATCCGAATTCGGCAGGCGTTGTCTGCTGGCTCGCCGAATGATCGAAAACGGTGTCCGTTTCGTGCAGCTGTATTCCGGCAATACCAACGGCTGGGACGCTCATTCGGACGTCGACAAGAACCACACCGAATACTGCCGTCGAACAGATAAGCCGATCGCCGGTTTACTGGCGGATTTGAAACAACGCGGTCTCCTGGAAGACACACTCATAATCTGGGGGGGCGAGTTCGGTCGCATGCCGATGAGTGAGCAGGGCAGGGGACGCGATCATAATCCGTGGGGCTATTGTGCGTGGCTGGCGGGGGCAGGTATTGCAGGAGGCCGAGCGTACGGAGCTACAGACGACATCGGATTGCGTGCCGAGACAAACACGGTTTCAGTCAATGACTTTCACGCCACGATACTGCACCTGCTGGGCGTTGACCACGAGCAGCTGACTTACTTCCACAATGGTCTGGACAAACGATTGACCGGACCTGATGACGCTCACGTTGTTCACGAATTGATCGGCTGAAACAGATGCTGTTTTTTCGATTAGCCGGCCTGTCTGTCCTCCTGTTGACCGTGATCGTTGCCGCGCCTGGTGAAGAGAGCGGCAGTTACACGGAACCACCGATCAGCGAAGACGACCGACAGCACTGGTCTTTCCACCAGTTTCACGGAGTGGACGTACCGGTCACACGCTTCACACAGTGGCGACGTAATGCGATCGACAGCTTCACTGGTGCCGTACTGGAACAGAACGCTCTGGAACCACAACCTGCTGCATCGCGACAAACGCTGATCAGACGACTCAGTTTCGACGTTGTCGGATTGCCGCCGACGCCCGCTGAAATTACCTCGTTCGTGTCTGACAAGTCAGAGGAATCGTACAACGGACTGGTCGAGCGGTTACTGACATCAAAGAGTTACGGCGAACGGTGGGCGCAGCACTGGCTGGATCTGGCACGCTTCGCGGAAACGGATGGCTTCGAACATGACAAATTGCGACCGGACGCCTGGAAGTACCGTGACTGGGTCATCGACGCGCTCAATGCCGACATGCCATACGACGAGTTTCTGCGGCGGCAGATCGCCGGCGACGAACTCTATCCCGACGACAAGTCCGCCCGAATCGCTACACAGTTCTGTATTTCCGGTCCCGACATGCCGGACATCAATCTTCAGGAAGAACGTCGTCATACGTTGCTGAACGAGATCACGTCAACAGTCGGTGAAGTGGTGCTCGGACTGCAGATCGGATGTGCCCGTTGCCACGACCACAAATACGATCCCATCAGCCAGGCAGACTTCTATCGCCTGCGGGCCATATTTGAACCTGCCGTTCACCTGCAGAAAAACCGGTCCGTGACCAGTCTGCGTGAAAAGCCCCCTTTCACAGCGGCCAGCCACATGATGCTGCGGGGTGATTTTCGCCGCCCTGGTCCGGCAGTTAAGGCAGGAGTTCTGCGCGTCATCCACAGCCCGAAACATGCGTTCTCACCCGTCAAGGACAGTCATACCGCCGGTCGCCGAACAGCACTGGCCGCATGGTTGACGTCCAGGAACAATCCGCTGACGGCTCGGGTAATTGTGAATCGAGTCTGGCAGCACCATTTCGGTACCGGAATTGTCGACACTCCCAGCGAGTTCGGCATCATGGGATCGGAGCCAAGCCACGTCCGCTTGCTCGACTGGCTGTCAAACTGGTTTGTCAAAAATGGCTGGAGTCTGAAGCAGCTGCACCGACTCATTGTGACGTCCGCGACCTATCAACAGCGCAGTTTTCTTCCGGATGGCGCCAAGGAGACCGACTCTCAAAGATGGCGTACGTCATTGAACGAGGATACGGACGCTCGATTGCTGTCACGGTACCCTCGCTGGCGACTGGAAGGCGAAGCTGTCCGCGACGCGATGCTGTTCACTGCCGGAGTGCTGAACCGAAAATCAGGTGGACCAGGTGTGCGACCTCCACTGCCAAAGGAACTACTGACGACATTACTGAAGAACCAGTGGAACGTGACAAAAGACAGACAGGAACACGACCGTCGCAGCATTTACGTGTTCGCCAGACGAAATCTGCGATATCCGATCTTCGAGGTTTTCGACCGCCCAAGTGCCAATGCCAGTTGCCCGAACCGCGGGGTTTCGACCACAGCTCCGCAATCTCTGCACCTGCTGAATTCAGAATTTTCAGCCGCAACGGCGAAACGACTTGCGAAGTCAGTGGCAACATTACCCACTGACCAACAAGTGCAGCAAGTGTTCCACCGAGTGCTGGGCCGACAACCGTCGGCCGACGAAATGCGAGACGCCCTAAGTTTTCTGACGGAATCGAACGAAGGTACCGATGACAGCAACGATGGCCTGACGCACCTTTGTCTGTCTCTGTTCAACTGCAACGAATTCATCTTTGTGGACTGAGACAACCCTGTCGGACAATTTCCACAAGCAATCCCTGCCAATCTTTTGAATTCCAGACCGACAACGCGTACAACACGGTTACCAGATGACGGTCATCTGTCGTCAAACATGACGACCAAATCGAATGCCACAAAGGATTAAGCTATGCCCTCCGATAAAGATTCACCGATTAAGACGGCCACATTCGCCGCGGGCTGCTTCTGGTGTACCGAAGCTGTATTCATTCGGTTGAAAGGTGTCAGCAAAGTCACCTCCGGCTACACGGGTGGCCGGCTGAAGAATCCAACATATAAACAGGTCTGCACGGGAGCCACAGGTCACGCTGAAGGAATTCAGATCACATACGACCCTTCCATCATTACATATGCACAAATGCTGGACGTTTTCTTCCACACTCACGACCCTACGACGCTTAATCGTCAGGGAGCAGACGTAGGTACTCAATATCGGTCCGCCGTTTTCTATCACGACGCCAAACAGAAAGCCGCCGCCAAGAAAGCGATCGAAGAATTGAACAAGTCGGGAGACTTTGACGATCCGATCGTGACGACTCTGGAAGAGTTGAAGAAGTGGTATCCTGCCGAAGACTACCACCAGGAATACTTTGAGCTGAATCCGCGACAGCCGTATTGCCAGGCGGTTGTTGGCCCCAAAGTGGCGAAGTTCAGGAAACGGTACCAGGCAATGCTGAAGCAGGAATAGCAACGTTCGCTGTTCCCAGGAACCTGGTGCTTTGTCAAAGCCCAAAAATGGGGTCGAATCATTCGCTGGAAAAGGGGTGGGTACCAGGAATGTAAAGCCCTCTTCGGGCCGTTCCGGTTTTTGGTACCTGATACGACACCGTCTTTTCGCCAACCCGAAAACTTAGTTCTGACAAAGAACTACTGTGTCCGTAGCCCTTCGACCGCTGATTGCTGTCGAGTGCGCGGGAGCAACGGGTTCCCCTGCGGAAACACTCGAGGCACGACAAGCATTGGGGTCGGTCCGCCCGGAGAAGGGTTGAACGCCTTCAGAAACTGCTGCATGTTCTGGTCAAGTTGTCCCAGCGGTTTCGGGGTGGTTTGTGGCCGGGAAGTTGTGCCACGGACCTCAACCATCGTCCACTGAGTCCAGAGCCGGTTAATAATCGGCAACGATGCGGCCGTTGGGCGTGGTGGCCGCGAAAAGAAGTCCAGATGCACGTCACCTCCAAACCCCACATTACCGCGACCAAGCAGACTGATTGATTTCCCGACCAGATCAATGCGTTTGAAGTTGAACGCCTCCTGACCAACGTCGAAATCCACTTTCGCGTAATCAAACGCAGTGCGATTCTGGACGTTGAATTTCAGTTGCGACAACGTACCCATCAGATGCACCATCACCGGCAGTTCATACAATGCGGCGGGACTGATCAGCAGCTGCCCCCGGCCTTCCACGTCCGCCGCCGAATCGCCCGTCCCTTCCAGACGCATCCAGGCCTTGATGACACCTTTCAGTGTTTTCTGATCGGGAATATGATCCGCTGCATAAGATTCCAATAATGCGTCCTTGAGTTCGGTGAAGAAGCTATACTTGCCATCTTTCCGCAGATCAACAAGCGCATCCACGACAACTTCCCCACCATACGCCTGAGCCTTAACATGCTGCCTTCGGTCGATCTGTGTCAGATCGGAGTCGAAAAATACGTTTCGAGCCCCCAGCACCAGTTCGACATCGTTCACCGAATACGGGCCTTCCACGTGGGTGAAGGGCATTTCAAGAACCTCGGCAGTGTCCAGTCTGATCGCTCCTGTGTTGTGCAGGCGAAAACCGTCCCATATCCCCTGAGCAGTGACCGATCCATAGATCCCGGTCACATCAAGCCCCGCATTCACGGCACAATCACGAAACCGCATGTTCAGGTCCCATCGCGCCGTGGGATTGTAGTTGCCCGTCATCACCCCGCGAAAATCCATTTCGGAGTTGTCGATCGATACCGATCCCTGCTGGTACAGGCGATTCAGTGTTTGCCGCCATGACGTCGGCAGGGCCGCGCGAAGCTGATCATTCGGTTCAAGATTGACAGCGTTTAGATCGTTCAGATGAACCTGCCATTCGCCGTCCGGCTTTGCTTCGGCCCAACCGGTTGCGCGGATGGGATTCTTGCTGTGGAATGCCTGAAAGGAATGGATTTCGCAGTGCTGAACGCCGGCAAATCTCGGGTCATTCGGGTTAAAACTAAGCGTCGCTTCTTTGACAAACATTTCCAGCGGAAACGGTTTCGGTTTGATGCGAGTATTAAAAACACGTACCGGGGAGTCTGCAGGGAATTTAACAATGGCGGACTGCCCGGGAATCGCGGTCCAGTGAACCTGTGCTGTCATATCGCAGAAGCCATCCGGCTCAATCATGTTCCAGAGTTCGCGCTGTGGCTTACTCAGAGCGTTGTACACGTCCGAATCCAGCGCTGCGTTTTGAGCGGTAATCGTCAGTTCCAGAACACCGGGCGCCGGCAGTCCCTGATAACTTCCGCTGGCATGAATACGTCCATTCTCATGCTGTCCCTTAAGATCAGAAAACTGCCAACGCCTCGCTTTGCCATCGAAAGTTAAGTGGCCGCTGAGTTTATTGATGTCATAGGGAAACTTCGCAAACCGTAATTTGGCGTCAAAGACGTGCGCGTCGATGTACTTGTATGTTGGTTGATCCGGCCCAGGCGGCCGATAAAAGACAAAGTCCGCGTTTGCCAGACCCTCAAGGTTGAGCGAATCGATCACCTCCTGCTGCTTTTGTTCCAGTGCATTGCGAAAACGACTGTCGAGAGGAAACTCCGTAATACTCAACTCGAACAGCGTTTCTGCTTCCGGCCCGGGATTCTTCCACCATCCGGTGGAACTAAATGGCCGCGTTCCCATTCGCCCTGCGATCGTCACGTCCATCATCAAGTCACGCTCTGTTACTGCTGGCTCATATTCGCTCGCCAGCCCAGAACCGGTTGCCGGAGAATTGACGAACGGCCGTTGTTTCAGCGTGCCGGTCAAGCCCTCAACCGGATAGCGAAACTTATGAAACGTAACAGTACCGCTGTCGATTGTGGCCTCAATATTTTCGGCACGCCACTTCCCACCTGGCTGCTGCCGAAGATCGCACCCGCCTGAAACAACCCCATCCGGCTGAAACGTGTCGAACAAACCCCGAACTCTTGGCGGCATCAACGGTTGTAGTTTCATATTCACCGGAAATGTCTTCACGTCAACTCGCGCCCGACCAGGCGGAGCACCATCGCCCTGCTGCATCTGCAGCCACCCGGACAGAAATGCCTCACCACTCTGTGCCTGCTCAAGACGAAACTCAAGGTTCTGATTATCCTTGAAGAATGTCGCCTGTACGCCCGTCAGCACGATCGGGAAGACAGGAGAGACCAAGCGGCCGTCACGCACGTCAATTTTTAACTTGAATTCCGGCACAGCGAGTTCTGCTGAGCCCCCCACGCTAAAGTCCACATCCAGCACACCCACAAACTGAGGCGCCGTGCGACCGTCGTTCCCGATCAGCAACGCTGCTCCTGATGAACGAGGCACTGCATCCTGGCCACTCGGAGGCTGCGGCAGTACGCGTCCCAGAATAGACTCGACCTGCGTAAGGTGATTCTGAATCTCAGGATTTGTCGCCTGAGCCAGCCCCATCAGACTCTTGTCCGCCCGCACACCTCTCAGCTGACCGCTTAGATTCCAGTTGCGTTTGGCAAGATCCCATGCTCCGGCAAGGTTCAACAGACCCACCCCCGGCAGGTTGATGCCGCCGTCAAAGTCGTACCTGTCCCCGGACGCAGGTAAGGCCTGTATCGCCGGACTGGTCAGCAAAACTCGCGCTTCAGGAATCCCGCCGCCGTGTTTCAACGTCAACTGAAGCCGCACATCCTTCACTGATATCTGAGGCAGCTGAACGTCGGAATCCAGTGGTGGATGGAACTCATACTGCTGCCAATTCCAGCGACCGTCCTCCTCTCGTACCATTAATACATCAACGGAGTCCAGACGCACAGCATCGACCGATACCTGTTGCTGCTCAAGCAGACGATTCGCATCAATGTCGACGGAAATCCTGCCGGACCGAAACAATGGCTGCCCCGACTGGCGATCGCGAATTTCCACGTCGGTCAGCGTGGCACCGTGAGCTCCGTCAAGCCGTACTGCACCCATGGACAGTTTCAGATCGGGAGCTGCTTCGTCAAAACGTTTCTGAATCGCATCGTGAACCAGGTGATCGCTCTGGTTCCAGAAATAAAGCGCAGCACCACCAGCAACGATCGCTGTGAGCAACGTCAGTCTGAACATCCATTTCAGAACGGGAACGATTTTCATAGGAACGGTGGCATCCTGCCGCCGGACACGAAAGCAGCCGTAAAACTCTGACTGATCGTGATTTTCAAAAGCGCACACGACTTCCTGGGAGCCAGTGCTGCGTCAGTGACGAAACAAGTAGTTGTGTGCCAGTGTTTTCCTGAGCCTCCTGCGCTGGCCGTGCCGATGCACACATCAATACAGGGTTACGGCTGTGCTAGTCTCGCTTACACAAAACAATGTGACGCCATCCGATAGCCCCCAACACTGAGAGCGGAAACTCCACAGGTAGACGATACCTGACCGACCCAACGAACACCATATGAACCAGCAGAAACAACACCAGAGGCCCCACCAGAACCAGCAGATCCGAACATTCCCACTGCCGCGACGCCAGACCACCAACCGTGCTGAATGTCAGCAACAGCCAACAGACAACGCAAACCACAGAAAACACCCAAACTTCCGTTTTTGCGAAGTTTGGCACGGGACTTAGAAAAGCAGCCGCCTTTGTGACCGCCAGACTGACTACTCGACCAGGATTTGACCGCGCAAACGCGATCGATTCCTGCGTGTAATGTTGATTCATTTCAAACTCGGACATCCGAGCCATCACGTTGTCATCCTCAAAAAACTGCATGTTGCTGGCGCCGGTCGCCTGAGGATTGAGCCCATCGTAGAGGCTTGGTCCGGACCAGAGTGACGTGAACACCCAGTGTCCGGTAACCGTAGCGTTTCTGGCAGCCCACGGCAGTAACACAAGAAAACAAGCCAGCGCCAGTCCCGTGCAGACTGCAGCCCGCTGCGCCAGCGAACGCTTCAGCAGAATCAGCACGGCAGCACACGAAATAATCAGCCAGGGAAGAAACCCTGGCCGTGTCAGCACGGTTACGCCTATCAGTGCACCGGTCACAAGTACTCGGCAGAAAACTCTCCATGAGCACGTCCGGCCGGGAGCATCCTCACGAGCGCCGCCTCCCAATCGAAGCAGCCACAAAAGTGACAGCAGACTCACCAGCATCCAGAACGTAAACAGCGTCTCTGACAGAATCAGGACACTGTTGCCGACGTGCAGCGGACAGATCGCAACATACAGCGCCGCCCAGAATCCGACCCGCCTCGTATGCACCTGCCGCCCCAGACAATAGGTCAAGCAGCAACAGCCAGTGCCAACCACCGCCAGCAGCAGGCGTGCGGCCAGAACACTGTTTCCAAAGAGCTTAATCGACGCTGCAAGCAGCAGTGGAAAACCAGGCACACGCAGCACGTGCCGACCATAAATGGCGTAGTCCTGGCCCGTCGCAATTTTTTCCGCAAGTTCCCAGTAGCCGTTGGCATCACCTTCAATCAGAAACGGGCGGCCGGCAGATTGAACATGTCGCTCAACAACAAACGCCATGACAACACGCAGCATAAGTGCGGCTGCCATCAGCAGCAGGAAGAGCGGTTTCCACTGCGCTGCGATTTCCAACTCGTCTGTGACCGGAGCAGCACCCGAGGATTCTGTGGCGCCGGATTCAGTTCTGGCTGACATCCCGGATCCATTCGTTGTGCAGTTGTTCCAGCTCGCTGACGACGTCCGGGTGCTGGGCCGCAAGGTTCTTCAGTTCGTGCACCGAATCGTTGAGATTCACCAGAAAACGCCTGTCGCTGCTTGTAAGAGGAGCCATCTTACTGGTGTCGTTTGGGTTACCAATCAGTTTCCAGTCACCTTTGCGAACGGCCCACTGTCGGTTTTTCTTTCCGCCGCCGGATTCCCAGTGAAAGACTTCGTGCGGCGAAGAGGCGTCCGACGACTTCAGCACGTAAGATATGTCTTTACCATCAAACTTACGTTCTCCGGCGTCCAGATCGCAAAGAGAAACCAGTGTCGGCAGCCAATCGCAGGCAGTTGCCATCTGATTCCGGACGACACCGGCGGGAATCTGCTGCGGCCATGAGATCATCGCAGGCACACGGATTCCGCCTTCGAACAGACTGAATTTTGCGCCACGATAAGGCCCGGCACTGCCACCGCCGCCAAAGGTACGTTCTTCCGTACTGTGCCCGTGGTCTGACTGATACACGATGACGGTGTTGTCACGCAGTCCAAGGTCAGCCAGTCGCTGCAGTACGCGACCGATGATTTCATCGGTCGTGGACACAAAGGCCGCATACATCCTGCGCGGGGCATCCAGGTGAGCATAATGTTTGCGCCACTTATCGGTCCCCTGCAGCGGATAATGGGGAGTATTCAGTGCCCAGTACATCATGAACGGACGGTCCTGACTGTCTTCGATAAACCGAACCGCCTCAGCCGCCATCAGATCCGGAAAAAAATCGCCGTCGTAAAATACTTCTGTGCCATTGCGCCACAGGTCGTGACGGTTGGGACCGTTCCAGTAAAAGAAGTGAGAATAATTGTCGATGCAGCCCCCCATATGGCCAAACGAATCAACAAACCCCTGACCGTTCGGCATTGTGGCTGGTGTGTATCCAAGATGCCATTTGCCGACGTGTCCGGTCATGTATCCATTGGCTGCAAACAACTCAGCGACTGTTGGGGTGGCGGCAGGCATCCCGGCATTCCCCGAGTGAGACGATACATTTCCAGGCACCCCGGCGCGCTGTGGAAACAAACCGGTAATGAAGGCTGCACGGGAAGGTGAGCACACGGGAGCAGCCGCGTAAAACTGAGTGAACCGTACGCCCTGCGACGCCAGCTGATCCAGTTCCGGAGTCGCAAGGTCCGTCGCGCCATAGCAATTCAGGTCCACGCTTCCCTGGTCGTCGGCCAGAATCATGATCACATTGGGCTTACGTGCTTCCGCAGATCCAGTGAGCAGGATGGCAAATACACCAATTGAAACAAGAATGCGTCGCAGCCAGCGGTCTGTTTTCATTTCATCCGTCATTCGATTTTGGCCCGATGTGTTTCAGGTCTTCGTCTTCCATCACGCCGATATACGGCAGATGGCGGTAATCGTCGTTGAAGTCGAGTCCATAGCCCACCACAAATTCGTCCGGAATGCTGAAACCGAAATAGTCGGGCTCCAGATCCACTTCGGTACGGGCCGTCTTCCACAACAGCACGGCCGACCGCACACTCGCTGGCTTGAAGTCGCGCACAGCCTCATAGAGTCCGACCATGGTGTTGCCGGTATCGAAGATATCATCCAGAATCAGCACGTCCCGCCCCCGCAGGTCGGGCACCAGCGACTGGTTAATGGTCAGCCGCCCGGGCGTTGTTTCAGCACCGCGGTAACTGGCCGCCTGAATCAGAGCAACACGCAGCGGCACGGAAGTCGCCCGAATCAGATCCGCCAGCAGCACGATGCTTCCCGTCAGCACACCCAGAATCGTGAGCGGCCGTCCGGAATACTCATCGCTCAACTGACTCCCGAGCGTCTTCACGCGTTCGCAGATCTCGTTCTCACTTATCAGGACTCTCATGATCCCTCGGCGGAAACAACGACATGACTTGAATGATCGAAGGGCGTGACAGCACTCAGTTCTTCGCCAGTTGCCTCAATACAGTATGCAGAATCCCCCCGTTACGGTAGTAGTCAACTTCGACCGGCGTGTCGATGCGGCAGGTGGTCACGAAGTGAATCTCATCACCGTTGCTTTTACGAGCGGTCACTTCCACGGCCTGGCGCGGCTCAAGCGAATCATCCAGACGGATGTCGAAGACCTCAGTGCCGTCAAGCTCGAGACTTTCACGGCTTTCACCTGCGCGGTACTGCAATGGCAGCACTCCCATGCCAACCAGATTGCTGCGGTGGATCCGTTCGTAGCTGGTCGCAATAACAGCCTTGATGCCCAGCAGGAATGTGCCTTTGGCAGCCCAGTCTCTCGACGACCCGGTCCCGTACTCCGCACCAGCCAGTACAACCAGCGGAGTGCCGTCTGCTTTGTACTTCATCGCAGCGTCGTAGATTGAAGTCTGTTCACCGGAAGGGTGATGAATACTGACGCTCCCTTCGGTACCTGGAGCCAGCATATTCTTCAGACGAATGTTGGCAAATGTGCCACGAGTCATCACTCGGTCGTTGCCTCGACGACTGCCATAACTGTTGAAGTCTTTCACATCGACACCCTGCTCCTGAAGATAGTGTCCGGCAGGACTGTCGGGCTTGATCGCTCCGGCCGGACTGATGTGGTCCGTCGTAGTCGAGTCGCCGACGGAAACGAGGCACCGCGCGTCTTCGATGGCAGAAATCGGAGCGGGCTCGACGGGCATATCAATAAAGAACGGGGGTTCCTGAACATAAGTGCTGTCCGAGTTCCATTCGTACAAAGCAGCATCAGAACTTTGAATCGCCTGCCATTCTTCCGGCCCGACAGTGGCCGAGGCATATTGTTCGGTAAACATCTCGGGGGTCATTGAAGACGCGATCACATCAGCGACTTCCTGCTGCGTTGGCCAGACATCTTTCAGGAAGACATCGTTGCCATCCTGATCCTGACCGAGTGGTTCCGTATCAAGGTCGATATCGACGGTGCCCACCAGCGAATAGGCCACAACCAGCGGCGGGCTGGCCAGGTAGTTGGCTTTAACGAGCGGGTTAACGCGGCCTTCGAAGTTGCGATTTCCGGACAGAACGGACGCCGCCACCAGATCACCGCTCGTGACCGCATCGGCGACGGGCGCAGGCAGTGGTCCACTGTTGCCGATACACGTCGTGCAGCCATAGCCGACCGTCTGAAAACCAAGTTCATTGAGTGGCTGATCGAGTCCGGATTTCGCGAGGTATTCAGTCACGACACGTGAGCCAGGAGCAAGACTGCTCTTCACCCACGGCTTGCGCTGCAGGCCTTTGGCAACAGCATTGCGAGCCAACAGGCCGGCACCAACCATCACACTGGGATTACTGGTGTTGGTACAGCTTGTGATAGCAGCAATCACCACAACACCGTCTGAAATCTCGGAGCTGTTCCCGTTATCCTCAACTTGAACCGGGCTGGCCGGGGCATCTTTACCAAATGTATCGCCGAGTGCCTTTTTCCATGCGGGCTGCATGTCGGACAGCAGGATGCGGTCCTGAGGACGCTTGGGCCCCGCCAGCGAGGGAACAACGGTGGTCATGTCGAGACCAAGCTTGCTGCTGAAACACGGTTCCGGAGAGTCATCGGTGCGGAACAGGCCCTGTTCTTTCGTATAACGTTCGACCAGATCGACCAGTTCCACCGAACGCCCGGTGCGTTTCAGAAAGTTCAATGTTTCGCCATCAACGGGGAAGAAGCCCATCGTGGCCCCGTATTCCGGAGCCATATTGGCCAGAGTCGCACGGTCAGCAAGTCCGAGTCTGGCCATGCCTTCACCATAGAATTCGACAAACTTGCCGACGACGCCGTGAGCTCTCAACATCTGGGTTACGGTCAGCACAAGGTCGGTCGCCGTTGCACCTTCCGGTAGTGCGCCCGTGAGCTTGAAGCCGACGACTTCCGGAGTCAGCATATAGATCGGCTGGCCAAGCATCACGGCTTCGGCTTCAATTCCGCCGACGCCCCAGCCAACAACGCCCAGACCGTTGATCATCGTGGTATGACTGTCGGTACCAACAAGACTGTCGGGATAGGCAACGCCATTATTCACCATCACGACTTTCGCGAGGTATTCCAGGTTCACCTGATGAACAATGCCCGTTGCCGGCGGAACGACACTGAAGTTCTCAAGAGCCTTCTGTCCCCAGCGAAGAAACTCGTAACGTTCCCTGTTCCGCTGAAATTCGATTTCCACGTTGTGTTTTAGGGCGAACTTACTGGCGAATTCGTCCACCTGAACGCTGTGGTCAACGACCAGATCGCAGGGCACAAGGGGGTTAATCTTTGTTGGATCACCGCCCATCCGGACCATGGCACTTCGCAAAGCGGCAAGGTCGACAACAGCCGGAACGCCGGTGAAATCCTGCAACACCACACGGCCAGGCTTAAACGGCACTTCCACCTCAGCGGGAGCTGCGGCATTCCAATTGGCCAGATTTGTTACGTCATCCGAATTCACGACAAAGCCATCGACGTTACGAAGACACGCTTCCAGCAGGACGCGAATGGAAAAGGGCAGGGCGTCGATGTTGCCGATGCCGTCGTCAGTCAGTTTGCGGAGACGAAAGTATTTAACGTCGCCGGCTGATGTGGACAATTTGGCTTCGGCACCGAACGTATTGGGAGCAGTCATGTTTCGTGGCTTGTGTAAATCTCGTAAACAGCAATAAATTTTCGTCGTAGGCCAGCAATGGCGAGGCTTGTTCGGGGATTGTAGACATCTGGGCGAAAGACTCAATTGGGCAGCCCGGGGCGATGTGTGCAGCCGCCCTCGGGCGGCTGCGGGGCCATGGGCGCGTTTACTTATTAGTTTAAGAAAACACGCCGCTCGTTTGCGCATGTGGGAAGCGCACACAGCGGGCGGAAAACGTTTTTCGCGGCCATGAATCAGCGTAATACGCTATACAGCCCCGTCTGATCCGGAAACAAGAACAATGACAGGCCGCTTTGCCAGGGTTTTCCCCCCAGGTGGTGATTTCCCGCTCGCTTGCGTCTGCAACGCTTTTCGACGACCCTTCCGCTCAAATGTTGAATTTACATTTCACTCAGCCAAGCCGGAATCATGACTGCAAACCGTCAAGCCGAAGTTCTCGGAGCCATTAAAGACGTCGAATTTGAGGCCAATAAGTACCAAATCGAACTCAACACCACTCACGGACGGATCCTGCTGGATCTGCTGCCGGATGTGGCTCCGGGGCATTGTGGCAACATGATCGGCCTGACGAAGATTGGGTACTACAGCGGTCTGTCATTTCACCGCATTATCGGTGGGTTCATGATCCAGGGTGGCTGCCCGCAGGGCACCGGTAGCGGCGGCCCAGGCTACAACGTCGACGCCGAATTCAACGACACGCCGCATGTTGAAGGTGTTCTGTCCATGGCGCGTTCGTCGGATCCGAATTCCGCGGGCTCACAGTTCTTTATCTGCCTGGGAGCGCACACTCACCTGGACGGACAATACACGGCATTCGGCAAGACTGCTGATGAGGAAAGCCTCGAAGTGGTTCGAGTACTTGGTTCGATGCCAACAGACCACGGAGACCGACCTCAGTCGGCGGCGGCCATTGAATCGGCAACGGTCATCGTGACACCAACGGAATAATACTCCGGTGATGGCAACGGTGAACAGCACACCGCAGACGATTTCGCCGGTGGTCCGTGGTCGGACATTGCTGCCTGATTATCGACGCTTGTCGCGGCTGGCACCGCTGAGTACGACCACGCTGCGATATTGCTGCCGGTACGGTACTATTCCCGTGCAGTGATGACGTCGTCAAGAAACTGGTGATTGCCGAACAACACATCGGCGGTCTCGACACCACTCCGGACACTAACGGAAATCAACGCGGCGTCCGGATCGGTGAGCAGGCTTAAGTTGTCGTAAAATGCCGACGTCAACTGCGCAATAAGGGTGCCCCTAAGCCCCTGCAGCCGTCCCGTGCCTACTTCCCACTCGTACAGACTTCCGTCTTCACGGATGTAGTGCCAACGATGGTTTGCATCAAACACCCACCGTTCGTTACCACCTCCCCAGTTAAGAAAGTCGCTCTCCGTCCGGCTGAATTGCCGTTGCATGTCCAGCACGACCGCGGTGGTCTGCTCGATACTCAGCGGAGCGGTCTGGGTCCACCCCGCCTCAGGAACAGTACGAACGGCGTAGTCCCCCGGCACCACGTCTTCGAATATGTACCAGCCTCGTTCTGTTTCGAACTGGATTATGCCATCGCCATTCACGTCGACGTTCTTCGTGACCGTCGTCGCGACAACGCTGCCATCCTGATCAATCAGTTCGACACGACGACCGTTGACCCACGGCTCAACTTCGCTTTCAATTAACTCTCTCGTCTGAGGACCGGTGCCGGGTCTGTCAAATGATCCCCCCTCTTCATCCTGATGCGGCCCCCAGTAAGTCGCCTGCCCGTCAGGATTAATGATGTACCAATCGTCATGTTCGTAGTCGTAGAACCATTCGTGCCCCGAATCCAGTGTGTCCAGTGGGAACAGCTTCAGATACTCCGGAGTAAGTGTGAGACTGTCGCGTTTCGAATTTGCAAAAAAGTCCAGCCACACTCGACCGCTGACGTTGACCGATTCGTAGTTACCGAAGTCCACGCGCATGATCACCGGACGAACATCTGAACCGGATGATGATTCACTGTAGAGCCCACCGAACAACATCGCAGGGTCATCGAAGTACTTCGGCCCAACGAACAGAACAAGCGTACCAGTGAGCGGCGACGACTCTGTAATTGCAATACCGTTCCAGCGATACAACCCGCCCTCTGGCGTAACGTAGTGCCATCCACTCTTCGGACTGAAGATCCATTTCTCTCCCAGACCACTGAAGTTCTCGTAGTAGGAATCACGAAACTCGAGCGACAGGTCATTCACAAATCGCGACATGGGACTTGTCAGGTTAAATTCAATTCTGACGCCCTCCGACCAGCCCTCGGGAATGGCCTGTCGAACCGTATACGTCCCTCCCTGGGTCACGTCGAAGCTATACCAGCCGCCCTCAGTGGCCGCATCGACCGAGCCATCCAGATTGCTGTCTCGCCCTTCCGTCTGAGTTGTATCGATGACAACTCCATTGCTGTCGAGCAGTTCCACACTCCAGCCATTCAGCCAGGGCTCCAATTCCCCGGACGATGCCTGCGTGACCAGTTCGGGCTTGTAATAGTAGAGGCCCGCATCAAGCGAAGCGACAACGATGCCGTCAAGTGAGCCACCGGTCCCTGACCACTCTGTAAGAGTTCCATCCGCGGTCAGAAAATACCAATTGTCGTTTTGCGTGGAACGAAACCAGTATTCATGGCCGCCAAATGCATTGAAGTAAGTGTCACCTCCCACAATCTCCAGACCTAAACTGGCAAGTTCCGGATCCGGTCGTACGGAATCCGCGTTCACATCGTTCCAGATGCGCCCCTCTACAATGGCCGGCGGTCCTTCGTACGTGACTTCCAAAAGCGGAGCAAGGCTGACGTCGGGGCCGTCTTTACTGATGAATGAGGCAACTGCTCCGCCACTGGCTTCAAGCAACCATCCGAAATTCGCTGCCGCGTCATCAAGCCAACGCTGCACGTCGTCAATCAGCCCCCCTCCCGCCAATTCGTACGCACCGATACCCTCAATCGTTGCAGAGGCAGAAGCGGAACCATAATCGCCGCCGGGGGAACTCCAAAGCTGTCCATCGTATTGCGAATAAAGCCACGTGGCATCAAATTCCCGCGCTGGAGCCCCCACAGACTCATCGCCCGGAGCGTTCGAGTCGGATTCTCCCCAGGCAGTGGAAATCGGATGTGCGGCCACAGCCCCCCCGCCGGACGCACGAGCCATATTGAGTGTCAGGACAGCGTCAATGATCGTGGAGCCGTCCGGAATCCCGCCAACATCAAACTGCACAAGGCCGTGTGTCCCCCCGCCAATAAGAATGAATTCGCCGGCACCATTGCTGACATCGGAATCACTTTGATAAATCGTGCTGTCTTTGGAGGCACCAAACTGTACCGTCACTGCGCTCAAAAGCTGCCGAACCTCGAGCAAATCAGCAGCGTACTCCAGATCGCTGGCGCATCTTCGACGCCATCGACGGGGGCGACGGAACAATGCGTTAAAGAAACTGGAACGTGAAACCATTGACCCGCCTGATCTCAACTCTCGCCAAATCACCAATCCCTGAGAGAGACCGTTTTCAATCCATTGAAAACACTCAACTGGACAGATAGACAACGCGTGGCAATTTTCGCCGGGGAACTGGAAAAAGAAGGCCCGACTAAGCATCACAGACGATTCGGCGTTCAACTTCTAACACCTGCCGGAAAACCTATATATTTGTCGACTCCAGCCCCCGGACCGCGTCTCCGATACAAACCACGCCACCAGTTTCGACGACAGCAGTGATTCCGCCGTGCCCAATCATTGCCTCATATCCGCCCACGCCAAGTGTTTGTTCCATTCTTGAACAGGGAACACAGTCGCCTGTTCCGTTCAGCACGACTTCTCCTATTCTGAAGCGTTGAGACCGAAGTGCAGCAATATTTATGCCGGAGACAACAATATTTCGGCGAATCGCACCGGGGTCGACTGCGTCCAGCCCCTGCAGTGCAGCTACGACCGGAAGATGTTCGTGCTGAATTAATGTGACCTGGCGTTCAGAATCACCGGAATCGCGTCGATGATGTTCCCCCCTGATGCCCTGGTTCGCGACGAGTTCAATTCGATCCGGAGTCTCCATTTTTCCTTCCCGCTCCGTGGCCATCCCCAGCCACTCGACGCGCCCCACAAACTCCTTCGTGAACAACAGCTCCCGTACAATCTTCACCCTATCACTCCTGCAACCGCCAAAAACAATTTAATCCGGCCCGAGCGCATAGAATACCAACCACAGACCTAAGTGTCGTGCATGTGGCAGTGGACAGGCGAATTGATATCCTTCAACCCGCAATTCACCGGCCACCTGCACCAGGCGACCGCGACCGTACGGCCCGAACCAACCAAGCATCCACCACTTTCCCAACAGTCACGACACAGACAGTCTTTATGGCAGAATCCCTATCCCTCAACCATCGAGCAAACGAACTTTACCAGTCGGCCGTTGCCGTCCAGGATGTCCTGCGTCTTGTTCACACCAGGCTGGACCGAACCGAGATTCTGGACTTCGGAGTCAACTCGACAGGAGGTCTGGCAGCAGGGCTGCACCTTGCAGAAATGTGTATGGCCGGGCTGGGCACAGTTCGACTACAGGCAGCCGGTCCGACGATTGATCTACCGCAGGTCTTTGTCAACACTGATCACCCGCTGCAGGCGTGTCTGCTGTCTCAATATGCCGGCTGGAAAATCGCAACGGACGACTTTTTTGCAATGGGTTCAGGCCCGATGCGAGCAACGGCCGCAAGCGAAACGCTGTTTGAAGAATTCCCCGTCCGCGAAGACAGGACATGTTGTGTCGGCGTGCTCGAAGCCGGCAGCCTGCCAACACCATCGGCGATCGACCGAATGCTTGGCCAGGTCGGCGACGTTGCTCAGCTTTCCATCGCCGTGGCACCGACGGCATCACAGGCAGGAAATGTACAGGTCGTCGCTCGATCTGTCGAAACGGCCATGCACAAGCTACACGAACTGAATTTTCCAGTCGCGACCGTCATCAGCGGAACAGGTGCAGCACCGTTGCCTCCCGTAGCAAAAAACGACCTTGCCGGTATCGGCCGTACCAATGACGCCATTCTGTACGGCAGCGTTGTCAACCTGTGGGTGGAATGCGAGGATCAGCAGATCCAGGAAGTGGGCGCCGACACACCATCGTGCGCATCGACGTCGCACGGAAGACCGTTTCTCGAGCTGTACAAGGAGGCCAATCACGACTTCTACGCACTCGACAAGGCTCTGTTCAGCCCCGCCGTTGTCGTCTTCCACAACCTTCGCACCGGCAACACTTTTCAGTACGGAAAACTCATGCCGAATCTGCTGAACAAGTCATTTGGAATCCAGAACACTTAGGGCGACGGGAACTCGCCGATTCGGCCCCCTGAGTCGATGCTCTCGGCCAGATTATAAACAACTGCCTCGTCACCATTGGTTAGAACGATTCGGCTGCCCTCAGCGTGAAAACACCCGAAACGGTACAAAAAATTGTTTCGTTATGCAATGTCTGCAGTTTCTGTCCGGTTGATGCGCCCCACAAAACAGACGGTCGGGAAAGTGGCACCTCTGCCGTGGCAACGATTCGCTCCAGAGACGCCGACGATGTAATAACATGTCGCCCAGCCGGCCCGTAGGCGGCTGACGTAATACAGTCACCGCACTCCAGTTCAAACAGCTTGCTTCCATCCGTCACGCTGTGAACGCGTGCAGGGAATGCTCCCTGGCCGAATTGCTCGGCAGACAAGCACGTGCTGGTAGTCATGGTTCGCGTCCATGGCCGCCTGTAGAGTGCTCCTGGCTTCCAGTACCGGCGTTCCCCTGGCTCCTTGAACGACAAGAGTGAGGGCAAGTCCGGGGTTATTGGGTAGTTGCAGACCGGCGTTCGTCAGATGCCGCATAAACCACACCCATCTCCCCTCGCCCAATCTCTCCCTGAAGGCGAATACTTGCCAATTCGCCTCTGATCAGGAGCAGGGTTCGCGGTCAGGTCACACGTATCAGCATGATTCTGATCATACGAATCTGTGCCCGGAACCTGGGGAAGAGACGGCATCGTACCGCCGCTGGACTCGGAAGAGTCGTTGCGCATGCTAAAAGATTCGTCGGTCATGGGGCGTGCAGACTCACAGGTCAGCGATTTGAGAGGCCTATAAATATCCCAAAAACTTGTATACATCCTGTCCATAAGATGGCGGATTCGTATCCGAATCCGCCATCCCTGTGTCTTCGGCTGCAATCAACCTAATGTTGAATACAATATTTCTCACTAATTCCCATTGATTCGGGACTCCCAACCACATTTCGCATTGAGATTTCGCAAAGCGTCCGGTCCTGTACTGCAGAAAAGAGAGTCTGCAGGGCGACACACGCATCCCTTTCGGCTCCCTCTCATAAACCGCTACGCTCAGGCACGCCACCCAAATCAGTCGACCTATCCGAAACCAGAGGCACTGTTAATGTAACCATGTCCGTCGACTCTGTGTCGCCTGAATTCCTCCACCGGATACATGGGCGTCGTTGCAGCAAAAGTGCCATCCACCACGTTTCGGAGTAACACTTCTGAACGGAAGAAACTCAATTCAATCTGTGATATACCTATCTCGCTCAGTTGCCACGTGGCAAACAGGACCAAAAGGGACACACATGCGGATTGGCGTTCTTGGTAACGAAGGCAGTTGGTACGTGGAACAAATCTGCTCCGCCGCCGCCGGCGCCGGACATAGTGCAGTTGCGCTGCAGTTTCAGCACTTACGAGCCGGTGTCCGTGACAACATCAGCCATCTGCACATCGGCGAGATCGACGCGACCAGCCTTGACGCGATCATTGTGCGCACCATGCCACCTGGTTCACTGGAACAGGTCGTCTGCCGAATGGATTTTTTGGCGGCCGTCGCTGCCACCGGTGTGCGTGTCATCAACGACTCCAAAGCGATCGAATGCGCTGTCGACAAGTACCTGACAACTCAGAAACTGACCGCCGCCGGTGTTCGGGTCCCCGATACCATTGTCTGTGAGGACAGTGATACGGCGCTGGACGCTTTCGATCAACTGGGAGGCGACGTGGTGCTGAAACCGCTGTTTGGAGCCGAAGGACGCGGCATCATGCGAGTCGATCATCCGGAGCTGGCGCTGCGAGCTTTCCGAACGCTGGAACGACTGCAGGCGACGATCTATCTGCAACGTTTCAATCAGGGCCCCCTGACAGATATCCGCATCCTGCTGCTTGACGGAAAGATTGTCGGCTGCATGAAACGCTCGCCCAGAAACGGAGATTTTCGCGCAAATGCGGCCCAAAACGCTGTATGTCAGGTATGGCGGCCATCGCAGGCGGAACGCGATCTGGCACTCCAGGCCGCAGCTGTCACCGGATGCATATTCTCCGGGGTGGACCTGATGTACAACGAACATCACCAGCCAATGGTTATCGAAGTCAACGCGGTTCCGGGATGGAAAGCACTTGAAAAAGCGTGTGACGTCGACGTCCCGCGGACACTGATTCGCTGGCTCGAAAACCAATAGAGGCCGCAGAAAACAGAGGACTCAAACGCATGCATGACAACCTTGACCAGATCATCACCGCGCTTGCGGATGCATTGCCGCCGGTGATGCGGTGGTGCGGCGCCGTCGCAAGGCGGCTGCGACAATTCAACATCGCTGTAGAAGGAAAGTCTTCGGGTAATTCCAATACTGATGCGCTGACTCTGGCTGATCTTTCCGTCCAGGAGATTCTGGTGGCTGCATTGCGTGATGCCGACCCAATTCTTCGCACGTGTCGAATTGAAGGAGAAGAATCCACCGGCGACATGGCGCTGTTCTCCAGCGACGCACAACTATCGATCGCGATCGATCCGATTGACGGGACAAAACAATACCGCGATCGTTCCGGTAACGGCTATTCCATCATCGTGCATCTGCATGATGACGAAACGCCGTACTATTCACTGGTCTTTGCGCCGGAAATGGGAGAGCAGGGCACATGGGTCGAAGTTGCTCCCGATCGCCTGCGCTGCGGCGCCGATGACACGTCAGGAACGGCTCGCAAGGTGCTCGACAATTTACCCGATCTGCGAAACAACCGCAGCACCGACGGCACTGGCATCTACCTGATCGGATTCCAGACACGTGACAAGGAATGTGCGAGACTGGTGAACAGCCTGCAGCTTTCAGGCAGAACGTCTGATGAAATGAACGGCAGCATTTATCCGCTCATGGCGACTGCAGAATACGCCGGTTCACTGATTCATTCGCCGAACATCTACGACTTCCCTGTTTCTATGCACATTGCCAGACTGCTCGGCGGCGATGCAATCTGGACACACAACAGAAAACCCGTTCACTATCGAGAACTGTGGATGGACAACCGGGCGGACATGCTTCGATTCCCTGGTGTTGTCGCCTGCAGTGAACACGACTGGATAAACCAGAAACTGTGCGATCTGGCGGAAGACTGGAGCCAGATAAGATATTCGGACTGACTGTCCGACATGAGGACTCTGAGAACCGCTGCGAATGCCGCCCACTTCCACAGCGAGGATGACGGCCATGAAAAAGCACCACGGAATCATCTTGTGAGAACCATCCAATCATCTTATTGCGATCCCCTGGAACTCATCTGGACGGAAACTGCGCGCAAATTGGGAATGACGATTGAACGAGACTCCACTGTGTTTGCGTCGTGGAGCGGGTGCGGCGTGCTGAAGATCGGTGTTCCGGAATCGCTGGACGCCGACGATTCGCTGGCTCAGATAATTTTCCATGAAGTCTGCCATGCCCTTGTGGAAGGCCCCGAGGCGTTCCACAAACCGGACTGGGGCCTGCAGAGCGACAATCCGGCTCACCGTGTCCGCGAGCACGCCTGCCTGCGACTGCAGGCGGCTCTGGCTGGACAATTCGGTGTTCGTGAGTTGCTGGCAGCGACCACTAATTTTCGAAAATACTACGACGCGTTATCTGACGATCCGCTGCACGACGAAGCCGCCCCCGTCACACAGATCGCCCGACGCGGATGGGATCGCGCCAAAACCGGAACGTGGGCGGCGCCTTTGCAGGATGCCCTCAGGATGACGGCGTTGATCGCAGCAGCTGTCACAGCAGTCGCCCCGGAAGGTTCATTGTGGGCGCGGGCCAGCATCAGGCACGGACATCATGGATGATTGCAGATTCCGTTAACGTCTGACCAACGGTGAGCCGCGCCGACCACAAGAGCGTCAGGCGTTCAGCCATCACCCGAAGTTGCCGCCGGCTGCGGCAACTGGTCCGTTGTTGCCAGCCCAATGACACCGACAACCCACTGCTTTGCATCCAGCATGAGAATGAAGACCGTGGGCACAAGAAACAGCGTGAACACTGTCGACATCAGTAGGCCTCCCAGAACAACACTGCCCAGACCACGGTACAACTCACTACCGGCACCAGGGAACACAACCAGCGGCAGCAGTCCCAGCACTGTCGTAAGAGTCGTAATAAAAATGGGGCGCACTCGTGTCCTGATGCTGAGGGGAGTCGCCTCACGCGGAAGCATGGCTTCCAGATGAATATGGTTCAGTGACTGATGCACGATCAGGATGGCATTATTCACAACCGTCCCAATCAGAATAATGAAGCCCAGCATCGTCAATACGTCCAGCGCCTGAAAGACGAACAGGTTTAGAACGGTCAGACCAAGTATTCCACCGACGGCCCCCAGCGGTACGCTGAAGATAATGACAAATGGATACAGCCATGATTCGAACAGGGCCGCCATCAGCAGATAAGTAATCGCCAGGGCCATCAGCAGATTCCATTTCAGTGCCGCCCACGCCAGCCGAAGCTTGTCGGCCGTTCCTGACAATGTGATCAGATAACCGCCTTCGAGCATATCTGATTCGAGCAGTGGAGTCACGATGGACTGATTGATCTGCTGCATGGCATCTTCCAGCGGCATTGTCACCGGCGGAGTCACCTGAATCGTGATTGCTCGCTGCCGTTCGCGGCGGTTGATCTGTTCGGGACCGCTGCTGAGACTGACCTCCGCCACTGCAGACAGTGGAACCAACTGACCGTTCGCTGTCGCAATTGGCAGCTCCTTCAGATCCTGCGTTCGCTGTGCAAAGGATTCGTGCCCCACAATTGTCAGATCGATCTTGTCACCACCGGAGAAAAAATCTCCGGCGTAAGCCCCGTCAATCAACGCATCGACAGTATACCCCAGGTCGGATGCACTGATGCCCATTTCGGAAGATTGGATGAGCCGCGGTTCGATGTGAATCTCCGGCCCCGCCTGATCCAGACTGGGTCGCGGCATCGCCTGAGCTTCCGGCAGCAGTTCCTTTACGTCCTGCAGAACGTCCGCCCCGATCTCCACAAGCATATCCAGATCCGGTCCGGTAATCTCGATGTCAATAGTCCGACCACCCGTGAGTCCTCGTTCAAACAGACTGGACTGCTTGGCAACGGCCATCGTTCCGGGAAACTGCGACCCGACTTTCTTGATCAAAGGAATCAGTTCACGCACTCGACTTGCGTCATCCGCTCGAAAGCCCATGAACACCTGTCGCCCGCGAACCACGTAAAAATAGTAATTAATAATCGGGTATTCCAGCTGCTCTGCCTCCGGACTGCCCGGGTCGGCGTTCCAATACGGTTTCAGGTCGTCCTCAATCTTCGCCCCCATGGCCATCAGTTGATCCATGTTGTAACCCGGCGGCGGAGACACACTGCAGAAGACGAAATTACGATTGCCTGACGGCAGGTATTCGACCTTCGGCCAGAACAGGTAGCTGAGTCCGATCGAGGCTCCGACCATCACCGCGACGACAGCCAGCGACCGAATCGTTCCCTGCTGAATCCAGCGATTGACCCCGATTACAAAATCAACGCACATGGCCCCGACCGCCTGCAACATGCCAGTGAGCCACCCGCCTCTATGTTTTTCATCAGTGCTGTTCGAGGCCCTACCCACCAAAACATTTTCTTCCGCCCGACGGTGGAACAGGCGTGACGACGCTGTTGGCACGACGGTGAATGAAATCACCAGCGACAAACCCACAGCACAGCTGATGGCCAGAGCGATATCCCGAAACAACTGTCCGGCCGTTTCTTCCACAAACAGCACCGGCACAAACACCGCGATCGTCGTCAGCGTGGAAGCAACAACAGCTCCCATCACTTCCTTTGTACCCTTGACGGACGCGTTCACCGCGTCTTCACCCGTTTCATAGCGGCGAAAAATGTTCTCCAGTACGACGACAGCGTTATCAACCAGCATGCCGACGGCAAACGCAAGTCCGGCAAGGCTGATCACGTTCAGCGACCGCCCCATCAGGCCCAGCAGCAGAAATGTACCGATAACACTGATGGGAATCGCCAGCCCCACAACCAGCGCACCACGTCCAAACCAGAATCCAGCGATGATGACCAGCGCCAGGGTCACCAGAACATAACTCGACGAAATATAAGCCGCCGCCACCGCCGAAGCCACGATCAGCGGAACCACCAGTAGAGTCCTCCGCCCCAGATGCAGAAACAACAGCAGTACGATCATTGTCAGTGCGCCACCGATGAAGATATTCTGCTGCACAAGTCCGATCGCCGAGTGGATGTACTCGGTTTCGTCATAGTATTGGTAGAGTTCCAGGCCGCGCTGCTTCAGCACTCCGCCGTTAAGTTCAACAGCCGCCTCACGAATTCCGTCCATGACCGACAGGACGTTGGCTCCCGAGGATCGTCGAACGGCAAGGCCGTTGCTGGAGATGCCATATCGACGAGACACGCTGTCCGTCTTCTTGAAACCGATCTTCACTTCCGCGACGTCTCTGACATAAATCGGTGCGCCGTCGCGGACGGCAAGTACCTGCTGTTTGACCTGCTCCGCGTTTCGAAACTGGCTGAGCGTACGAATGACCCACCGACGTTTTCCCTCCCAAAAATCTCCCCCTGACGTATCCTTATTCTGATTTCGCAGCGCGTTTCGAACGTCACTGACTGTCAGTTGACGTGCCGCAAGCCGATCCGGATCGACAATCACCTGAAGCTCTTCCTGCCGACCGCCATAGGTGTATGCATCAGAAACGCCTGGCACTCGTTCCAGGCGTGTTTCAATGACGTCTTCGGAAAACTTGCGCAGCTGCTGCAGATCCAGGTCCGGTGGCAGCAAGTCCTTCAGTTCCGGGTACTGATCTCCGTGGAACTTCCACACCTGCTGCAGACGAAATACTCGCAGCCCAGTGTTCATGGCTTTCCGAGCGGACTCCAGATGTTGAGCCAGATCAGGATGCTGTCGCTGAAATTCCGTGATTCGCTCAAGTTCCGGTGGCCGCGCCGTCAGAACGAATCGAGCGATCGGGCTGTCCGAAACATTGGACGCCCGAATGACGGGCTCGGTCGAGTCAATGGGATACTCGCGGACCTGCTGCAACCGAGTACTGATCCGCAGCATGGCGTCTTCAATGTCTGTACCGACGACGAATTCCAGCGTGATACGTGCCGACGAATCATGACACTCCGAGGTCATCTTGATCAGACCCTCAGTGCTCTGCAGCTGCTCCTCCTGCTCCTGAACAATTTCGCGTTCCACCTCCTGCGGACTGCCGCCAGGCCAGCGAGTCTCAATGCTGAGCACAGGGTTCTGCACTTCAGGCGCCAGCTGCTTGGGCATGCGGATCAGACAGATGGCTCCAAACATCACTGTCAGAAGCACGCCCACAGAGACTTTGACCGGGTTCCGAATAAATGATTCCACAAGCTGCATGTTCAATCCGCCACAGACGTGTCGGATTCTGCGGTCGCACTGACCGAGACTTCCTGACCGGGCTTGAGCCGTTCGTTACCCCGTACAACCACCACGTCACCAGCTTTCAGTGCTCCCTCCACCTGAATAAGCCCGGCATCAGAGACACCAAGGGAAACAGGCACGGAACGCACTTTCGGGGAAGAATTCGCGGCAGTTGCCGGATCCACGATAAAGACGTAACGTCGGCTGCCGTTAAGAACCAGCGCGTCCTTGGGAACCAGCGGCATCGCCGTTCGATTGCCTGTCGGCAAGACTGCGCGAGCCAGCATGCCAGCGAGCAACAGTGGACGTCCGTCGTCCTTCAACCTGTTCTGCAGACGAATAATGACCGGAAACGTCCGCGTACGACTGTCGGCAATTGGAACCACCTGGTCGATGCGGCCCGTGAAGAATTCTCCGGGAAGCTCCTGAAATTCAATGCGTATGTCCCTCCCGCGCTGCAGACGAACTGCCTGTTCGGCCGGGACGTTGCACAGAATCTCAACCTGCTCCAGTGCAATCACATCAACAACCGGATCGGCGTTGCTCACCCATTCACCGACCTCCGTGTGCTCTGCCGTGACGAAGCCGTCGAATGGAGAATAAATCGTATACTTCAGAATTCGGTCGTCGATAAGGTCTTTCTGAGCTTCCTGCAGAGCAACGCGCGCCTCGGCCTGTGCAATTTGCTCGGCCCGCGGACCCGACTCGATTCGACTCAGGGCTGCCTGCAGAGCGAGCAGGCTCTGGCTGGTGGATTCCGACCGCGCTCTGGCATCATCCAGTTCGGTCGGATTAATAGCCTGCCGCTTCACCAGCTGTTCAAGTCGTGTCAGATTGGACAACGCATTCTGACGAATTGCCTGTGCCGCCAGCATCCGGGCCCGGGCTTCTGAGATTTCTTCAGGTCGCGAACCGTTCTTAAGTTCCTGCAGTTCTTCCTTCCGCAGCGTCAGTTCCGCCTGCGCCGCCCTGAGTTCGATATCCAGGGTGCCGGTACGCAATTTGGCCAGCGGATCTCCCTTCCTGACGGCGTCTCCAAGGTCAACTAAGAACTCCATCACCCGGCCGTCCACAGCCGTACCGACCGTGCTGCTTTGAATCGGCATTACCGATCCAACTACACGGTGCCCTACGTTCACTTCTCGCTCAACGACAGATGTCACCTCCACAGATCCGGGTTGCGCATTCAGCGGCCGGGCGCAGGCAGCAACGAGACACCACATCATCGCCAGCGCGAAACACGCTCGTGATTGCGTTGATAACATTGACGAATCTCGAAGGCGGGCGGGAGCGGACGGAGGGACTGAAGGTCATGCAGGCAACAGCGGTCCAAGGATTCAGACATGCGTCGGCGACACCTGAATTATTCCCTGATCACATGCCATTTGCACGCGAAGAATGAAAACTCACCAAATAATCATGTTCCGGGGAACACTCATTCACAGCTGCAAAGTTGGGCAGTTACGTAGCCTGGCACCATTGCCCTGAAGGGAATCCAATTACCGGACGAAACAATGGCCACTTTCGGCGGTCGAAAACCACTATCCGTGACTGCCCCGGCTTTGGCTTCTGGCCAACGTGACAGTTTTTTTGGAACACGGTCCATGATAAGGTTTTATGTCACCGCGGTCGGAAACCCCGACGTCTGAGCTCGTCAACGGTCAACCAGAAATCAGTCCGAAGCAGCTCGTTCGATGAAAGGTCAGTCCCTAATGCCAACCGTTCTGCCGATTCTGACCGTCGTCGCCATGCTGTTACTTTTTCCCAATCACGCGATGGCTGTCGAACCTGCGGACCGAGACGTCCTTTACGCAACGGTGGCCAAGCAGGAATTACATTTGGATATCTATCGGCCACGGTCCCCACGGAAATGTCCGGTGATAATCTGGATACACGGTGGTGCCTGGCGCGGAGGAACAAAGGACAGGGTGCCAGTGACCGGGATGCTGAATCATGGTTTCGCAATCGCCAGTGTCGATTACCGATTAAGTCCCGTGGCAGAATTTCCGGCTCAGATTCACGACATCAAGGCGGCCATTCGGTTTCTGAGGGCGAATGCTGCCACGTATAACTTCGACGCCGATCACTTTATCATTGCCGGTTCATCGGCCGGAGGGCATCTGGCTGCATTGGTTGGCGTCAGTAATGACGTCGTGGCACTGGAAGGGTCCGTGGGCAACAATTCTTCCTCGTCGTCGGACGTGCAGAGTATTGTGTCCTTTTACGGCGCAGCAAATCTGCAGACGATTCTCTCGCAGTCGACGCCGCACGGGCTGAGTGTGCGTGTACCGGCACTGCAACTGTTGCTGGGCGGACAACCGAAGGAGCAGCCGGAGCTGGCGAAACTGGCCAGCCCTGTGGCTCACGTTGACAGTTCAGATCCCCCACTGCTGCTGATTCACGGAGACCAGGATCCTCAAATGCCCATCAATCAGGCGCACGAGCTGCATGGGAAGTATAAACAGCTGGGACTGCCCGTCGAATTCGAAGTCGTCCACGGCGGTGCGCACGGTGGTCAGCGATTCTTTGACGATGCCATGCTCGACCGTGTCGCTGAATATCTAAAGACCGGAAAATTTCAATAACGGTCTGGTGCACTAAGAGGACTTGATTCCCATCTGCTTCATTTTCTGCTGCAGACTTTGTCGATGTATGCCCAGACGACGCGCCGCTGCACTCACGTTGCCGGACTCCATCTGCAGCGCGCGTTCAATCATGAAAAGTTCTAAAGCTTCCACCAGCTTGTTGCGAGCTTCTGTTAACGGCAGATCCAGATAACGTTCGAAGACGTTGACATCTGCTTCTGACCGTGCCGGGGCAAGTCCCACATCTGCCGGATGAATAACTTCGCCCTCGCATAGCGCTGCAGCTGCGCTGATCATCTGCTGCAATTCACGTACGTTGCCAGGCCACGTATGTTGTAATATAGCGGCAATGGTTTCATGCGACAGAACGACATCGGCCGATCCGGCACTCGCCGCCAGAAATGCCTTCGCCAGCAGCAGAATATCTTCATGTCGGTTGCGCAGCGGTGGAATGAACAGCTCGATGCCCTTCAGACGAAAGAACAGATCCTGGCGAAAGGCCCTGTCTGCCACGGCCTGTTCCAGATCCTGATGCGTCGCGCTGATAATCCGCACGTCAACTTTGATGCACTCGTCCGTGCCAATCGGCTGAACGATGCCTTCCTGCAGAACTCTCAGCAAACGCGTTTGCACCGTGGCTGGCATGTCTCCGATCTCGTCCAGAAACAGAGTCCCTCCGTCCGCCTGACGAAAAACACCGGCTCGATTTCGGTCTGCTCCGGTGAATGCGCCTTTGACGTGTCCGAAGAGTTCACTTTCCACAAGCGATTCCGCGATCGCAGCAGTGTTGACGGCGACAAACGGTCTGTCAGCACGCTCACTGCGATTATGAAGTTCTCGCGCGATCAGTTCCTTGCCGGTGCCGCTTTCACCGCGGATCACCACAGGCAGCGCAGTTACGGCGGCCTTCTCAACACTGCGGAACAGGTGCTGCATTACAGTGCTGCCACCAAGCAGTGCTCCAAAACGTGCGGGGTTGTCGTTTGTTTCCAGCTCCGTGACACGATTCTGAAGTTTTACCCGTGCTTCAGTGCGAGTGGCGATCGACCGGATGTGCTCGACGTCGAACGGCTTCGTGATGAAGTCGGTCGCACCACAGCGAATGCACTCGACGGCCGTATCGACACCGTCATTCGCTGTCACTACGATAATTTCCGGAACGGCTGCGGACGAGTCCTGCTGCAATTCTTTCAAGACGAACAGACCGTCCCGGTCCGGCATATTCAGGTCCAGAAAGACCAGATCGGGACACTGCTGTCTGATCTGCGTCAGAGCCTCACCGCCGTCATCGGCTTCAAGAAGCAGTCGACCTTCGCTCCTGAGCGCCTTGGTCATGCCGTAGCGAGCGGCCGGTTCGTCGTCGACAATAAGAATCTTCATAAGGGCAGCATAACCTCAAACACTGATCCTGACGAATCGCTGGTGCACGTAATTTTCCCGTCAAGCTGTCGTACCCGTTCGGCGACAAGGTACAGTCCCAATCCGGTACCGTCCGGTTTTCCCGTCACAAAGGGCAGAAAAATCCGGTCCTGTAACTCCGGGTCAATTCCACCACCGTTGTCGCGAATCGCCAACACTGCTGCAGAACCTCTGAGCTCTGTGGTGATCAGGACGTGCGAATCCTCGCCCTGTGTCGCCGCTTCAATGGCATTCTTGATGAGGTTGAACAGGATCTCACTGAGTGTCGCATCAGTCGCAGGTACTGCCGTTTTCCCAAGATGAAGTTCTGTACTCACCTGCACGCCGCGCTGTCGGGCCAGATGCATGAGGATGTGAAGCAACCGTTCCACGACTCGGTCCGGAGCAACACCAACGTGAGTCGCGTTGGCGGGCCGCGAGAAGTCAAGCAGCCGCTGTGTGGTGGCCGTCAAACGGTCAATTTCTGAAACGATCAGTTCCACGTCTTTCGAATGTTCACCGTCACCACCCATGTCCTCCTGCAGCAGTGTTGCGATGGTGCGCATTGAAGACAGTGGATTCCGAATTTCGTGCGCCAGCGAACCGGACAGCAATCCCAATACCGACAGTTTCTCCTGCTGGACAGCTCGCCGCTCAGCGGACTGCCGAGCATCTTCGAGCTGTCGGTTGTGAATCGTGGCGGCAAACTGATCGACAAGCATCGCGGTAGCGTTCAACTGTTCGTCCTGCAGCCGATCACCGCTGACAGGAGTTCCCAGCAGCAACAGCCCTTGAATATCCCGATAATCAACTTTAAATGCGGCGATCAGGTCAACGTCGCGCAGAATTTCCAGCTGTCGCCCGTCAGTACACCGAGAACTGTCGATCCACCGATCAAATTCCGTCGCGGTCAGAACGGCTGCGGCATTCACGATGTCGTCGCCTGAATACGCTGTTTCGTCCAGAGAGCGCGTCGCTGAAACAGTCTGGTTGAATGGATCGTCAAGCTTCAGCCACGACGTGCGCAGCCGCAGGGCGTCGCGAAGGCCGTGCGTGAACCATTCGGCAATGAGGTCCACGTCTTCCGCCGCTCTGCGGGACAGTTCGACTGACAGTTGCCGAGTGGCATCCCGAGCATCCACCACGTCGCCACCAACAAGATAACTGAGCCCCTCGCGAACTCGCTGGCGCAATGGCTGGTAGGCCAGCACCATCGCGACCAGCAGCAGGCCTTCCACGACCACAAAGTCAAATTGAAACTCTTCACTGAAACGACTCATCAACGGCGAGATCGTCAGCCGGTGCAGATAAAATACGGCCAGCAGTATTGCCCCGTAGACCAAAGTACGTTCGAACACCAACGGCAACAGTCGCCGCCGAAAGATGTACCATGCGAACACCAGCGTCGGTGCCAGCGGGGACAGATTCGTCACCAGACGCAGGACAGGTTCATACCTGGCCGCTGGTGGCGTCGCGGTGTACCAGATCGTCAGGATTGTGACTGCCACAAGTCCGATGGAAAATTTCACCAGGAACCGTGCGGCCGCAACGGATTCGCCCAGGTTGTGACGACTTCGCACGAACAGTCCGGCCGTCAGCAGATTGGCGAAGACCTGCCAAATAAGATATAGCGTTTGGAAACTGCTGGTGGCGACCATGAAGTCTCGGCTGCCGGATTGCACAATTTCTGCAGAAACGGCTGCGACAAGCAGGACCGGGATGTAGATCAGCAGATAACGATGATTCACCGGGGGATGAGCGATGGCTCCGGTCCGATGGACGCGAAGTCCGGCGTGAAGGATCGCACAACTAAGCAGCAACAGGCCGCCCGCCATGGTCGTCATACACGCCGCGTCCAGCCATGCTGCCGTCAGCCCCTTTGTTTCGCGCAACAGAGCGTGAAGAAAACTTCCCATATGCCACAGAGTCGCTCCAAGTAGCGCCCACCTCAGCCAGATTGCTGCCAACGGGCGATTGACTCTTTCCAGCACGACCAGCAGCAGCACCGTGTCAATGACGGCAGCAAAGCCCACGCAGAAAAGTTCGATTAGCGGCAACATTGACATTGAAGTCGGCGGCAGGTTAGAGAAACCGGAACGAGCCGGCCAATTATAGCTGTACGCTCAAAGAATGCTGTCGAGTCTGCCTTAACGCCCGTCACGGGAGTGACCAACAACTCCGAACTTTCGGTCGACTGGCCGCGGCCACGACGCATCAGGGTTTTTCGCCTCGAGCCAGTCGGGCGTTGATATCCGCAATGACCGGTTCGATGTCCGCGATGGAATCAATCACATAGTGGGCACCGGCTTCCCGCAGTTTCTGACTGGTCGCTTCAACACGGCGCTGGATTTCTGCCTCAGAGAGCGTTGCTTCTTCTTCAAGAGAATTGATCAGCATGTAGTTGCTGTAGCGAGATACGCCCACCGCCCAGCAACCGGCGTTAAGGCCTTCGCCAACTCCGCCCACGGTATCATCCACTTTGACGGCTGATTGAACGGGCCAGAGATCCAACAGATCAAGGTTTCTGTAGACCATGAACGGTTTAGGGCGCGCGCCGTTGACAACTTCATCACCGGCAACCGTCGCGTCGGGATTGAACCCCTGTTTGATCGCCGCTTCCAGCAGCACGTCCACCATCACTCGAGTGAACCCTGTCGAAACACCAATTCTGAGGCCGTTCTTTTGCAGCCGCTGAGTGACTTCGGCTGTACCAGGCAGCAAATCTGTGTACTTCGGCAGACAGGCAACCTGAGCCGGGACAAAGTCGTCAAACATCCTGTCGACGTCACTCTGGTCGGGATACCTGCCATGAACGGCGTTCCACCGTTCCCGAATTACCGGGTCCAGCGTCAGTTGTTCAATATGCAGATCCTTACGCAGGCCCATCGGACCGCGAGCCTCGTTCATCGAAACCTCGACACCCTGATTTCTGAACACTTCAGCAAACACGATGGCCGGCGCGATGACGTACGCATCAGCAGTGGTACCTGACCAGTCAAGCACAAGCCCTTTGACCTGGCCTCGGTATTCACGATGAAATCGAAAGTCTGACATTGTGCAGCATTCTCCAGCATAGATGGATCAGTGAAATGGACTGCACGTCGCCGGCCGGCCGGTCATGAGCGACAGTGGCTGACGCCAACCCCTTAAGAAACGATGGATGAAACATACAACAGCTCAAACCGGTCAGGCCCGGGGACCCAGGTCGTCTTCCGGCCAATAGCGCTCCGTTACGATTTTGCTCTCGGTGAAAAAGCGGACAACTTCTTTGCTCTGGCCCTTAATGTCAGCAAAGATGCTGCCTCTCATTCCGCCGAACGGCAGATAGGCCACGGGAGCGGGAATACCGACATTGATGCCAATCATGCCAGCCAGCGTTTCTGTCTTGAACCGCCGCGCCCAATAGCCGCTTTGCGTATAAATGGATGCTCCGTTGCCATACTCATGCTGGTTAATGGCGGCGATAGCCTCGTCCAGAGAATCGAATTTCAGAATAATCACGACTGGCCCGAAAATTTCCGTCCGTTCCAGTGTCGAACCGGACTGGACATTGGCCAGGACTGTCGGTCCGATGTAGTGGCCACCGTCGCAACCGGGGATTTCTGTACCGCGGCCGTCCAGCAACAGCGTCGCTCCTTCATCAACGCCGACCTGAATCAGATTCTCAATCCGTCGTTTCGCGTCGTTACTGATCACAGGGCCGACGGCCAGATCGTCATGCTCAAAACGTGCATCGAGCGGGTTGCCGACACTCGTGGACTTTGCCGCAGCGGTGAATTGTTCGCACACCTGTTGATAGGTTTCGTCACCCACACAGGCAATTGCCGATGCAGCCATGCAGCGCTGACCGGCACAGCCCAGACAGCTGGTCAGCATGTTCTGAACAACGCGATCCAGTTTCGCGTCGGGCATCACAACCAGATAGTTTTTTGCCGACCCTAGCGCCTGGCAGCGTTTGCCCGTTCGTGCACAGGCTTCTGCAATTTGCCGTGCGACGGGAGACGAGCCCACAAAGGAAATGCCATCAACGTCCGGGTGCTCGACCAGCGACTGGCTGGCAACTTTGTCACCGTTAACCAGATTAACGACACCTGGCGGAAAGCCACATTTTTCGATCAGTCTGAAATGAGCTTGCATCGTCAGCGGAACCTGCTCAGAGCACTTCAGCACGAATGTGTTTCCGGAGGCAACCGCATAGGGCAGGAACCAGAACGGTACCATCGCGGGAAAATTAAAAGGAGCAATCATGCCGAACACGCCGATCGGCAGCCGAAGGACTTCGCCGTCAATGTCGGACGCACAGTTCGTGATGTTTTCGCCCTGCATCAAAGTCGGCATGCCACACGCGACATCCACATTTTCGATCGCCCGCTTCATCTCCGCGCGCGCATCGGGCAGACTCTTGCCCATCTCCTCAGTAATCTGCCTGGCAAGGTCTTCGAAGTTCTCTCGCAGCAACTCGGCCAATTTTCGAACAGGGCCACAGCGTTCAGCGACCGGCGTCCGGCTCCACGCCCGAAACGCACCGCGGGCCGCCGCCACAGCCTGGTCCACATCTGCCTGACAGGACAGAGGAACACTGGCAAGCACCCGCCCGTCGCTCGGATTTTGCACGTCCAGAAAGTCGGCGGCGGTCGGTGTTATCCACCGGCCATCGATATGATTTTGCAGCAGGCGAGGGTTGTTGGTTTCAACCACGAGCATAAATCCTTTATTCGTCGAGCGGGAATTTCTCGTGGACTCATGGGAAGACAGAACGTCGGCCAGCGTGGGAGATCACATTCCCCGCTGACCCTGTGCACAGGTTTTCGTAAGTAAAGCAAACAGGGATTCTGAAGTTGCATGCCGCGGATTATTGGAAAGTCGATGGGCGTCCACCTGATTTACCAGCCGCCGAATGCTCGCATCGGTTTTGATTCCCACCAGTGCCAGCGAATTCGGACAGCCGCTGGCAGAAACCAGATTCTCCATCCTGTTGCACGCGGCTGCAACACTGTTGACGCCCAACAACTCCAGGATGAGATCAATACGTGCGCGTACATGCTCCGGACCACGAGGGTCAGCACAGTTGAGCTTTGAAACCTGAGCATTGTAAGCCAGCATGGGACTGAGCGTCAGGGCAACGGCAATTCCGTGAGGAACGCCGTATTCCGACGTTATCGAGTATGAAAGCGCGTGCGGAGCGGTTGTCTTACTGATATTGATCGCCCGGCCGGCCAGATGCGATGCTCGACACATGTCCCGCCGAACATCCGCCGTTGGATTTTGTGTCGCATTCACCAGCGAGTTCATCGCAAGACGCGCTGATCGGGTCGCGTATTCAATGGATTCGTTTGTCGCACCGACGGCCCAGATGGATTCAATCGCCTGACAGAAAGCATCCAGTCCCGTCGACGCAGTAATGCTGGCAGGCAGACTGTGCGTGAGAGTTGAATCGACGATTGCGTAGTCAGGCAGCAGGACACTGTGGGCCACCGAATACTTGACGCCTTCCACATAGGCGACGGCGAAATGTGTGGCTTCACTTCCCGTGCCGGCCGTTGTCGGGACTGCGATCAGCGGCGGTCCGCTTTGCCGAATGGCGGAGTTACCCATGATAATATCGCGAGCCGATTCATGATGACACGCCAACGTCCCGATAAGCTTGCCCAGATCAATCGCCGTTCCGCCGCCCAGCGCAATCATCAATTCCGGATCTGCCTGGCGGAACTGTTCGATGCCGCGTTCGACGTCATGGAGTTTCGGGTTTAAATCGAAATCCGTGAATCGAGTGACGGCACGATCCCGAAAATTTGGCTCCAGAACCGTCGCTGCCCCCGACGCACTGTAGGCAGATGCATCGACGACAAAATACAACCGGCTGGCAGCAACGCGATCGATAATCGCCCCGACCTCAGCGAGTGCGCCGTCCTGCAGATGCACGACATGCCGATCGGCCTGACTCATGTCCCGGACGCCCGTTCCATTTCAAAAACTGCTTGCGGACCGCAATCCGTGAGTAACAGGACCAGGAGTCCTTCGCCCCACTGGCTGCGGCGGCAGCTGAAAACTCACTGCGAACGTTGTACGCTGCATGAGCAACGAGTAGTGTGTACACACATTGCAATTTTAATTCAACACAGCGGTACACGAACTGTGAGTTTAGATCAACAACGACAAGACGCCGATGACCGCCCTTCAGTGCCCGGCAGTTCTGAGGTTGTTCAGCATTCAGTGATTGACACCGTGCCGAGCCACGAAACACATCAGTTTCGTGCAGCGCAATGGCGGATGCTGCTGGCGACGATGTTCTGTTACCTGTTTTTCTATACCGGACGGCAGACATTCGGTTTTGCGATCCCCGGGATTCAACAGGAACTGGGTCTGTCCAAAGCAACTCTGGGCTGGGTCAGCGCAGCAATGCTGTGGACGTATGCCCTGGGGCAGAGTGTTAACGGTAATCTTGGCGATAAATACGGGGGCCGCCGTCTGATGAGTCTCGGGGCTGTCCTGTCCTGTGGACTGAACTGGGTTGTCAGCGTCGGCACGAATCTGACAGGACTTGTCATTCCGTGGGCAGCAAACGGTTATGCACAGTCAATGGGCTGGGCACCGGGCAGTCGCGTACTGTCGAATTGGTGGCCACACAGAAATCGCGGCAAGGTGTACGGGGCATACGTATTTGCGGCAGGGATGGCGTCGGTGCTGGCCTTCACCACGTCGACGCTGATTCTGGAATTCGACTTGAGCTGGCGGTGGATTTTTCGCCTGCCCGTGCTGCTGCTGCTGATCGGCGGCGTCAGTTACTATTTTCTTGCCCGCGATCGTCCGGAAGACCTGGGATTCCCGCCGCTGCCTTCAGACGAAGACAGTGAAACTGGGAATGACGACCAGCCGAATACAGAAGTTGCCGACGACGATTCGTCGTGGAATCGATACCGGCACGTTCTTTCAAACCGTGCGTTCCTGATTGCCAGCGTGTCCATCGGTTTTCAGAATTTGGCACGTTATGGTCTGCTGATCTGGGTGCCCGTCCATTTCCTGGGAGAGGACTGGAAGAACTCCCCGACGAAATGGGTGAGCATTGCACTGCCGATCGGTATGGCTTTGGGCGCGATGACAAACGGCTGGCTGTCCGACCGTTGTTTTCGCTCAAATCGATCACACGTGATCGGATTGTTCATGCTGCTGGCGGCCGGTTGCTCACTCATTATGTTCCTGCTGCCTCGAGACCACGCATTGAGTGTTCCGATGCTGGTCTTAACCGGTTTTTTTGCTTACGGGCCGCAGTCAGCGTTCTGGGCGTTGTGCCCGGATCTGTTGGGAAAGGAACGGGCCGGGACCGGAACCGGCGTGATGAATACGTTTGCTTATGCATTCGCAGGGCTGGGCGAGCCGCTGATTGGCTGGATGATCGAGGCACGCGGCCAGACCGAACTGATCTTTGCCGTGGTCGCCGCATCGTGTCTGATCGGTGCAGTCATTTCTCCATTTATTCGTCGGTGAATACAGTTCTGGCAATGCGTCTGGTGCAGCGCAAATGGCCATCCTGGTACACAGAACGACAGTGAATTTGCAATCGACCGATGAATCCTGTCGAATTCGCTCGCTGCGACTCGACCGCCGAATACAGCGTGTTACGCTGATTCGCGGCCACGAAAAACGTTTTCCGGACGACTATATGTGCTTCTCACGAGCCCGAGCGAGCCACGTGTTTTCGACAACTGCCCTAAATTGCCTCGCGCACGGACCTGCCCCGCAGCTGGCTCACAAAGGGTGAGAATTCCCGTGTGGCATCAACACTGCACCGGGGCTCGTCAGCATCGCACAGGCACTGGGGATTCCGTTTCATAGGTGGTCGAAGGACTGGACAAAACACCTCAGTTTGTCGTCATTCGCAGCAACGATCGCACGGGCGTCCGCACACCGGTATTTTGCAGGCAGCACGCTGCAGTTTTCTGATCCTGAAGATACAGTTTCGATCTCTGTGACGGTCATTCGAGACGCAGATTGTCCACGAAAAATGTTGTGGGTTCCTTCAGCCCTGATGCATAGAATTCCACAAGGGAGATCTGGTTCATTTGCATGCTGCGGTTTTCAGGGGCCTGCCGGATCTCCGAGATGGCGATCGCCACGCTCCGTACTTCACCGGGCGCCAGCACAACGTCTCGGTTAAACCGATCAAGACGCCCCTGGTCATTCCAGCCGTATTGACGGTCCTGTACCTTGATTGTCAGTGTCAGAGACGCGTCGGTGGGATTGCAAACATCGACTGCAAATGTTTGGTATCCCTGCCAGTCCGCAGTCGGCCAGAAAAATGAAACACTCGGGTACCTGGCAGGTTGCAGGTCGGCTTGTAATGATCGTTCTCCGTGTGTGGACCATTCCGTGGACCGTGTCATTTCTGCGTCCCGCGTCTTCCAGCTACCAAGTTCCAGAGAACGCTCGAAGGATGCCAGCTGCGGCATCTGCCGCAACTGTTCGAAACAGTCCCATACGTTCATCAAGGGGATGAAGCTGGCCGACGCGATAAACAGGATGGCGATAAATCCGGAAAAACGTCGTCTCATTCCGGACGATGTCGCTCCACTGACCCAGACGAACGCTGCCAGCAGACCGGCCGAATTCGACGCCACATCCTTCAGGCTGGGGCTGCGTCCAGCGAAGAACTGCAGAAACTCACCAACAACACCAAGCACGGTCAACACGGCGACGACAGCGGTCGTGCGGCGGACCGTCATGGGCATAGCTGTGGCAAAACGTTTCGACAGACCAATCGCCGAAGGGTCCAGCAGCCCAACGATCGCCAGAAACGTACAGAAAAATGTTGGTGCATGAGCAAGATTGAAAATGTGCCCCCAAAGACGTCCCTCCACCGGAAATGGAAAGACAAGTCCGATCGCGACCACCAGCAGAGCAAGAACGGCCAAACGGAGTCGCCTTGCGAGTAGAGTTCCGATAGTGACCGGGGAGAGTCGCGGTGAATCAGCATGCGACATCGTACGAACTCGTTTGGCAACCGTTAGCTATAGACTCACTGGTATTCCGCACGTCAGACTGTGCGCACACTGCACGGGCAGAGAAATTCGCGAATACATCGGATTCCTCCAAAGAGACATGCCGGTTCTTCACCTAACGGGCAGCGTGTAGTCTTTTTCCGGCCCTGCCTGACCTATTCCTGCGACGACGAGTTATCCAAACCCATGTCCGAAATCCCCTTCAGCATTCGAAACAGGTCGCTGTCGGTCGTCAGGATCAGTCGCGTATTGTTATCCAATGCGGCCTCGTAAACTTCCAGCGTGCGTTGAAAGATATAGAAGTCGCCCGTAGCCTTAATGGCCGTCGCATACGATTCAATGATTTCAGCTTCCACTTCACCTCGCAGGCGTTTGCTCTGTTCTTCACCTTCGCCGAGGATCTGTTCGACTTCGGCGTTGGTCGCGTTGATGATCTCCTGCTTCTTTTGCTGACCTTCATTTTCATAGCGAGCCGCAATGGCATCCATGAATGCCTCCAGCCGTTCGAAGGCTTTCTTCCGCACAGACTCAGCGAATCCGATATTACTGACGCCAACGTCGACCAATTCGATGCCTCGGTCGATCGAAGCCTCAGACTTCGTTCCTTCCCCGGCGGACAGCTGAGCAACGATTCGCTGACGAATCTCCTCCAGGATCTTTTCCCGCCCGACCCGAATGTTGATCTGGTCAACGTCCGAAGCCAAATCGCCCGTGTTGTCGTCCATCAGTGCCGGTTCAGTCGTCGCATCAGGAAGATCACTCAACCCGAAGGAATTGGTTAATTCGCGATCAGTACTGCGAACGACTTCGGACAAATCATAGGTCGTGATCACATCACGAACACCGGCACGCACACGTTGCAGCACCTGCTGCTCGGCATTTTCCACAGTGCGCATTGACTTCACGAACTTTTCTGCGTCCGTGATTTTCCAGATAGCCCAGACCGAAACCTCAACCTTCTTGCCATCCTTCGTTGGCAGAGCTTCCAGAACATCTCTCGATCCACTGGCCCAGAACTGACGAGTACGAGGCAGGCGACGGACCTCCTGAATCAGCGGAATCTTGAAATACAGACCTGGCGCGTCGATGCTTTGGACCAGTTTCCCGAACTGCAGCACAACCGCCAGTTCACGCTGGTTGACAGTAAATATGGAACTATAGGCTGCCACCAAAAGGAGTCCGACAAGGACAACAGCGGCCGGTCCGCGGGTAGAGTTATTCGCAGGCATCAGCGGCTCCCTTCACTAAGATTCAGTAACGGCAGCAGCTGCTGCAGATCGGAATCAATAATTGTTTTGTTTTCGACGTTCGAGAACACTTTTTCCAGCGATTCAAGATACAGGCGCTGACGTGTTTCTTCGGGGGCCTTCGCGAATTGTTCGTATTGCGCCATCAGGGCGTCGATTTCGCCCTTCACCTCCGATCTGCGCCGAGCTACATAACCCTCCGCCTCACGAATCATTTTGTCGCGTTCGGCTTTCGCCGTCGGCAGCAGTGTGTTCTTTTCCTTGTTAGCCTCGTTTTCCAGCTTGTCACGCGTCTGATCTGCTTCGTTGATCGCTGCATAGGAAGCCCTCACCTGGTCGGGCGGTGTCACTCGCTGCAGCTGGAGATTCGTAATGCGAATTCCGCACTCATATTTGTCCAGCATCTGCTGGGTCGCATTTGCCGCCTTGACACTTATTTCTTCGCGTTTGCTGGTCAGAACTTCACCAATCGAATAGTCACCCACCAGACGATTCATCACCGTCCGTCCCACGACAGTAATGATGGCCTGCAGATAGTCGTCCTGATCCACACGCTCTGAATGAAACGTAAACAGATACTGCTGCGGATCTGCCACCTGCCACTGTACCGTCCATTCCACGACTGCAGCATTCAAATCACCGGTCAGCATCAGCACGTCTTCTTCATTGACGCGTGCTGCAACCACTTCGCTTTTTTCGCCAGTGATGCCAAACGGCATGCGAATGTTTCTTTCGCGAACGTCGACAAACAGTACTTCGTCGACAAACGGTATGCAGAACTGAAGTCCCGGGCTGGCCGTCGCATTGTACCGTCCGAACCGTAAAACAACCGCTTCCTCGTTGGGCTGGACGGTGTACACGGTGCGTGATCCTATCAGAATCACGGCCAGAACAATCACGCCGATGACGATGACGCGAGTTGCCCGGGCAACGTCTTCACGCTTGAAATCAAATTGAATATCATTGGACATGAAACTTCATTTTCTCTGTGCGAATGAATAGACCGGCGTCGAAAGACTCGACCGGCCGGTAAATGACGTGCTCCGAACATCCGGAACGGATTTGCACTTTCCAGACCAGACCGCTGTTGCGACGACGAACGCGTCTGTCACCCAGGCGGACCAAGGAAACTGGCGAATTGTTGCACATTGCGCGGCATACCGGAACTCACCGGGATTCCGTCCTGGAATAAGTCCATAAGATGTTGCCTGCCTGCCGAACGTGGCCACGGAGGAAGCCCCACGGCACTGACTGCCGTCAGAACCCGTTTTTTCGCTGCAAGCTGTGTGTTCGCCAGAGTGGTATACAGCTTCACGGGATTCATCAGCTTTCGGTTCCGGAATAACCGTCCAACTGCCGATCAAACTTCCCAGAGTCCCGGCGCAGACAGTTCTGCACATGGGAATATTGAATTCTCCCACCTGGAGAGCGGAGTTTGATCATGGACTATGACGTTGCGGTAATTGGAAACGATGAAGCAGCATTTGAGATGCTGTGTCTGTCAGCCGCCTCAAAGCGACGAACGCTAGCGATCCTGCCGGAATCGCGGCATTCGGCGTGGCTGGTAGGTCAGGGCCTGCGGAGGCTAATTTCCGATCTTCTGGTCGACCGCACCGCTCAGCGTCAAGCGATGTATGAGCACGCCGGAACCCCTAAGCTGCTACAAACGCTGATCAGGCGTGCGTTTGTTGAAGAGATTTCAGAACACGTCCAGATGCTGGAGAACATCGGTGTCGACGTGATGCTGGGCGAAGCTCGATTCATCGGAAGTCGGGATCTGATGGTGTCGCTGGGAGTTTCGTGTAGTCGTGAAACCGTCAAAGCGCGACACCTTGTCATCGGGACAGGAGTTCGTCAAACGGCGATGCATCGACCACTCGGCCTGATGCCGTTCCACCGCCCGGAATCGCTGTTCACGGGGCGACATCTGCCCGATACCGCATGTGTCGTTGGCGGTGGTGACGTAGGTGCTGGTCTTTCTGCGCTCATCAGTCTGTTTGGCGTTGAGACTCGGCACGTTGCTCGCCACGACAACGAATCCGTCATGCACGAATTGGCGGGGGCAGCTGGAGTGCAGATTGGTTACCATCCGGCAGAAGTTGGGTTGTCGCAGTTCGGAGCGCCGTTCACAAAACTACACGCCGATGTCGTGGACTGTCGACGTTGTGTCGGCTTCACCGACCACCTGAGTTTGGATACGATCAACGTTGAGCCCGATGAAAATGGGCAGCTTTGGTGTGCCAGTAACTTTGAAACGTGGTGCAGTGGGGTATTTGGCATCGGTGACGTTGTTGGATTCTCTCCGGACACCGCACTGCACCCATCGATTCAGGCCGAACGAGTGATGAGTAGTATTACCCGTTCTGTGCCACGTCCCCACCTGATGAATTCGTTCGTTCGAGCGGCCACTGCAGGTTAGGACAGCTGCGCATTCGACAGGAATGTCAGAACAGTTTGCCCTGATCATCGTTATCCATTGAATCGCTGGAATCGGGCGGCAAATCCTGCGGAGGCGTGCTGCCCACATGTGCCCATGCGGCGGCTGTGATCACGCGGCCTCGAGGGGTTCTTTGAATCAGGCCCTCTCGCAGCAGGTAGGGTTCTATCTCATCTTCCAGCGTGTCTGCCGGAATGTTCATGGTGTGTGCAATCGCCTGTACACCGGCCGGGCCACCGGAAAAGACCGTGATGATCGTTTCGATATACTTACGATCGAGTTCCTCCAGCCCGCGATCGTCCACCCCTTTCATCTTCAGCGCCCGATTGGCTACATCCAGCGTGATGATTCCGTTGACGCGAGCGTCAGCATAGTCTCGAGTCCAGCGCAGCCAGTTGTTAGCTTTGCGCGGCGTACCACGCGATCGCAATGCAATCTGCCGAGCGGCGTCTTCTGTAGTTTCCGTACGCAGCTTGTCGGCATTGCGGCGCACAATTGTGGTCAGTTCTTCCAGTGTGTAAAAACTAAGATGCTCACGGCTGACGAACCTGTCGCGTAACGGAGCCGTCAGCATCCCGCTTCTGGTAGTGGCGCCGATCACGGTGAACTGCTGCAGCTGCATATTGATGGTTCGGGCATTCAACCCGTCGCCCAACGTAATATCGACGCGAAAATCCTCCATCGCCGGATAGATGAATTCTTCGACAGCCGCCGGCATCCGGTGAATTTCGTCGATAAAAAGAACGGAGCCCGCACTGGCATTCGTCAGATACGGCAGCAAATCTTTGGGAGCGCTCAGAGACGGACCGGCGGTGATTTGAAAATCCATGCCGAGTTCCTTTGGAATCACCATTGCCAGAGTGGTCTTGCCGAGTCCGGGCGGACCATCAAGCAGCAGATGTCCCAGCGGCTCGTTTCTCTTGCGGGCGGCTTCCAGCAAAATCCGAATGCGTTCAACAACGGCAGACTGGCCAACGACATCCTCCAGACGTGAAGGACGAAGCTCATCGTCAAATTCCGGCGGGCCCGAACTGTCAGGGACCGCAGCACCGGGAAGTCCTTGTGCAACTTCGTCGTCCGGATCCTCGGCAGAAAAATCGTCCTGCCGGATAGTGGTTTCTCTGGCCATTCCTGAACCCTGCGTCCTGCCGCAACTATTCCATTTGCCTGAGTCGACTCACGAATTTGCTCTGACCCAGAAAACGAGATCCTGACAATGATGTCATGCAGAACATTGCCTCGTCCCGTTCATCAGCAGTCTATCAGTCCGCCATCACTTCCTGCATGATATCGTCCGGGATACTGAAGTTCGCGGTGACGTTTTGAATGTCATCGTTTTCTTCCAGTGCGTCAAGCAGTCTGATGACCCGGCGGCCACTTTTGACTTCCAGTTCCACCGTATTTTGAGGGACTCGAGTGATTTCCGCACTTTGAGTTTCGATGGACGCCGCTTCCAGTGCATCGCTGATAGCCTGAAACGAATCCGGTGGGCCGGTGACGTGAAAGCCCGCCTGCAACGACTCAACATCGTCGGCGCCGGCCTCCAGAACAACTTCAAAAAGTGTGTCCTCATCAGTGTCCGAAGCACTCACAGCGAACACTGACTTGCTGTCAAACATCCATGCGACACAACCGGTGGCTCCAAGATTTCCACCATGAACTTCAAAGGTTTTGCGAACTTCGCTGGCCGTCCGGTTCCTATTCTCAGTGAGAATTTCGCACAGGACGGCAACGCCATCCGGGCCGTATCCTTCATACAGCAACTCTTCGTATTTGGCTCCCGCGGTATCGCCACACCCCTTCTTGACTGCACGCTCGATATTGTCCATGGGCATGCTGTTCTTGCGCGCCTTGTCTATGGCGTACCGCAAGGTGAGATTTGCGGACGGGTCACCGCCACCGTGCTGGGCGGCGACAATAATGGCTCGGCTGAGCTTCGCAAACAGCTTTCCGCGGACTTTGTCAATGCGCGCTTTTTTGCGGGCGATGTTTGCCCAATGAGAATGGCCTGCCATACTGTAGACTGTTGAACTTCGGGTACCGGGTACTTGTGGATGAGTTCTTCCGCAAACTGTTCGAAAGTGTCAACGCTGATGACGTATTCAGATTAACAATCCGGAATTGTGGATTGCAGTAATGCAGTCCGCGCCAGCCATCCCTGCACTAAACATGTTTTTTCGTTTGCACTCGTCAGGGACCAGCGGGAACCGTTTTCTACTTTGTGAAATCATTCTAAGGTGACTGACACGGCGATTCCGTCGAATCGTCTGAGCCCCCGAGTTTCTCGCGAAGGCGTTTCAGTATCGCTTCATCGGGAATCGCGGATTCCTTTTCCACACTCTGTGCCTCCGTCCACGACTTTCGGGCGTCTTCCTCTTTGCCGAGGGCTTTCTCTACATCCCCAAGATGTTCGATAATTGTGGAGTCACGATAGTCAGGGTCGGCATTTGCTTTTTTCAACACTTCAAGGGCCTCTTCATTCTTCCCAAGTCGATACAGAACCCAGCCCAGGCTATCAAGATATGCCGCATTGTCCGGCTCCGCTGCCACGGCGATCCGCACCATTTTTTCCGCTTTTTCCAGGTTCTTGTTTTGTTCTGCGTAAAGGTAGCCCAGGTCGTTATTGACGCCGGGATCGTCAGGCGACTGTGCGTACACTTCTTCCAGAATCCGCTCACCATTGACCATATCGCCGCTCTGTGCATAAGCATTCGACAATGCCATGCGGCCCCGACGCGCAAACTCGTCCGTGAGTTCGAGGATCGCCAGCAGATCTTCATACAAAGTGATGGCTTTGCTCCAATTTCCCTGTTGCGTATACAGAGCGCCAAGCAGCAGACGTGCTCGTGCTTCAAGTTTAGGGTCGGACTCGGCAAGCGCAATTGCTGATTTCAAAGACCGTTCTGACGACTCGAAGTCGCCAGCCTGAAGTTGAACCCATCCCAACTGAAACGTGAGTTCAGCATTCTGCGGGACGAGCTTCAGGGCTGTTTCAACAGCGGTCGTCGCTTCCTCGTAGTTTTCGTTGAATGCTTCAGCGTAGGACAAACGATAGAGAGCCATCACGCGGTCGCCGGTCGACAATGTCCGAATGGCAATCAACTGCCGGAACGTATGGGCAGCCTCAACAAATTTATCCTGAGAGTACTGGCTGAGTCCCAACCGATTCAGGGCGTCGACCCCCATTACATTATCAGGACCATGGTCCAGCGTTGCCTGTAAAAGCGTTTCTTCCTGCTCTCGTAATTCCAATTGTTCGGCGACCAGGCTGTAGAAATATGTTGCTCTGGGATCCGGCTCACCGTCTTTCTGGCCCAGGGACTCTACGCCTGCTGCCACAACTCGCTTTGCGAAGTCATTCTCGTTGGCTATTTGTCCCACCATGGGAAGCAGTTCCTGAACCTGTATTCTCGCCTTGAGAGCCTTGTTGATGCCGGCAAGCAATGAGTCCGCATCACGATTGAGAATATGAACCTGTACCAGCCCCAAATACGCGCCTGCATCGGCTGATTCGGCAATGATACTTTCAAACACCTTTGTAGCAGCCGCTGCGTCACCCCGTTCGATCAACACCTGTCCAAGAAACAGGTTAACTGCATTAGCGTCGTTCGTACCTTCCGCCAGTTCCGCAAGTCGGCCAGGAATCATGTCCGGCCGAGACGTTGCATTGAACAGGTCCGAGACAAGACGCAGGGACTCAGACCTTCTGCGATTCGTGGCAAAATACCGATTCAGACTTTCTTCCGCTGGCTCCAGGTCGTCTTTGCGGTATTGAGCCAGGGCAAGCCAGTAGTGATGGTCTCCAGGCATGTCGTTCTTGACCCGCGCCAATGCCTTAAAGGCGGTGATCGCATCGTCGTTTCTGCCCACATCCAGCATGACTTTGCCAATGGTCTCATACCCAGTGGTCTGGTCATTCATTAAGGCCTGGTGCTCGCGAAAATCGAGACCAAAGTCTTCCGGCCGCTCCAGAGCGCTGAGCAGAACACGATAACTGCTGGCAGCCTTCGCCGTATTGCGGATGGCGACGTAAAGAATGCCACGGATCCGCTGGATGTTTATATAATCACTGGAGTCGTGTTTAAGCCTCGGCGACGCAACTGCCTCTTCGATCAGCTTGATCGCCTCAGGAACCTGACGCTGCCGTAGACTGTCTTCAGCCATTTGGCGACGCATGTCGTAATCACCCGGATCAAGCTCAATGGCCTTTTTGGCCATTTCAGTCGCCTGCAGACGTTTTCCCAGACGCATCAGCAGTATCGCCTGAGCTCTAACCGGTTCGGGAGCAGAGGGATCAGCCGCAGCCGCTTTCTCAAATGCTTTCAATGCCTCCTGGAAATCGCCCGCCTTCTGCGCGGCGACTCCTTCCATATAGGCAGCCATCGATTCTGTCTTCTTTGCGTCGGCCGACTTCAGTGGATCCTTGAGCTCTTCACTGACGTCGTCGCCCGGCTGGCGAAGTCCAGGCAACGCATCCTTTGCCTGTTGCTGCCCCCCTGGTTGCGGCGTGGATTCCGGCAGTTGCGGCGTGGATTCCGGCAGTTGCGAAGCAGCGCGGACACCTGTCGTGAAATGACAGGCTGCCGTGAGGATCAGGGCAAGAATAGTGAGGTTTCGAAGAGGAGTCATGGACATCCTGAAGCCCGTTGTATTTTGAGGAAAACCGATGAGATCAAGTACTGCCGAAGCAGTCACCACCACACCGCATTATCGCGAAAAGTCCGGGCCATGAACAGATGAGACTCATGAATTCGACGGTCTGCCGCGTCTGGCGGCACCAGCACTGTCACTTTTTCCTCTTGGTGGCTTTCTTCTTTGTCGTTTTTTTCGGCGTTAGTTTTGCCACAGATTTTTTCTTTGCCGGCTGCTTCGCGGGCGGATTTTTCTTCGCGAGCGCCTTCTTGGCTGTCTTTTTCCTGGCTGGTGCGGATTTTTTTGCCGCCGCTGCTTTCTTTGAAGTCGCTTTCTTTGAAGTCACTTTCTTTGAAGTCACTTTCTTTGAAGTCACTTTCTTTGAAGTCGCTTTCTTTGAAGTCGCTTTCTTTGAAGTCGCTTTGGCTTTCGCGGTCTTTGATGCAGCAGACTTGGTGGACTTGGCCGCTGTTTTCTGTGCCTTGGCAGCGGCTTTCCTTACAACCTTCTTTCTCTTCCGCGGTGCATTGAGTGTAGCCAAACGCTCGGCCACTTTCAGTACGTCAAACTCATCTTCGTCATACTCATCTGTAATCCGATCTTCGAACTTCGGATCGGTGGCAAAGCATCGCAGCAAATGAATGAAACCCGCAGCCTCTGTTTTTTTGACGCCGGATTTCAGGAACTCTGAGGCGGATTCGATAGAACTGTCCGCCGGCACGATGCCCAGATGGACGGCTGTCTGGTGAGTGCATTCATCGAAACATACGACATGACTGCCAAGAACCTGTTGCAGCGTGTAGCTGGCGATGAACGGAGAAATATAGTCGATCTTCTTCAGCCGCTTCTGCGCTGATTCCAGCGTGAGTTTTGCCAGTTTTTCGAAATCGAAAGTGTACGTACTTTCGAATACAAATCGCAAAATCGACTTGATGCGCAAGCCTTTCCATGCCGCTGCGTTTAGACTGCCGAGAGTGCGTTCCAGTTCCGGGACGGAACTGACCCTGATTTCGTTCAGATCGAAATATGACTTCAGCAGTTTCCTGTAGCCGGCTTCCGCGTTCTCCCAGGAATTATCTTCCAGACAGACAGCGAATAGCATCGTTTCCAAGACCGGTAACTTGATCTTGGGGACTGATCGTCCGTAATCTTTCTGAAGCAGCGACGACAGCTTCTTGCATGCCTGCTGTTTATCGCTTGCTCGTGTGACTGGCGCCGATGGCATTTTCTATTCCTGGGCGAACGGTAACGTGATCAGATGCCGGACGATGGCGTCTGTTCCGGCGATTCAACGTCATCTGTGTCTTCTGTGACGTTCTCTGTAGGAGACTCCAACAAATCATCCTCGGCAAGGACTTCGCGAAGAATGCGAGACGTTTCAATGGATTTATGTACACCCCGATCGATTTCGAAACGCAGCTCCGGAGTGTATCGAGTTTTGACCCGTTCTGCGACTTTCGACTGCAGGAATCCTCGGGCAGAATTCAAACCGTGCAGCGTCAGTGCCTCTTCCTTTTCTGCCCCCCTCACAGAGACGCGAACGGTCGCATATCGCAGGTCGGGACTGACCTGAGCGCCCAGCACGGTCACGTTGCGAATCCTTGGGTCACGAAGTTCCTGTAGAATGGTGGTACTGACAACTTCACGGATAACGGAAGCCACACGGTCTGTTCTGCGTGATGACATGATGATCCTCTGTTCGCCTTGACTGCCGTGAAGGGTGTGTCTCCGCCTCACCACAGACAAACGGGACTGCCTTGGTAATTTTTGAGTGGTCGCTCGCCCTGACTGCACCACTGCCCGGTCACGACAGAGTCCGCTGAATTTCGTCGATGCGGAATGCCTCAAGCAGGTCACCGTCTTTAACATCGTTGAATCCGTCCAGCCGAATACCGCACTCCATACCTTCGCGTACATCCTTGGCGTCATCCTTCTCCCGCTTCAGGGACCCGATGCGGTAGTCATTCAAAACCGTATTGTCTCGAATCACATGGACGCGATTGTCGCGAGAAATTGTGCCGTTGATCACTCGGCAACCAGCAATAGTACCGAACCGGCTGATGGCAAACGTTCGCAGCACGATCGCCCGACCGGTCGCAACTTCAACTTTTTCGGGTCGCAGCAGTCCTTCCAGCGACTGACGGATCTGTTCCGTGACCTCGTAAATAATATTATATCGACGAATGTCCACGGCTTCTTTTTCAGCCAGCTGCTCGGCTCGATCCTCTGCGATCACGTGAAACGCCACAATGATGGCCTCGGCAGCGCTGGCCAGATACACGTCGCTTTCGTTAACGCCGCCAACACCTTCGTGAATGATCGACACCTTCACTTCTGGGTGCTCGAACTTACCCAGCTCACCACGAATCGCTTCCAGCGAACCCGGAGTGTCGGCTTTGATGATCAGCGGCAACTCCTGAACGCCTTCTCCCTCGCGGGCCGAATTCAGAATGTCTTCCAGTGTTCTTGGCTGGCCACGACGCGAGAGCACCTGTTCGCGCCCTTCATGTTGTCTGGTTTCACCAACCTGCCGAGCCTCTTCGACATCCTTCATTACAAAGAAGTGCACACCGGCTGTCGGTACCTCATTCAGACCGGCAACCTTAACAGGTGTTGATGGACCGGCTTCCCGGACCTCGTTGCCCTTGTCGTCGTACATGGCGCGAATGCGTCCATAGCTGGTACCGCAGAGGACATCGTCGCCCACCTTCAACGTGCCTTTCTGCACGATCATCCAGGCGATCACACCACGCCCTTCGTCGCGGAACGATTCAAGGCACACGCCGACAGCTTCGCGATCCGGATTGGCCTTGAATTCGAGCAGCTCGGCCGTCAGCTGAAGTGTTTCGACAAGGTTATCGAGCCCCATTCCGGTCTCGCCCGATGTTCGGACAACTTCGTATTCGCCGCCCCATTCGGACGGCAAAAGTTCGTGCTGAGCAAGCTGCTGCAGCACCTTCTGGTCGTCCACTTCTGGCAGGTCCATTTTGTTCAGCGCAATCACGATTGGCACGCCTGCACTCTTGGCATGACTGATGCACTCTTCCGTCTGTGGCATGACACCGTCGTCCGCGGCGATGACCAGGACGATGATGTCGGTCACATTAGCTCCGCGAGCTCGCATTTCGCCGAATGCAGCGTGACCAGGCGTGTCGACAAACGTCAGATGCTGGCCCTCGTTTTCGATCTGATAGGCGGCAATATGCTGTGTAATGCCCCCTGCTTCGCCGGCCGCCACACTGGCATTTCTCAGATTATCGACCAGTGTTGTCTTGCCGTGGTCGACGTGCCCCAGAACCGTAATGATCGGAGGACGCCACTCCAAACTGTCTTCGTCATCATCGTGATCCAGCGACGCCAGGAGCTCTGCTTCGATGTCGCGCCCGCGTTTTATCTCCAGGTCGACGCCCAATTCCATCGCAACTTCCAGGGCATCCTCTTCGTTGAGCTCATCATTGA